>CAZKVY010000058.1:0-22810 GCA_964556305.1 uncultured Nitrospira sp. | reverse complement strand
GGATTCAGGACTTCAATCGCGAGGTGCAGGAAAAGCAGCGCGGCATGGTGGCGGAATATGCCGTGAAAATTCAGGCCGCGGCGTCGGCGGTCGCACAGAAGGAAGGCTATACAGCCGTCTTGGACAAGGGCAGTGAGGCGACGGTCAAGATTGTGATCTACAGTCACCCGTCGGTCGATCTGACGGAACAGATCATCAAGGAGTTCGATCGGCAGAACAAGTAGCGGCCGGTCGAAATCGTCTACGCAACACAGGAGGCGGGGCTGATGTCAGTGATGGAGAGCGTTGAGATTCAATCGATCCTTCCCCACCGGTATCCGTTTTTGCTGGTCGACCGCATTCGCGAACTCGACCCAGATCGCCGGATTGTGGGCATCAAGAATGTGACGATCAACGAGCCGTTTTTTCAGGGGCACTTCCCCGGGCGCCCGGTCATGCCGGGCGTGCTGATTCTCGAAGCGTTAGCCCAGGTCGGAGGCGTGCTCGCGTTCAAGTCGCTCGGCGCGGTCGGGCGTCCGGTCGTGTACTTGACCGGCATCGACGGGGCGAAGTTCCGGAAGCCTGTCGTGCCCGGCGATATTTTGCGCTTGGAAGTGGATGTGCTCAAGAAACGCGCTCCATTCTGGAAGATGCAGGGCAAGGCCTTCGTCGAGACCGAATTGGTCTGCGAAGCAGAAGTCACGGCCATGGTGATGGACGAAGCAGCGGCGAAATAAGGCGACGTATTTTTCTCGGCCGGATAGGCCGGAGTGCACGGGAACCGCAGGCTGTTCCAACCGGTCCTTCAGCAAGACGACGACGATGCTGACGGGTCTTTGCGACAGTCTGCCAGAGGGTGAGGAGGTGTGAGTGAAGATTCATCCGACCGCGGTGATCCATCCGAAAGCGGTGCTCGCAGATGATGTGGAAGTCGGAGCGTACTCCGTCGTCGGGGAACACGTCACCATCGCTGCCGGCACGCGCGTCCTGTCCCATGTGTCGATCGACGGGTGGACCGATATCGGCGAACGGTGCGAACTGCATCCCTTCGTCTCGGTTGGGGGCCCGCCTCAACACATGCAGTACAAAGGCGAGCCAACGAAGGTCGTCATCGGCCACGATAACATTCTGCGCGAGTATGTGACCGTCAATCGGGCCACCGTGCAAGGCGGGGGCGTGACCACCGTAGGCCATTCGAATTTTCTAATGGCCTACGTGCATGTCGCGCACGATTGCCATCTGGGCAATCACCTCATCCTGGCGAATGCCGCCAGCCTGGCGGGGCATATTTCCATCGGCGACCACGCCATCATCGGCGGACTCTCCGGTATTCACCAATTCGTGCGAATCGGCGCCTATGCCATGGTTGGGGGGTGCTGTGCGCTCGGCCAGGACCTGCCTCCGTTCATGCGGGCGGCCGGAGGCTACCGCGCCCGCATGTATGGATTGAACTCGATCGGACTGCGCCGGCACGGATTTTCGGCCGAACGTATCGCGGCGTTGAAGAAAGCCTACGAGGTGCTCTTTCGCTCGGGACATCGCGTGGCGGAAGCCGTCAAACTGGCGCGGGAAACGTTCGGTGCGAGCCAGGACGTCATGCAGGTCGCCGACTTCATGCAGGGGACCAAACGGGGTATTTGCCGCTCAGTGGGCAAAGATCAAGAAGGCGAAGAGGAATAACGCGGGTGGGCGGGCATGCAGGAAATGACGGTCAGGCTCCCGAAGGACAGCGCATCGGACTGATCGCGGGTAATGGCCGGTTTCCGATCATCTTCGCCGACAATGCGAAACGCCTCGGGTACTCGGTTTTTGCAGTGGCGCACGAAGGCGAAACCGATCCGGAATTGGCGCAGCATGTCGACCACATCCACTGGATCAAGATCGGCCAGTTCGGCAAGTTGATCGACGCGCTTAAGGGTGATGGCGTGCAGCAGGCCGTCATGTTGGGCGGTATCAAGAAGACGCACGTCTTTTCCACGGTCCGCCCGGACTTTCGCGCCTTAGCCCTGGCCGCCAAACTGATTCACCTCAAGGATGACGACATTCTTCGCCGGGTCGCCGAGGAGATCGAACAGGAAGGCATCCGTATCTGCGAGTCCACCTTCGGACTTCAAGGTATTCTGGTCGAAGCGGGCACGTTGACGCGGCGCGAGCCGAGTAAAAAGGAGTGGGAAGATATCCGCTACGGCTGGGATGTGGGGAAGCAGATCGGCGCGTTGGATATCGGTCAGTGCGTCGTGGTGAAAGATCGCGTCATCGTGGCGGTCGAAGCCGTGGAGGGGACGGATGGAGCCATTCGTCGCGGGGGTGAATTAGCGCATGGGGGTGCGGTCGTCGTCAAGCGATGCAAACCCCAGCAAGATCTCCGGTTTGATCTTCCCGCCGTCGGCCCGCGCACGATCGAGGTCATGGAAGCCGTCAAGGCATCCGTGCTGGCGTTGGAGGCAGGACGTGGAATTCTTCTGGACCGCGACGAGACCATTGCGAAAGCGAACCGCGCGGGAATCGCCATCGTCGGGATGACATGAGACCAGCCACTATGGAGACAGCGGCCGTTCAGGGCGGACAGGAGAGGGCGCAATGACGCCACTTCGCGCCGGTGTGATCGGCGTCGGCCATCTTGGGCAGCACCATGCGCGGCATTACGCGACGCTCCCCGGTGTCACGCTGGCCGGCGTGTGTGATGCGTCGCCGGACCGTGCCAAGATGATCGCCGAGCGTCACGGTGTGCAGGCCTGGACACAACTCGCCGATGTGTTGAAACAGGTCGATCTCGTTAGCGTAGCAGCCCCGACCTCCGCCCATTTCGCCACGGCGAAGGCCTGTCTGGAAGCCGGGAAACATGTCCTGGTTGAAAAACCGATTGCCGTGACCTCGGCCGAGGCCCGTGAATTGGTCGACCTGGCCGCCCGGCACGGGTGCCTGTTGCAGGTCGGACACAGCGAGCGATTTAACCCGATCATGCAACGCATGCGTTCCTCCATCGAACGTCCCGCCTTCATTGAAGGCCATCGACTCAGCGCCTTCGGCGAGCGGGGAACCGACGTCGATGTGGTGCTGGATTTGATGATCCACGATCTGGATCTCGTTCTGTCGTTCAATCCCGGGCCGGTGGAAGAAGTCCGCGCTGCCGGGGTGCCGGTGCTCTCGTCCAATATCGATATCGCCAATGCCCGTATCGCGTTTGCGAGCGGCTGCGTCGCCAACCTGACGGCGAGCCGCGTCTCCACGAACAAGATGCGCCGGTTACGGTTTTTTCAGCGCGATCGCTATGTCTCGATCGATTTTCAATCGCGTCAGGCGATGGTGTCGCGGCGCGTGCACGGCAGCGGGCCGCGGCCGACGATCGATGTCGAAACCTTCCAGGCCGGGGATGATGAGCCGTTGCGATTGGAGCTGGAAGCATTCATTCATGCGGTGGCGACCAGGTCGCGCCCGGTCGTGTCGGGTGAGGACGGGGAGGCGGCGCTCAACCTGGCTGCCCGGGTATTGGAAGCCATCGGTCAATTTACACAGCGCCATACCGCCGGAGACGTGTCCGAGGCGGCATTTGACCATGACAGTCTCTAGGAGTGCCATGTCGGCGCGGGTCGGCCTGAACAGAGCGACATGCCTCGTATCCTAGTCATCACCGGAGAGGCCTCCGGCGATCTCCACGGAGCCCATTTGGTCAAGGCGTTGAAGGACCTGTCGCCATCGCTCCAGATTGTGGGAATCGGCGGCGCCTCCATGCGGGCAGCGGGCGCGGAACTGGTGAAGGATATCCCTCAATTGGATGTGATGGGGCTCATCGGTCTGTCAGCGGTCAAGACCATGCTGCAGAGAATTTCCCGTATCCGCGCATTGATCAAGGGCGAGCGCTGGGATCTCGTCGTCTTGATCGACAATCCCGGACTCAACTTCCATTTTGCCCGTGTCGCCCGGGCCTGCGGCCTGAAAATCGTGTACTACATTGCGCCGCAAGTGTGGGCCTGGCGCCGGGGCCGGATGCGGTGGATTCAACAGCGGGTCGACCATGTCCTCGCGATTCTGCCGTTCGAGGATCCGCTCTATAAGAAGGCCGGCGTACGCTGCACCTTTGTCGGCAATCCGATCCTGGACGAAGTGGCCCCATCGTATGACCGGGATGCGTTGCGCCGCCAATTCGGGTTGTCGGATGCGGGGCCCGTCATCGGGCTGTTTCCGGGCAGCCGTAAGGCCGAATTGCTCGAACATATCCCGGTGCTGCTGGAGACCGTGAAGCGGCTCGCGCAACGCCATCCGACCATGCAATTCATCCTGGCGCAGGCCTCCTCGATTCAGGATCAGTTTCTCGCCGGCTTGCTGGAAGGAAGCGCCGTGCCGATTCGGGTGTTCCGCAATCAGGCCAGCGAAGTGATGGCCGCTTCGGATCTGCTCGTCGTTAAGTCGGGCACCTCCACCTTGCAAGCGGCGGTGGTAGGGACACCGATGATTTTGTTCTATCGGGCCTCGTCCTGGATCACCTATCGACTGGCGCGCTTGTTGATCCGCGTGCCCTGGATCGGGTTGGCCAATCTGGTGGCGGGTCGTGGGATTGTCCCCGAGCTGATTCACGACGAGGCCACCCCTGAACGATTGGTTCAGGAGATCGAGCGGCTGTTAGCGGATCCTCGCGCCTATGCGGAGATGAAGGCCGCACTGCTGTCGGTGCGCCAGGCGTTAGGAACGCCCGGGGCTTCCCGACGGGCAGCCGAAGCCGTGCTGGCTGAGTGCCGATCATGAAACATTATCTTCGGCTCCTCGCCTATCTGAACCCCTATCGATTCCGATTGGGCGCCGCGTTCGTCTGCGCGCTGCTCGTGGCGGGTCTCTCCGCCGCCTATGCCTGGCTGGTACGTCCGGTGCTCGACGGTCTGTTCATCAGCAAGGATGAAAGCCTGCTCCTCGTCCTGCCCGTGGCGATTCTGGCCGTGGCTGTGCTCAAAGGCGTGTTCAACTACGGTCAGAACTATCTGATGAATTATGTTGGCAACCAGGTGATCGGCGACATCAGGGAGCAGCTCTTCTCGAAACTGGTTCGTTTGCCGGTCCGCTTTCACGATACGAATACCTCCGGTCGGCTCGTATCGCGCGTCATCAACGATGTGAATCAAATGGCCAATGCCGTGGCCGGAGTCTTGAAAGATTTATTCCAGCAGGGGCTGACCTTTCTGGCGATGATCGGCGTGATCATTTACCAGAATTGGAAGTTGGCCATGGTATCCATGATCGTGGTGCCGTTGTCCGTGGTCACGATGGCGCGCATGGGAAAGAAGTTGAGAGGGCTCGCCACGCGCGGGCAGGAGCGTATGGGTGACATGGCCTCGACGCTCCAGGAGGCCCTGGCCGGTATTCGGATGGTGAAATCCTTCGGCCGGGAGGAAGACGAGGCCAAGCGGTTTCGTCAGAGCAACGATGCCTTCATTCAGACGACGATGAAGGCCATCCAGGTCTCCTCCCTGGGCTCCTCGCATATGGAGGTGATCGGTGTGCTCGGGGTGGCGGGAATCATCTGGTACGGCGGGTATCTGGTGATTCACGATGAAATGACTCCGGGTGCGTTCTTTTCATTCTTGGCCGCGATGTTCATGGCCTATACGCCCATTCGACGGCTGTCCGGCGCCAACAACACCGTGCAGCAGGCGCTCGCGGCCGCGGAACGCGTCTTTGATGTGCTTGATCTTCCCACCGAACAGGCTGCCAACGGGGGACACACGGAGTTGCCTCAGATTTCCCGTTCCCTCGAATTCCGGCAGGTCGCCTTCCAGTATGAAGGGCAGGGGGACCCGGCCCTGAAGGCCATCGATTTGACGATTCGCGCGGGCGAGGTCATTGCGCTTGTGGGGAGCAGCGGCAGCGGCAAGACCACCCTAGTCAGTCTGTTGCCGAGATTCTACGACCCGAGCGGCGGGCAGATCCTGATCGACGATGTGGATATCCGGACCTGCACACTGCAGTCGGTGCGCGGACAGATCGGGATTGTATCGCAGGAAGTCGTACTGTTCGACGATACGGTCCGCAATAACATCGGGTATGGGCGGCAGGGCGCGACCCTCGAGGACGTGACGCGGGCGGCGCAACTAGCCTACGCGCATGATTTTATCGCGCGCATGCCGGAGGGCTACGACACGTTGATCGGAGAGCGCGGGGTCAAATTGTCGGGCGGCGAACGGCAACGATTGGCGATTGCCCGGGCGATTTTACGCGATCCACCGATTTTGGTCCTGGATGAGGCGACGTCGGCATTGGATACGCAGTCGGAGCGCATCGTGCAGATGGCCTTATCCAACCTGATGCGGAACCGCACGACCCTGGTGGTGGCGCATCGGCTTTCGACCATTCAGAATGCCGATCGCATTGTCGTGCTCGACCGCGGGACGGTCGCGGAAATCGGGACGCATGACGAGTTACTGCGCAAAGGGGGCCTCTATAAGCGCCTCCATGCGATGCAGTTTGCGGACGCGCTTCCGCAATAGCCGGAGGGCAGAGGGTGAAGAGGTGAGCGATTCCATGACGAACGGTTCCCCAGCCGGTCCTCGGCCGAAACAGGCCGTGACGAAGCGACTGACGAATGCGCTCAAAGTCGCGGTGGTGCCGCCTGTCGGGTATCACATCATTCAGCTGCTGCGCCGCACAATGAGCTGGCGGACCGAAGGCGGAGAACATGTGTCCCGCATCTTCGCACAGGGACAGCGAGTGATCCTGGCCTTTTGGCATGCGCAGCAACTCATGATGCCGCTGGCCATCCCTGGTCTCAAAGCGCATATCCTGATCAGTCAGCATCGGGATGGTGAATTGATCTGCCGGATTGTGGCGCGTTTCGGGTTGGATGCCGTGCGAGGCTCGAGCACCAGAGGCGGCGCGGAGGCCTTTCGCCGGCTGGTTCGCCTGGGACGATCGGGCGGCAACTTAGTCCTGACGCCGGATGGACCGAAAGGACCTCGGCAGGTCGCCAAGGTGGGTGTGGTGCAGTTGGCGAGGGCCACCGGTTTGCCCATTGTCCCCATGGCCTTCGGCTGCTCAAAAAAAAACTCTTCGCGAGCTGGGACCGGTTCATCATGCCGTATCCGTTCTCGCAGGGGATCTTCCTCATCGGGACGCCTCTCTCAGTGCCGCCCGATGCGTCTGCTGACGACCTGGAGCGCCTGCGCGGGGAATTGGAAGCGATCCTGAACCGCATGACGATCGAGGCCGATGCGGCGGCCCTGCAGGCTCGTCCGTAATGTGGTATCTGCTCTACAACACCCTGCTCCTCCTTGTCTCCCCGGTTATCCTCTGTGTGTTGCTGGCAAAGCAGCGGTGCCGGCGGGGATTACCTCAGCGGCTGGGGTTGCTCGCGGAGCAGCCCCGGGAACAGGGCCTTGCGACGGCCTGCATCTGGATTCACGCGGTGTCCTTGGGGGAAGTTGTCGCGGTGGCGCCGCTTGTGCGGGAACTGCGCCGGCGATATCCGCTGGCGAGATTGGTGGTCTCGACCGTGACCGAAACGGGACGAGAAGCGGTGGAGCAGCGCCTGGAAGGCCTGGCGGAACACCGGTATGCTCCGTTGGATTTCCCTTGGGTCGTCAATCGGGCGATCGCTCATCTCAGGCCCAGTCTGTATGTGTTTGTCGAAACCGAACTCTGGCCCAATCTCCTTCGAAGCCTGCGGCGCCGGAACATTCCTTCGGTCTTGGTCAACGGCCGGCTTTCCACAGGGTCGTTTGAGCGACAGCGCCTGCCGGTGATCCGGGATTTTTATCGCACGATGTTGAACATGATCAGCTGTTGCCTGATGCAATCGGAGCGTGATGCGCAGCGCATGATCGAATTGGGGGCCGACCCGTCGCGGGTCCGTTGCACCGGAAACATCAAGTTCGACCAGCCGGTTCCGCACGCCACCGCCGGCGGCACAGTCGTGTCGAAGCAGGCATTGGGACTCAGCGAGCGCGAGCGGTTAGTGGTGGCGGGAAGCACACATCCGGGCGAGGAAGACATGATCGTCGACGCCTATCAGTCATTGTGCGAAGACTTTCCCGATCTCCGTCTGGTGCTGGCGCCCCGCCATATCGAACGGGCGGCGCAGGTCGAACAGATGGTGCGAGGCAAGGGATTGGCCGTGTCTCGCCGCAGCACCGGCAGTGCGGAGTCGATGTCCGCATCCGGCCCGCGCGTCGTGGTTCTGGATACCCGCGGTGAATTGGCGCTGCTTTACCGGGATGCCGCGGTGACCTTTGTGGGCGGCACCCTGGTTCCGGTGGGCGGGCACAATCTTTTGGAACCGGCCGTCTGGGGAAAACCGGTGCTGTTCGGACCGCATACCGATCACTGCGCCGAAGTCGCGGCGCTCTTACTGAATGCCCGGGGCGGGCGCGTAGTAGAGGGGGCGCAGGGCCTTGCGCAGAGCTTGCGGGAACTGCTGGACAATTCAGACGCCTTGACACAGATGGGACAAGCGGCGCAGCAGGTGGTCGCAGACAACCAGGGCGCGCTTCAGCGTAGTGCGGAGATCATCGCCACGTTTCTCCCGCCGCCGGCCATGTCGAGTGAATCCAACGATGGGCTGCGTGGGGAGTTGTCGCGCCGGCGCTCGCCATGACGGCGATGCTGCAATCCTGGTTGCGATGGGTGGGGTACCCCTATGAGCTGGCGGCCCGGCTCCGCCTGTGGGGGTACGAACAGGGCTGGTTTCAGACGCATCGGTTGCCACGCCCCGTGATCAGCATCGGAAATCTCACCGTAGGCGGCACAGGTAAAACGCCGGTTGTCATGCATGTCGTCGATCGATTGATCGCCCAGGGCAAACGGGTCGCCATCTTAAGTCGCGGGTATCGGCGCCGCAGCAAGGCTCCGCAGGTGCTCGTGTCGGACGGGCGGCAGGTATTGGTGGGACCGGAAGAGGCCGGCGATGAACCGTATCTCATGGCGCGTCGTTGCCCTCAGGCGGTGGTGGCGGTTGGAGCAAACCGGTATGCGCTCGGCCAGTGGATATTGGGCCGTCTGCCGGTGGATTGTTTTGTGCTTGATGACGGATTTCAGCATGTCCAGCTCCACCGTGATGTGAATCTGTTACTGGTGGACGCCACGGATCCTGCCGGTCTGCAAGCGACGTTGCCGGTCGGCCGCTTACGGGAACCCCTCTCAGCGGCAGCCCGCGCCTCAGCTGTGCTCATCACCAGAGTCGATCGCGAACAGGCTGGGGATCAGATTTGGCGGCAGCTGCTGCAAGCCTGCCCGACCCTTCCTTCTCCCATCTCTGTGGGGTTTCCGGCTGAGGAATTCCGACGCGTGGGACGGGATGAGCAACGTCCGCCAGATGCGTTTCGCGGCCGGTCGGCAGTGATTTTCAGCGGGATTGGCAATGCCGGGTCCTTTCACGCCTTGGTCGCGCGCTTGGGAATTACCGTGATCGAGACGCTGGCATTTCCCGACCATGTGCACTATACCGATGCCATGATGGAAATGATTCGTGCCAAAGCGAAAGCCGGCGGCGTCGATCTGCTGGTGACGACGGAGAAGGACGCGGACAAGGTCGCGCCCTTTCTGACGGGTGATGACGCTTGTTGGGCTGTCCGGCTTCGCACGCAAATTGTTTCCGGGCAAGAACGGCTGGAGCAGCTTTTGAGCCTTAATCCGGAACACAGATCGGCGAGCCATGCGTAAGGACGAGATCCGGCGCATCGTCGTTCGCGGCCCCAATTGGCTGGGCGATGCCGTCATGTGTGAGCCGGCCCTGAGTCAGGTGCGCGCGCTGTTTCCGCAGGCTGAAATTACGCTTCTCGTGAAGCCGGCCATTGCGGACCTGCTGGCGCAGCATCCGGCGGTGAATCGTACCTTGGTCTATGACGACCGGGGGCGTCATGCAGGGTTGACCGGTAAGTGGACCCTGGCCGGTGTCTTACGGCGGCATCGGTTCAATCTCGCCATTCTGTTTCAGAATGCGTTTGAGGCGGCGCTGATCAGCTTCTTAGCCGGCATTCCAAGGCGATTCGGGTATGCCACCGACGGACGCAGTCTCTTACTGACCGATCCGGTCGGCGTGCCGCCGCGCAGCGCGCAGAGACATCAGGTCGAGTACTATTGGGACCTGCTCAAACCCTTGGGAGGGCAGGGCCAGGCGCCGTCGCCGCGGTTGTTCGTCACGCCGGAAGAATCCGCGTTGATTGCCCGCCGGTTGGCTGAGGCCGGAATCGGTTCGTCGGATCTGGTCATCGGTGTGAATCCCGGTTCGACCTACGGCCATGCCAAGCGATGGTTGCCGGATCGGTATGCAGAGGTCGTCAATCGTGTGGTCAAGGATGCGCAGACCCAATCGGGGGCCCGGGTTGGTGTGGCGATTGTCGGGGCCAAGGGCGAAGAAGCGTTGGGCAAAGCCATCGCCGATCAGATCAACACCCGTACGGTCGTCTGTTCCGGTCAGACCACGGTGCGGGAATTGATGGCGCTGGTGAAGCGTTGTCAGTTGTTTTTGACGAACGATACGGGACCCATGCATGTAGCGGCGGCCTTCAACGTTCCCCTGGTGGCGGTGTTCGGTCCGACCGATTGGCAGACGACGTCGCCGTTCGGCGTCGGGGCGCAACTGGTCCGGCAACCGGTATCGTGCGCGCCATGCTTGCTACGTGAATGTCCCATCGATCACCGGTGCATGACCGGCGTAACGGTGGAGCAGGTACATGGCGCGGCGTTGCAACATCTACCGCTCATGGCTCCTTCATCGGTACGTGAGCCCGACGCTGCGATACCTGTCCTGTCACCCACGGCGTTGGCAGGGGTCACTGTGTTTCTGGATCGCGATGGGACCTTGAATGTCGATACCGGGTATGTAAAGACACCGGAAGAATTCATGCTGTTTCCCGGTGTCGGCGCGGCGCTTGCCAGACTGAAAAGTGGGGGTGCCAAGCTGGTCGTGGTGACGAATCAGTCCGGGGTGGGGCGAGGATACTTCGGTTCAAAGGATCTTGAAGCCATCCATAACAAGTTGCGGCTTTTGTTGGCCGAAGACGGCGTGGCGCTCGACGGTTTGTACTTCTGCCCCCATCATCCGGACGATCGCTGTAATTGCCGGAAGCCGTCCCGAGGCATGGTCGATCGGGCCCTGGCCGAATTACAGGTGGACTTGAGTCGTGCCTATGTGGTGGGAGACAGTGTGCGTGATGTCGAATTGGCCAAGCAGGTCGGCGCGCGCGCGGTGCTGGTCATGACCGGTCCGTCCGGAGCGGAAGCGTTGGCCGATTTGACGGCGCGAAATCTTTCGCCGGACCATGTGGCCGCCGACCTGTCGCATGCGGTTGAATGGACCATTGCCCATGCGACGCGCAAGCCGGCCGCCGACGTGAGGCGTTGAGCGAGAGCATCATCCCTGGTGGCCGAATGACCAAGCCCGTCCGCCGCATCCTGCTCATCAAACCGAGTTCGCTTGGCGACATCGTGCATGCGATGCCGACTCTGGCCGCGCTGCGTGAACGGTTTCCTCAGGCCGAGGTGACATGGCTGGTCAAGCGGCAATGGGCCCCGCTGGTGGAGGTCATCGACGGAGTCGATCATGTCTGTGCGGTGGAGCAGGGGGTGATGGGCTGGATAGGGCGGGTGCCGGACCTCCGCGCGGCCGGGTTCGATCTGGTCGTCGATCTGCAGGGGTTGTTCAGAAGCGGCGCCATGGCCTGGCTCACCGGCGGCGGCCGGCGCGTAGGATTTGCCAATGGACGCGAGGGAAGTCCCTGGTTCTACACCCAACGGGTGGCCGTCCCGATCGCGTCGATGCATGCCGTAGATCGGTATCTGTTGGTGGCGGAGGCGCTGGGTGCAGCGCGCCCGAACGTGCCGCGATTTGATTTCCTTGATCGTCCTGAAGACGGTCAGGCTGCGGAAGCACTACTTACCGCAGCAGGTCTCGCCCCTTCGTCTCCATGGATCGCGATGAACGTGTCCGCCCGTTGGGAAACGAAGCGCTGGCCGCCGCAGCATTTTGCAGAAGCGGCGGATCGATTGGCCGATGCGCAGGGCATCCCGATTGTGTTTATGGGAGGCCCGGGGGAGCGACCGGAGACGCATGCCGTCATGGCGCGTATGCGCACGAAAGCGATTGATCTGACGGGACAGACCCCTGTAGGCTTATTGCCCGGTTTGTTGCGCCGCGCGGCCCTGCTGGTGACGAACGATTCCGGGCCGATGCATATTGCGGCGGCGGTCGGCACTCCGGTCGTGGCATTGTTCGGCCCGACCGATCCGGTGAAAACAGGCCCCTATGGACCGGGACATGTCGTCTTGTCCCATGCAGTCGAATGCAGGCCCTGTTTCCGTCGTGAGTGTTCCCGCGCTGTTACGCTCGAGTGCTTGACCGGCGTGACATCGGAGCAGGTGGTACGCGCGGTGCAGCAGCAGCTTGGACGATCACGTCAGTCAGGATCATCGTGAACATTCTCATTGCGGAATCCAGCATGGCAGTCGGCGGACAGGAACTCGCCGTTCTGCTGCATGCCGAACGATTGGTGGCCCGCGGCCATCGCATCCGCCTGGTGTTGGAGCCGCGCAGTCCCATCATGTCGATGGCTAGGGAGCGGGGACTCCCGGTCGAGCCGTTTGTGATGCGGCAATGGCGCCTGCCGCTGTCTCTTGTCGCTTTTCGGCTGCTGCTCAGGCGGGAGCGGCCCGATATCGTTCACGTCAACAGCTCGCGGGACAGTTGGATCGCAGCGCTCTCCACGCGGTTACTCAATTCGCGCCCGAAGGTCATCCGCACGCGCCATATCTCGGCGCCACTCAATAAGAATGCCACCACGCACCTGTTGTACCGGCGCCTGTTCGACATGGTGATCGTGACCGGGGGGGAACGAAACCGGCAGGAACTGATTCATCGAGACGGCCTATCGCCGGATCGTGTAGCGGCTTTCCCGATCGGCCTGGACGTCGAGCAGTTTTCGCCGGCTCAACCGAAGCGGGATATCCGCGCCGAGCTCGGCATTCCGTCGGGGCATTTGCTGGTCGGCATGATTTCGTACTTGCGCGATTACAAAGGCCACCGATACCTCGTGGAGGCGGCAGCCAAGGTATTGAAGCAACATCCGGCAACGGCATTCCTCATCGTGGGGGAGGGGCCGGAGGAGCAGAACATTCGCGCTCAGATCGAGCGCCTCGGCCTGGCGACCGATGTCTGCATGCTGGGATTTCGTGACGACCTGCTGGATGTGTTCCGGTCGTTGAACCTGTTTGTGATTCCCACGGTGGAGGGCGATACGATTCCTCAGGTGCTGATGCAAGCCCTGGCGATCGGTCTGCCGGTGGTATCGACGACCACCGGTTCGATTCCCGATGTGGTGGCCGACGGAGAATCGGGTTTTCTCGTTCCGCCCCGAGATTCCGATGCATTGGCTGACCGCATCATTCGCCTCTTGAACGATCCCGAGCTCCGCGCGGCGATGGGCCGCCGTGGGCGGCACACCGTGGAACGGTCTTATTCGATCGACCGGATGGTAGATGAATTGGAACGGGTCTACCGGAAGGTCATCGCATCATGATGCAAGGATGGGCCGCGTCGCGGGCATCTATCCGCAAGAGCATTTTGTTCTGGTGGATTCTGTTCGTCGTCATCCAAATGGCGGAGCGGGTATTTTTGCTGCGTGATGCGCTCGAACAGGAGACGCCTACGCTCGCGCTGCTGCTCAAGACCCTTCTGGTTGGTGTGCGAGGAGATTTCATTACCGCGACCTTTGCCTTGGCATTGGCCGGAATCGGGGCGGGCCTCTATGCACTGCTGAGGCGTGGATGGACCGGCATCCGTCAATCCCCGCGGCCGTTCACACTCGCATTTCGCCCCGCATTTCATGTGAGTTGTGTGCTCGCGGGCTTGCTCCTGTTCGTGATCCTCTGTGTGGATATGGGGTACTACGGCTTCAATCACCAGCACATGGATTTTGTGTTTCTTGAGTACATTGGCGATCTCCTCGCGCCGGCGGCGACGACGGAGGGGACGAATGTGCAGGCGATGCAGCAGACCAGCGCCGAGCTCGAGGCGACCGGGAAATGGGCTTGGCGGCTAACACTGTTTCTGGCCATTCAAGCAGCGGGCATTGGATTGTGGTGGTGGAGCTTTTCCGGTGCAGTGGTGCCGGCGCTGGACCGGTGGCGGCCGGGTTCGGGGTTTCAGGCCAATGCGCTCCTGGTTGTGGCGCTGGTGGCGGGAGGCGCGGGGTTTCACCATACCGGTCCTTATGGCATTCGCATCGCGCCGATCGGCAGCATGGTCTATTACACGCTGGCGCAGAACCCGGTGCTGTTTGCCGCCGAGGCCTTGCGCATTGCGGTGGTGTCGCGCAACCCGATCGAACGCCGAGCGAATACCGAGGCCATGCCCTATGACGTGGCCGTGCGGACCGCGCAACAATTGCTGGGGCCTGGCGAGACGTTTGTGGATCCCCGCTATCCGTTCGTGCGGACAACGACGCCGTCTTCCAATCGCGTGCAATTACCGAAGCCGGCCAACATCCTGTTGGTATTTCTCGAAGGACTGGATCGCCGCTATCTTGGACAAACCTATGCCGGGGTCAAGGGCACCCCATTTCTGGACCGGCTGAAGCACGACAGCGTCTATTTTCAGAACTTTTTTTCCAACGGCGTTCAAACCTCACGGGGACTATTTGCAACGCTCTGCAGCACGTTTCCCCGACAAGGCGCCGCCGCCATGAAGACGCGGTACGCCCATGACTACCTCTGCCTGCCGTCTCTCTTGCAACGTCAGGGGTACAGTACCGAAATGGTGATCGGGCAGCATCGGGATCTGAACCGGCTGCAGACATTCGTGGCCCGAAATGGCTTGCAGCAATTGCTGGACGAGGGGGACTTCCCCGCCAATGCCGAACGGGCCGGACTAGGCATTGTCGATGGAGCGCTGTTCGACCTCTATTACGAACGGATCAAGCAGCGTCAATCCCAGGAGAAGCCGTTTTTTCTCGCCACGCTCACGTTGTCGACGCATCATCCCTTCGCTGCGCCCTTGACCCATCCGGAGGTTCAACTGCTTCAGCAACAGGTACAAGATAAATATGTCGCCGCCTTGCGGTACACGGATCTCGAGCTGGAACGGGTTTTCACCAGGCTTGTGCGCGAGGGATTGCTGCGAAATACGATCGTCGTCATTCTGGGGGATCATGGCCGGCACGAAGCGGTGGGGAGCTCCGATATCGAGCGCAAGGTTGGGCATTTTGCCTCGCCCTTGTTCATATGGATGGACGAGTCGTTGCGGACCCCTGAGACTTATCGTCCTCGGATTGTCAGTACGATCGCCAGTCAGGTGGATCTGACTCCGACCCTATTGTCCTTGAACGGGGGACTGCCGGCGATGGCTTCATTTGCGGGACATGACCTGAGCTGCACCCTGGTGCGAGACTGTTTGCCGGATCAGGTGGCCTATCTGACGAGCGTGTACGACAACTTGGTCGGGCTTGCGAGCGCAGAGGGACTCTTGTTGTATTCGTTTGCGACGGAAACCTTTCAGGAAGCCAGGCTGACCTTCGAGCCGATGCCCGATGAACAGGCGGGCGGCAGACGGCTGTCGATTGCTCGTGATCGGCAGTTGATGGCGTTATATGAAGTGGCGAATATGGCGCTGGATGCCAACCGTCTCTGGTCCTGGCGGGAGTTCGGGACCCGATTGTGACCCGTCAGCAGCCCGAGTCCATCGTCGAAGTAATTTGAAAAGGACCACTCTCCGTGGATCACATACCGGTATCGGCTGTCGTCATTGCCTACAACGACGAACCCAACATGCGGGCCTGCCTGGAATCCATCACCTGGGCGGATGAAATCATCGTGGTGGATTCTCACAGCACTGACGCCACCGAACGCATCAGTCGCGAGTTCACGGACAAGGTCTATCAGCAGGACTTCCACGGGTTCGGCCGTCTCAGGAACGAAGCCCTGGCGCATGCCACGCACGACTGGGTGTTCAGTCTGGATACCGATGAACGGGCCACACCCGAATTGCGCGACGAAATTCGGCGTCGGTTAGCCGCGGGGCCGGAGGCCGACGCCTATTTCGTGCCGCGGAAGAATTATTTTCTCGGGCGCTGGATCAAACATTGCGGCTGGTTTCCCGACTATCGACAACCACAATTGTTCCGCAAGAGCAGGCTACGCTATCGGGATGAACTCGTTCATGAGAGTTTTGACCTGGACGGGCGACTGGGTTATATGACGGCCACTGCGCTGCAGTATCCTTTCCGGGACATCGATCATTATCTGGCCAAGCAGGAGCGGTATTCCGATCTCATGGCGCGGCGCATGGTCGAACAGGGGCGTGCATTCTCCCCGCATCAGTTGATCTCCCACCCCTGTTTCACGTTTCTGAAGATGTATGTGGGGCGCAAGGGCTGCCTGGACGGGGTGCCGGGCCTCATTTTGTCCGGGCTGTACGCCTATTATACGTTCATCAAGTACGCGCGGTTTTGGGAACTTCAGGCGCAGGCGTTCCCGCAGCCGAACCAGGCTGCGCCGGTGAAAGAAGGCTAGGAACATCCAGTGCAAGGTGAAGCCGAACAGGGCAGCATGACGATTGCGGCGGTGGTCATCACCAAGGATGAAGAGAAGAATATTGCCGACTGTCTTGCGTCCCTGCAGTGGGTCGACGAACTGATCGTCGTGGATGCGGAAAGCCGGGATCGGACGGTGGAGCTGGCCAACCGGTACACCTCGAACGTGTTTGTCCGGCCATGGCCCGGGTATGGGCCGCAAAAGAACTTCGGGATTGATCAAGCCAAAGCGGACTGGATTTTAGTGGTCGATGCTGACGAGCGGGTGCCGGACGCCCTGCGGCGTGAGATCCAAGCCCTGGTGGCCGGTCGGCCGTCTGCCGGCATCGGGGGATACGAAATTCCCCGCCGGAACTTTTTTTACGGCAAATGGATTCAAGGCGGCGGATTGTATCCGGATCATCAACTGCGGCTGTTCCGCAAGACCGCCGGCCGATACGACGATGTACGGCTGCACGAAAACCTCGCGTTGAGCGGCCGGCGCGGGCGCCTTCACGAACCGTTCATTCATTACAGTATGCCCACCGTCAACCATCACATCCGCAAGATGATGCGGTATACCACGCTGGGCGCCGATGAAAAGCTGAAGCGAGTCCGCCATATCAGCGGCTGGACTATCGCGACGCATCATCTCGGTACCATCCTGAAGACGTTCTTCAAACGCGGCGGGTATCGCGATGGTGTTCACGGGCTGGTGGTGGCGATGTTTGCCGGCCTCCATACCTTCGTCAAATACGCCAAGGCATGGGAGCGATTGAATGTCAGGCGTGACGCATGATGGCGATCTTCACTGCTCCTCGACCTTCGCCTGAGGTTTCCTTCGTCTGATGCGTATCGGGATCGACGCGGCCTCACTGGTGGGAGATAAGGGCGGTGTCGGCTGGCATACCTATCATCTGCTGAAAGCCTTATTGGATCTCGACGAGAAGGTGGACTATGTCGGATATCTCCGGCCCGGATCTCTGCAAGATGGCAGACTCAGTGGTTGGCCGCCGGCCTCACGCATGCGGTGGATCGAGACGCCGCGGTGGCTGATGTCCTGGCGGGGCCGATGGGATCGTCTGGATCTGTACCACGGTCCCAACTTTAAGATGCATACGACGGGACGCTACGGCGGAATCGTCACCATTCATGATCTGTGGCTAGCCAGGTATCCCGAATATTCACGCAAACTGTTGGGGCAGGCGGGCTCATCCCGGCGGGCCATCGCGACGGCAAATCGGGCGCGGAAGGTTGTGACGGTGTCGGAGTTTTCGGCCCGGGAGATCGAATCCCTGTATGGCATTCCGCGGGACCATGTGAGGGTCATTCACAACGGCGTGTCTGAAGATTTCACTCCCCTGCGCAACGATCTGGTCAAGGCGGAGTTGCGGACACGTTGGTCTCTTCCGTCGGCCGGCTTCATTCTCTTCGTCGGCGGGGCGGACCCGAGAAAAAATCACGTGGGATTTCTGAAGGCCGTGGCCATATGCCGTTCGCAGCTGGGGGGGCGGTCCATCGTGCTGGTGGGGGACGCGGACCATCCGCAGGGAAGTTATGGCGCGACGGCTCAGTCGCTCGGCTTGGCGCAGGACGTTCGTTGCACCGGGCGTCTTGACCGCGAAGACTTGCGGAAGTTGTATTCCTGCACCGATCTGTTCGTATTCCCGTCCCTCTACGAGGGATTTGGCATGCCGGTATTGGAGGCAATGGCCTGTGGCGCGCCGACGATTACGTCGTCGACCTCGTCGTTGCCGGAGGTGGCCGGTAACGCGGCGCTGCTGGTCGATCCCGACGACGTGGAAGGATTGGCCCGAGCGATGGTGAACATCGTGTCCGATGCGGATCTCCAACGGAGCCTGCGGCAGCGTGGATATGAGCGGGCTAGGATCTTTACGTGGCAGCGCGCGGCGCGGTCGACCAGTGCCCTCTATCGCGAGCTTTGCATGTGACACCGGTCGGCATGATGCATCCGAAGCAGATCCTGATCATCAAGTTACGGCATATCGGCGACGTACTGCTGTCGACGCCGGTGTTGCGCGCCTTGCGAGAAGCTTTTCCCGTCGCTCAGCTCACGATGCTGGTCAATCGCGGGACGGAAGGGGTGCTTGCGCACAATCCCGATGTCAACGAGGTGTTGTGTCTTGAGAAAGGCGCCTGGGATGACCAGTGCAAGTTTGTGTATAAACTGCGAGAGCGGAAATTCGACTGCGTGATCGACCTGACCGATGGGGACCGTTCGGCGGTCATCAGCCTTGCGACCGGGGCGCCCATCCGAATCGGATTTAATGCAGAGCACCGCTGGCGCGGACTTTTGTACAGCAAGGTGGCTAAACCACGTCCAGTGGATCGGCATCGAGTGGAGTATGACCTCTGCGCCCTCAGAGCGCTGGGCCTGGATCCCAAACCGGGGATGCCGACAGTCTCTGTCTCCCAGTCGGAGGAGCAGATGGCGGACCAATGGCTGAAAGAACAGGGGCTGGCCGGTGAGCATTCCCCGCCGCTGGTGCTCCTGCAGCCGGGCGCACGCTATTCGTTAAAAGTCTGGCCGCCTGAACGGTTTGCTCAGCTGGCTGATCGTTTGGCCGAACGGTTCAATTGCCGGATTCTGCTGGGCGGTGATCAACGGGAGCGCGAGGTTGCCGAACAGGTTGCCCGAAAGACGCATTGTTCTCCCATCGTGATGGCGGGGAAGTTTTCTTTGCTCCAGTACGCCTCGTTGGTGAAACGTTGCGCGTTGTTCGTGGGCAACGACGGCGGCGCCATGCATATTGCCGCGACAGTAGGCACTCCGGTGCTGGCGCTGTTTGGACCCACCTATCCGGAACGGTGGGGACCGCGCGGTGGACTGACGCAGGTGATCTATAAGGGACTGGATTGCCGGGCCTGTTATCATCCCAGCTGCTTACGCGGGGACGACAGCTGTATGCGCCAGATCACGGTCGATGAGGTGTTCGACGCGGCGGGTCGGATTCTGTACCAGAAGGGCGCGAAGGTTGTGACATGAACGAGGAGTCGGTCAGTGTGGTCATTCCGGTCTTCAACGGGGCACCGTTTGTCGCCAAGGCCGTGGCCAGCGTGCGCGCACAGGGACATGGCGAGGTGGAAATTCTCGTGGTGGACGACGGCTCAACGGACGGGACGCAAGAAGTGCTCACGCGCCTGGAGCAGAGCGACGGCATCCGGTGGTTTCAGCGCAGCCACGGCGGACCGGCCCGTTCCCGCAATTACGGGATTGAAGCGGCGCGCGGGCAGTACATCGCGTTACTGGACTGCGATGATGAATGGCTGCCGGGCAAACTGGCCGCGCAGTTAGCGATCATGCGGGCCCGTCCAGATGTGGGATTGGTCCACACGGATTTTGACGTGCGCTTTGAAGACGGAACCCTGGAAGAGCGCGTCACGGCACGTTCGAGCCGCGAGCCGATGGTGCAGGCCTTTGCCGGAGGCCATGTGGCCTTGCCCTCGACCTTATTGATTCGAAAGAGCGTGCTCGATCAGGTCGGGAGGTTGGATCCCGAACTGTACGGATCCGAGGATTCCGACCTGACGATCAGGCTGTTCCGGGTGACGAGCTTCGAGTGTATCGATCAGGTGCTGGTGACCAAACTCCAGCGAGGGCATGGGTATCGGGACATGGCTTTCGATGAACAGACTCATCGGGAGCGGGTGCTGGCCAGCCGGGACCGCTTTCTGATGCGCCTCGAAGGGTTTGCGCCGCTGACGACTGCCCAACGTGCGGCGCTGGATCGGGAATGGGCCAACTATTACCTGTTGAAGGGCGCCGCCGCAGAACGGGCAGGCCGCGCGTCGGAGGCGCGGAGCCAGTATCGGAAGGCCATCGGCAAGGCTCCCGGACGTATTCGTTGTTACACGCGTTGGTTGCGCACGTGGACCTCGTGACCGCCTCCATGTCACATTCCCGGAGGCGCCCTGCGTTCCCTCGGCTAACGGCTAGACAAAATACGATCTGAGGAGCCGGGACCAGGTTTTGACGTTGAGTGGTTGGTGATGCAGGGCGAAGCGAAATGCCTGCCGCGCCTCCTGCGGGGCACGCGCCTGCAGGTGATGCTTGCCAAGATCCGCATAATAGATGGCCCAGTCATTCGACAAGGCTTCGCCTTCCGCTGTGCCAGGCCGGCAGGCGGCGGCATGTTTGTCAAGAAATCGCCGACGGCCGTCCAGGGCGCGCAGGGAAGGAATATCTCTCGACGCATTGTGCCCGTATAGCCGATGACGGTACATAGGTTGCGGGAGATGAATGAATCGCTCGGGTCCGTAGAGCCGAATGGCCAAATCGATATCTTCCCAGATCGACAGGCCTGCGTCGTAGCCTCCCACCGAATCGAACCAGGTTTTCCGGAACAATGAGCCGGATGTGGCTGCATCGTGACCGCCGCGAAGCAGTTGCGTAATGCTCTGCTGATGTTTCATCGCGGCGTCATACTCCAGGATTTCGTTGTGTTCATTGACCTGGTATCCGTCACAGTGCACGAGCGCCGCCTCCGTGGCCGGTTCAAGGATGGCCAGCGTCTTTTCCAAAAACGTCGGTTCCCAGAGATCATCCTGATCCAGAAAGGCCAGAAAAGGACTCTGCGCAAGGCGTGCACCGGTATTGCGTGCGGCGGCTTGTCCGGCATTCCGGGTGTGGCGGACGTAGCGAACCTGTGGAATGGCCTGCACCAGCGCATCGGTGCGATCGGTCGACGCATCGTCAACGACGATGATCTCGTGATCCCCATAACTTTGTGCCAGGACGGAGCGGATGGCCTGGTCCAGGTATCGGGAAGTGCCGTTGTAGGCAGGGATGACGACGCTGACGTGTGCCACAAATATAAACCCTCGTGCGGTCAATCGGTAACATAGGCGGTCAAACCAGTCAACCGCCGCAGCCTTCCGTTGGTCATCGGGAGACGCTCTGCCTGCCTTGACTTGCCTGATGGGCTATGGTTCCATCCCTTCGCATCGCGCGCAATCTCCTCCACTATGGGTCGATCCAACGCAACCTTGTGAAGATCGTCATCGCCGCCTGGCACCTGAAAAATTTCAATGTGGGGATCGGGCGGTACGCCCGGGAACTGATCGAGGCCCTGGGGCATGTCGATCAGACGAATCACTATGACATTCTGTTGCCCCAAGCAGAGCATCCCTTCACGGCGCGTCCGAATATGCGGTATCGCGTGGTGCGGGTTCCGCTGTTTCGCCGGCGGTTCTGGGAACAGGTCGCGCCGCTGCTGGTCGGCTCCTACGATGTGCTGCATTTTCCCTATGATTCCTGTGTGGCCTGGAAGCGCGGGAAATTTGTCACGACCATTCACGATGTCAAACCGCTGTTGTTTCCGGAACTCCGCCCACGTACCAATCTCAATAGTCGTCTCGAAGACTGGCTGGTGGGGAATCGTTGGCAGACGATCGACCACGTGATCACGGTCTCAGAGCATTCCCGGCGCGATCTGCTCTCGCATGTGCCGCTTCGTCCTGACCAGGTGAGCGTGACGCCGCTGGGCCTCGACGCAAAACGATTTCGGCCAACGGAGCAGCGGCACGAGGGACGACCGTATGTCTTGTGCGTCGCCGGATCGGATCCGACCAAAAACGTCGGCTTGCTCGTCGAAGCCTTCGCAACCCTCCCCGGCGAGTTGCGTAACCGGTTCGATCTGATCCTGGCGGGCGATGTCTGCAAACGTGAGGATATCCGCGCCGCGATTGATCGCCTGGGGATTAGCGCGCAGGCCAAGCTGGTCGGCCTCGTGTCGGATGTAGAGCTCGTGACCTATTATCAGCAGGCCACGGTGTTTGTGTTTCCCTCGCTCTATGAAGGATTCGGTCTGCCGGTGTTGGAGGCCATGGGTTGTGGCTGCCCCGTGATCTGCTCGAACGCGTCATCGCTACCCGAAGTGGCCGGCGGGGCGGCGGTGCTCGTGGATCCGCGGCGAGCCGACCAATTGGCGCAGGAACTGACGAGGGTGCTGGAATCGACCGATCTGCAAACCACTCTGCGGGCACGCGCCCTCGCTCGCGCGAAAGAATGTGTGTGGGAACGAACGGCGAGACAAACGATCGCGGTCTACGAACGAACTGTCGGCCGGTGAGGCAGGTTCCGACGATATCCACGAATTTTCTAGTCTGAACCAGGAGCGCGATGTTACGATCCGGTTCAAAAAACGGATCCGTTCGTTACTGGACAGCGCCTACTACGGTCCGTCGCGATCGGAAGATGTTGTTGCAGAGGGGGTGAAGGATGAAGGGTGTTGTACTCGCCGGAGGGCTCGGATCACGCCTGCTCCCGCTCACCAAAGTGACGAACAAACATCTGCTCCCCGTCTACGACAAGCCGATGATCTACT
>CAZKVY010000057.1:0-23742 GCA_964556305.1 uncultured Nitrospira sp. | reverse complement strand
TTTTCGAGGTGAGGGTGGTGCGCTTGAGGCCCAAGCGAGCAGCCGCCCCATCCGGTCCGCCGATGACCCAATGCGTGTCACGCAAGACGCGTAGGACCTGCTCGCGTTCCGCATCCTGCAGGGTAGGGGTAGGCGCCGGAGCCTGCCGCGCCTCAATTTTGAGTTCCAAGAGGGGCACCTGCAAGTGGGTTCCCTGGGTCAGAATCACCGCGCGCTCGACCAGGTTCTCCAGTTCCCGGATGTTTCCCGGCCAGTGATAGCGGGACAGAGCCTCCAATGACGGCCCGGGAATCGTTTCGATGGGCTTCTTCATGCGGGCGGCATAATGCTGCGTGAAATAGCGCACGAGCACCGGAATATCCTCACGACGCTCGCGAAGCGGCGGCAGGGTAATCGGAAACACGTTCAGCCGGTAATATAAATCGCTTCGGAACTCATGGTCTTCCACCATTTTGGCCAGATCCCGGTTCGTGGCCGCGATCAGCCTGATATCCACGTGGATGGTGCGTGTGCTGCCGAGCCGCTCGAATTCCTGTTCCTGGAGGACACGGAGCAGTTTGGACTGCAACTCCAACGGGATTTCTCCCACCTCATCCAGAAAGATCGTCCCGCCATGCGCCAATTCGAATCGGCCGACTTTCTGGGCGATGGCCCCGGTGAAGGCACCCCGTTCATGTCCGAACAGCTCACTTTCCAGTAACCCGGTCGGAATCGCGGCACAGTTGAGCTTCACGAAGGTCCGCTGGCTACGGCCGCTGAGCCGGTGAATCGCCCTGGCAATCAGTTCTTTCCCCGTGCCGGTTTCACCCTGAATCAACACGGTCGCCTGGGTCGGCGCCACGATCTCGACTTGCCCCAGAACCTGCTTCAGCGCGCGACTGTCGCCGATGATGTCGTCGAACTTGTGCTCAAGGCGAATTTCTTCTTCCAGATACAACTTCTCTTCGGTCAGTCGATCTTTGAGTTCGGTGATCTCCTGATAGGCCAGGGCATTGTCCACCGCGAGGGCGATCTGTCCGGCCACCTGACTCAGAAACTCGACGTCCTGTTCGCCGAACGCCTGCTCCTGCCGGCTGGCCAGATTGAGACAACCGATCACGCGGTCATGCGACAACAGGGGCAAGGAGCACATGGAGTGGAAGCCTTTCATGACCAGGAGCTGAGGCACGGCGTGCGAAAACGCCGTCAGGTCCGGCCGATTGTTGGCGACCGCGGGGCGCCGCCGCTCCAACGCCAGGCCGGCCAGAGAACCGGCAACATCGGACACTGCCCCCTCGGTCAACGCGCCCTGGTTTTCAGGAAAATCCAAGGCATGGAGGCGGACGCGGCCGTTCTTGCCGTCGCACAGAATCAGGCTGGCATACTCTTGCGGCACCATCTCGCGCAGACAGAGACTCACTGCGCTGAATACCTCCCGCAGATCGAGTTTGGACACCATCGTATTGGTCATGCGAAGCAGTAGACTGAATCGATCCCGCTGCCGTTCCACATCTTGCCTGGCCGCCGCCGCCGCTTCGCGATTCAGCACATTTTCAACGGCCACGGCCACCTGCCGACCGATCTGTTGCATCAGTTCAAGATCAGAGACTCTGTACGCATCTTTCTCCAGGCTTGAAAATGCCAACGCGCCCAATTGGCGAACGGCGGAGGTCAGGGGCACCAGACAGCAGGACTGCACGGCATCCTCGCGCATCAACGCGATGAGCTTCGGCCACCGATGTTCTTCAGCCAGATCGCTCAGGATGACCGGCTGCTGAGTCTGCCACACCAAACCAGCCGGCGTGTCGGAGGGATGAGATTCCTGACCGCCGATAATGTCGGCCGGGACGTTCGCTCGCAACACATGAAGCCGCATCATGTCGCGTTGCGCATCGTAGAGGGAGAGGCCGACAAAGTCGACGGGCACGAGCAGCGGCAGCAGGCGGGCGAGATCCTGCACCAACCCCTGCAAGTCAGCATGGCTCGCAATGGCTTCCACCACCTGCAGCAGAGCACCGTATCGCTCACTGTCTCCTTGCGTCGCCTGTGGGGTTGGTAGGGATGACCGGTCATTCATGAGTCGTAACCTAGTATGACCGCGACCGGCATGGTACGCAACGGCGCCGGGGAGTACTCTCTCCTCCGCTCTTCCGACCTGCCCTCTGTCATAACACCAATGACCATCACGTTCGGCGCAAACGGGACGCTCAGCCGTCCCTGGCCGGCCATGGAAGATCGTGACCTTGTGGTACTTGTATCAAGCTGTGAAACGGTTATCCGAGTTACGACGGGCCCTCTCAACGGCGTGACGTCCTTTCAGGGTTGAAGACCTTATGGAGACCAGCCCAAAGAAACAGGGCTGCGAGCAGGAGACGGCCAACCAGGCTGAGGGTTGGTTCATATTGCTGCATGAGCGGTCCTTTCCCGTGGCCCGTTCACTCGTTCGTTGCGGATGCGTCACGCGCTTCGACCTGCACGTCGCCCTGTGCGGCGAGCACCTCATGCCTGGTGATGGTTCCTTCACGCCAAAACCGAAGATCGAGCGTTGCCTTGCCGACCCGTAGTTGGCGCAGCGTGAGGTCCGGTAGCCAGGGTGGCAGCAGTGGATCGAGGTACAGCCTGTTCTTCGACGCATCGGCGTCCAACCCCAACATGGCGCGAAGCAGATGAAACACACTGCCCGCCGCCCAGGCCTGCGGGACATTCGCCCCGAGATATTGCACCGGGAACGTCCCCGGCCCCCGCTCAATCCCGGCATACAACTCCGGCAGGCGATTGAGCAGAAAGTACTTACCTGCCTCGCTGGTATCGCGGGCGATCATGGCCGCTTCCTCGGCAAATCCATACCGCTTGAACCCCATCGCGATGATGCCGTTGTCGTGCGGCCACACCGAGCCGTTTTGATAGGAGAAGGGGTTATAGGCGGGATGACGCTCAGATAACGTCCTAATGCCCCATCCGCTCCACATGTCCGGTTCGCGCAATCGTCGCACCACTTGTTCGGCGCGGTCCGGACGGACGATGCCGCTCCAGAGCAGATGGCCGGCGTTGGAGGCGACCGTCTTCACCTGCTGCTTCTCGCCATCCAACGCATAGGCGTAGTAGCCGAGGTCTTCACACCAGAACCGCTCTTCGAATCGTTGCTGCAGCTCGGCAGCTTGCCGTCGAAGTGTCGCCGCGAAGTCAGGATCGCCGAAATGGTCCGCTGCGGCGGCGGCCCGACGTTTGGCGTCGAAGACGTACCCCTGTAATTCGCACAGCGCTTTCGGCCCCTTCACGAGCGAGCCGTCCGGATAGAGGACGGCGTCGCCGGCGTCCTTCCACCCCATGTTTTCGTACCCCTTGTCGGAGCGAGTCTGGTACTCCTGGAACCCATCTCCGTCGCGATCTCCGTACTCATCGATCCAGCGCAGACAGCGTTTGACCACCGGCTCATATTCTGAAAACAGGGCGTCATCGCCCAGCCATTTCCAGGCTTCATGCCAGGCGATAATGTAGAGAATGGTCGCGTCGGCGGTTCCATAGTAAGGAGTATGGGGGATGCGTTTGAAATGAGCCAACTCACCGACCCGGAGTTCGTGGGGCATCTTTCCCGGCTCTGCGTCCCTGTAGGCATCCTCCTCCGTCGCCTGGAGCTCGGCCAATCGCCGGAGCGTACCTCTGGCGAAATCCGGATAGACGGTCATATTCTGCAAACTCACGATCAAACTGTCGCGACCGAACACGCTGACGAACCAGGGCACGCCGGCGGCGGCTAGCAGCTCTTCCGAGTGCCGATCGTCCGCCCTGAGGCGTAAAGCCGCCATATCTTCGACCGACTGCCGGTACAACCGATACCATTCCTCATTCGAAGCCGTGATCTGTGTCGTGGCTTCTTTCCAGCGCGCCAGAATTTGAGCCGTGCCTGTATGCTCGCAATCGTGAGTGCAACCGGCGGGGGCCCGACTCACCATGTCGCCTTCCCGAATGTCGTACTTCCCACAGATATGCCAAGCGGCGCCGGGCGGGAGATCGACCGTGAAGTTAATGCGCCCATTGCCATACAGCGCCTTCGAGTCATGGCCCTCGAAAGACAGCACCAGAGCCCGGCGAAAGTCGCCGTGAACATACCGGCTGGTCAACCGTGGACTGTCGCCGGCCCACTCTGTCTCAATATGACCTCTGCGCGTGAATTCTTTGGCCCTGACTTCGAAGATGTCGGCGAAGTCGCTGCGAAGCAGGAGTTCCAAGTTGAACCGCACATGCCCGGTGCTGTAGTTCCTGATATCGATGTCCTCGTGAAGCGCTTCTCCGACCGTGCGGCCCAGCACCAGTCCCAAGGTTCCGGCTGCAACGATCCCATGCTCTGTCATGACCTTCGGGTTGATGAGATAGGTTCGCGAGGCATAGTAGGCCACGGCGCCCGAATTCAGCAGGATCCAAGGCTCGCCCTCGATATACAGTTGAGAGCGGCTGATGTAGCGTGTATCCCCTGAATAGAGGCCTTGGTCTGAGGCATTCGTGATGGAGCCGTCGAGTTCCGTCACCAGGAAGGTGCTGCCGTGATTGATGGTGATGACGGGAGGGCCGACCGTAACTTTCACTGCCATTTCATCTCACCTCCAGGTTCTTGAGTGATCCGCAGGTTCAATCGACACTCTTCCTCTCGGCTGCAGCCGACCGCTCTGGCGTTCGCGTTGAACCGGATTCTGTCTGTTGGTGGTCGGTAATGAGCGGACTGCTTCCCTCGCGTGTCGCATAGGCCCAGATCCATTGCCCCATGACCGCGATGCGGTTGCGAAATCCGATGAGCAGAAAAACGTGGACCACCGACCACAGAAGCCACGCAATCACACCGGACAGGGTCACGGCTCCGATCTCCGCGACCGCGCGATGGTGCCCGATGGTCGCCATGTTTCCCCGGTCACGATATCTGAACGGTAGCCTGGACGCGCCGCGCACATCGCGCAGGATATTCACCGCCGCGGCTTGCCCCTGCTGCATCGCCGCCGCAGCCAGACCAGGCACCTGTCGGCCATCGACATCGATGAGCGCCGACATATCGCCGATTACAAAGATGTCACGATGTCCGGGGACGCTCAAGTCCTGTTCGATGAGCACTCGACCGGCGGGATCGGTTGCTGCGCCGAGTGCCTTGCCCAGCGGCGAGGGGGCGACTCCCGTCGCCCAGAGCGTGACGTCCGTCGCGATCCATTCATCTCGGACTTTGATTCGTCCCGGCTCAACGGCCGTTACCATGCTCTCGGTGCGGACTTCGACCCCCAACTGCTGCAATTGCTCTGTGGCGCTCCGTGACGTGGCTTCCGAATACGTCCCCAATATACGTGCGGAACCTTCATACAGTCGGATGCGTGCCTGTGTCGTGTCGATCGCTTTGAAATCTTTGGCCAGAGCCCGTCGCGCGAGGTCCGCAATCGCTCCCGCCAATTCGACGCCCGTCGGGCCACCGCCGATGACGGCAAAGCTGAGCGGTGCTCGCCCGCCGGTGAAATGCGCCTCACGTTCCGCCGTTTCGAACGCCAGCAGTAACCGGCTTCGGATTTCCACCGCATCCTCGATCGTCTTGAGCCCCGGCGCGTCTCTCTCCCATTCGTCATGACCGAAATACGCGTGGCGCGCGCCGGCAGCCACGATCAGGTAATCGTATTCAAGTGCCGTCCCATCGCTGAGCGTCACCTGCCGGGCCACGATATCGAATCCGGCCACCTCGCCAAGAATGATCTGAACGTTGCGCGATGTGCGCAGGATGTGACGGAGCGAGGAAGCGATCTCAGCGGGCGAGAGCAGGGCCAACGCCACTTGGTATAACAACGGCTGAAACGTGTGATGGTTTTTGCGATCGATCAACGTGACGTCGACCGCTTCATTCGACAAAACCTTTGCGGCATGAAGGCCGCCGAACCCTCCGCCGACGATGACGACTTTCGGACGGCGCGCGCTTTCCGCGGTTGAGCTCCTTGTTGTGTCCATCTTCGGTTGCCTGACTCGGATCCGTCGCCTTGTTATCTATCCCGGCCTTTGCAACCGGCATGTCCGCAGTCGCAGGTCGCATGGCCAGGATGGCCGGAGGCGCAGTTGGCGCTGCAATACATGCTCTTTTCAGGAACGACGCAGCTACAAGCGGGATGCAAACATTTGTGGGCCATGGGAATAGTCCTTTCGATCCCTGCCGTATTTCCAGTCGTTGGCCAGCCTCAGCAGTTATCGCCTAATGATTACGACTGCTCGTTGAGGTTACTATTGAATTCCGCTCTTGTGTGCGCACCGTCGATGCCACCGTATGCATGCAGGTTGTGTACAAGATTTCCGCTTTCGATAATGAGAATGCCTTCGTCACGCAACGGTGCGAGGCGCTTCCCGATTTCATAATGAACGCGCGCGGGCTGCGCTTCATCGATACTGAGCTGGACCACCGGAATATCGGCATCGGGAAACACATGGCAGAGCAGGGACCAGGTTCCATGATCGAGTCCCCATTCCTCGTCAAGGCCGACAGAGACCGGGGCGAGCATGGCCTGAACCCGACGTGCAAGGACAGGATCACCGGGCGCTGGATACGTGACTTGGTAGAGCGCGGGTGGAAATCCTCCAAAATCATGGATTGTCCGTGGAACCGTCATCGCCGTAACGGACGTGCCGGGAACATACCAATGGGCAAAGATCGCCAGGATGGCGCGGGGCCTCGGTAGCGCGGATCCGAGCGCGGCCCAGCCCCGCGTATACTCATTCTTTGACAGGGCATTCATCGGATTTCCATGCCCGATAAAACAAGCGGGCATCCGATCGGAATCTTGTGGAGATTTCACTGGTTGACCCCACGTTGCTTCAGATATTCAGCGCAGGCCTTATGAGCCATCTTCATCCCTCCATATTTGCTGGAGACCTTCAGCGCGACGCGGAGTCGGTCAGTACCCGACCGTAAAGCGCTGCCGGACGTGTTTGGGGTCCTCCACCTCATCCATCATGGCTACCGCATAGTCTTCAAGCGAAATCGCGCTCTCACCACGTGCATTCGTGAGTAACTGATCCGTTCCGAGACGGAACTTTCCGGTGCGCGTTCCCGGTTGTAACATCGCGGAGGGGCTCAAGAAGGTCCATTCGAGGTCGTGCTCATGTCGTAACAACTGGAGGATGTCTGCCGTAGCGCGAGCAGTGCCCTTCCACTGATCGGGAAAGTCTGGCGTATCGATGACGCGAACACCGGGCTTAACTTCGAGGCTCCCGGCGCCGCCTACCACGAGCAACCGGCGGATGCCGGCCCGCTTCATCGCAGCAATCGTTGACCGGATGCCCTGCAGGTGTTTGTCCCGGATGTCGGGATCGGTCTTTCCGGGACTGAAGGCACTGATGACGGCGATATTTCCGCGGAATGCCGCTGCAAGGGCTGCTTCATCAAACACGTCCGCATCGCTCGGCACCAAGCGGGAATGTTTCGGCAACTTGCCGAGGTGTCGAGCAATGGCCGTCACTTCATGCCCGCGATCCAATGCTTCCTTGAGAATATTCGAACCCACGAAACCTGTGGCGCCGGTTAGAACCAGTTTCATTGTCCATTCTCCTTATTCTCGGAGTGTCCCCGCTTAAACAGTGTCTTTGAGAGAGCAATTCGGAAACGCTGTCGCCAATTAAGACAGTCTTCTTTCCATTCGGCATCCGTCCACTGAGCAGGAGACCAGAGAATGACTTCGACATCCACTGACATTTTCACTGTTTGCCACCGATGTCGGCACGGTGCATATCGATGACCGTTCCCACTTCATTCAGTTCAACGGTGACCAGTTCGCCTTCTTCCATTCCCTTTGTTTTCTGGCCCACCTCGGCCAGCTGAAAGACTTTCTCCCCGTCAGGCGTTTGCAGCATGATCTGCTCTTTCATCCTGCCGACGTGAATGAGCTTACCGGTTACCTGCTGATGTTGTCCTTCCTTCCCATTGAGATGCATATCTACGATGTAGTTGTTCTCGTCCAACACCACGATGACTTCATCCCCCGCTTTGAACGGCTTCTGCCCGTGACGTCGAGCCATGTTTGCATTGAGTTGATGTGTCGCGCCGTTCGGTGTCGTCACCACGAGCGCCCCGCCTTTTTTCGTCACGACGCTGGTGAATTCCGTGTGGCCGCGCGCAAGATGCTCCGCCCCGGTTGCCACGCTGACTATGGTCAGACCGATGGGAAGAGTGACGATCACTGTAAACAAGGCGATAGAACGTACAATCAAGCGCATGGATTTCTCCTCGGTCTATTCAAAACGGATATTGACGCGGCTGATGCTGCACGCTGACCCAATGATCCGTAGTGAACTCTTCGATGATCCAGTCACCGCCGAAACGGCCGAGCCCGCTGTTCTTTTCACCTCCGAACGGACAATTCGGCAAATCGTTGACGGGTTGATCATTCACATGTGTCATACCGGCCTTCACCTGCAATGCGACTCGCACACCTCGTTCGACATTCCTCGTAAACACAGCACTTGAAAGGCCATATTCCGTGTCGTTCGCCACGTGGATGGCTTCCGCTTCGCCGGTGATTTTAATGATGGAGACGACCGGGCCGAACATCTCTTCCTGGGCAATTTGCATATAGGGCGTGACATCCGCAAACACATGAGGAGGCAACAGGAGCCCCTTAGGATCTCCACCGGCTGTTTGGCGGGCTCCATTGGAACGGGCGTTCTCAATGTGCTTGAGCAGTCCTTCCATTTGCGACTTGTTGATGATCGGCCCGATCGCCGTGTCTGCGCTGTTAGGGTCCCCCACTTTGAGACTACGTACGCGGGTCGTGAAGCGCTCGACGAACTGATCATAGATCGTGGCATCCACAATGATGCGGTTGGTGATCATGCAGATCTGCCCCTGGTGGATGAATTTGCCGAAAACGGCCGCGTTGACGGCCAGATCGAGGTCTGCGTCGTCAAGAATGATGAAGGGGCTGTTGCCACCAAGTTCGAGGGCCACTTTCTTGAGCATCGGACTCTTGGCGGCCAGCTCCGCAATGCGACGCCCGACCGGCGTGGAGCCGGTAAAGGACATGACTCGCGGGACGCCGTGGAGGACGAAGGCGTCGCCGATTACGCTTCCGGGTCCGATGACCACACTGAGAACACCGGGCGGAAGTCCCGCCTCCTCAAAAATTTTCGCGAGTAACAGGCCGCCGGTCACTGGCGTATCCGACGCCGGCTTGATCACCACCGCATTCCCCACCGCCAGTGCCGGGGCCACCGACCGATTGCTGAGATGCAAAGGAAAGTTCCAGGGACTGATCACTCCTACAACGCCGACCGGCTGTCGATACACCCGGTTTTCCTTGCCGGGAATGTCGCTCGGCAGAATACGGCCTTGGACGCGGTAGGGGGCCGAGGCAGCTTCATACATGATCGCATGGGCAGAGCCCCATTCGACGTTCGCCTTCAGACGAGTACTGCCCGATTCCTTGATGAGCCAAGTGACGATTTCCTCGCGTCTGGCCTCCATAATCGCGGCGGCCCGACGGAGGATCGCTGCCCGTTCGCCGGGCAACATCGCCGCCCATTTCGGCTGCGCGTCCGCCGCGACCCTGTATGCTTCATTCAAGTCCTGCTCGTCGGCGAGGGGAATGCGGACCAGAATCTCATCCCTGTAGGGATCACGATCTTCCGAAACGCGCCCGCTCCTTCCAGCTCGCCAGTGACCGCCCAACGGCATGCGGTCAAATCCATCGTACGGTGTCGGGGTGACTCCGTTTGATATGAGGGTCTGTGTCATGACGACGCTCCTGGCGGCCCGGAGAATGGTGTCCGGTAGTTATGAACCGAGACTCACGATCGGCTTGATCGTGACGCCCTTCTCACTGTCCTCCGCCGCCTGATTGATCTGATCGAGGGGGTAAAATTTCACCAGTTTGTCGAACGGGAAACGCCCCTGCTGGTAGAGTTCGACGAGGCTTGGAATAAACAGATCCGGCACGCTATCGCCTTCGATGATGCCGATAATCCTCTTGCCGGTCGTCATGACTCCGTTCACGTCGAAGCTGGCTTCGGTGCCCAACGCGGGAGCGCCGACGATGCCGCACACGCCTTTGATCGCCAAGGCGTCGATGGCCTGGCGCAGCACGGCGGGACGCCCGCTCGATTCAAGCGTGAAATCTGCGCCGCCGCCGGTGATCTTGCGCACCGCCTCGACCGGATCGGTCTCGCGGCTGTTCACCGTATGGGTGGCTCCGAGCTCCTTGGCCAGTGCAAGCCGCGATGGGACAACATCGGCGGCGATGATGGTCGTCGCACCGGCCACCCGCGCGGCCATCACGGCGCTCAAGCCGACGGCTCCGCCACCGAACGCGGCGAAGCTGCTGCCGGGCCTGACTTTCAGCCCGTTCATCACGGCGCCCGCACCGGTTTGGATGCCACAGCCGAGAGGACCGAGTAATTCAAGCGGCGCATTGGCTGGAACCTTGACGACGTTTCGCTCGTGAGCGAGCGCATAGGTGCCGAATGACGACTGCCCGAAGAAATGATCGTGGACCGCTCCTTGCCTGGACTGCGTGGCGCTGCTGCCGTCTTCACGGGCACCCCCGAAGTTCAATGGGTAAAAATTCGCGCAGTAGGTCAGGTCCCCGTTCAGGCAGGGTTTGCAGTGGCCGCACCACATGTAGGTCAACACGACATGGTCACCCGGCGCGATTTTTTTGACGCTGCTGCCGACCCGTTCGACGATACCGGCCCCTTCATGGCCGAGGACAACCGGTAACGGTACGGTATAGAGCTGATCGCGCGCGACCATATCAGTGTGGCACATGCCGGTCGCGACGATCCGAATCAAAGCCTCGTCGGGACGTGGCCCTTCCAAGGTGAGCGTCTCGACTTGGAAGGGTCCGCCTTTTTTGCGGACCACCGCCGCCGTGATCTCGCGGGCTGTACTCTTCTCATTGTTTGTCATTTCCGTGCTCCTCTCAATCGACATGGCCAAGCGGTTGCCGTTCCCTCCTCGAGCACTGATCCACACCTGGCCGGCACCTCTGGGATGGATTACGTCATCTTCACTATGCTCTCACGCGGATTCACCGATTACAGTCTGATGCCGGATTTGCCCGGCGCGAGGATGCCGTTGGGATCCAGCGCCTGCTTGAGCCGACGATTGATGGATCGCTGCACCGGGCTGTATGTGTCGGCCACCTTGTCCATGAATGCCGTGTTTGTGCGATAGCTTCCATACCCCAGCGCCGAAAACTCCGTCACCAGCTCATCGAAACATTGGTACGCAGCCTTCGTCATGGCTGGATCGGACCGGTCGTACAACATGTCGAGAATATGATGCATGTCACGCATGCCGACGATAAACTCACCGGTGTAATCCAACCCGTACTTGGTCAGAATGCGCTTGGCCATCGCCATCTGATTCAGAGTCTCACTGCCCCGCGCTGGACACACGGGGGCGAACCAGAGAGAGCCGCCTCCGCCGCGCCAGTTGTAGAGGTTAAATTCCCTCAGGTCCATCCCGCCGCGCATGAGGGCCGCCCGGTATCCAAACTGGGGATCATCGCCGACATCCTCTTGCGTCAAGAACTTCGCCTTGCCCGACTTGCCGAAAGCGTCGGTCACGATCTTCCAATTCACGTCCACCTGTTCCTTTGTGCCATAGAGTGCGGCCGTGACGTTCCAGATGCCCATGTTGTGATCCTTGACCAATTGTCGCACCGCTTCATCCGAGATCGAACCGGGTCCGGAAACGTAATCGCTCCGCTTGGCCTTCACCGCCGCTTCGTACAGCGCATGGGCGATGACCCCTGAATTGGGAATGACGCCGTTGAGGCGAAGAGGGCGCATGGTCTCCACGATCTCGACGATGTCCTCTTCATTTTGATATTGAATTAGGAACGGCTTATAGACCGGCGGCGCCGGTTGCAGCCAAAACCCGAATTTCGTGACGATCCCGTAATTGGACTGGGTAAAGATCCCGTCGAGATACGGACCGTAGCCCCACTTGAAGCACTGCCAGGTATTGGATTTCGGCAACCCTCCCATTGCCGTGCGGAGGACTTCGCCGTTCGCGAGAACCACTTCCATGCCGCAGGCGTTCATAAAATGCTCCCCGTAGGGCGTGTAACCGACTCCCCGGTCCAACGTATTGCCCGTCGGCCCGGCAATGGCGGACGGCGCCGGCACGGAGAGCCATAACGGAAGCTTATGCTCTTGAAAGTAGTCGTAGAGCTGTCGATAGGTGACGCCCGGTTCAACGAGGGCGTAGCAGAGGTCGCCATCGACTTCGAGGATGCGGTTCATGCGATGGAGATCGAGCACGACCTGGCCACGCTCCGCCGGAGCCGCAGAGCCATACCCCAGGTTCTTACCGGTCGAGACCGTCCATATCGGCACCTTGTGTTTGTTGCAGATACCGACGATCTTCTGGATCTGTTCCACAGTCGTCGCCAGAATCGCGGCGGACGGCTGGTGATTCGCCTCCGCCACCGGCATCATGACCTTGGTATAGGGTGCGAGCTGATCAGCACTCGTCAGCACATTACTCTCACCCAAGGCGCCACGGAACTCCTTCACCGCGGCATCAAACGTTTCTTCGGAAACACCCTTCGGCAAGGCGAGATATTTGCTGGCCATTCTTCTTCCTCCTGGCTCGGGCTAACGGGATGTTGAAAACGTCCGCCAGCTTTGTTCTCGCATCGCTCCGAGGCTCAACGTACCGCAAGGGTACGCCTCGCCCCCTCGCATTGCTGCGGCCGCGCTGGACGGGCGTTTTGAACATCCCTGTGGGATAATCGGCTTCCACTCAAATGATTTAAGACATTGTGTTCTCATGGACCTATAAACTAGGTTTTCACCATCCTGCTAGATGTCCATGACGAATGAGACAAATCGTTCCATTGGCTGTATCGGCTCGCCGTGACGCGACCGATGCACGAAGGCGCGTTCGGAACAGGATTCCCTGACTGAGTCCAGGCCCAGCGCCGAGGCCGTCACGGCATAACCTACGGATTCCACCCAGTTCTCGGACCGCCATGTGACTGAGTCACGTCTGCATGTCTGCTGTGGGATGGGGATCCATCCCTTGGTTGTTTCCAGATCGAGCAGCCGGCCGCCGTCCGGGAGGGAGAGGCCGGAACAATGCATGTGGATCGCTTCCGCTTCAATGAACCGATAGGAAGAGAATCCCGGAGCAGACCAACTTGTCCAGGCACTTTCCTCCGGCGGTTCCTGAAGAAAACTTTCCGTGATGGAAAAACTGCCTTGGCGTTGAAGGAGCTGTGATGCCAGCAATCCCCCCACGCGATAAGCCGGTGATGGCGAAGCCCAGACATGGCGAAGAGGACAGGCTGCATCGGTCGAGCAGGCATGCGTGCCCATTGAGAGCAACCGGACGCCAGCGGTCCTGGCCAGTTCAAGGAAAATCACCGCACCGGCATCGTCCATGACGGCAATACATCTCGCCCCTTGGGACTGTTTCAACAGCATGACCGCCCTGTCTGTATCCGTCAGCAGGCCGCCTTTCAGCTTCACGATCTTCAAGCCGTCATACGCCATTCTCGTCGAAGCTGCTCCTGCGCCGCTCGCGAACAGATCGTCCGCGCCGGCGCCGCCCAACAACAGCAGGCATTGACCTGGTCTTCGCGCAGGTGACTCCGCAAAGGTCCATGGAGGAACACCCATAGCCAGGAGAGCCCCGCCCGCCAGCAGGCCCTTCATCAGACTGCGTCGATCAACCTTCATGGAGTGAGCCCTCCTTACTTGTTGGCCTCTGCTTTGGACACATAGTCGGCCAGTTTTTCCAACGACTGGTCATCGATCTCGGATGCGCGAAACGCCGGCATTGCCCGGTTGCCGTGTCGCACGATCAATTGGATGTAGGTAGGATCCAGGCCGCGACCTCGAATGGCCGGACCTACTGCGGTTTCGTGGCACAAGGCGCAGATCTTCGCATAGACCTCGGCTCCATTCTTCCACGCGAAGCCTGGCTTGGGCGCCTCTTCGGGCGCCGCCCCTGCGACTCTCGCTGCAATCCCGATCGCAACAACCGCTGCCAGGACGAACCTTGACGAGTTCCTGCTGGTTGTCATCCCACACATATCGCCTCCTCTCGCTGGTCTCGGTCACTCCCCTATGCTCTTCACATAGGCCAGTACATCTTGTATCTGGCTGTCGAAGACATGCCCTTTCCTAGGCTCTCGCCTTCCGGAGCTGTGTGGTCCAGATCACCAAGGCTTCAAGCAGCTCTTTGATCTTTTGTTCCGTCTTCGCATCCGTCAAGTTGCCCTGCTCATCAAACTTCTCGGAGGCATTGGCGATCATGACCTCCGGTTGATTCAACGGAAACATGTTCAAAAAGACGAACATCTGGCGCAAATGATATTGCGCGCGGGCGGTTCCCACTGTTCCGACCGAAGCTCCCATAATCGCGACCGGCTTCGCATTCCATGCGCTATCGCCATAGGGACGGGATGCCCAGTCGATGGCGTTCTTGAGCACTCCCGGGACTGAATAATTATATTCCGGCGTCACGATCAACAGGGCGTCCGCCGACTTGACCCTGGCCTTGAATTCCCGCACATGAGCCGGAAACGACTGTTCATGATCTTCATTGAATCCGGGAATACCCTCGAGGTCGAGGATGTCCAGTGCACTACCCTTGGGAACGAGCTTGAGCGCGGCACGAAGAGCCGATTTGTTATAGGACCCTTTGCGGAGACTGCCGGCGATTCCAGCAATCCTAATCACGTCACTCATGGTGTACCTTCCTGTCCGCCGCCGTGACCGCGTGACGCCCCCCTGAGGAGCGATCACGCGCGGCCCGCCATCATGTTGTTTCCGTTACGGCACAGTCACTCTGAACGGTTCACTTCCGGAGTGTCAGCACATAGGCGAGCACGTCCTGGATCTCTGCCTCGGAAAGTTGGCTCTTCCACGCCACCATCGCCGTCTTGGGTTTGCCGTTCTGAATCACGTCGAGCAATTCCGCGTCAGACTTCTTTTTGCTCTCGGCGCTCGTGAAATCTCCCGCTGGCGGCTTCAGTTGTTTCCCGATGGGACCGTCGCCCTTCCCCTGCACCCCATGACACGTCACACACTTGGCCTGAAAGATCGCTTTTCCTTTGCCGGCATCCCCGCCGGCAGCGAACACGAAGTGACTGATGGACGACAACCCATAGACCATCGTCAAACAGAACAACAGCAATGCGTACCGATATCTCTGTACCATCATGTCCTCCTCCGGCTTTGAGTTGAATGATTCACCTTGCAGAAGACTTTCAATAGGAACTCCAGAATCGGATCGTGTAATAAATCCCCCAAAGGATCAGTCCTAACGCGACGAGCTTGAGCCATGTGGGCACAGAACCGCTTCGTTCACGTATTCCCGCCGGCTCGTACACGTAGGTGCCGGGCTCGTCACCGGTCTTGGGCATCGGCTCGGAGGATATCAGATGATCCTTTGGCGTGGATGGGTCATTCATTCGTACCTCACGGACTCTGCGTCCCCATGCCGGACGCAGCCTACTGCGCCGGACCGCTGGCCGTCATGGGTTTCCGAACTTCCTCGCGACTGGATATCGCCGCCCAGATTCTCTCTCGCGCTGTCTGCCGGTCCTGCTCTTGAAGACCTGCGGTCACGAGTTCAGCCTCATGGGCCATGGCTCGCAACGACTGGACGTAATGCACCAGATCCCACACTTCTTCTGCTTTCAGACCGTCGAACGGCGGCATCGGCGTCCCGCCGATCCCTCCCACAATCGTCTGGAACAGGTGCGACCCGTCATGCCCGAGCTTGACTCCTCCCGGCATGCCGGCCGGAAGCGAGAGATGGGCCGGCCTGATGGGCTCACCCCAGTCGTCCATGAGCATGCCGGGCCCTGCCAGCGGGCCATCCGCCTGGCCTTGCTCGCCGTGACACAATGCGCAGTTCGTCTGAAACAGAACCTTTCCCTTTTCAATCGATGCCGCTGTCAGCGGGACTTCAGATGGAATGGAAATCGGGATACCAACCGACTCCTTTCTCCAGCGATCGGAGAACGTCTTCAGGTACTGGACGATGGCCCCCCGCTGTCGGTCGGAGATCTCTTGCATGGACGGCATCGATGTGCCCCACAGGCCATGCGTCAGCGTCAGGTACAAATCGGCATCGGTCGGCAAAGAGTCCTTGCCGGCGGTGGACCGGAACTTGAAAACCCCCGTCGTGAAGTCGCGTGGTTTCGGATGAAGAAACACAGCCGACGGACCTTTCCCGTCGCCCTTCGCACCGTGACAACCGGCGCAGCGTCGTGCGTACACCTCTTTGCCGAGCGACAGGACTTCCTCGCGGGCCTGCGGACTCCCAGGGAGGCTTGCTGCGCCTGACATCCGGGTCGAGGGTGATCCCGCACGCCAATCGCCGATCGCCGTCCCCAGCCGTTGCAGATAGGCCATGAGGGCTATGCCATCCTCGGTCAGTTGCGGGGGGCCTTCGTGCGCACCCGTCTCGAACAGCCATGGAAAACGCGGCATGATGGAATCGTACACGACGTCGGACGGATTCCAGAGGTGGGCGACATGCCAGTCGTCTCCGTATTTCCTTCCGACGCGCGTGAGGTCAGGCCCAATGCGCCGGGTGCTGAACAAATGCGGCCGGTCATAGGCCGATTCACCGATCTGGGACACGGGCCCCCATCGGAACGATTCGCCGGTCACCGGGCGGATGTACTGGGAATGACAATGCCAGCAACCGTCCTGGATATAGATCTGCCGGCCACGCCGCTCCAGGGGCGTGTAATCCGGCACATTCACCGGCAGATCGGTGACCGCATTGAGCACGGTCGTCGAACGGGTAGCAGGCTGAAGCCAGGGAATGATGCCCAGGATGAACACGGCCAGCGAGAAAAATCCGATGCCGGCCAGGATGCCGACCGTGGAGGGATTCTCAAGCCAACTTCTGCCCGGCACCATCGCAATCGGCTGGCTGTACGTCTGCATCGGCACGGCATGCTCTGTGTCAATCGGCTCACCCTCACCGACGGTTTTATAAAAATTATATGCCATCAAACCGAGAGCCAAATCCATCATGGTGCCCACGACAGTTCTCGCCACCCACCAGGGTTGCATGGCTTTCACCGAATCGACGAAGTCCGCGCCGTGTTCCAGCATCGATCCTTGAATGAACCCCTGCGCCGTGAGGCCGAGAATCATGGCCGAAAATCCGGTCACCGTGAGCCATAGGTGCCAGCTGGCCAGACGATCGCTCCAGAGTTGCCTGCCCACCAGGCGCGGCCAGACGTAATAGAGCCCTCCGACCACCCACAGGATCATGGCGCCGAACACGGTCAGATGGGCATGGCCGATGACGAAATCGTTAAAATGGGTCAACTGTTGAAACCGGTAGAGGGATTCGATCGAACCCTGCACGCTGCCGACGAGGTAATAGAACACCCCGATCATGAGAAACTTCGCCGCATAGTTGTCGCCGCCTCCGCCGCCCAGGACGGCGCCCCAACGCCCCATCATGGTGCCGAAGAAATTGACGATCACGGTCACGACCGGAATGATCATCCACATGCTGTGGACGATGGAGACGGTTTGGGTCCAGTGCGGGATGGGACTGTAGAGGTAATGATGCGTCCCGACGAGCGGATAGAACAGCGCGAGGGTCCAGAATCCTAACAGCGAGAGCTTGTGGCTATAGAGCGTATTCTTCGCCGCCAGCGGCAAAAAATAATAAATCGTCGCCAGCCCGGCCGGCGTCATCCACAAGCCAACAACATAGTGAATGTACAATCCGTGCATCGCAGCATTGTTCGCTCCCGCCAGCGGTCCGTAGGGGAGCAGCACGTTGCCGATGAGCAGGTTGAGCAAGGTCCAGATCGCGGCGGCGAGCGCGTACCACAGAGACACATAGAACCGAGCTGCCCGTCGGCGGAAGATCGTGCCAAGGACTTGGACTGTGAGACCCACGAACACGAGGTAGCGCAAGATATTCAACGGCCACTCGAACTCCGCGTTCTCCACGCCGATAACATAGCCCATCAGCAACGACAGCGAACCGAGGACCAGAAAGGCATTCCACATCCAAAGGAGTCCCCATCCCCATTCGGCCTTGTACAGCGGGGTCCCGCACAGTCGTGGAAGGAAATAGTAGAGGAGTGCGATGAAGGCTGTGGTGAACGAGCCAAAGATCACGCCGTTCGTGTGCACGGGACGGAGCCGCCCGAACGTGAACCAGGAGGTTCCGCCTAAAAATTCAGGATTGTGAAATTGGATCGAGACCAGAACGCCGACGAGCGGGAAGAACGTGAGCCAGACCAGTGCCCACCGGGTCCATGCCTTCACGAGGGGTTTTGTGGACGGGTCTGTCGTATCCATCTCCAGATCCCTTGTTCGCCGAGGCATTTTCCCACGTTCAATACGTGGACAATGTCTAACACATATTTATTCGTCTAAGACTCTTTCGTGAATAACTCCATGCAATGCGGTATGCCGCTGGCGAAGACACATGCCCTACTCGTATCGGGAGCCAACACTGGGCTGTCACCATGAGACCGCCACAGAAATGCCGCTTTCAGTAGCCCGCGAACTTTTCGGTTCGAATATCGCTGTCGTCGATGCGGGCCTCTTTGAGCATGGTCCGCAGTGCGCCGACCATGCCGGGCGGGCCGACCACATAGTAGATAGGCTTGTCCACGTTCACAAGATGTTTAGCGAGCAAGGCCGCGTTGATGTATCCCGTCTCGCCCTGCCAGGGATGGGAAGATTTCGCAGGCTCGGTCATGGTGCCCACGAAGCGATAGTGTGGATTCTTATCCTGCAAGGCCTGCAATTCGTCCAGGAATGGCGCATCCTCCGGCCTTCGGTTCGAGTAGAACAAGACCATGCGGTGTGACGATTGCTGCATCGCCGCCTGCACCAGCATGCTGCGGAACGGCGTAATTCCGATCCCGCCCGACAGAAATACGGCCGGGCGAGTCTGATCGGTATGCAGCAGCAATTTTCCGAACGGCCCTTCCATGCGGACGGTTGAGCCGAGCGGCATACGCTGCAGTTCACGCTTGAAGGCCGTATCACGCAGTCTGGTGGCCACCATCAGGGTCGATTCCTGCGGCGCACTCGCGATGGAAAACGCTCTGGTGTTGCCCTCCGCATCGGTCTCGGACGGTTGAAGCAGCGTCAAATCAACGAACTGACCCGGCGTGAAGGCAAACTGCGGCGGCTTGTCGAAGTAGAACGCCATCGTCCCTTCCGCCACCAGCCGCCGTTCGATCAGCGTGACCGAGTAACCGTTCTCATTCACTGGCTCACCCATGGCTCACCATCTTGTGTCGTATGCTGCGCGCGTCAAGCAAACAACTCAGAGCGTCTTGTGCGTGCCGTCGCAGAATGGGGGATTCTTCGTCTGCTTACATTGACAGAGCGCAACCGTTTTCTTCTCGGTCGTGGTGAACCCCATGGGCGTGAAGCTCGTTCCCTTGTGGGAGCCATCACAAAAGGGTTGGTTTTTTGAACGCCCGCACCGACACCAATAGTACGTGCCCGCCTCCAACTCCAACACCGCCGGCTGCTTGGCTGCCATGACTGGCTTTTCCATCAGTGATCCTCCTGGTTACTGCATGATGCTCGTTAGGGGAGGGCCTGGGGCAGGAGCCCTCTATCGGAATGACAGACGGTCCCTGCCCCTGCAAACTCTGGCCTGACTCCCTGGTTACTGGGCCTTCCGCAGATCGATCACCGTCCCGCTCTCATCCAGTTCGACGACCACCATCGAGCCTTCCGCGATCGGCTTGGTTTTCACCTCCATCCGATCCAGCGGAAACACCTTTTCGCCCTCCGGCGTCCACAATTTGATTTCCTTCTTGGTCAGACCGGCATAAATCAGCTTGCCGGTGATCAGACGGTGCGTCCCCGGCTTGTTTTTATGTTTCCCATGGTGATCGATCACCAGATTCTCTTCGTTGAGCCACAACCTCACCTCATCGCCGACGGCGGCATCGGCCGGAGCCGTCTTCACGTTGATGGTATATTGGCCAACCGGAGTTTTGAGATACACCAAACTTGAATCGATTTTTGTGACGACGCCGTCCAACGTCAGATGATAGCCGGACTTGGTGTGAGGATGTTCATCAAGCTCCATCTCCACGGTGAAGCGATGCAGATCGATCACGGTGCCTGCTTCGTTGAGTTCCACCGTGACCATCGCGCCTTCTTCAATCCCCCCTGTTTTCGTCTCGAGCCGATCGAGTGGGAACACTTTGTCGCCTTCCGGAGTCGAGAGCTTGATCTCCTTCTTCATCTTCCCGACATAGACTAATTTGCCGGTGACGAAATGGTGTGCGTGGCCCGGATCTCCCTTCCGATGGACATCGATCACGGTATTGTTTTCATTCATCGTCATCTCCACCTCTTCCCCCACTTCAAGAGCCTTGGGGCTGGCATCAGAGGTAATCCTCAGGGATCCCCATGTCGTCTTCACGGTAATGTATTTCGGTTCTACTTTGGAGACGACGCCGCTCACCTTCATGTGCGTCCCGCCTTTGGCGTGGCTGTGACTCCCGCCTTCGTCCGCGAACCCGTACGACGCCAACATCAACAGGCTCAGGACCATCGAACCGAGAACCATCATCTTGCGCATCTGCGTTCTCCTTTTCATGTAACTCACACATTCCGGCTGCCGTTGAATTGGACCGTTCACAACACCCTCCTTGGTTACAGGTTATAGCTGTCAACTCTTGTACGTTGATCCATAGAACTGCGACCCCGGCCCCCGGAAGACCATTGCCAGGTCAGCACTTCCAGTCGAGCGCTGACCTTCTTTGATCTTGATCGTCATCAGACTTTCGATTTTCGCAATGTAGCAGCTGCGCTCCTCCCCCTTGCGTTCCGACTTGCGATTGTGCGAAATCCCTGCCAGGCAAAAGCGTGATATCCGACGAGCTCAGTTGTTACGTATAAAGAAGTTTGAGGAGAAATGCGACACCCTCATGCTGTGACCCGAGGTAGGAAGGGACACAAGCACGTTTTACGCCGCCGTCACCCCCTGCCGAGATGTGCCCTACAACCGCAACGGCTTGATGGGCGACACCACCGCATCAGGGTTGTTCTTCCAGATCGACTCATCGGCATCCACATACAACTCAACCTCATTGCCGTCGGGGTCGTGCAGGTAGAGGCTTTGGCTGACCGTGTGGTCGCTCATGCCGTCGATCGTGATGCCGGCCGCCTCCAATTCTCGCTTCGCCGCCCTCAGCTCATCGAGGCTGTCGCCGACCTTGATGCCGATGTGATACAGGCCTCGACGTCGCCCGGATGGAGGACCCGGCGCATCGCCCACTTGAATCAGCAGCAGCTCATGATGCGTGCGGCCGGATGTGAGCGCCGCCGCAGCGCCATTGAAAATTCTCCCCACTTCCTGGAATCCAAGCAGATCGCGATAAAATGCCAGCGACCGTCCAAGATCTTTCACATAGAACACGACATGGCCGAGGTAGTGCGCTTTCATGTGATCGACTCCTTCCCGGGCGACGATGTCCGGAGCAGCGCCCTGACTGCCGCATGCGCCAGCACCACATCGGGCTCGCGCTGCAGCGCGTCGTAATAATGCCGGCCGAATCCATTCCCTTCTTCGGACGGCGTCAACATGGTCCGCACCGAGTCGATTGCCAGGGTCATCTCCGTCCGGTCCTCGATCTTCTCTTCCTCGGACAGCTCATCGATCTTCACCATCAATTGAGACAGCGGGCGCAACCAGGCGAACCACGCGTCGCCCAACACCAGCTGAAAGAATGCGCCATTCGTCTCTATCCGCCCATGCACGCGCTCATAGGAGACCCGTTCGCTGTCCAGCAACGCCTTGTGCAGACGCAACAATGACCGCGACAGATTGCCCAGGTGTGTGCGCATGTGATCCTGACCTGACATGATCCCGCCTCCTTGCGAATCCGCCCTGCTTATCCCGTCGGTTCACTATCCAGTTGATGCGCCTTGCGGCCACCCCGCGTGAGCGGCTGCATCGCCAGCTGCCCCTCCACCATGAGCCGCGCCATCTCCGCCGCGCGGGCGACGAGCGCCTGAGCCCCCTCGCGCAACTCCCGGCTGTTCTGCACCTCGCTGTTGTTCCGCTCCATGTCCTCCGCGCTCCATCCGCGCGAATGGGCGATAAACGGAAACTGCGGGAACTGGCAACCGACTTCCGCGAAGAAGGTCATCAGTTGACCGGCGACACCCTGGACATTGTCCTGTCCACCCATGATGATGAACGCGGCGACTTTATTTTTGAGCAGGTGCCGGTTGGCGATCGTCTCCTGGTTTTGAATGCAGTTCATCCGTTCGACCATTTTGTAATAGAGACTGCTGGCTCCGCCCCATCGGATCGGGGTGGATACCAGAATCACATCCGCCCAATGCACCACGGCTTCGTACACACGGTCCATTTGATCGGTGGGATCCATCTGCGTAATCGAACAGGGCCAGGTGCAGGCTTCCGCCGACTTGGAATAAAACCCTTCACAGGCCCGGAACGAGAGGTCCCGTAGCTTGATCAGTTGGGAGTCGAGCTGCAGATGCTCGCGCGCATACGCTAATGCCTCCTCCAGCAGGGCGTCGGAGGCGCTGAAGCGCGGCTCATCCGCCGTCATCGCCGTGGTGGCGATGCCCAGTACACGAATGGGACCGTCGGCTCGAACGATCGGGCGCGCCAGCGGGTGCGATGGTTTCGGGAGCTTCTGTCTCTTCGTGACCGGAGTCAGATCGACAAAGACGCGTCCATCCTCTACCTTCACGGCATAGGTCGCAACCTGATCACCTTCATATCCAGGCTCGCCCCGGCCGGTGCGATGGTGAAACTTCCAGTAATGCCAGGGACAGACGACGTAGTCGCCGTCGAGCCGTCCCTCACCCAGCGGCCCGCCGATATGATTGCAGACCCCTGAAATCGCCGCGAACCGGCCGTCCTTATAACTCAATGCGAGCGTTGTCTGGCCGCAGACGATCTGCTGGAGGGGGCGCTGCTTGAGTTCATCGACCGAACCGATCTCAGTCCATGTCGCATCCGGCATGTCGAGTTCCTTCAGGCGTCAGCCACACATCCGTTTGTCACAAGCGCTTCTCTTCCAGATCGTACACATCGAAATACACGTAGACGGGGCGGTGACTCGGCACATATTTCGGGATGTAGTCTTCCATATAGGCTTGCACCTGCGGGGCCATCTCGGAAAGACGCAGGTCCCGCATCTTGTTGTTCCACTGAATGATTGCCTGCTGGTCCTGTACCTTGCTCTGAGCCTTGAGCCAGGCGGCCAGTTCCTCATCGTTCGCCCCGGTGGCTACGACCTCCTTGAATTGCTCCGGCGTAATGCCCGTGAACGAGAACAACAGGCCGGCCAACGAGCAGGGCCAATAGTTATAGTCCCCGTTGATGCCCAGGAGAAACGCCCGGCATTTATCCGCGCACCGCGCGCCGATGACATAACCTCCCAGCATTTCCCGCGGGCTGCGAGGATAGGTCTTGGTGAGATCTTTCGCAAGCGTTCGCACCTTCTCTAGATCAGGCATTCTGTCACTCCCTTCCTTGCCGAACACGCGAGGGCTTGGAGAATGTGATTCCCGCCTTCTGGACCTCCTGATAGGGGAGGAGCCAGACCAGGGACTCGTCCGATAGATCACCGACCTGAATGCGGTTCCCCCAGGGGTCACGGAAATCGCAGCGGAAATGCGGCTCCATCCTCAGCTTGTACTTCCTGGTGAGCTTGCGCCGGACTTCTTTGATCTGCTCCGCATCACGCACCATCAACCCGAAATGCTTCACGCGATCCGGCTGCAGTTGCTCGACTT
>CAZKVY010000056.1:0-24248 GCA_964556305.1 uncultured Nitrospira sp. | reverse complement strand
CATCATGCACATCGGCGGCCACGACTTCCGCGCCGAGCCGGGCGAGTTCCTTGGCCTTGTCCGAATGGACGTCCCTGGTCAACGCGCGCACCGTGAGACCACTGGCCGGATTGGCCAAGATCGCTCGCACCAACCCACCACCTTGCATCCCGGTCGCACCGACCACCGCGATCACCTGCTTTTCTGCCATATTGCCTTCTCCTTTCCCAATGTGCTGCCCACGTCAAGGCACAAATTTCCGCCTCGGCCCTGTCAACCAACGAGACAATCGTCCGTTTCACTCATTACGAGCCGGATCTGGCCTTCACCGGAAGAGCCATGATAGGCTATCGATAGCTAGCCAGGGAGGAGAGACATGGTACGTCTTACGACTCACCGATTGGAATCCCCTCGGCAATGGTTTCCCGCTCTCGTCCTAGGATTGAGTGCCGCGCTGTTCGTGCTTCCAGCGTTTGGCGCGGAATCGTCCGGCCCCTGGGAATGTTCGAACTACACGGGGGATGCGCACACTCGATGCCTGCAGGCCTTCATTGAAATCCAACGGGAAAAAATCTCGAAGCTGGAGGCGGAAGTTCATCTCCAGCAAAGCACCGTCGGCCAGTTGAAAGATCAAGCCGACCGGCAAAACGCCATGACCGCTGACTTGCAGCGGCAGATGGCTCAACAATCCTCCGCTCCCTCCACCTACGCCTACGTGTCCCCCGGGATTGCGCCCGGCTTGCTGTACGGATACCCATCCGTGGGCTTTGGTCTTTATCTCGGACGCCACTGGATTTACGGCTCGCCATTTTACTCGCGCCCCTATGCCTGGGGGCCACGTTACTACCGGCCGTATTATGGTCGATGGCATCGTCGTTGGTAGGCGTAGGCTACCGTCTGCTTCCTCTTGCCCAAGCGATAGGGCTTCTGCACTTCGGCCTTGTACGTCGGGCTCGGTTCACTCCTTCGATCCTGTCCTTTCCGCCTGACAACTACTGATGACCGAGGACTAAGCCATATGCTAAACCATGCACTCCGTGTAACCACCTCCAGACTCGCTTTTTGGGGACCCGTGGGTCGCTTGCACCACAGCACCGGCGTTGCCTGCGCCACGCTTCTCCTGATTCTCGGATGCTGGTCCGTCAGTGACGCTCGTCTCGCCGAGAAACGGGCCAAGCCAGTCGTGACCCGCACCGACCTAGAACTCTCGATCCAAACAGCACTGACCGAAAGCAGTCCGACCAGGACTCAAGTTTCGCTGGTCCCCCGGGGCTGAAGAGCGATCAAAAGATGCCAGTCAACCCCTGATCACCGCGCCAACCGGCATCGACTCGAGTGCACGTCGCAGTCCTACTGAGATCACCACTCCCGTTCTACCCGCTAACCAGCCCGCGGAATCGCCGACACTCATTCCGCGTTCCCAGGGTTTGGCGCAGCCAACTGTTGCCTCCACTGGTTCTCTCTCGGCTCTTCTCCCTGGGCACCCACCCATCGCTGGCTCCGATTCGACAGCCGCCACAGTACGCACGACAGTACAGTTTCGGCATCGGCGGCACCCTGGATCTAGACACCCGGGTCCTCGGAGACGGTCTCGTCGCCAATGAGCCGTTACCCCCTGCGGGAAACCAGCGCCCGCACCAGGCACACGACCGGCACGGGCTCCTCGTGCTCTTTTCAATCGGATGGGACCTTTCAGCGCCTCGCCAGGTTCCGCAGCCTGGCCGCAAGTAGCGAAGTGACACCCACGTGTATTGGCACCCGCAATTGACCTCTCTCGTTGAATCTGACTAAGGTGGAACGCGCAAGGAGAATCAAGCCATGACCATACAGCCCCAGTTTCCCAGGGAACAGACTGAGACAGGCGAATTCAAACGTCAGGAGGACGTCTTTCGCCAATGGGTGACCGAGGATGGGCGATCAGGATACCCCGCTGCAGCCGGGCGATATCATCTCTACGTGTCCCTGGCCTGTCCCTGGGCGCATCGCACAATCATCGTTCGCGCACTCAAACAACTGGAGCCGGTCGTCGGCATGACCGTCGTGGATCCCATTCGCGACGAGCGGGGCTGGGCCTTTCGCAACGGACAGGGTCACTCGACCGATCCCATCAATGGATTCCACTTTCTCAGTGAGGCCTATGGCCTGACCGACCCGGCCTACCGGAGGCGTGTCACCGTCCCAGTCCTGTGGGACACCGTCACGAAGCGAATCCTCAGCAACTCTGATGACGATCTCATGCGGATGCTCAATGGGGAGTTCAACCGCTTCACCGCGAGTAGGCTGGATCTTTACCCCGCGGCGCTCCGGGTGGACATCGACTCGATGAATACGTTCCTCTACGAGCAGGTGAACAACGGAGTGTACCGGGCTGGATTCGCGACGTCCCAACGAGGTTACGAACAAGCGGCTCGCTCACTCTTCGCGGCACTGGATCAACTGGACACGAGACTCAGCCAACGCCGCTATCTCTTCGGCGCGCAATTCGTCGAATCCGATTGGCGACTCTTCGTCACGCTCATCCGGTTCGACGCGGTCTATCACGGACATTTCAAATGTAACGTCCGGCGCATCATCGACTACCCGCATCTTTCCGGCTATCTCAAAGATCTCTATCAGGTGCCAGGCATTGCCGACACGGTGAATTTGGACCACATCAAGCGGCACTACTATGTCACGCACGATGACATCAACCCCACCCGTATCGTCCCCATTGGACCGCAACTAGATCTGGAGAGCCCTCACGGAAGAGATCGGTTCTCCTGAGCCGCGCTAGCCGGTAGGCTGCCTGAGCAGACGAGGTGGTTCCCAATACTGCCCGGCTCACAGGCCTTCCATTCGGCAAGACTCCAGACGAGTCGGCGTGATCTTCGCAGGCGGCTCAACACGACGTCCCGTTAGGCCGCAGGCGAGCCAAGACCAGAGGCAAACCTGCAGGGCACGTCGAGGATGTTGACGAGCCGAGCACGACGCGGGAGGCCGTTTTCAACAGCCTGCCCAAGAATTATCTTGAGCCACATGGTCTGCCTGTCATATGGTGACCTCAGTCATGCTGTTCAGCAGAAAGGATCGTCTATGCGTCAAGTGACCGGTGCTGTTTCCGCAGTGGTGCTTCTCATGTCCTCGCTCAGTTGGGCCGCCGCCCCCGAACCGGCCAACGATGAGCAGAAAACCTTGTATGCCCTCGGGGCCGCCATCAGCCAATCGCTGACGCCCTTCACGCTCAACGAGTCCGAACTCGAATTCGTCAAGGCCGGTCTGGCCGACGGCGTGTTAAAACGACCACAAAAGGTCGATCTTCAGGTGTATGGACCCAAGATTCAACAAATGCAACAGGTCCGGTCCAATGCCCTCGCCGATATCGAAAAGAAAGCCGGCGCCGCATTCCTGACCAAGGCGGCAGCAGAAGCGGGGGCCAAAAAGACGGAATCGGGCGCCATTGTCACCGTGATCAAGGAAGGCAAAGGCGCGACCCCGAAGGCTACGGATACGGTCAAGGTTCATTACCATGGCACCCTGACCGACGGGACCGTCTTCGACAGCTCGGTGAAACGAGGGGAACCGGCCACCTTTCCGCTCAATCAGGTCATTAAGTGTTGGACCGAAGCGGTACAGTTGATCAAGGTCGGCGGCAAAAGCAAACTGGTCTGCCCGTCCGGCATCGCCTATGGCGACCGTGGGTCACCTCCAGTAATCAAGCCCGGAGCCACCTTGGTGTTTGAAGTGGAACTGCTGGACATCGTCAAGCAATAGCCCCTGCCGAAAGGACTCTTCCGGGGACGATCCCCGGCGGAGTCCTTCTCCTGTGCCTGGTTTATTGCGTCTCTTAAGTATTCTTCATAGACTTCCGATAGAAGCATCAGGACCTAGCAGACCGATGTGAGGGCCTGCCTGCACTCTAACCCCGAGGGCTTAACCGGCAACCGGAGGCGTGCCATATTATGCTGTTGTCCCAACCACAACTCTTACTTGTCGATGATTCTCCTCTGAATCTGAAAATTCTGCTCGAGTTTCTTCCCGAACGAGAATACCGATGCACCACGGCACAAGGCGGTCAACAAGCCTGGGATATGCTGGAAGCTGAACCGGATCGCTTTCACGCCGTGCTGCTAGACCGCATCATGCCCGGGATGGACGGCATTGAAGTCCTCCGAAAGATGAAACAACATGGTGCGCTGAACCAGATTCCCGTCATCATGCAAACAGCGGCCTCCACGCATCAGCAGACGCTGGAAGGACTGCAGGCAGGCGCGTATTATTACCTGGCTAAACCGTTCGACCAAGCGACGCTTCAAGCCATCGTGGATGCAGCGGTCCGCGATCGCGTGAGTTATCTGGGCTTGCGGCAGGATCTGCGCCGGACCACGACCACCATGCGCCTGTTGGAGTCAGGGACATTCCACTTCAGAACGCCCGAGGAAGCGAAAAACCTCGCGATGCTCCTCGCGCATGCCTATCCCGATGCCGACCGGGTGGTCACCGGCATCCTCGAACTGACCTTAAATGCGATCGAACACGGCAACCTGGACATCGGCTACAAGGAAAAATCACGCCTGATCGAGGAAGAGAAGCTGGAAGAGGAAATCGCCCATCGATTGAGCTCACCTCCCTACTCGTCCCGAGTCGCCACGGCAAAACTTTCCCGCATGCCGCACAGTCTGTCGTTGCACATCACTGATCAAGGGAACGGATTCGACTGGAAAAAATACCTGGACTTCGACCCTGAGCGGGCCTTCGATACCCATGGACGCGGAATCGCCATGGCGAACAAGGTCAGTTTCGACCGGATGGAGTACCGCGGGAACGGCAACCAGGTGATTACGGTGCTCCACCTCGAGCAAGCGACACCAGCCCTGGCTGTCTAAAAACAGTCGCCTCCACCCCACGTCATCGCCGCGCTCGCACGATCGCCTATTGAATCTGGACGCGTGACACGGGGTACCAGCGGTCCGTTCGTTTGCCCTCAATCGCCAGTTCGACAAGCGCAGAGCGGGCATCCTCAGAAAGAACCGCCACATCCAGCGTATAGGAGCCGGAAGAAACAGTTTCCGGCACCACCACCGTATCCTCAGCCCCGTGCGATGGTCCCGGCAGCCACTGCTTCAAGTCGGCAGAGCTGACCCACTGCGCCACGACCTGATCCGTGTCGGAGCGCAACCGATACGCCAGCGGCCAGGCATGATAGATAGGCGCCACTCCTCTATTAACCCACCGTGATTGAATGACAAGGGGTTTGCCGGCTCCGCTCGTAGCCGGATGAGTCAGTTCACGCAGAACAAACCGGTAGCCGATTTTCTTCAGAAACTCATCGAAACGCGACCGCCATGCAGCCGGCACCGGCTTCGATTTGGCATTCAGCACCGAGACATGCCATTCCAGACCTTTCTCCAGAATCCGGTCGAGGTCGAATCCACGCTCGTACCATTCATGGATATAGCCGCAGACTTCCATCTGCACTGGTCCATGCTTCCACGCATCGGCGATTACCGGCTCCTTCAGCACCGGAGCATAGGCATGCTCCATGTGATTCCAGTCAGGACTGAAATAGCCGTAATCCCCGAAACAATCCCCTCGCCAGCCGGCCCCTCGTTGCGTCGCATACTTCAGTTGCCCGCCGTGCAGCATGACGAGTGGCGTTCCATCAAAATATTTCAGATACCAATCCGTAATCGCAAGCTGGTTGGCCTCACTCGGATAGAATGCTTTACACTGCGCCTCGACACCTTCACAGCAGGCCGTATTCCATTCTCCCCAACAACCCACCGATCCGATATCGACATGATCGATGTTGATTGATCGCCCATACCGCTCTCCAAAGGCGCGAATGAGCCGTTCATGGTAATCGAGAAAGATGGGATTGTTATAGTCGGGGAAAATGCCGTCCGATTCCTTGACGCTGCCCACTCCTTTATCAAGCAGCCATTTGGGGGTACCGGTCTTATATTCTGAGACGATTCGGATGGCGAGCGTCTCTCCCTTGGCCTTCGCCTGCGCAATCACGCCGTCCACCAGCGCAAAATTGTATTGTCCCTCGGCTGGTTCTAGCTCCGCCCAGGGCCAGCGAAAATAAGCCACGGTGGTATGCGGATATTCATCGGCCTTGGGAGGATGGCCGAAGCCGAAGTGAAAGTCGGCAAACCCCATCCCCGGATTGTCTAACACGTCGTCGATTTCCCGAGGCTGCACTGTCACGAGCTTCCCCGTAGAATTGGCTTGCGTGCGGTCTGACCCGTCGCTGACGGGAGACGCACATGCAGCCAGGCTCAGCCCCATCATGACCAGCAGCCCCCATTTCCATCCCTCTCTCTGCATGCCTGCTCCTTTCATCTATCACGATCCCGCTTACCCTGCACGACGGTACACCACGCACATACTCCCCCGGATGCATCGGACTGTAGGGTCACACAGCAAAGTATGGTAGGGTACGCGGCCAGGCACAAGAAAGACGGGATCATGCCGAACTGGTTTTCAACCGTTTCCCCATCAGACGCCGTGATCATCACCGGTGCCTCGTCCGGCATCGGGGCGGCCTGTGCCCTCGCGTTGGATACACTCGGATACCGCGTCTTCGCCGGTGTCCGTAATCCCGCGGACGGCGAACGGCTGCAGCGGCAAGCCGGTCCGCGCCTCATGCCCATTCGTCTCGACGTGACCGATTCGGCTTCGATCGCAGCAGCCAGCCATACGGTCGCAGCCATGGTGGGAGATCGCGGGCTCGCAGGCCTGGTGAATAACGCCGGTATCGGCGTGGCAGGCCCCATCGAGCTGCTGCCCCTCGCCGACTGGCGACGCCAATTCGACGTGAATGTGTTCGGCCTGATTGCCGTCACCCAGACCTTTCTGCCGTTGATCCGCCAGGGGCGAGGACGCATCATCAACATGGGTTCCATCGCCGGACGAGCCTCCATGCCCTTCATGGCTCCCTACGCCGCCTCCAAACATGCATTGGAAGCGATTACCGATGCCTTACGCCTCGAACTACAACCTTGGGGTATCCGCGTGGCCCTCATCTCGCCCGGCGCCATCGCCACGCCCATTTGGGGGAAGACCAGAAAAGAAGTCGATACGTGGGATGCCACCTGGAGTCAGGAACTCAAGAACATGTACAGGGAAGGCTTCACCCGCATCAAAGAGGCGGCCACGGCTGCGGGCGAACAGGCGCAACCGGCGAATGTCGTGGCTCAAGCGGTGGCGCATGCCTTGCGGTCGCGCTGGCCCAACACGCGGTATCTCGTGGGCTCCGATGCCGCGATTCGTTCGTGGCTGGCGCTCCTCCTGCCGGATCGACTCAACGATTGGATCATCACGCGAATCGTCAAGCTTCCCTCGCGCCGCTGACAAGGTCAACGGCGGGCCGTTCGCACCATATCGATCACCTGCCCCTGCCCGTCGAGAAAAATGAACACGGTCTCATTGGGATCCAGCTGCTCAATGGCCGGCTGCAAGAGCGGACGCACAGAAAAGGACTGAATGTCATCGACTTTCATCCTCAGCCGCATGCGGCCGTCGCCGATCGTCACAAATGCCCCTTCCACGCGACGTTGCGGAGCAGGCAGTGCTGACCCCACGCCGAGGTCACGGGGCTTCCCCAGCGACAGCACATCCACGAGCAGATACGCGCGATCGACCGCGAAATCAGCCGTTTCTCCGACCTCCAGGGCGGCGAGTTTATCCATCGCCACCGCTCGCGCGTAGAATCCCACGTCACGCCCGGTGTCGAGGCGAATCGTGACGCGTTCCTTTTGCGGGTTAAACACCTTGCCCAACGATCCGCGAAAAACCTTCGTCGGCGGCGTGTCGGCCGGACGCTGGTAGGCGACGATTTCATCATGATCGTTGACCATGATCTCCACCGCTCCACCCACCTGTAATCCGCGGGCTTCGTCCCCACCGGCTTCCAGCGACAAATAGCGGGGGGTGCGCTCCCCCGTCTCAACTTCCACGCGATCACCGGTGATGCTATGGATCGTCCCTTTCAAGAGCTTGGCGCTCGACAGAATACCCGGCACCGGTTTCAATTCCTCAATGCTGAGCCCTGACATGAGCTTCGCTGAACTGCCGCACCCCGCCAGGCACAGCATTATCATACCGATCCACACGGAAAGCTTCATACGTATCGCTCTCATCCTGGTTCTGGGTATCACGCTCACCGATGATAAAACAAATCCCCGCCCGGAGGCGAGCAAGGCCAACACTTTGCAGCCCCAAGGCCGATCCAACCATCCCTCTAGGCTTCCTGGAACAGGTATGCTAGAACCGCTGCTGCTGAGCCACCTTCATCGCCGATATCGATGCGTACCACGATGCCTTCTGTATTGATGCGCGGTTTGATCGGCCTGGCCGTCTCGCTGAGCCTGGCAGGCTGTCTCTCGCCGCCGACGCTGACGCGCGCCGTCATCTCGTATGACAGCGCCATCAACGATTCCATTTCCAAGCAGCTGCTGCTGAATATTGCGCGCGCCCATCACCATCAGCCGGTCCACTTTACAGGCGTATCAAACGTCGCCGCCACCTTCGATTTTCGCATCAACGCAGGAGCGACCCCGACACTGACCGGCGAGGCCGGGAAGACCCTGCTTCCGATCTTCGGCGGCAGCGTGGCCGAAAATCCCACCATCAGCATTGCGCCGATTGACGGGGAAGAGTTCACCCGGCGTCTGTTGACGCCGTTTCAGGAAACCAAATTCACGCTCCTGCTGCGGCAAGGCGGGGATATCGATCTACTGCTTCGTCTGATGGCGAAAGAGTTGCGCGTGAATGATCATGGCGAAGATATTGCCTACCGCAACAACCCGACCGATAAACCGGGCTACGAGATGTTCCGCAAGGTGGTGCTGCATATTTCCGCGATTCAGGATGCCAATCGCCTCTATGCGGAATCGATGCTGTTCGAACGCACCTGGACGATTCCGGCCGAATCCGTGACGGCGGAGGGCTTCAAAGCGCTGGAGCAGGACTATCTGGTCGCCTACGATACTCAACAGAAAAACTACCGGCTCCGCAAACCGGTGTCCGGAAGAATTCTCATCACGAACTACGATCCGAACACGCTCCCGCCCGAGGAACGAGTCAGGCTACATGAGGAAGCGGAACGACGCCCCATGAACGATGTCTCGTTTGACATTCGGCCGGGGCACTATGGGGGAGAGTGGCCGCTGAAAGGCGAGTTCCGTCTGCGCAGTTTCAACACCATGCTCAATTTCCTTGCGCAGTCCGTGGAAGAAGAACCGGAATATGCCGTCGAGAAAGACAGCCGAACGCCGTCCTTTATGGACAATCCGGTCAGGACCATGGATCTCCTCGTGGAAGATTCATCCCCGTCCGAATCAGATCTGACGGTGCAGTCTCATGGCAAGTACTACGCCGTCAATGTCACCGGCCCCCTCGCACGATGGAATCGTGAGGCCTTCAAACTCCTGTACCAGCTCTTCCAGATGACCGTCACAGAAGTGTCGCGCAGCGGCGTGCCCAGCATCACCATTGCGAAATAATCCCCGTCCGCAGTAGGGCCTCTATTCATTTTAAAACGTACAGACTTGAATCTCCTCAACCCTCTCGATTAGGGTGAGGCCTGGTCCAACAGATGCCAGCACATCGCCTTGACTGCGAGCCGCCGGCCCGTCTGAATTCCGGTTTACACCCATGCACCGTGATTATTCCTCAAGTCTCCTGCTCTGGCAGCGGGCGCTGCTTCTCCTTAGTCTGTGGCTCGCCACGCCCGCCTCTGCCGATGAAGTCTATTTGCTGAACGGCGACCGGCTCACCGGCACCATCGTCAAGATGGAAGAAAATATCCTGACGATCCAAACGGACTACGGCGGGGAAATCAAGGTCGATTGGAAAAAGGTCCAGCGCCTCACGGCAACGAGCGCCCTCAAGGTCTTGGTTCCGGGAGAATCGCATGATGTCCTGCGGGACTTTGTCTACGGCACCCATGGCCAACGAGAAATTACGGAGGCGGGCCCGGACAGTGCCACGCTGCTGTCGGAGATCACCGCCATCAACCTCGAACCCATCCGGCTGACAGGTACCGTCTCGGTGGGCGGAAACAACACGTCCGGCAACAGCAATACCAAAGCGTTCAATGGTGCGACCCGCCTGACGCTGTATGCGCACCGGCAGCGATTGTTGCTCGAAGGAAAATACAACTACGGGCAGGCGAACGACCAAGTGACCGCGCGAAATTCTCTCGCGAGCTTGAAACACAATTATTTTATCAGCAAGCAGGTCTTCATCGAAACGTTCGGCATGCTGGAAAAAGACACGCTGCAGGCCTTGCAACTTCGGTCCACAATCGGAAGCGGTTTGGGTTACCAGTTCTATGATACCCCCACCACCACACTCTCCTTATCGGCCGGTATCGCCCATGTGAACGAACACTTCACCAACAGCCCGAATACAGAGACGCCATCGGGACGCTGGAGCTTGCGATGGGAACAGTCCATCTGGCCGGATCGCGTCAAGTTTTTCCATCGCCATGAAGGGTTCTGGGACATCAACGCGGGCAATGCCTTCCGGTTCAATGCCGATCAGGGCCTTCGGATCACGGTCTATAAAAACCTCTTTTTTAATGTCGAATATGACCTCCGGCTCAACACACAACCGGCGCCGGGACGTAAAAAAACCGACGAAGCGATGATTTTTGGCGTCGGGTACGAATTCCGCTGAGCACCATCTCGCCTAGCGGTCGATTGCCGCACTGAGACTCGCTGCCGCCGCACGACCCGCCACTCGTCCGGTCGCCCAGGCCCATTGAAAATTGAACCCCCCGATGCGGCCGTCGCAATCGAGCACCTCTCCGACGAGATACAGACCGGGCATCAGCTTCGATTCCATCGTGCGGAAATTGACCTCCTCCAATGGAATCCCGCCGGCTGTCACTTCGGCGAAATTCCACCCGCGATCGCGCACCACGGGAAAACGAAACCGGGTGAGGGCCGTGATGAGCCGATCGCGGACAGCGCGCGGCACCTGCGCGCAGGCTTGCTGCGGACCAGCCCCGGCATGACGACAGAGGGCCTCGGCATACCGCTCAGGAAACAACTCCGTAAGCAGCTTCAGCAGCGACCGACGGGAGTTGTGGGCTACCTGCGAGAGAAACCATTCCCGCGCCTGTTCCGCATTTCGACCGGGGAGGAAGTTTCCGTAGAGCTCCACCGTTTCACCGTGCGCCCTGGCCAGACACCAGAATCGACTGGCATCCATCACCACCGGCCCGCTGATTCCGAAATGCGTCCAGAGCAGACTGCCTGTCCGCCGATCGACCAACCGCCCCTCCACCAGGGTCTGAATCTCTACCTCTTGCGACAGGCCTGAGAGGTCGGCGTGAAAACAATGCTCCTCCAGCATCAACGCCACCAATGCCGGAACGGTCGGCGTCACGTGGTGACCCAGATACCGCGCAAGTCCGTAGCCTGATCCGTCGCTTCCGGTTCGCGGCAAAGACTGCCCGCCGGTGGCCAGGATCACGCGACGCGCCGGCGTCTCGCCATGGTTATGGCGGACGGCAAACCTGGCAGGCCCAAGCGCGCCGGCAGGTTCTGCCTCGTTCCGACAGTCAATGCCCGTGACTCGATGCCCTGGGCGAAGCGCCACACCCAGTTCTCGACTACGCGCCGTGAGCGCGTCGAGCACCGTCCTGGCCTTATCGGTGACCGGAAACAGCTTGCCGGTCTCCTCACGCTTCAATTCGACCCCAAGCGACGCAAACCATGCGATGGTATCCTGTACCGGAAATGCCGCGAGCACATTGCGAACGAGGTGCCGGGTGCCGAAAAAATCTTCCGGCGTGACGACATCATGCGTGACATTGCAGCGGCCCCCGCCCGACACCAGAATTTTTGCCCCGATGCTCGTGGCCCCATCCAACAATTCAACCTTACAGGCTGGATTCTGCTCTGCCGCAAAAATACCGGCCGCCAACCCGGCCGCCCCCGCCCCGATCACACAGATATCCGCCACTGGCCCTGCCATGTCCCCTCATGAACAACCTATTGACTCCTGCCGCCGCATGATGCCCGTTGCGAACACCGCGCGCAATCGCAAAACTCGGCGTGGAAACCGGACCCGTCACTATGCCAAGATCCTCACACGACGTTCATGAACACGTCGCTGCCCGCGAGATCCTATGCGCCCATTCCACCGGTTGCTTTTCCCAATGCTTGTGCTGTGCTTCGCTGCCGGATGCCTGCTCCCGGCCTCCTCCAACTTTCCGGACAGTCCAAAAGACGCAGTGATTTCCACGAATGTGGAAGCGAAGTTCGCCGAGGATCAGCAGGGCGGATTGTCCGGCATTCTCGTGACCACGGAAGAAGGCACGGTGACCCTGACCGGCACGGTGCAGAGGGCCGAACGGAAAGCGAGAGCCGCTGAATTGGCGCGGCAGGTGAAGGGGGTGAGGCGCGTGAAGAACGATCTGGATATTCGCGCCGATCCTGCGCCGTGATCAGAAATCTTCCTCCTCTACTCCGTTCATGCTTTCTTCCACAATCGAGTAGGCCTTTTGCGGCAAGGTGATGGCATTGACCAGAATATCGAATGCCAGCTGGGCCGTCCCCTTCACACCCGTCATCAGCGATTCCGCGGGGAGATAGCGCAACTGCGGATTGTTCGCCGATCCCTTCAGTTCGAACACGGCGGTATCAAACCCCTGGCGATCCCCTGAGAGGAGGTGCCCGAAAAGAGGAATGCGTTTCAATATGGCGGAATACGACCCGAGCGGGCTGGTCGCCAGCACCATGTCGAATTCATCCGCCTGGATGTCATAGCGACCGGTTCCACTGATTTTGAGGACGGGACTGTCGAGCAGGAATTCCTTGGCGTGGACCACGCCGTTGTTGACGGTCCCCACCAGCTTGAGCCGATCGAACGGCATGCCCTCTCTATCGAGATTCACCTGGCCCTGCAACACAGCCGGCAGGTTCAACACCGACAGCAGGGTAGACAGAACCGGGATTTGATACATTCGCCCCTCTTGGACCAGGATTTGAATCGGCTGACGACTGGTCAGTGCAGCCGGCAGAAGCACCCCTCGCTCAAATTCCGCCTGGACTTTCCCCGAGGTGGTCAGCCACCCGGAGAGAAGAGGCTTCTCGTAGAACAATGATGATAGACGCTCCACCGGAACGCCGCTGGCGCGAAAGGCACTGCGAGCCTGTTCCATCTGTCCGTTCTTCGTGCGAATCTTCGCCTGCCCCGCGAGCTGCCCCTCATTCGTGTCCCCGCTGATCCGCTCGACCGCCAAGAGTCCATGCTCCCAGGTGATTTTGGTAGAGAGGTCGGTGAGGAGGAATTTCTTGTAATAAACATGATCGGCGAACAGAAACGCGTTCAACGTGGCATCCGCCCAGAAGGAGTCTGACGATCGGTGACGGGCCGCCCGCGGCTTGCGCGGCTGAGAACCACCGAAGGCGGCGAGATCTAGTTGAGACGACTCCACGACAAGGCGGGCCCTCGGGTGATCGGCCCATTGCGTGACCGAGCCGGAGATCCGCAGATCGCTCGCGCCCACGTGAAACGCCATGCGCGGAATATGAATCCGGTCTTGATCGAAGCGCAGCGTCACAAACGCGTCTCGAATCGGTTCGTCGAAGTCTTCTATCTTGATCGTGCCCTCATCGAATTTGACCTGGCCGGATGCGCGCCAGGAGGCACGATCTTTCATCCGGCCTTCTACATCGAGGGTGGCGTCCAATGTTCCGGCCCGAACGGGTCCCAGGACGATGCCTTTCGGAAGTCTGCCGACGGCAATCCGGCCGGACGACACATGCGCCGAAAACTCCCTCTCCCCATCCAACTCGATGGCCCCGGATCCGGTCATCGTGACCGGAGGAAACCCGATGCCGACATGCCGGACCACCAGACGGTTGCCGTGAGAGAGCTGCCCTTCGAAATCAATCGCGGCGGGAGCCTCCGGCGGCTTGGTGAACCAATTCTGCAGACGGAATCCGGCCTGCGCGAGATCGATCCTGCCTTTGATTCGGGGGGCTCCGATCAAACCTGTCACAGCCGCACGCAATCGAATGGTGCCGTTCATTTCCTGAATGAATGCTTCCTCGCCCTGCTGCACCCACCAGGATTGCACCTCCGACGCATCCGTACTCATTGCCAACGTCACATTGGAATAGGCTTTGCCGTCCGCCATTGTCACGGAACCATGAGCCTGAAATGCAGCCGGCCCCAACCACCCGTCGACATGCTCGATCGCCACCAAGGTCGGCGTGGCGGTCACGTGCGCCTCCACCTGCCGCACCGGCACCGGCAACAGGGCGCTACGCCCCCCGCCTCGCTGCAGCCGGAGATCGGCATCAACCAGCGCGAGCGGTTGCCCGCTGAGCGGTCGTCCCATCACATGAGCAATCATCTCGACATCCCCGGTAGGTTGTTCAAGCTCGGTCACCAGGTCTCGCAACAGCGGAAAGTCATCCAGACGGCGCACCGTTTCCACCAACCCTGCCACCGGTGCCGTCCCTCTGATTTTGACATCGACATGCGGATCGGTTGCCCACTGTGTGATCAGCAAATCCTGACCCATCAGTCGAATGGGACCGCACTGTGCACGCACCTCAGTCATGCGGAGTTGATCGGCATCGTACGCCACACTCACAGACAGCGCTTCAACTGGAGGGTACTGGGGACCGAGTGTGAAGCGCCCGTTGCGAACCGTCAGCAGGCCATTCATGCGCGGCCGGGCCTCCGGGGTGATTTCACCGGCGATCGATAAGGATTGCAGCGTGATCACTCCTTCCACAGCATGATCCGCGAACTGCGCCCGCAGTTGCTTCGATATCCAGGCGGAAGGCAGTTCACGTAACAGGCGCGCGGCAGTCACAGGCGACGCGGACAGGGTGGATGAAAATCGTGCCTGTGCCGTCCCGATGCCGAGAACCGCCCCGGTCCCCTGCAAGGAAACATCCGCGAGCTCGGCTCTCACCTCGTCCGCAATCAGATCAAACCCCGCCGCCCCAGGCATCCACCGCAAGTGCGCCGTCAGCTGAGCTGGCTGCGAAAAACCATCGGAGATCAGGCCCCCGCCGATCCCGTACGACAACAGGTGACGCACGTTGACCTGGTGGAGCCGAAGGTCCCCTTCTGCCTGCACCTCTCCCCCTTCGTCGTTGTCCGTGATCGAACCTTCCCACAGGAAGGCCGCGCGCCCGCCCTGCTGCGGGATCTCCCCTGACAGATGCAGCCTCGCACGGCGGCCCATCATTTCACTCGATAACGCGCCTTGCGTCACGGTGATCTGCAAAGGAGCGGGCGCAGAAGCGGATTCATCGACGAGGGTCACCGTGCCTTGAACCAGTAACAGATTCCGAACGACCTGCAACAACCCGAACGACCGGGTCGAATCAGAAGACGAGGAGGAAGAGTTTCCTTTCCCCAGAGACCAGCTCCCGTTCGGCCACCGATGAATGGTCACCTGAGGCCGGTCGATGACCACATCCTTGGCGACGAGTCGTCCCTCCAGAAGCGGCAACCACTGCAGCGCGACCTCCACCCGTTCCGCGAGCACCAGCGGCGTAGTCGCTGCGGGGTCGTACAGCCGGGGCGCTGTCAGTGTCAGCCGGGGTGACGGAAAGATACGAACGTGCGATTGCTCGATCGAGAGCCGATGCCCCGTGCGCTTTTCGAACTCCTGCTGCAATGTCGCGATCGTTGCCGGACGATTCACGAGCCAGGGCAGAGCCACGATCGCACATACAGCGAGGAGTACCAGCAGAAGCGCCACGAGAACGATCAACCGGCCTATTCCTGTTCGTGACGGCGAAACGATAGTGTGGTCCATGCCGAGCAGCTCCCTCGCTCCACTGTACGCAGCGGACGAGGCAGACACAAGCCAGAGAACTCAAATGGGGCTCAAGGGCAATCGTGCGTTGGATGCAGCCCCCACGGACGCCAGAGAACCGGCGGGGGTGGTCATTCTCCTGACCCGGCTATGCTACACTCCGCAACCGACAGTATGTTTGCTCGGGACTGATGTGACGCGGGACTGATGGCTGGACCTCTTCTTCGCATCGCTTTCTTGCATCTTGCTCCGGTTCCCGGGGCGGTCGCGCAAAACCGCCACCTCATGACTCAGGCGATCACCACGGCCGCTTGCTCAGGAGCCGGTTGGATCATCACCCCGGAACTGGCGGTCAGCGGCTACACGTTCGCCGATACGCTCGGCACCAATTGGATCGAACCGCAACCGGATCACTGGGTGGGCGGGATCTGCCATCTCGCCGCGCGGCTTCGCGTCACGCTGTTCCTGTCGCACCCGGAGAAAGATTCACGCTCCAAACAGCTCTATAACACGGTCTTTGCGATCGGCCCCGGTGGACGAATTGCGGGCAGCCACCGAAAGATCAACGCACTACGTGTTGGATCCGAAGCCTGGTCCACGCCGGGCACCGAGGCGACCGCGATTCGCCTCGCGCCGTTCGGCCGTGTGGGCCTTCTCATCTGTGCCGATGCCTATACTCCGGGAATTGCCAAGAGCCTCAAGTCACAGGGCGCCAGCGCTCTCGTGTCCTCGGCTGCCTGGGCGCCTGGACTGCACGGGCCGAACGGCGAGTGGGAACGCTGCACGAAAGACACGGGACTCCCGTTGTTCGTCTGCAATCGAACGGGACAAGACCGTACCCTCGATTTCAGAACCGCGGAAAGCGTGGTGGCTCAAGGTGGGAAACGGCTGCTGTCGCTCTCGTGCGAACAATCCGCCATCTTCCTCGTCGACTGGAATCTCACGACGGGAACGCTGGCCGGACAGGATTACCAGCGCATCCTGATCTAGCAGCATTCACCGCGAAGGACCGTGGTGTGGTTCAGGCCCTAGGCCTGTGATGCCACACCAGATCACGAAGACGCCAACAACTGTTCGAGCAATGCGAAACCGGCAGGCCATTCGCCAAGATCGCTCTCGGCATTGATATGCCCGATCGCGCCGGCCTCCACGAAGGCACTGCCCCAATCAGCCGCGCATCGCCTGGCGTAGGCCACAGATCCGAAGGGATCATCTCTGCTGGCGACGACGAGACTGGGAAAGGGAAGTCTGTCCGACGGAACCGTCTCAAACCCTCGCGCGGCTGGCGGGAACGCGGCCCCTTTTGGATCAGGCGGGGCCACCAACAGGGCGGCGCGGACCGGAACCGCGGCTCGATGCGCCCAGTGGGCCACCAGCAGGCAACCCATGCTATGGGCAATCAGTACAACGGGGGCAGAAAACCCGGCGACGGCGCGCTCCAGCGCCTGCAACCATTCCGTACGCTCAGGATGATCCCAATCTCGTTGCTGCACGCGTTGCCAGCGAGGATGTTGCCGCTCCCACAGGGTTTGCCAATGCCGAGGCCCCGAGTTGCCGATGCCCGGTACGATCAAGGCCATCACCCCATCGAGCGTCGTCTTATGACCTGGCACGTTCGGCGCGCTCCGTGAGCCAGGCCACGGCCCCCGCACCGGCGGTCCGGCCACTGGCAAAACAAGCCGTGAGCAAATACCCCCCCGTCGGCGCTTCCCAATCCACCATTTCTCCCGCGCAAAATACCCCCGGCAACGCTTTGAGCATCAACCGCTTGTCGAGCGCCTCACAGGTTACCCCGCCAGCCGTGCTGATTGCTTCCTGCAACGGCCGCGCCGCCGTCAATACGAGCGGCAAGGATTTGATCGCAGCCGCCAGGCGGGTCGGGTCGGCAAAATCCTCCTTCGAGACGATTTCACGCAACAGCCCGGCCTTCACCCCATCGATATGCGCTCGGCGCTGCAAATGGGTGGCCATCGTCTTTTTGCCGCGCGGCTGGGAAAGATCTTTGATGAGACGGGGCAGTTCTCGATCCGGCGCAAGATCCAACCGCAGCGTGCCGCGGCCGGTGGCCTCTATTTCATCGCGGAGAAGCGAAGCCACCGCATAAATCACCCCACCCTCGACACCGGTGTCGGTGATCACAAATTCTCCCATGCGACGCATCACCTCCCCCGTGGGGGATTTCGCCACTACACCCACCGTTTTCACCGGATGCCCGGCAAACTTCGACCGAAAATGCTCGGTCCATCCCACATCAAACCCGCAGTTCGCGGGCCGCAAGGGAGCAACGGCTATGGAACGACCCGCAAGCACCGGCACCCAGGCGCCATCCGACCCGAGTTGAGGCCAGCTGCCCCCGCCCAGCGCGAGAATCACGGCGTCCGGCCGCGCGGTCTTCGTACCGTTCGGCGTCTCAAAGCGAAGCGCTTTCTTTTCATCCCACCCACACCAGCGATGCCGCACGTGAATGGTCAAACCCGCCTGACGCAACCGCCGGAGCCAGGCGCGGAGAAGCGGCGCGGCCTTCATATCCTTGGGAAATACACGGCCGGACGAGCCCACATAGGTCTCGATTCCGAGTTCGTGCGCCCATGCGCGGACCGCGTCCGATCCAAAACCGGCCAGCCAGGGAGCGACATGCGCACGTCGCTCGCCATATCTGGTCATAAATAAGTCGGACGGATCGGAGTGGGTCAGATTCAACCCGCCCTTCCCGGCCAGGAGAAATTTTCGGCCCACAGAGGGCATGGAGTCGTAGAGTGCGACCTGCACGCCTCCGGCCAGCGCCGCTTCTGCGGCCATGAGTCCCGCCGGCCCACCTCCGATAATGGCAATGTTCACTCGTTACCTCTTCATCGTCACAGTCAGAAACCACACCGGCCTCATCCGCCCGAAGTCGGTCCGAAGGGAAGCCTTCAATGCCGGGTTGGAATCTACCACGTACGACCGCTCGTTCTCTCGCACGAACACCACCCAATGCCAGAAAGGTCGCCCCTGCTCACGACGCCACTTGATAGCCAACAACGCGCAATCCGGCAGACCGGCCCAGGATCGAAACGGCTTGATTGCCCGTGAAGCACGCAGGCCGAATTGCGCCAGCAGACACCGTACGTATTCTGTCTCGGACCATAGTTTCCGGTCCAAGGCGGAGATGCCCAAGGAGGCCGCCAAGGCCTTCGCGTGCGCATAGGGCACGCCGGCCAGCGCGGCCGCTACCGCAATGCCGCAGCCGGTTCGTTCTTCCTGTACAACCGGCCGGATCACAGAGACAATTTCATTTTCCGTCCGCCCGAGATGCTGAATCCCTGTCGCTCATAAAATGCCAGGGTCCGGTCGAACTGCGGAAGCGGCGGCGTGGTGACTTCCAGTCTCGCCCATCCTTTCACGCGGGCCACACGCGTGGCCTCCGTCACCAACTCGTGTCCTACACCTTGCGACCGCCGGTCTGGGCAAACATACAATTCGGGAATGATCCCGAAGCGACCTTCCGCATACAGCGCACGACATTCGGCGAGGGCCAGCATTCCCGCGACGCACTTGCCCTCCCGAGCCAACAGCACGGTATAACTTCCATCGCCCAGCCAGGCCGCCGTCCGCGCTTCCGTTTCAGCCAACGAGAAGACAAACGCCCGCGTCTTGATGCCGGCCATAATCTCCTGCAGCAAGTCACCGACTAACTTTGCGATGGCCGGCGCATCAGATGGCTGGGCGGTGGTGATATGAATCGGCATGGAGCGAAACTACCCGCAGTCGGCTCGCGCGTCAAGCAAGGGACACCTCACTCGGAAAGAGAGGATTCGCTTCAGCCATCTTGCTCGCGCCGCGCAACGTCAATTGACAGATCGCTGGACCGATCCTATAGTTGAATCCATGCTGTGCTGGAGAACAATCGCGCGACACACCGGCGTCATCGTGTGGCTGACGCTGGTCGTCTCGCTCGTGATTACCGGCAATCTGGTCGTGGACCTTGCCTTCGAGGAGCCGGATCTCAGCACATCGGTCGATGCCGCGCCCACTCCAGAAGAGCCTGATAATCCCGCCGAAAACATCCTCATGGCTTCGCAGAAAACCGACGGACAGGCGGGTATGGCGTGGTCGGCTTGGGCGCGGGTCTCCTTCGCGGCTATTCTCATCTCCGCCTGCCTGCCGACCATTTCAAGCACGGGAGCAGCCCCCTCTCATGAGCGACCGCCGCGCAGCAGCCCTGTCCCACTACTCCTTCCCCTTCGAATCTAAATTCCATCCAGTCTCCACTGACGGTTCCGTCGTTCATCAAGGTGGAACCATGACTTTGTTCATGGAGGTCTGCGATGTATTCAATTCATTTCACCAGCCTCGCCCGCGTATTGTTCCTTCCGGTCATCCTCATCCTTGTGATGGGCATCATTCTGTGTGCTGAGCCTGCACAGCCCGCTCATGGAGAGGACGACACCATTGCGATTAACACGTTAGAAATCAGCGGCATACTCCACACCAAAGAAGACACGATCCGGAGATTGCTTCCGCGGCCGATCCCCTCACCATTCACCCGGGCAGAGGTCGAGGAGTTTGAGAGACGCATCCGAAACCTCAGCCTTTTCGATCGGGTGAAGGTGACGGCATACGACGGCATAATGGCCGTGGACGTGCGGGAAAAGTTCACGCTCTCTCCCATCTTGAACTTCACGAGCGGCACAAGCGTCAAGGACCTGAATGCCACCGCTGGTCTTGTAGAATACAATCTGGGCGGCACTGGGACGCAGATCGGAGGTCAGTTCAATTACAGCCAGCGAGGCCCGAATGTAGACGTGTGGATCTCAGAACACGCGTACCGACCAGACTGCTGGGCGAAAGAGGTGAAAGGTTCCTATGCGAGTAACGGCATTCGCTTTGCCGATTCGACCGCTACCTGGACGCGCAATCGCATCGGCGGCGAATTTGAGCTTAAAGGACCTTTTGCGTACGGATCTCCCTTGCGGTATGAAGTGGTCGCCAAAATCTACCGTGAACTCGTTCAAGATCAGGCAGGGACAGGGACGCGGCCACCGGATGGCTACTATGTGGGCCTCATTCCGGAAGTGACCTGGGACCGATACCATTGGCACGATCTCGTGCCCTCCGGGTATCGCATCGCGCTGGAACTCCGACCTGGGTACTTCTTCGGCGCAGACCAACCCCGTCACGAGGTACGGCTTCGGTATCTCCAGGGAATACCCGTGACCCCCATGACAGTCTTGATGGTCAATGCGGTTGGCGAGGCGGTAAACAACAGTCGCAATCCAAACCACAGTGTATTGTTGGGGAGCATTGCGGGAGTCAGAGGGCTCTCCGATAATCTCTATCGCAACCGGGCGCAGACGTATACGAACCTGGAGTTACGGCATGCGATTCAAGTCGCACCACGCTGGGCGCTGCAGGGAGTGCTCTTCTCAGATTTCGGCACCTTTCAACCGTTGACTGAAGAAGGCCAGCAGAAGCCGTGGATCGGCACAGTCAATGTCGGAGCAGGCATCAGGATGGTGCCCACGTTTCTCGCCAACACACTACTGCGCGTGGATTTCGCGCAGTTGCTGTCCCCCAGTGCCAATTCGCTCATTCAAGTGGGGATCACGCAATATTTCTGACGTGGCAGCGGTGGATCCCGGTTCACGTCGAACCGAAATTCGCATGATGATGAGGTGACAGACGTAGTAGTGGCAAATTACCGAGGGGCGAGGATTTTCTCACAGACCTACCTGACGTACGATCCTTTAGTTGTTGCTCCTTCCCGCGCGTCGCTCACCGACGCCCTGATGGAGCGCGGCGACATCCAATTCCTGCTCTAACTGATGCAGGACTTCGTCGCTGATGGTGCCGTCGTCCCGCAGCCTGATCAGGGCAAGCCGCTCGGCGGTGAGCACTTCATGGTGCAGTCGCTGGACGGTTTTAAGGCTTCCGTCGGTACGGTCATCCTCCTCCAAACCGTTCCGGGTGAGGTGTTTCAAACGGCGAAGATATCGTAATCGCACTCGTTCAATCTGTTCCATCGCCACCCAGTTCTCCGTCACGACCTGATCCAGCCGAGTCAACGCCGCCGTCGCCGCATGCTCTCGCGCCAGGCGTTCCTCCCGCTCCAGCTCATTCTCCTCTTCGAGGCGCATCCATTTGATGATCGGCGGCAGCGAGAGTCCCTGCAGCACCAACGTGACGAGGATGACCGTAAAGCTGATCAGAATAATCTCCGACCGGAAGGGAAAGGGCGCGCCGGTGCCGGTGGTCATCGGAAGCGCCAAGGCCGCCGCCAATGTGACAATGCCCCGCATGCCGGTCCAGGAAATGAGAAATAACCCCTTCCAGGAAGGCATCGGATCACGTACGCGCAGGGTGGCACTCAGGCATCGCGGGATAAGCGCGGCCAGCGGCACCCAGAGAAATCGCACCACAATTGCCGTTGCGCTCACCATCAATCCGGCAATCAGGACGGGTCCGTACTGCCCGGCAGGCACGGCGTCACGCAGGGCTCCCAGCTGCAGACCGATCAAAATGAAGATTACGCCGTTGAGGATAAAGATTAACAACTCCCAGACGGCGCGGGCCTGCAACCTGGTCGCCGGCGCGACCGCGCCGCTGAAATACTGGCGGAGCGTGATCCCGCCTGCCACACAAGCCAAGACGGCGGAGGCATGCACCGACTCCGCAATGACCCAGACAATATAGGGGACGAGCAACGTCACCCCGATTTGCGTATATCCGTCTTCTGTCGCGCAGAGGGCCCAGCGGGTGAGCCAGGCCGCGCCCATGCCGATAGCTATCGCGGCCAGCGCAGCGTAGAGAAACGTGAGCAGTGTGCCCCCGAATAGAAATGAGCCGCTCACCACCGCAGCCACGGCCGCCCGGTACAACACCAGGGCAGTGGCGTCGTTGACCAGGCTTTCACCTTCCAGGATAGTGACCACGCGACGCGGAATCCCCAGGCGTTTACCGATGGCGGTGGCCGACACGGCATCCGGCGGCGAGACGATCGCTCCCAGTGCAATCGCTTCCGCCCAACCGATGCCGGGTAACAGGACATGCGCGACCGCCGCCACGCCGGCGGTCGTCGCAAGCACCAATCCGACGGCCAGGAGGGAAATCGGTCGAAGGTTCTGGCGGAATTCACGAAGCGACGTGAAATAGGCGGCCGCCCAGAGAATCGGCGGGAGAAACACCAGAAACACGAGGTCCGGGTGGAGCGTCACCGTCGGCAGGCCCGGCACCAGCCCCAGGATCAATCCACCGAGCACGAGAAAAATAGGGTACGGGACGCTGATCTTCTGCGCGATCGTGGTCAGCGCCAGCACCACCGCAAGCAGCAGGATAATGACTTCGAGTTGATGCAGGCTGTCCATGAATTCAGATCACCAGATGCGCCGACCGTCGGCTACATCCCGATCGTTTCAAGCCGCTGGAGATCCTCTGCCGAAAGGGTGAACTGATCGGACTGCAGATCTTCGTTCATATGCTGCTGATTGGTCGTGCCCGTGAGCGGCAGCATGCCGACCTGCATCGCAAACCGGAACACCAGTTGCGCCAAGCCCATGCCGTACTTGACGGCCATGGCGCGTACCTCGGGATCGGCGAAAATGTCCCGGTTGGCCGTGAGCAACGAGAACCCCTGATAGATGATTCCATGAGTCCGGCAGATCTCCCGCACATCTTGATCCCAGCCCAGTGCGGCGTAGCAACGATTCTGTACGACCATGGGTTTGTACGCGGCCCGTTCGCAGAGCAGCCGAAGCTGATCCGCCGACACGTTGCTGATGCCGATCATCTTCGTTTTTCCCGCCGCATACAAACCTTCGATCGCTGCCCAGACTTCCCAATCCGCGTCGCTCAATCCGCGCCTGGCATAGGGGCCGTGCAACACGTAGGAATCGAGATAGTCGGTGTGCAAATGCGCCAGCGAGCTGTCGAACGACTGTTTCACCTGGGTGGTGAGGTCGGCTTGCGCATCGTAGGGCGTCCGGTGGTCTTGACCGTTCGCCGGCGTAAATTTCGTCTGCACGAACAGCCGCTCACGCGGTGTGCCCTGCTTCGCCAACTCCAATAGCGCCTCGCCGACCAGGGCTTCCTGATAATGGATCAGTTGATTGGCCGTATCGATCGCCGTGAACCCCGCCGCCACGGCCTGCTGCACCAATTGAGTCGTGGCCTCTTTTTTCCACGCCGTTCCGTACATGAACGAGGGAATAGGCACCTGATTATAGGTCGTCAACATAACCAGAAATCCTCCATACCGTACCTTACACAGATCTTGGCGACGGGCTCAATGTTTCCCCATGGCCTGATAGCGAGGTGACCGACGCTGGCGACCGTTCTCAACAACCTGCTAGAGTGCGCAGTCACTACGAGAGGAGTGGAGCATACATGGATGCAGCAGAGACGAATCAGGTCGTGGAGCTACGACTCACCTATCGTTACATCAAAGATCATCCCTGGACCGTTCAGGCCATCAACGGATTTCTCTCCGCCTATTTCATGGAGAAACCGG
>CAZKVY010000055.1:0-24268 GCA_964556305.1 uncultured Nitrospira sp. | reverse complement strand
AATGGCACCTGTCTAAAGTGCATGAGTTGCGGTGAAACGAGCGGGTGTTCATAGTCTCGAGCAACTAGTGTTCAGCAGAACGGCTAAGCTGCGACTACCTTAGAAAAAGAGGGTAGTCGCGGCCTTTTTTTGCCATCATCTCCGACATCCCCCCTTCCGAGTTACCAACACCAGGTAATGTGTCGGTGCGACCCCGCAGCTAAGCTTGAGTATCAGCTGATCGGCGGCCCACACCACGAGGAGGACGGATGAAAAAGCGATATAGTTCACGAGCGTCAGTACAGAGCACCTGCGTGTTGTCGTGCAACGGCTTGGTTGGACAGGCGGAAATGGTCAATCTCTCCGTGCCGGGCTGCCTCCTGACGACGCGCATGAAACTCAAAGTGGGCCAGTATGTAGACCTACGACTGACGTTCCCTACCAGCCCCTCACCCATGCAGATCAAGTTGGCGGCTGTGCGTTGGGTGGGCGACGGGCAAGTAGGCCTCGAGTTTATCCGGATGTCCGACGCGGACCAGATTCGATTGCGTTGGCTGGCCGGACACGTTGAGCAACGCAAACCGCAAGCCAACTGGAGTGAGCCCGTTGTCTGTTTGAGTGCCGCTCAATGCTGAACTTCCCTTGGAGGGAAGAGAGGCGTGCCACATGATTGGGCTTCAGACCATTGTTGCCTGACCACCGCCCTCCAATTCTCCGACGAGAAAATGTTTCTGAAAGTCTTCAACTGGCTCCACAATCGCGGAGTGGCCGGACCATTTGACGTACGGCAGCCTCTTCGCTAATACCCTCCGTATCCCCCGCTTCGGCCGCGCCCGCCGCCGCGGCCTCCACGCCGCGGCGACTCATCCGATGCTCATCCCGAACGTGGCGAGCCTGTCATTCCCGCCTTCGCAATGACCCGGATCTCGATCATGCATCGGCGAAGGCAAGACGTTGCGCTTGGAGCACTGTGCTAGCCACGGCAGGCGGACCGCCATAGACCTCTCGCCGGATTTTTGGACCGAGTGTGAGCGCCGGGGACATGCCCGTCACGTAGAGCGTTTCCTCCAGCACATCGTTTATGGTCAGATTCACCTGTTGCAGCACCTTCGCCACATTGGCATAGGCCTGTCGCATCTGTGTTTCCAGGCTGCCCTTGCCGATACAGTCCGCGAGGTCCGTGTGCATGCCAACACACTCGCCCTGTGTGCCCGGTGTCGAGCTCGTCAGCACTAGGGTTCATCCGAGTTGGAGGATTGGGCTGGTTTGGTACCCTGTGCTGTCCTCAACACAAGAGAGAGGTCAACGTTGTGCCTACTCACCCGGTCATTGCTCGCTGGATACAGTGGGTCGGGGGTATTGGTATCGCCCTCGTAACCCTGATGGTGCTCGCCTCGGCGATCGCCGATGAGCCGGTGAGGAAGTATATTGAAGACAAAGCTAACGCCTCGCTCAACGTGTATATCCTTCGGATCGGCAAGCTCGACCTTCATCCGCTGACCCTATCACTGGATCTTGAAAACGTAACCCTTGTCCAGAAACGCCATCCTGATCCTCCGATGGTTCAGATTCCGAAATGGCATGCGGGCGTTCATTTAGCAGGATTACTGACGGGCAACCTTGTGAGCGACCATCGTCTCGACGGGCCGTCCGCCGACTTGACGCGCCCCCAAGCCAAGACAGAGCTTAATGAGGCTCGCCCGAGCGGCTGGCAGGACATCGTCCGAAACCTCCTGCCGCTTCGGATCAGCGAGTTGAAGGTAACGCAGGCCAAGGTCACCTACTACGACCATTCGAAGGCTATGCCGCTGAAACTCACTGACATACAGTTCGAAGCCAGGGAAATCAGCAACCGTGGCGGCGAAGGTCAGGAGTATCCCTCTGCCGTCAAACTAGAAGCGCGGCTTCCGCAAGGGGGGCGTATCGCGGCTGAGGGCCATGCCAACGCGTTGACCAAACCGCTTCCGGCCTTCAATGTCGATTTCAACCTCGACGACCTCGCGCTACACGATTTCGCCGGTCTCGCCGGGGGCTACAGCGTGCAGCTCGATCGGGGCAAGGTCACAGGGAACGGTCACGCCGAATACGCGCCTTGGAGACAAGTGGCGGATGTGCGGGAAATGCGACTCGAAGGGGTGAAGGCAGATTATGTCTATCGCCGACGCCCCACAGACGGGGCCCGCCGGGCAGAAGCCGTGGCTGTGGCGAAGAAAGCGAAGGACAGTCCTCTTCTGGTCATCAATGTGAACCAAGGAAAGGTGCTGGACAGCGAGTTTGGATTCGTGAACAAGACCACCAGCAAGCCTTACCGGGTATTTGTCTCAGAGGTGAATGCAGATCTCGACCACTTCACCACCAGGCTGCGCGAGTTGCAAGGAGGCGATGCGGTCATCAAAGTAACGGGTCGATTTATGGGCACGGGGCGTAGCGTCATTGTCGGCACATTCCGGCCTGAGAAGCCATCTCCCGATTTCGATGTCGGCGTGCAAATTGTCAAAACCGACCTGAAATCATTGAACGATGTGCTACGAGCCTACGCCGATTTCGATGTGCATCAGGGCACCCTCTCAGTCTTCAGCGAACTCTCTATCCGCAACAAACAAGTCTCCGGCTATCTCAAGCCAATATTCAAAGATGTCGAGGTCTATGACCCGGAGCAAGATGCGGAGAAGGCGTGGACAAAAAAAGTGTTCGAATCGGTCATCAGCAGCCTCGTGGAACTGCTCAACAATCCGAGCCAGGATCAGGTTGCAGCGGACGCCGGCATAACAGGCCCGGTGACAAATCCCTCTGCTGATACGTGGCAGGTGATGGGAACTCTGATCCAAAACGCCTTCTTCAAGGCGATTCTGCCGGGTTTGGAAAGGGAACAGGGGAAAGCCTGACCCCCCCTGTTCAATTCATGGTGCACCCACATTCATGATGCAAATAGTCTCGTCAAAAGATGTGCTGAGGTCAGCACGCTCGGCCGGGCTGCGGTATGTGAGAGAAGGCGTGGCAGGATTCAGGCGCGTCATGAAAGGCGGAGTCTGTGCCTATATTAATGCCTCTGGAATCCTGGTTCGCGATAAAGGGCACCTACGCCGTATCCGTTCGCTCGTCATTCCGCCCGCTTGGAAAGAGGTATGGATCTGTGAAGATCCCAACGGCCATCTACAGGCGACCGGGCGTGATGCACGAGGAAGGAAGCAATATCGGTATCACCGGCGCTGGCATGAGATCCGGGATGAAAATAAGTATGGCCGGATGCTCGCGTTTGCCCGGCTGTTGCCCCGCATCCGAAAGCGGGTCGAACGGGACTTGGCTCTGCCCGGCCTTCCGCGAGAAAAGATTTTGGCCACGGTCGTGCGATTGCTCGAGACGACGCTGATCAGAGTCGGCAATGAGGAATACGCCAGGACCAACAAGTCTTTCGGCCTGACGACGATGCGGGACCGTCATGCCAAAGTCGAGGGAGGCACCGTCCGGTTCGAATTTCGCGGAAAAAGCGGGATCGTGCATCTAGTGGACCTCAAGGACCGCCGGTTGGCGCGCATCATTCGACAGAGCCAGGACCTCCCGGGATTCGAGCTCTTTCAATATGTCGATGCGCAGGGAGCCCGGCATGGCATAGATGCGGCAGACGTCAATGACTACCTTCGGCGCGCAGCGGGAGAGGAATGTACGGCGAAGGACTTCCGCACCTGGGCGGGGACCGTGCTGGCTGCGAAGGCGTTGCAAGATTGTCACGCAATCGGATCGGCGGCGCGGGCCAAACGCAATATCGTGGCAGCCATTGAGACGGTGGCGAAGAGACTCGGCAACACCAAAGCCATTTGCCGGAAATGTTATGTGCATCCGGAAATCATACAGGCCTATCTGGAGGGATCTCTGGCCGGTTCTCCGACCTCGCAGGTCCACAGACCCCTCGCACACTTGGCGGGCTCCCTGTCACAGGACGAGGCTGCCGTCTTGGCTTGTCTCGAACGTCGCCTTGGGCGCAAGTCGAGTCGTACTACCGTATTGCGCGCGTCGGCGTAAATGGAGGAAGACATGCGCGTGCTTGCTGTTCATCCCGGGCCGCTGATCGATACCAAGATCTACCTTCGTCTGGAACCGCTTGGTCTTGAGTTGGTGGCGGAAGGAGTCAGGCGAGCCGGCCATGAGATCCGCCTTATCGACTTATAGGTGGAAGCACTGGATCAATATTTTCGACTTCTTCGGGAATGGAGGCCTGAAATGGTCGCCCGTTCCTGCAACTGTCCCGCCAATGTTCCGGAAATCATCGACCTCGCCAAATTGGTCAAGACGATTCAAAATGCAGGCGTGGTTTCGCTTAAGTTCTCCAGCCTGGCGCCTTCCGCTACACCTTAGGGCACCCGACTGTGGCGCCTGTCCACGAGCCTGATACGCGAGGCGGCTCTTCAAACGCCAAATACTGATTTCTGACTTTTCGCACGAGTGGCAGGCTCAGGCATTGCCTTTGCTCACTCCATTGTCGCGATCTTCAAGGCCTAGAGTTTCGACGACAGGGCGACCTTCATCAACGCGTCTTCACCCAGGGGTGCACTATGGCAAGGCAGCAAACTGAGGGCATCAGCAAGATCACGCTGAGCGTTATCAAAGCGGACATCGGTGGATTCGTCGGGCATTCGGCCATACATCCGGCCTTGATGGATTGCGCGAAGGAGAAGCTTGCCGGGGCCAAGACCAGCGGATTGCTGGTGGATTTTCATGTGTCGGCCTGTGGAGACGATTTGCAATTGGTCATGACACATCGCCGCGGAGTGGATCACGAGCGAATTCACCGTCTGGCCTGGGACACATTTGTGGCCGGCACGGCAGTCGCGAAGGAACTGCATCTCTACGGCGCCGGACAGGACCTCCTAGCCGATGCCTTCAGTGGAAATGTGCGCGGGCAGGGGCCGGGGGTGGCGGAGATGGAATTCGAGGAGAGGAAGTCTGATCCGGTGTTGATCTTCATGGCGGACAAGACGTCGGCGGGTGCGTGGAACCTCCCCTTGTATAAGATGTTCGCCGATCCGTTCAATACCGCTGGTCTCGTCATTGCGCCCACATTGCATCAGGGATTTCGCTTTGAGGTGCATGACATTTACGAGCATAAGAAGATCTCGTTCGATTGTCCTGAAGAACTGTACGACATGCTGATGTTCATAGGCTCGCCCGGTAAATACACGATCAAGTATGTGTTCTCACGAGCGGACGGTACGATTGCCGCCGCTTCGTCGACGGAGCGGCTTTCCCTCATTGCTGGCAAATACGTCGGAAAAGACGATCCGGTGATGATCGTCCGCGCACAGCAGAATTTTCCTGCGGTGGGAGAAGTGCTCGATCCCTTCCGATACCCCTGGATCATCGAGGGCTGGATGCGGGGATCGCATTACGGTCCCCTCATGCCCGTTTCGGTGAAACAAGCCACGCCGACGCGCTTCGACGGCCCTCCGCGTGTTGCCTGCCTGGGTTTCCAATTGGCTGAGGGTATACTCGTCGGACCACGAGACATGTTCGACGATCCGTCGTATGATGAAGCGCGTCGGGACGCGAATCGGATCGCCGACGTCTTGCGGATGCACGGTCCCTTTGAGCCGCACCGCCTGCCTCTCGACGACATGGAGTACACGACCATGCCGCAGATCATGAAGAAGCTGGAAGGTCGTTGGGAAAAGGTATAGCAGGATGCGGGGAGATATGGTGCCGGTCGATCATCGAGTGGTGGCGTCGGAATGGCTGTCGCGGGGCTTCAGCTGTGATCTTTGGGTTGATCCGCCAGGGCAAGTATGGGAGGATTACCGCCACGCGACGGATGAGTTGATCATGCCGGTCGCCGGCCGGTTGGAATTGGAGTTCGGGGGTCGGTGTTTCAGGCCCGATCCGGGAGAGGAGATCCTCATTCCAGCGGGCATGTCTCACACGGTCAGAAACATCGGTGGGACGACTGCTCAATGGCTCTACGGGTATAAGCAGATTCACACAGGCTGATTGACTGACTCAGCAGAGGGAGAGGAGCCGATGCCGACAACGACGCAATTTGTGGTGAGTGGACAGAGCAAGCCCGGTGTGCTGGCCTCAGTGGCGGCGGTGCTGGGAGCCGCAGGGGTCAACATCAAGGCCTTTTCCGCGCCGGAGGTGACAGGGCCTGGAAAACTACGGCTGATCGTGGCCGATGTCGATGCTGCGCGGATTGCGCTGAGAAAATCAAAAATCAAATTTCGCGAAGAGACGGCCCTGATTTTAAGCCTGGAAAACAAGCCGGGCGCCTTGAAACAAGTGGCCGATTCGCTTACCAGGGCCCGCATCAATGTGAAGTGCGGGTATTGCACCCCGTCGCGGGAAGGCAAACGCGCCATTGTCGTGCTGACCGTCTCGAATACCACTAAAGCCCTCGGGGTGCTGCGCACCCATTCACTCGACGAATTCTGATCCGCCTCATGCCAGGGGAGAAGAGGACCAGTACAAGCCGTCTTCTTTTCCCCCTGTGCGTGCTTCTCCTGACCACGTGGCTCAATGGTTGTTCAGGCTGGAGTCCAGCCCGTCCTTCCTATCCGCCCGGATATCCCTTGGGATTTATAGAGCGAGGGAGTGCGTCGTGGTACGGGCCCGGTTTTCACGGCAATCGCACGGCGAACGGCGAAATCTACGACATGCATAAGCTGACGGCGGCGCATCGCACGTTGCCGCTGGGATCTGTGGCGGTCGTGCGGTCGTTGACGACGGGACGGCAGGTGACGGTGCGGATCAATGATCGGGGGCCATTCGCGCGGGGACGAATTCTGGATCTCTCGCTTGCAGGCGCCCAGGCGGTGGGCATGGTCGGGCGGGGTACGGATGATATCGAACTGCGGGTCATCAGTTACCAGGGGAGAGCCGGAGAAATGGGTGTGTTGCGTCTACAGGTCGGCTCGTTTGCCGACCCCGCCAATGCACAAGCGCTGCTGCAACGGCTCCGGAACGCCTATCCCGGTTCTCGAGCGATCGCGGTCGATCTTCCGGATGGGCGCCGGTATCGGGTGTATGCCGGTCAGTTTCAAACGGAAGTCGAAGCCGAGCAGGCCGCCGTGCATCTGAAACGAGTGCTCGATACGGATCCATTTATCGTGCGAGACGACAGCCCGGCCCCGTCCACGGGGAATCCATGAGCGAGCGAACAAGTTTACGAAGATAAGCGGCTGATATCCTGACACTTTGGCTCGGAGCAAGAAATCGTCTCAAGGCTTGATGCGTCTCTCCGGCTATGCTAAGTGTAATAAGCAATGGATGATAGTGACCCGAGAGGACCGATACTCGTCGTTCTCTCACGACATCGGGCAAGTCTTGCAGTTCGAACCCTAGGCTTCGAGCTGATCCAAGGATCCATTTTTCACTCTTACACATCAGTGCTGTACCTTTAGCCTCGATAGGTCGTATGGACATTATCGTATTGATCGTGCTCATTTTGTTGTCGGCGGTGATCTCCGTGGTCGAGGTGGGATTTTACTCCGTCAACGACACCAAACTCCGGGCGTTGGCCGATACGGGCAGCAAACGGGCGGAGATGGCGCTCTACCTGCGGACCGATCCCCAACGCCTCTTGTTGACCATCCTGGTGGGAGATCGCCTGGTCGACACGGCGACCGCGTCACTCGCGACAATCATCGCCCTGAATCGATTCGGAGGGCAGGGGCTGGAAGGCGTGCTCGGCGAGGCCTTCGCGGTGCTGGTCGGTATTCTCACCTTTGTCCTCTTGGTGTTCGCCGATCTCGTGCCCAAGACTCTGGCGGCAAAGTATTCGGTTCCCGTTGTACTGAACATGGCCTATCCGGCCTATGCGGCCCAGCAGGTCCTCACCCCGATCATGTTCTTCGTCGTGCCGCTGATCTATAAACTGACCGGTGGAAAGGGGCTCAACGTGCCCTTTGTCACGGAAGAAGAGCTCAAGATCATGTTGGATCAAAGCAGCAAGAGCGGCGCGATCGAGGCGCAGGAAGTGAAGATGATCAAGAATGTTTTCCAGCTGAAGGATATTACGGCGGAAGACTGCATGACTCCGCGCATCTACATGTTCTCGCTCGACTGCAATCAATATCTGCGCGAAGCGAAGGAATTGCTGTTCAAGTCGAAGTACTCGCGCATTCCCCTTTATGAAGGCACGCTGGATAACATCATCGGCATTCTTTATAAAACCAAGGCGCTGACCGCGCTGGCCCAGGGCCATACGGAAATGAAGCTGCGGGACATTGCGCAGCCGGCTCTTTTCATTCCACACACCAAATCTGCCGACGACCTGATGAAACAGTTCCAGTTGGACAAACGTCACATGGCGATCGTGGTCAATGAGTTCGGCGGCGTGATGGGCTTAGTCACCCTGGAAGATTTGTTGGAAGAGGTCGTCGGCGAAATCGTCGATGAGACGGATATTACCGAAGAATTGATCAAACGCATCGGGAAGAACCAGATCCTGGTGCATGGACGCACCGAGGTCCGGAAGGTGAACGATTTCCTGAAGGTGGATTTAGGCGACGATGCCGTGACGATCAGCGGTCTGGTGCAACACGAACTGGGCCGGATTCCCAAGGTCGGGGAAGAAGTGCATATCGCCAATTGTCGTCTGGTGATTCACGAGGCGGACCCACGGGTCATCAAAAGCGTACAAATTTACAAAGAAGACAAACACCCCACGCTGCACGACCAGCAGGTCGAGGAGCATGTGCCTGTCACTCAGGCGTCACCAGAACGGTAAACTCTGCCTCCGTCAGAATCCGTACCCCGAGTTTCCGCGCCTGATCGAGTTTGGATCCCGGATCGGTTCCCGCCACGACGTACGTCGTTTTTTTGCTCACACTCGACGACACCTGGCCACCCTGTCGTTCGACCAGCTCTTTGGCCCGATCGCGGCTGTAGCCGGCCAGGCCGCCGGTGAACACGAATGTCTGGCCGGCCAGGGAGCGGTTGCCTGGATTCGTCTCCGCCGGCGGTGGAGCGACCGACAGGCCTCGATCGACGAGGCGTTCGATCACTCCGCGATTCCTTGCTTCACTGAAGAACGAGGCCAGGCTGGAAGAAATCTCCGGGCCGATTTCTCTTACTTGCAGTAACTCGTCCTCCGTGGCCTCCATCAAACGGGACAGGGTCCCGAAGTGTTTCGCCAGCACGCGCGCAATATGTCGCCCCACCTGACGGATACCTAATCCCATCAGGAGTCGATCCAGCGAGACGGCCTTGCTCCGTTCGATCGAGTCCATCAGCAGGCTGGCCGACCGGTCGGCGAATCCATCCAGACTCAGCAGCTGCTCCTTGGTGAGACTGTAGAGGTCGGCCAGGTCTTTGACCATTCCCGCATCGACCAGCTGGGCCACCGTTTTTTTTCCCAATCCATCGATATTCATCGCGCTCTTCGAGGCAAAGTGTTCGATGGCGCCTTTCAACTGGGCCACACACACGGTCTGTCCCGTGCAGTAGAAGTAGGCCCCCTCACGCGCGACAGCCGATCCGCATACCGGGCAATGGTCCGGCATGACGAATGGCGCCTGCCGTTCTTCTCCGGGAACCGGCACGCGTTCGGCGATCGCGGGAATCACATCGCCGGCTCGTTCGACCTTCACCGTATCGCCGACCCGAACGTCTTTTCTGGCGACTTCGTCGGCATTGTGCAGAGTCGCACGACTGATCGTAACCCCCCCCACCTCCACCGGTTTGAGCAGTGCCAAGGGTGTCAGGGTGCCGGTTCGGCCGACTGAGACGGCGATATCCTGAATGACGGTAATTTCCTTCCGCGGGGCAAACTTGTAGGCGATGGCCCAGCGGGGACTGCGCGACTTGCTGCCGAGTTGATCCTGCCAATCCCGGCGGTCGAGTTTAACCACGACGCCGTCGATCTCAAAGGGAAGGTCATCCCGCATCGCATCGATCGTCCGGTGAAACGTGAGCACTTCATCGATCGACCGGCACCGCTGCCGATGCTCCGGAACGGGCAGCCCCCAGGCGGCGAGCGCATCCAATTCGTCCCAATGCGTGGCGGGGAATTGGCCTGCGAGGGCCATGATATCGTAACAGGTCAGGGTCAAAGGACGGGAGGCGGTAATTCGGCTGTCCAGCTGCCGCAATGATCCGGCCGCTGCATTGCGCGGATTGGCAAAGCCTTCTTCCCCCCGCTCCGTCATTCGCCGATTCAGAGCTTGAAACTCATCCAGCCGCATGTAGACTTCGCCGCGCACGACCAGGTGTGACGGCGGAGCCGCCTCGGCATTGAGTTGCAACGGCAGCGAGCGGATCGTGCGGAGATTGACCGTCACATCTTCGCCGATCATGCCGTCTCCACGCGTCGAGCCGCGCACGAATCGGCCCTGATCATAGACCAGTTCAACCGACAAGCCGTCGAACTTGGGTTCCGCCGTGTACACAGGGTGGCCGGTTTCCAATTCCCGCTTCATCCGCTGGTCGAAGGCGCGGACATCCTCTTGGTCAACAATCGAATCGAGACTCAGCATCGGTTTCTCGTGAGACACCTTGGTAAGCTCGTCCAGCGGCGGCGCCCCCACGCGTTGTGTAGGAGAGTCACCGGTGATCAGATCGGGGTGCGCGGTTTCCAGATCGACCAGTTCTCGAAAGAGCCGGTCATATTCGGCGTCGGAAATGGCCGGACGATCTTTCGTGTAATAGAGATGGTCGTGATGCCGGATTTCCCGGCGGAGCGCCGCGATCCGGTGTTCAATGCTGTTGTCGGGCATGGGCGGATTACTCACGAATGAATTGCGCGGCGAAGCTGCGGATGTCTTGTCCATTCAGCACATGGAATCGCCGTAAACGATCGATCAATTGTCCCGAAAAGCGACTCAACGGAATCGGCACCAATCGCCGGTCGAATTGCCTGGCGATCTGCCGCCACCGGGCCTTAGGAGGGACGGGTGTCACCAGGGCCACGTGCGTTTCACGGGAATGGGCAGCCCCGGCGGCAATTAAGCGCTCTTCCAGCGTCTTGGCGAATGCCAATGTCTCATCGGTCCAAATGTCGGGAATCGGACGCGGTGGAAAGATAAACAAGGCGCCACCATACAGAGATTGTCCGATTCCAGGGGCGACCATGTTGCTCAGGAACGGAGTGGCGTAGAAGCAGAGCGTGGATTCTTGCGCATGTTCGGCGTACCAGGTAGCTTGCCAGCTGTATTGTTCGGCATCGGCCGGTGTATCGAAGAGAAAAATCACCGTATCGACATTCCCACGAGCCGGCGGAATTTCTTTGACGTAGAGTTCCAGCCGCTTCGGACGCCCGGGCTTGGAGCGTTGATGCCAGTGCCGAAGGCTCTCCCGGATGTCGATGCCGTCTTTCATCGAGGTCGTAAACTTTTCGCTCTTGGCCAGATCCGCGCCGATAATGGCTTTCGCCTGCTCGCGGACGTGGGTGTGAAAACTTTCGATCTTGGAGTCTTCCGGCGGCCAGGAACATTGCCGATGCGGATTCCAGAGATACGACCACCGCTGGCTCGTGCGGCGCGGCGGACGGGGACGAAGCGAGAGCGATCGCCAGGTGACGGGTGCCCCCTGGAGTCTGTTGGTGGCCCGGACGATCTGCTCGTCCGGCAAGGCGAATTGCCCGAGGCCCGCGGTGAGCTGCGGAAGATGTGTCCCCTCGATGTCCTGATAGACGTAACTCTTGGCCGTTTCGAGCAGGCGGATCGCAAAATCGTCGCCGGCCATTTGTTTGGCGGCGAGAACCAGCGTGTACAGGTCTGGGGTGAGGCGGCGGTCGAGCAGCGCATGGTTCCGCACATATTGCAGGTAGAGCTGCAGCAGCTGGGGCGTGACCCACGTAGGCACGCTCTGCCCCTCCTCATCATGCGCGGTTTGCCAGCGCGCGCGGGTTTCGAGCAGGAGTTCTTTGATGCCGTCGATGGAGAGGTGACGGTCCGAGTGAACGGTGGCGCGGCGGCGTTCGTACAGCTCGGTCAGAAACGGCAGCTCCCCTAATACGAAATACAGCGACGCCGGATCAACGAGGTATTGCTCGGGCCGCCGCATGTCGGCGTCCGGTTCGTGGTAGTCGGCCCGCTGCTGGTATGCCAGGCGAATCCAGGGCCAGTCGGCGAAGTGGCACAAGCAGAGGATGTGCTCGTATTCCAACTCCAACTGATGGAGTTGAAAGGCCATCCAGGCGATGCGGGCCTGCTGTTGTGATCCCTCGGCAGGCGGAGAGAGTGCGGGCACCATGGCTGCGACGAAGGCGGCATAGGGCAGGCGCTTTAGTGCGTAGGCGTCCGGCGACACGAACGGGACCGGTTCGACCACCGCCGTTTCACGGTCGATATAGGCGCGGTAGATGCCTTCCCCGATGGCGGCTCGAATTCCCATCACCACAGCTTGGCAGGGATCGACGGGCACATAATTGACCGTCGCGCCGGTCTCCGAATCGGGCTCCTGCTGAACGACCACGCTGATGGCCGGCAGATCGACGACGGCTTCTTCGAGTGGGTGTTCGAAGGAGGGCGGGAGCGGAACGGCCAGGCAATCGTATCGGCGATCGGTCAGCCGATTACGCACTTCCTGGGCGACATCACCGCTGCCGTGGAGGACCGGGAACAGTTCGATGCGGGGCGAGAGGCGAAAGACGGCGTCGGAGGTGGGAGATGGTACTGCCATTATCGGCCGGGATGTAGAGGGTCATCACTTCCAAAGAAAAAATCTCCGAGTCCTTGCGGCAAGGCCTGATCGCCCAACGCACGCTTTCGCCGGCGTGACTGCATCGGCAGGTCGAGCGCTTCCTCACCGAGGACCTTGATGAGAGATTCCCGCCAGGCGGCATCGACCGAGAGCGGATGCGTCGGATCTTGCGCTCTTCGTTTCAAGGCATACTGCAGAAGATGGATGCCGTCGCGCACGGAGTATTCGAGACTGAGTTGATGCGCTTCCTGGAGAAATTCAACGGTCAGGGCCAACATCTCCGCCGGTGCGAAGGGGAGGTGATAGCGTAAAATTGCCAGTTCATCCTCCCGAGCGGGAAATCCCATGCCCAGCGTCGGTTGGAGGCGGGATAGGATGTAGTCCGGCACCTCATAGGTCGAGGCGTCTTCGTTCATGGTGACGCAGCAGCGAAAGTCCGCATGGGCTTTGATGAGAATGCCGGCGATGATCGATTCCACACAGCGCCGGTGATCCAAGAGCGGAGCCAGCGAGGCCCAGCTCTTTTCGTTCATCCGGTTGCCCTCGTCCAGCACGCAGATACTGCCGGTGAGCACCGCCGTGATGAGCGGCGACGCGTGGTAGCTGATGGTACCTGATTCCGCCAGCACGGGGGTAATCAGGAGATCTTCGGGGCGTGTATCCGCGGTGCACTGAAACACATAGAGATCCTGTTTGCGCTCACGCGCTCCGGCCATCGCCAGGGTGGTCTTCCCGATTCCGGGCTGGCCGGTGATGCGGGGCGAGAGGGGCAGGTCGCGTTCGTCGATGACGAGCCAGCAGGCCAGCAGCTGTTTGAGAATCTCACGGTTTCCGATCCATTCCTGGCCCATGCTCATAGGCTGTGCCAGATGTAGGGTGATCCCGTCGATGGTGATCACTCGAGAGGAGGTCGGTTGTGCGCCTTGTGCCATGGTCTTTCGTGCCGGTGATTGACTAGAATAAGCGGAACCGAATCTCTCCGGACGGTAGCATAGGGGTGGGGAATGGGTCAAACGCCGTGCCTGCCCATTTCACTTTGACTTTCGCTGCCTTGGACCGTATTCTAGCCCCTTTCGCATGCTGCGAATCGGCAGCGGATGCGCCACGGAATTTTCCTGGGGTGTGCAGGTGTTGCCTCCCATCAAGAGAGCTGAACGAAGGAGCCACATGATGCGTGAACAACAGGGACGGATGAGACGTGCGGTCATAGTTCCCATCGGTCTGCTGATACTGGGCAGCCTGGGCTTGAGCGGATGTGTCATGTCGGAGAAATACGAGGCGGAGAAGGCGCGAAGCTTGAATTTCCAGCGTCTTCTGGCGCAGGAAGAAAAACGCAGCGCGGAATTGGATGCTGAAGTGAAGCGCAGCAAGCGCGAACTCAGCGAGTATGAAGCACGCAACCGCGAACTGGGCGCGCAGGTGGAGGCGGTTCGTCAGCAGGCGTCTCAGATCCAGGAAGAGGCGCAGGCGATGAAAGAAGCCAGCCTATTGGAGAAGCGGGCGCACGAAGATATGAAGCGCCTGACGACAATTCCTTCGAAAGCCAAAAAAGCCGCGCCGAAGAAAGACTTTGCCTCGGCCGTAGAAGAGGCCTTGAAGACCGACGTGCCCTCGGATTTGAGCCTCGAGCCGACAACCGGCGCGGCCAAGGATGCGTTCGGTCAAAGTGACGTAAGGGAGAACGCTGGCGCGACTCCCGCATCGGCGGCCGGCACGACGCACACCGTACGGCCCGGTGAAACCTTGTACCGCATCGGACAGAAATACCATGTTGCGCCGGATCAATTGCGCAAGTGGAACAATTTGAAAGATAACACCGTCGGGGTGGGGCAAAAGCTCATCGTCAGTCAGCCGTAGCGCAATCAGCCGGATCATCACAAATAAGGGTATGGCCAAGCAGCACTATTCACTCACCCTGGACGAATTTCGGGGCCTGGCGACCGAAGGGAATCTGATTCCGTTGTACCGGGAGATTCTGGCGGACTACGAAACGCCTGTGTCGGCGTTCGCCAAGATCGACCACGGGTCCACCGCCTATCTGCTGGAGAGTGTTGCCGGCGGAGAAAATTGGGCGCGGTATTCCTTCCTGGGCAGCGGCTCGTCAGCCGTGATCCATGAGGAAAAGGGTGATTTGGTGCTGACTCGCGGGAAGAAGCGGCTGAAGATTCAGAGCAGCGGCAACCCGCTGGAACGTGTGCGTGAATTGATGGCGGATTATCGTCCGGTCACGGTGCCCGGACTGCCCCGTTTCGTCGGCGGCGCAGTCGGGTATTTGAGTTATGACGTGGTGCGGACATTCGAGGAACTGCCGTCCCTCCGCAAAGACAGCCTGGGGATGCCGGAAGTCGCGTTTCTGCTGACCGATACCCTGCTGATCTTCGACAACGTTTCGCAGAAGATCAAAGTAGTGGCTAACGCCTATCTCGAATCGACGACCGATCGCGTTATCCGCGAGGCGTACCGCCATGCCGCGGCGCGAATCGAAAAGATGATTGCTCGCTTGAAGCGGCCCATACGGCAACCGCGTCTGAAGCGCCGACGGAAGCCCATCACGTTCACCCCCAACATGAACCGCGCCGATTTTGAAAAGATGGTCGTGCGAACCAAGGAATATATCCGCGCGGGCGATATCGTCCAGGCCGTCTTGTCACAACGGTGGGAAACGCAAATTCATACGACACCCTTTCAGCTGTACCGCGCACTGCGCGTCGTCAACCCTTCTCCGTATATGTATTATCTACGTGTCGCCGGAGTGGAATTGGTGGGCTCGTCGCCTGAGACGCTGGTCCGATGCGAAGACGGGGCAATTTCGTTGCGCCCCATCGCGGGCACGCGCCGTCGCGGTAAGACGCCGGATGAGGATCAGGACCTTGCGCGGGCGCTCCTGGCCGATGAAAAGGAGCGGGCCGAGCACGTGATGTTGGTCGACCTGGGCCGGAACGACGTGGGGCGTGTCGCGGCTCGCGGGTCGGTGAAAGTCGATTCGTTGATGCAAGTCGAACGGTACTCTCATGTCATGCATATCGTGTCGCAGGTGACCGGCCAATTGGAACAGGGCAAAACGGTCTACGACGTGACTCGTGCCTGCTTCCCGGCCGGAACGGTGTCGGGTGCGCCCAAGATTCGCGCCATGCAGATCATCGAAGAATTGGAGCCGACACGGCGAGGACCTTACGCCGGCGCAGTGGGCTATTTCGGATTCTCCGGCAACATGGACATGTGCATCAACATCAGAACCGTCGTCATCAAAGGCCGGCAAGCCTACATTCAAGCTGGTGCGGGGATTGTCGCCGATTCGGTGCCCGAACATGAATACGAAGAGACATGCAACAAGGCCCGGGCGATGATGAAGGCGATCGAACTCGCCGAGCAGGGGCTGGAGTAAGAGCGTGAGACGTGACATGCAGAAGCGATCAGACGAGTTGCAAGTCATACATCACTGACGGCGAGCACGCACCATGTTGTTGATGATCGATAATTACGACTCCTTTACCTATAACCTCGTCCAGTATTTCGGCGAGTTGGGTGAAGACGTGGTCGTCTACCGCAACGATAAGATCTCCATCGAGGAGATGGTAGCCTTGAAGCCGCACCGGCTTGTCATTTCACCGGGACCCTGCACGCCGAATGAGGCCGGTGTCTCGGTGGCGGCGATCAAGTATTTCGGCGGCAAGTTGCCACTGTTGGGCGTCTGCCTGGGCCATCAATCCCTTGCGGTCGCCTTCGGTGGAGAAGTCATTCGGGCCGAACGTCTCATGCACGGAAAAACCTCGATGGTACGCCATGACGGCCGGACACTGTTTCGCAATCTGCCGAATCCGTTCGAAGCGACCCGCTATCATTCCCTCATCGTGAATCGCGCAAATTTGCCCGATTGTTTTGAAATTAGCGCGGAGACCGCCGAGGGCGAAATCATGGGCATGCGGCACAGGACGCTGGGCATCGAAGGGGTGCAATTCCATCCCGAGTCGATTCTCACCACTGCCGGCAAGGAGCTGCTGCGCAACTTCCTCAAGTTGTAGTTGTGAGGGCCGGTGCGCCGCCTCCCATGGTGTGTACCCATGATCAAAGATGCCATCAACAAACTAGCCGACCGGGCCGATCTCGCCGAGCAGGAAGCCGAGACGGTGATGGGCGAGATCATGGACGGGACGGCGACTTGCGCCCAGATTGCCGCCTATCTCATGGGCTTGCGCATGAAGGGCGAAACGGTGGAGGAGATCGCGGGATCGGTCTTGGCCATGCGGGCCAGGGCGACGCAAATCCGAGTGAAGGATTCCCTGGTCGTGGATACCTGCGGCACCGGCGGCGATCGAGCCCATACCTTCAATATTTCGACGACAGCGGCATTTGTCGTCGCGGGAGCCGGGCTCACGGTCGCGAAACATGGTAATCGCTCGATGTCGTCTAAATCCGGAAGCGCCGATGTGCTGGCAGCGCTGGGTGTCGCCATTGAACTCCCGCCTGAACAGGTTGCCGATTGCGTGAACGAGGTGGGCATCGGATTTCTGTTTGCGCCGCTCTACCACAGCGCCATGAAACATTGCGCCCAGCCACGGCAGGAACTGGGGATTCGCACGTTGCTGAACATTCTCGGTCCCCTCACGAATCCGGCCGGGGCTCGCCTGCAGGTCGTCGGGGTGTTCGATGCCGGGTTGACGGAGCTGTTGGCCAAAGTGCTGGTCCATCTTGGCGCGCAACATTGTTTTGTGGTGCACGGGATGGACGGGTTGGACGAGATCACTGTTACGGACCGCACCAGAATTTCTGAGGGCAAGGCAGGCGTGGTGTCGAGTTACACTATCGATCCGTCCGAATTCGGGCTCATGCGCGTCAGGCCGAAGGAATTGGTCGGCGGGAGCGCCGAGGACAACGCCGCCATCACGCGCGACATTTTCCGGGGCCGCAAAGGACCGAAGCGCGACATCGTCTGTCTCAACGCGGCGCCCGCCCTTGTGGCAGGACGCAAGGCCAAGACGCTGCAAGAAGGATTCGAGCTGGCTCAGCAGACGATCGACTCCGGTGCGGCCATGGAAAAGTTGGATCAACTCATCGCATTTACCAAGAAGGCTTCGTGACATCGTGATTCTCGACCGAATTCTCGAACATAAGAAAGCGGAACTTCGTCATAAGCACAGCCGCGGGTACCTGGCCGATCTGAAAACCAGGATTCGTGACGCCGGTCCGACGCTGGGATTCGCAGTGACCCTCGACGCGCGCCGCACGCCCGACAGGCCGGCGCTCATCGCAGAGGTGAAGAAGGCCTCTCCGAGCCTGGGGCTGTTGCGGCCGGAGTTCGAGCAGCGGTTCGAGCCGGTCAGGATTGCCGAAGCCTATCGGGAGCACGGCGCCTCGGCGGTGTCCGTGCTGACGGACAAGGATTTTTTCCAGGGCGATCTGTCGTACCTGGCCGATGTGAAGAGTAAGGTCGGCCTGCCTGCGCTGAACAAAGAATTCATGGTCGCGGACATTCAGTTTTATGAGGCCCGAGCCTATGGCGCCGACGCGGTGCTGTTGATCGTGGCCGGTCTCGAAAGACGCCAATTGATCGACTTTTCGGCGCTTGCGAAGGAATTGTCGCTGGATGTGCTCGTGGAGACGCATCACGAGAGGGAACTCGACCTGGTGCTCGAGTGGCTGCCGGAAGTCCGGCTCATCGGGATCAACAATCGCGACCTCAAGACCTTTTCGACGGACCTGGGCGTGACCCTCCGTCTGGCAAAGCGGATTCCCGGCGACAAGCTGATCATCAGCGAAAGCGGCATTCATACACGGAAGGATGTCCTCCGGTTGGTGGAAGCCGGTGTCCACGCCATGTTGATTGGCGAATCCCTGATCAGAGCGCAGGATACCGGGGCGAAGATTCGCGAACTGCTGGGTGATGAGCCGACAAAGGAGCAATCATGAGGACGCTGCTTTCTTTTGGACTGATGGCGGGGGTGCTGACGCTGGCCGGTTGCTTGAATCAGGAAATTCATGAGTACTCCCCCAAGTGGGACTCCTGGATGGGTAGCAGCAAAGATGATCGCATCAAGGACATGGGCATTCCCACGCGCTGCCATTCGTTCAAAGACGGAGGCGAGGTATGCGAGTGGATGATCCCGCAGCAGGACGGGCGACAGGATTTGATCGGGTTGACCTTCAACCCCAAGGGACAGGCCTGTCAGTGGTCCTACAGCGGATTTTATGGCATGCAAAAAAGTAAGCAGAGCTGTTGACGCATGACCGTGAAGGTAAAAATCTGCGGGTTGACGAATGCGGAGGATGCCGCGGTGGCGGTGGAGGCCGGCGCGGATGCGATCGGCTTCGTGTTCCACAAGAAGAGTCCTCGCTGCGCGGAATCGGCGGTGGTGAAGGCGATCGTCAAAGAGTTGCCTCCCTTCGTATTGCCGGTCGGCGTGTTCGTGAATGAAGAGGCCAAGGTCGTGCGGGACATCATGGACAGCTGCGGTCTTGCTCTGGCGCAGCTCCACGGTGATGAAACAGCGGCCTACTGCGAGTTGCTGGGGCGTCCGGTTCTCAAAGCCATTCGGCTCAAGGATCGGGGGTCTTTTCTCGCCCTGGCCGAGTTTCAAGGTCGCGCCGGCGTGCGAGGATTTTTGCTGGATGCGTTTTCGCCCGACGCCTATGGTGGCACAGGACAGGTGGCTGATTGGTCGTTGGCGGCAGAAGCCGCATCGGTCGCCCGTATTCTCCTCGCCGGCGGTCTGACCCCCGACAACGTCATTCACGCGATCGAGCAGGTCCGTCCGTACGGGGTGGATGTCAGCAGCGGCGTCGAAGCAGGGCCCGGCAAGAAAGACCACGAGAAGGTTCGGGCTTTCGTAGAGGCCGTCAAAGGTATTGCGCGATAACTAGCCCGCCGTGCTGCGAGCACGATACTGGCAGAAATTTTCCGCATCCTGTTATACTTTCATTTTTACGATTAGCTGAAGGAAGACGCATGGCGATACCAGATCGACATGGGCGGTTCGGACCCTACGGCGGGCGGTATGTGCCCGAAACTCTGATGCCGGCGTTGCTGGAGCTGGAAGAGGCCTACCAACGCACGCGCAAGGATAAGGGCTTTCAAGCCGAGCTGAAACATTATTTGAAAGAATATGTCGGTCGGCCGACGCCGTTGTACTTTGCTCAGCGACTGACGAAGCGGCTGGGCGGCGCGAAAATTTATCTGAAACGCGAAGATTTGTGCCATACCGGCGCCCATAAGATCAACAACGCCATCGGACAGGCGTTGCTCGCGCGTCGAATGAAAAAACCGCGACTCATCGCCGAGACCGGAGCGGGCCAGCATGGAGTGGCGACGGCGACCGTGGCGGCAATGTTCGGTCTCGAATGCGAAATCTATATGGGCACCGAAGACATGCAGCGGCAGGCGTTGAATGTCTTCCGCATGCGGCTGCTCGGTTCCAAGGTGACAGGCGTGGATGCCGGCAGCCGGACGTTGAAAGATGCTATCAGCGAAGCCATGCGGGATTGGACGACCAATGTGCGGACCACCCACTATGTGCTCGGGTCAGTCCTCGGCGCGCATCCCTATCCGATGATGATTCGGGACTTCCAGGCCGTGATCGGGCGTGAAGCCCGCAAGCAGATTCTCGCTGCGGAAGGCCGGCTCCCGGATTGCCTGATCGCCTGCGTCGGCGGCGGGAGCAATGCCATGGGGTTGTTTCACGCCTTTGTCCCGGACAAGAAGGTGCGGATGGTCGGGGTGGAAGCTGCAGGGCTTGGCGTGGAAAGCGGGAAACATGCGGCCCGGTTCGCAGGCGGTCGTCCCGGCGTGCTCCAGGGAACCATGACCTATCTGCTTCAAGACGAAAACGGTCAGGTCAATCTCACGCATTCCGTGTCGGCCGGGTTGGACTATGCGGCAGTGGGCCCGGAGCATAGTTATTACAAGGAAACGGATCGCGCCGAGTACACGTGGGCGACCGACGATGAAGCCTTGGCCGCATTCGATCTTCTTGCGCGGGAAGAGGGGATCATGCCCGCGCTGGAAAGCGCCCACGCCATCGCGGAGGTGGTCAAGTGCGCGCCCGAAATGAAAAAGAATCAGATCCTCGTGGTGAATCTGTCGGGACGCGGTGATAAGGATGTGCAGCAGGTGGCCAGAATCAAAGGCGTGACCCTGTAGTAGGACGGTGACCGGTCAGCCTGCTGCGTTCTCGCGGGCGGTCAGAGGTTCGACGCACGCTCCGCGCTAGGTCTTGCTGGACGGTCCGGTAGAACATCCTGCAGAGAACGATCCCGGTGGATAGATGAGAGACAAGGGTACATCGATATGAATCGTTTAGATCAAACGTTCGGGCGGTTAAACGAGAAGGGGGAGAAAGCCCTCATCACCTACATCATGGCCGGTGATCCCTCCTTGCAGGAGACGGAACAGTTGGTGATCGAACTGGAACGCGCCGGGGCCGACATCATTGAATTGGGCGTTCCCTTTTCCGACCCCATCGCCGACGGACCGGTGATCCAGCAGGCGGCTGAGCGTGGATTGAAAAGCGGCACCTCGCTGCGAAGGATTCTTGAAGCGGTCGCACGTCTGCGCGCCACGACTCAAATCCCCATCGTCCTGATGGCCTACTACAACAACATTCATGCCTTCGGGGAGGCTGACTTTTGCGGCAAGGCGGCCGAAGCCGGCGTGGACGGACTGATCGTACCCGACATGCCGCCCGATGAAGCGGAGCCTCTCCGCAAGCCGGCGGCTGCGGCGGGCCTGCATTTGATTTTTCTGTTGGCGCCGACCAGCACTGCCTCACGCCGCGCCTATGTGGCGAAGGAGTCCGGCGGATTTGTCTATTATGTTTCCATCACAGGCATTACTGGGGCTAAACTGAACGACATAGCGGGCGTGCGTGAGAACGTCGCCAAGATCAGGAAGCACACCAAGACGCCCGTTGCGGTGGGATTCGGTGTGGCAACCCCGGAAGATGCCGCGCGGGTCGCGGAAGCCGCCGATGGTGTCATCGTCGGCAGCGCGATTGTTCGCCGTGTGGGAGAACATGGGCAGGATGGCCGACTCATTCAAGAAGTGGGTTCCTTCGTTCGATCCCTTAAGGCAGCGATGCAGCCGGCATAATCGGATCGCTGCAGGATGTTCTTGTTTTTATCCCCGTTGGTTCCAATCCAATTCTGATCAACCCTTCCCGCGTTGTGCTCCCGTATCTGACCTGACGCCCGTACATCCCGGTCCTTCAACTTCATCAGCCTGCAAGAAAAATCAGGCAGAGCAATCGCGCTCTGTCCTGCAACGATTGACTGTGTACATGAGGAGAAGCCATGGCTGTTGCACGCCGTAAGGTCGGTCGAACCACTCGTAACACGACATCCAAGAATACGCTGGTTGCCCCGCGCAGAAAGGTTGCCGTCCGCAAGCCTTCACCCATCGGGGAGGATCGGCTGCTTCGCGCTCTCCAACAGGGGCTATTCAATACGGTGTCGAGTGCTGAAGGCGAGGGGCGTTCGCCTATTGGTGTGGCTGCGGTATTCGTCCAACTATTTCTGCAGCTGACCAAGGTCCAGGCCGTGGCGTTGTATGTCCGTGACGAGCAAACCCGTGAGATGGCCTGTCTGGCAGAGGCCGGCAGCAGCGATCCATCCGAGACGGAGCTCTGGCAAGAGGGGCTGAAGAAGTCGGAGCAGAATGCCCAGATCGTCAGTGGTGAGCTGCAAGGAGTCCGATTACATCGAATCGGCCGATTGGATGGAGTGGTCATGTTCCGGGCCGGCAAGTCTCCACGATTGCCCTCGCGCAAACTCCTGTCGCTGTTGACGGCGGTGGAGCCTTGGCTTGCGGTCCTGCTGGACCATGCCCGGTTGACGGTGAAATATGCCGCAAAGATTCTTCGAATCCAACACATGGAGCAGGTGAGCGATATTTTGAATTCCTCACTCGCCGAGGAAGAAAAATTGCGGCGAGCGTTGGATGCAGCGGTGCGGCTGGTCGAAGCGGAGGCCGGTGCGCTGTTTCTGGTGGCAGCCGACGGGACGCTGAACTTGTCCGCCATCGGCGGAGAACGATCTTCGGGCCTTACGTCGTTGCAATCGACCATTGCCGCAGGGGTGCATCGCACGGGTCAGGCAGTGTTGATCACTCAAGGCCGGCAAGACTCTCGCTTGGTCGGCGACCAGGGATGGCAAGCCGCCCTGTCGGTCGCATCGCTCGTGTCGGTGCCGGTCCGCATGGGAGCCAAGGCAGTAGGGGTCCTGGAAGTCGTCAATCGTCGCAGCGGCAAGCCATTCAGCAATTGGGATGTGCTGGAATTAGCGAGTCTCTCGAATCAGTTCGGGTTGGCGATCGACAATTTCAGAAGGGGAACAAGCGGAGGCAGGGCGTGACCGAGTCGCGAACGATCACCGCTTTTCAGGCGGCATATACTTAATCATGTCGGCCGCCAGTTTGGTGGCAAGGTCTTTCATATCGGGTCGGATGAACAAGTAACTTTCCTGCACCTGATGTCGCGCCTTCCAGACGATGGCGCCGTTGATGGCATCCACGAGCCGCATGCTCAATCCCACGCGGGCGATGTTGTCGCCTTCCTCCCGTGTGTATTCCCACGCATTCACCTTGACCACCAGTAAAGAATCCGCGCCCAGGGCATGCCCGATCTTGATCGCGGAATTCTTGTCCGATTGGCCGGTGGTTTCCATACGTGAAAAATACGTGACCAGGGCATCGAACGCATCCTTCGTGGTCTGGAACGTGTCGGTGACCTGATCGGGCGGTACCACCTTCTCGACCCGTCGGCTCTTGATCAAGACCTTGGCGACCACCTCCTCGACGTCTTCGCGAGCGCTGTCATAGGTGCCGGAGATCGGGAGAATGGCCATCGTCTTCGGGTAAAAGCCCCGCGCGGCCGGTCCTTCCCACATTTCCTGCAAGCCCCCGCAACCGGCAAGCAGTGTAGTCATCACGAGACAAAGAACAACGCTGATAGAGGAAAGTGTGTGTCGTGTCATGGTTCGTACAACAAGTGTAGCAGATTGATTCACTGCCGAACGCGACTTTAGAAGGTCACGGCGATGGATCCAGAGGCCAGGGCCGCCTGGTCTCTGAAATCATACCCGCCGGCGATATCGATGCGCAAGGCTAGGACGCGAAGACCGAAGCCTGCCGTCGGGATGAACGGTGTTTTGGCATCCTGCATATTCTTGAAAGCGCCGAGGCGGAACGACAGCAGTTCGGACAAGATCGTCTGTTCTGCGCCGAGGCTCAGGACCTGGCTGTAGACGCCGGGAGTGAGCGTGTTGTTCTTCGTAATATCCACATCTGCGGTCAGCGTCAGGGAATTGTATGGATTCACGGCGACGCCTGTTCGGACCTGCGGCAACAATTTGAATTTGTCGCCGTTCGGCGCATCGAAGGTCGGCGCGTTGATGTCCTTTGCGACGATACCCATCCGCAACCAGGACGAGGGGCGGAACATGGCTCCCACGTCGATGCCGAGCGCGGTGGAGATCTTGGCGCGGCCGATGTCCTCGAAGACCCTCACATCGTCGCTTGCGCCGCGGATATTGGTGGCGCCTGTATAGGCCGCCCCTTGGATGACCTTGCCGGTCACGCCGATGGACAATATGCGGTCCATAAACGCGTAGGCATAGGACAGCGCGGCCTGCCGGACTTCCAGTCCGTTCATGGCGAATTGCCCGTTGACCG
>CAZKVY010000054.1:0-24703 GCA_964556305.1 uncultured Nitrospira sp. | reverse complement strand
GCTTGGATTCGGCCTTCTCTTCCTTCTCCAACCGATCCTGCTTCTGTTCGAGCCATGCCGTGTAATTGCCCTGGAAGGGAATACCGGAGCCGCGATCCAACTCTAGGATCCAGCCCGCCACGTTGTCCAGAAAGTACCGGTCGTGGGTCACGGCGATGACGGTCCCTTTGTACTGTTGGAGGTGCTGCTCCAGCCATTGCACGGATTCGGCATCGAGGTGATTGGTCGGCTCGTCGAGCAGCAGGATATCCGGCTCCTGAATCATGAGGCGGCAGAGGGCCACCCGACGCTTTTCACCTCCTGAGAGCACGCTGATTTTCTGATCGGCAGGGGGGCAACGTAGTGCATCCATGGCGATTTCAAGTTCGCTCTCCAGTTCCCAGCCGTTCGCGGCCTCGATCTTCTCCTGTAGCTGGGCCTGCTTGTCGATGAGCTTTTCCATCTCATCGGGGCCGGCATCGCCCATGCTGTTGCTGACCGCCTCATATTCGTGCAGCAAGGCGACCAGTTCCTTTTTTCCTTCCTCCACGACCTCTTTCACGGTCTTGTTCGGGTCGAGCTGCGGTTCCTGCTCGAGCAGTCCGACGCTGTAGCCCTTCGAGCGGGTGATCTCCCCGACGTAGTTGGGATCGGTCCCCGCAATGATCTTCAACAACGAGCTTTTTCCGGATCCGTTCAACCCGAGGACGCCGATCTTGGCGCCGTAGTAAAAGCCCAGGTAGATATCGCGCAGGACCTGCTTCTTCGGCGGATAGACCTTGCCGACACCAACCAGTGAAAAAATGACCTGCTTATCGTTCGTCGCCATGCGTTCCCCTATCTAAATAGTCCGATGCTGAGTTGTGAAGTTGGATCCCTCGGGATCGTTGCGAGACATTGCGTGCGTGCCGCTACAGTGAATGTACGAGTTCAGCCCCGGCCTTCGCCCGCGCGGCCATGTCGGCCAGACCGGCTCTGACTTCCGACGCGCTCCGGACCGGATTGGTAAAGGCGAGCCGTCCCCCCTGCATCCGCTCGGCGGTCTTGATGCGCAGATGAAAACCAAGCCGGTCCAGCGCGGTCATGGTCACCTGTTGTGCCTCCACCTTTCCGTAGACCCGGGCCAGGAGCAACAGCGTGGCGGTGTGCTGCTCATTCATTTCGCGGATCAACCCCGCCGCCTCATCGGCAAGCGGGTCGACTGCGGCCACCGCATACTCGGCCGGCGCGACCCAGCCCATCGAGCCGAAGCCGCCGACGAAATAGATATCTGCGATCGCCATGCGAAAAAAGCCGAAGTCGTTGAAATCCACCCAGTAGGCGGCGTTGGCATGCCGGGCCAGATAACGTTCGCGAACCGGCGCACTCTCCTCCTTCGGCACACGCGTGGCCGATCCCATCAACGTCACCCGGGCGGCACCCAGGGGATCGGTCCTGCTTTCCGGCGGCGTGACCAGCAAACTGGCGCGCGGATCGCCCAGGAGGTTTTGCGTGTGCATGGCCATGGTGCTAATAAGAAACAGCGGCTGCCCCTGGTCGTCCAACGCATAGGGCATGACGGACCCGAATGGCCAGCCGGGTTGCTTCCGTGAGATGGTTGAGAGACCGCCCGTCTGTTGCAGATAGACTAGCGTCTTCGCCCGCTCGGCATGAGACGGTTCAGGGACTTCAGGTTCGTCGGAATCCGGCCCGCTATTATGTTGTTGTGTCGATGACAACGATGCCTCTTTTCTGTGCAATAAGCTGCGTGACACCTTACCTGGATGCCACCGGAATTTCCACTGAGCGGGGGAGTGAAGGAGACATGGACGACGCCCGGCCTAGGCTCCTAGCAGGCTGCGGAAACCTCGATGGGTACGCCAAACATGACGATCCGTTCATGCGCCCTGTCGATGTGACGACAACCCGCAGGCGGACGTTCTCCGCACCCTGCTAGATGCCGAGCTCTTCGGTGAGCCGGACCTCTGATTCATCGAGGATGTCTTCCAGGCAGGTAAAGCAGGAAAACGGGAACTGACTCACCGGTATCGCACACACTTCGCCGACCGGCGACTCGTCCAGTGCCGGACCACCGCATTCTTTATGGATCAATACCAACATAGATGTGTCCTTTATTGCGATCGAATCACCAGCCGCCGGAACGTCTCCAAATGCTCGGGACTGCTCAGCCGATGATCGCCGGTTTTGAGCAGCAGTTCGATGGGGAACTCCGGATCCTGCGACAACACATGTTGCACGAAAGCCCAGCTGCCTTCGGGTTTGATCACCGTATCCTGCAGGCCGTGCAGGATGGTGGTCTTGACGCGACGCGGCACGGTGAGGCGACGGCGCCAGAGCCTCTGGCTGTCTTCTACCCAATGCCAGGGAATCGGGGCGTCTCTATGCAAGGGCTCGTCATCCCAGGGCATGGAGCCGGCCGACTGCCACTGTTCGCGCCGCTCAGCGGAGATTTGTGCCGCGCGCAGATCCATCATATTGAAGGCCGGGGCAATTAGAATCAGCTCCTCGACGATCGGATGCTCCTGCGCAACGAGCCAAGCCAGCCAGCCACCGAGGGAGTTACCCACAATGGTCACCGGTGGACCACCGGCCAGCAGACTCGTGACGGCCTCCGCGTCCTCCAGCCATTGGAGTAGGCGATACTCACCCCACTGCCCGTCGGAATCACCCCAGCCGCGAAAGTCGAAGCAACAAAATCCCCATCCCCGTTCCTGGCACCATTGCGCCAGCGCCTTGCTCTTGTTGCCCCAGCGTTTCGAGAGAAACCCGGTGATGAACAAAATCTGACGGTCCTTGCCCAAAATACGATTGCCACGTATGCGCTTCTGATCGGCGCCCTGTAATTCGAACAGAGTCGGTTCAATTGTCATGACGATGGTCCGCTGCACGTGTAAGGGCCAATAATAACAATGCCGGACAGCCGAGCCGGTCTCTCCAGGCTTCCCTGCGAGCGATCAATTCCTCTGTCACCGGTGGCTCCTGAAGCTGTTCGACCGACAACCCTGCCTGCTGAATAGCCGTGAGGAGGTGAGCCTTCTCATGAATGGTGCCTTCCGTATGATATTCGCGGCCCTCTGCCGTAAAGCGAACCGTGGGGCCGGTTTTTCGTTGCATGTCCGGGTGAACCGCCGTCACGATGACACGCCCGCCTGGCCGAAGCGCTGCCGCGATGCCCAGAAAGAAATTATTCACGTCATGGACATGATCAACCACCAAGCCGGAAATGATGCGGTCGAACGTCTGTGAAGGGAATGGTAGGCACTCGACTGACGCTTGCACCCACGTAGCTCCAATGGCCGGCGGCGTTTGACGCCTGGCCCTCTCCAGCATACCTCGGGACAGATCCAGGCCTACCACAAAGGTATCGTGAGCAGCCAGTCTGAGATAGCGACCGGTTCCACATCCCAGATCCAGAATTCGGCATCCTGCAAACGGCTGCAGCATTGCGACAAGAAACGGCTGATCCAGGAGAACGGAGGGATCCTCGTCGTCATAATATTCGGCCCACTCATCATAGGCCGACTGGGTGGAGAGGAACCCGGCCGTATTGTGGCTCTCTGTCATGAACATTCACCTGCTCACTTGTGGCAAGACAGCCTCATCAGCTGCACGCAATCAGACGAGGGTTTTCAGGATGAAACTTCCAAGTCGGCGCAGTATGGGCTCCGGAATTTCATGGCCTCCCCGGAACGGTTGCCAATCGACGACCAGCCCGGCGTGTTGAAATTCATCCCGCAAGCGCTCTGCCATGCTGAACGGCAGAATTGGATCCTGCGTGCCATGACTCTGATAGAGCGGCAACCCTTTCCGCTTCGTCAAGAGCGGTGCCCATTCCTGCCTGGCTACCAGCGTGCTCGACAGCTGGATGAGTCCGGCATATGGAAGCGTGCTATGCAGCAATGCATCGCAGGACAACATCGCGCCTTGCGAGAAGCCTCCCAATAGCGTCCGGGCAGGATCCACCCCCAGTTTCTTATGCACATCCTCCAGCAGGGCCTTCACTCGGTCGCGCGCTTCAGGCAGGCCGCGGGGAATTTCGCCGGACATGTCCCGGACCTTGCCTGCTGCTCGATCGGCCTGGATGCGGGCCATGTCGATCATCCACCAGGCACGCGAATCACCGAAACCCATGGGAATCTGGATCGGCGCTTCGGGAAAGAGAAACCGCGTGCCTGCCGGCGCGTCCAGATATTCGCTGAGGGGTACCAGGTCATCACCCAGGGCTCCGAATCCATGGAGCAGCACCACCCATGGTCCGTTGCCGCCGCCCTTGTCGTCGGTCCCGCCGGTCAGGCGAACCGTGAGGCCGCCGAGTTTTTCAAAACGCATAACTTCAGAACTCCCTTATGAGCGAGACAGGCCCGCGGAACGAGCTCTCTCACGACGAGCAGCTCACGCTGAGATGTTTGCCCCAATTGGGAGGCGCGGCTGCGTAGGAATGCATGCCGGCATGGTCTGTATAGGGATCGTGAAGCAGGGTCAGGAGGCGGTCGATCTCTGAATAATCTTTCTGCTGCGCTTTCTCGATGGCCCCTTGGGCGAGATAGTTACGGAGGATGTACTTGGGATTCACCAGATCCATCCGAATCCGTCGCTCGTCGTCCACGCTTTGTTCGCTGTGCAGTCGTTCGCGATACTGCCCGGCCCAGGCATCGAAGCGGTCCGGATTGAGAAAATGTTCTCGCAACCGGTCGTTCTTTGCCGCGGGGTCTGACGAAAAGGTGCCGAGTTCGCGCCAGAAGATCGTGTAGTCCACGCGGCTGCCGACCATGAGCGACTTCAATTCCTGCAACAGCGCCTCATCGTCGCCACGATCTTCTGTCAGGCCGAGCTTCATTCGCATGTGATCCCGGTAATAGCGATCAACCGTGGCCTGGTAGCCATCGAGCGCCGTTTTCAGTTCTTCCTTGGGCGCGAGCGGCAACAGGGTTTGCGCAAGACAACTCAGGTTCCACAGACCGATGTAGGGCTGCTGATTGAAGGCGTACCGTCCATTGTAGTCGGAATGGTTACAGATGAAGCCAGGATCGTAGTCGTCCATAAAGCCATAGGGGCCGTAGTCCAACGTCAGTCCCAAGATTGACATGTTGTCGGTGTTCAATACGCCGTGGGACCAGCCCACCGCCTGCCACTGCGCGATGAGTTTCGCAGTGCGCTCGACCACCTCGGCAAAAAACCGGAGATACTTGTCGGCGGCGTGAGCGAGGTGGGGGAAATGCATCTCGATCACGTAATCGGCCAATCGCTGCAGGTGCTCATGCTGCTTTCGATAATAAAAAATCTCGAAGGTGCCGAACCTCACGTGCGACGGCGCCATGCGGACGATGGTTGCGCCGGTCTCTACCTGTTCGCGATAGACCTGGTCCTCGCTGCCGACCAGGCACAAGGCGCGGGTCGTCGGGATGCCGAGTCCGTGCATGGCTTCGCAGCAGAGATACTCACGAATGGCCGAGCGAAGAACGGAGCGGCCGTCACCGTCGCGGGAAAACGGCGTCATGCCCGCGCCTTTCAAATGCAGGTCCCAGCGCTCGCCGCGCCCGTTGACGATTTCTCCCAGAAGAATCGCCCGGCCATCGCCGAGCTGGGGCACGTACACCCCAAACTGATGGCCGGAATACAACATGGCCAGCGGGTCCATCCCCGGCACCAGCAGGCTGCCGCCGAACACACCGGCAAACTCCGGTCGCGTGGCCTCGTCAGGGCCGAGATCGAGCAGCTCCATCGCCGCCCGGTTTGCGCTGATCAGAAACGGCGCGGCCTGAAAGGGAGTCGGATTCACCTTGGCGTAGAACGCCTCGGGTAGCCGTGCGTAACTGTTATCGAACGTGAGCGTTTCCAGCGTATGAAGCATCATGCAATTGATAACCCTCTGTCTCTCATCTTACCGAAAATTGGCTTCGACATCGGACTCTAACGTAAAGACGAAGATGCGCTCGCCGACGACCGTATCGATGTCGGTGAACAACGCCATAATCTTGGCGCCGATCAGATCCGCCACCTGCTCACAGAGTCGTTCACGTCCCTGGGCGATGAGGTTTTGACGCAGCCGTTTCACCATGTCGACGCCTTCGGCCGTTTTGGCCAATTGCCGCTCCGCCAGCGTGAGCACACCTTTCAATCGCACGACCAGCATGTCGCGCACAATGAACACGCGGACCTCGTCGGGCCCGCGGCCTAGAAATTCCTGTTCGAATTTGATGATCGCCGTACGAACGGCGGCTTCTTTTTCCCCCTTGGTGGGCCCTGGCACGATAATACTTCTCCCTGATGGTACAGACATGGACGACCGGATTATAGTCACGGCCGCCTCAGGACTCCACCCCTATGCATGGCGGTACCGGCACCCGGTCGCTCAGGCTATCGACCAAGGTGTGGTGCGCATACGCATTCGCCCGAATGCGAGGAGTTTTCGCTTGCAATTGCGAGGGCTCCACGGATACATCTAACCCAGTTTTGAGGTGGTGCCGACGAGAGCCGTGATTCGTGCGCGGCCCGGACCCACTCCACAAATGGAAGAGACAGGCAGTAGGGTCTTGCCGGGATTTCCTTCAAGGGAAAGGCCGGGGACAGTGCAGGCCAGTCGTTGGTACCTTGTGGCAAGGACCGTCGGCTGGCCTTTTTCTTTTCATGGCCGGCATGGGGTTCGTATGTCTTTCTTGGCCCTCGTCCCGCTGTTGCCGTTACTCACGGCCTTCATCGTGATGACCGGCGATCGAGCAGACCAGGAGCGGAACGCCCGCGCAGGCCTGTTCCCGATAGCAGCGTCCTTCTTCGGCTCCCTCATCATTCTGGTGACGGTGACGTCGGAAGGTCCGATCATGTTTCAACTGTATGATCCGGCCGCCGTCGCCAACCTCGCCTTCCCGATCGGCGTCTACATCGACCGGCTCAGCGCGGTCATGATGGTCCTGATTACAGGCGTGACCACGCTCATCTACCGTTATTCTATGGGCTACATGTACCAGGATCGCGGGTATCGACGATACCTGGGCATGCTCGCCATCACCACGACTATCCTGCTCTGCATGGTCTCCAGCGCCAATCTGGTGATGCTGTTCATCTTCTGGCAAATTCTCTCCTGGCTGTTGTTTCTCCTGGCGCACAATCACGGCCATGCAGCCACGCTGTCCGGCGCGTCCAATACGTTTACGACGTTGCGGCTCAGCGATGCGGCCTTCCTCGCGGGCATTGTCCTGGCCTATTCCCTCTACGGCACATTCGAGTTTCAGACGTTGTTCACACGCGCCGCGGAGACGCCTGTGACCTTGTCGATCTGGCCGGAACTCGGCTGGCACATGAACGGCTCCACTGCGGTGACCCTGCTGATCTTCGGCGGCGCCATGGGAAAATCGGCGCAATTTCCCATTCATACCTGGCTTCCGCGATCGCTATACGCGCCGACCCCGATCCACGCGCTGCTGCATGCCGGCATCATCAACGCCGGAGGTTTCCTGCTGAACCGGCTCGCCCCGTTATACGGCTTGAGCCCGACGACACTGCATGTGGTCTTCGTCATCGGCATGCTCACGGCGATTCTCGGCGCCACCATGATGTTGACGCAGAACGACATCAAGAAGACCCTGGGCTTCTCCACGATCGGGCAGATGGGTTACATGATCATGGAGTGCGGCCTCGGCGCGTTTTCCCTCGCCGTCTTCCATCTCATCGCACACGGCCTGTTCAAGGGGACGGTGTTCCTGAATTGCGGCAACGTGATTCATAAGGCCCGCCAGGAACCCTCGTTTCCGCCGATCGACCGCGAGACGGAGGAAAGCGAATTCTCCAACCTGACCTGGTCCACCGGGTTTTTCACGACTCTCTTGCTGCCGCTGGTCATTCTGTTGGGCACGCACGGCGTGTTGCGAATTCCACTGCTCGACTCACAAGGAACGGTGATCTTCCTGTTCTTCATCTGGGTCACCTCTTCGCAGGCCATCCTCTCACTGACGCGCATTCGGGCGGTGGCCTCCTGGAAGGTATCCGCCGCCATGCTGGTGACGCTGGTGATCGTTGTCTTCACCTATCTGTTTGCCGTGGAGAGTTTCACCCATTTTCTGTACCCGGACCCTCAGGAGGTCGCCTTCTATTTCAAGGCCGCGGCACTCCCTGGACGGCTGTTCGACAGTTTGGTGGTAGGCACGACGTTGTTGACGATTCTGAGCTGGGTCTATCTGTACGCCCATGCCCATGGACGCACCGTCACTATCCCCGGATGGATCGAAGCCTTCCTGCTCCGCCTGTACGTCCTGTTCATGAACCGGCTCTACCTCGATCAGCTCTATCTCACCATCGGCCGTGTCGTGACGCAGGTCGCGCATCGCCTGGAGAAACGGCTCTCGTGACGAAACTAAGGCGGCTCCTCTGTCTCGACGTTTCTGCGGCCGTCACCGGAGTTACGTGGTGATCGAGCCCTGGATGACACCCTGGCTTCTTCTGGCCATACCTGTTTTGGGCGCCAGCCTCGGCCTGCTGATGAAGGCCTCTCTTCAGCGCATGAAGGCCGTGGTCCTGGGGACTACGGGAGCGAGCCTGCTCGCCGTCATGGGCACATCCCTAGCGCAAAGCGAACCGGCTGCCGGGATGTCTTTTCTCTGCCTGCTGCCGGCAACGGCGTTCCTCACGCTGCTCGGGCAGCCGTTGCACCGGGAGCACAGTTCAGCCTGGGTCATGACCTTGATCCTGCTCGGCGTATCATTGGGTATTCTCACCAGTCACAGTGCCGCGCGCGACCTCTTGCTTGTACTGCTCCTCAGTATCGTCTGCGGCTTGCTGTATCGTCATCAACCGGGCTCGACACCGGCAGCGTGGCGAGGCATGTCCTCGTTCGGACTGGGCATTTTCTCCACCGTAATGGCATTGGCCCTACCGGCACCGGCTTCGACGCTCGCGTCTCTGGTCACTTGCGCGACGCTGCTGCCCCTGTTGCCCGTGCACAGCGGATTCGTGGCGGCACTGAGTGGATTGCCGGGTAATCTTCCTGCATTCCTGGCCTTTGTACTGCCGACGGTCGGATTCCACACCCTGATGCTGCTGCTCCCCTCACTCTCCGCGACGATGCTCCACACCGTGGCCCTCCTCGCGCTGGCCGGCGCCGTGTATGGTTCGCTGCGGGCTTTGATTCAGTCGCATCCACTGCCTCGCCTCGGATATGCCGCACTGGCCTTCTTCTGCATGCTCTGGTGGTATATTGCCGACACGGGCACCGCTCCGGTCCAAGCTCTGGTCTATCTCAGCGCCGTGGGGCTCACCACCAGCGGGCTCTTGCTGGCTTGGTATGCTATTCGGGCGCGGTACGGGGATCTCGATTTCCACGCGCTCGGCGGTCTCGCCTACCCAATGCCCCGCTTCAGCACATTGCTGGCGCTGCTGGCCCTGGCCGCCCTGGGCATGCCACCATTCGGCGTGTTTTCCGGTTTCCTGGGAATGCTGCTGACGCCCGTATTTGCGCCGTCCGGCCCGTTCGTCATCATCATCCTCGTCTGGCTCACCGCCTCCTGGTACTACACCGATCTGATCCAACAGGTTGTGTTCGGCCGGCCTCGCCTGGACCTGCGACATGAAGACTTGCGGCAGACTGAATTTATCTCCCTGCTGCTGGTGTTGCTGCTACTCCTGATCCTTGGTACGGCCCCGTCTCGTATGTTTGAGTCGCAGGCGTCCGGGCCTGCCGCTGCGGTCGCCTTGCAGGGTGAGACATGGACCCGATGATTCGTACTGACGACTCGACCGAGCTCGAAGCGCGGCGGATGGAGTTGCGGGGCATGATCCGGCTCGCCAGTGAGGTCATCGCGCAGTATTGGCCGATGCGAACCTTCGTGCACCACAATCCCCTGCACAGCCTCGAATACCTACCGTTTACCGAGACGGTCCGCCGTGGCCGGCAGTTCCTGGGCGGCAACGGATACCTTCCCGGCGACCTGTATCGGCGATATGTAAAAACTGGCCGGATTCTGGTCGGCCACATCGATGACGCGTTAGCGCCCCTTGCGAAGGATGAAGACGTCGACCTCGGATCCTGCCGCATTTCACAGCGGGAGGTGTGGCGTGCCTGCCTGACTCATGGATTGTCCCGAGCGGTCGAGGAACCACTCGACCGGCTCATGGAACGCGAGCCGAACGACGAGCAGGTGGACGTACTGGCGGAGCGCCTCATCGCCTTTGCTGAACCGACCGTGCAGGAGCGGATAGCCGCTACGGTTCGCGAGGATGTGGCCGCGCTGGGACGGGATCTCACCTTATCGAACTGGTGCGACCGGACGCTGGGCACCAAGATCGGAGAGCAGATCAATGGCGAACTGATCAAATGGTGCGAAGCCTTCCTGGACGAGGGCCATGCCACCTGGGCAATGCCGGGACGGAGCCAGGGGCTCTACACGGCATGGAAGCAGGCGGCCGGAAATGAATGGGCGACCTGCGGCATCGCCGACAGTCGCCGAAAAATTTCGGCACTGCCCGAACATCCGGAAGACACGGTGTTCGACTGTCTTGAAGCCTTGGCGATTCCCGCAGAGTTCCGGCAGGACTATCTCGCTCTCCAGCTCGCAGCGCTGCCCGGTTGGGCCGGCTTCATCAAATGGCGGGCTGAAGAGAACGACTATGCCTGGCAGCAGGCATACCCCGTGGGCCTGGTGAAATTTCTCGCCGTGCGACTCTGGTATGTGCGCGAACTCGTCGAGAAAGTCTGTCAGGAAGAATTGGGCATCAAGGGAAACTATCGCGCCGTGTTGCGCTTTATAGACCAGGAGTCTTCCGGATACTTCATGCGCAAAGAACGGGTCGCCGGCCGTTTGCCGGCTCCCTTTGCCGACCGGGTCGCGCGCCTGCATGCGCAATCGCGTACTCAACAGAACAGGGTGACGCTGTCCCGCGAATGGGAGCAACTCGCCCATCACTATCAGATCGAATTCGGCCCGCGGCGGGAACGGGCGGCGCAGCGGGCCATGGCCAGACGCCTGCTCGCGCTCGCCCACGCGCTCGAGATCGTGCCGGCCCTGTTCATGGACGCACCGCCGACCGCCCTTCGCCAGCTCCTCGACTGGATAGCCAGCTTTCCCGAATCGGCGCATGGCCCCGTCTGGCTGAAGGCGTTTGAGGCAGGCTATCAGGATCATCTGTTCGGCATGCTGCGGCGCGCGCCAACCAAACCGCAACCCGCCGCCGCCGACGGTCAGCCGCCGGTCCGCCCCCATTCGCAATCGGTCTTTTGTATCGATGTGCGATCCGAGCCGTTCCGCCGTCACCTGGAATCGACGGGCGCCAACGAGACCTACGGCTTCGCGGGATTTTTCGCCGCCCTCATTCGATATCGCGCCTGGGGCAAGGAACATGAAACAGAGCAGTTTCCGGTCATCATGCGCGGCAAGAACGAGGTACGAGAAATCCCCCGCAGCTACTTGGACCATTACGTCTCCAAACACCAGTCGCGGGCAAAACTGGTCCACGCCGGTCACACGCTGCTGCACGACTTGAAGGAAAACGTCGTCACTCCGTATGTGATGGTCGAATCACTCGGCTGGTTTTATGTCCTTCCGATGATGGGCAAGACCTTCCTGCCGGCCTGGTACAACCGCCTGACCAGCTGGATACGTCGGTTGTTTGTCCCGCCGATCGCCACCATTCTAACCGTCGACAAGCTGGCTCCGGCGGAAACCGAAGAAATGGTGGTCTCCGAGCAACGCGCGCTGATCTGGAAGGCCTTGCGCGACCGGCTCGGCCTGCATGGTTCGCGAGTCGAGGCCGAATTTGTCGAAGCCCTGCGACGGCGGGCCCTGGACGAGGATGCGCCCGTGGAGCCCTTTCTGAGCGAGGCCGCCCGGGCGGTCGATCTGTCGAGCGAACAACTGACCAGTTTCCTCGACGAACTGCGGCGGCATTATCGAATCAACCGGCGCGCAGCCTCGCGCCAGAAAGAACGCATTACCCGTACCGGATTTACTCTCGACGAGCAGGTCCTGACCCTCGAGACGGCCTTGCGCATGATGGGACTGGTGCGAAATTTCGCCCGGCTTGTGCTCTTTTGCGCTCATGGCAGCACGACGGAGAACAACCCCTTCGAGTCGGCGCTGGACTGCGGCGCCTGCGGCGGGAACGAGGGCAAACCGAATGCGCGCGTCCTGGCGGCGATGGCCAATCGCGCCCCGGTGCGCGAACGGCTGGCAAAACGCGGCATCGTCATTCCGTCGGATACGCACTTCCTTGCCGGGCAGGTCGATACCACGACCGATGAGGTGCAGTTGTTCGATCTCGAAGACGCGCCCCCGACCCACCGGAAAGATGTGGCTCGCCTGTACGTCGATTTGCGGGAAGCCGGCCAACTCACCAGCCAGGAGCGCTGTACCAGATTTCCCGATGTCGGCGCCGTCCTGCCGATCGTCAAGGCATCGGGCCACGTGGCCGCCAGAAGCGCGGACTGGAGTCAGGTGCGGCCTGAATGGGGTCTTTCCGGTAACACGGCCTTTATCATCGGCCGGCGGGAATTGACGAAGGGGCTGAATCTTTCCGGACGCGTCTTTTTGCAATCGTACGATTATCGCGAAGACCCGACGGATCGATGGCTGGAAGTGCTCCTCACCGCTCCGCAGGTCGTGGCGCAGTGGATCAACATGGAGCATTATTTCTCAGCGGTGGATAACGATGTGTACGGAAGCGGGAGCAAGATCTACCACAATGTCGTCGGCCGCATCGGGATCATGTCCGGCCCTTGGAGCGATCTTCGCCTCGGCCTGGCCTGGCAAACCGTCATGAACGATGAGTTGCCGTATCATGAGCCGATGCGCCTGATAACGCTGGTCGAAGCCTCGCGGCCGCGGATCGAAAAACTCATCGCGCGGCATGAGATTCTGCAACATTTCTATCACAACGAGTGGGTCCATCTGGCCGCGCTGGATCCTGAGGACGGCACCTGGTATCGCTACATGCCGTCGGGGGTGTGGCGCAGGGTCAAGCATCCGAGTGAGACCTAACAGGCCGGGGATACGCTCGTTGTTGCATACAACGATCACTTTCAAAGGAGTCGAGACATGGCCACACTCACGTTGCATCCCATGAAGGAAATTCGCGTCATCGTGTCTGGAGAGCATCGGCCGTTCGTCACGGAACTGCTGGACAAGGTTGAAGCGACCGGGTACACGATCATCGGAAACATCTCGGGGAAGGGTCACCATGGCGTACGCGAGGCGCACTTCATGTTCAGCGAGCAGGAAAGCCTGGTCATGATCATGGCAGTGGTACCGGCGGAAAAGGTGGAACCGGTGTTGGCCGGGTTACGGCCGTTGTTCGACCGCCACTCAGGGGTCATGTTCGTGTCTGATGTATCCGTCAGCCGGCGCGAATATTTCGGAAAGAAGAGCCCCAAATCCTGACCCGGAGACCGCGAACCCGCGACTGGTAAGCCCGCAAGCCCGAGACCGACCTTGTCTTCTCACCGGTGATTGTCTACAATGTGCCCCCGTTGGCCTGTAAGAGGAAGGACGGCACGTGAAGGGACTACGGTTCGAACGGCTCGGGCGCGATCGCCACTACAACATCATTTTCCACATCGGTACCAGCTACGTGCCGGTGAGCGACGAGACCCTCGACGAACTGAAGGCCCAAAGCCTCTTGTCTTCCGAACGTTTTCTCGACCTGCTCATCGACAAGATCGGCTACACCAACTACCTCAAAGAACAGATCCGCGCGGAACTCCAAGCGTCCGGTGACCCCATGACCCAGATGACCGTCCTGCAGGGCGCGATCCGGGAAATCTGACAGCACTGGACCTCCTCCTCCTTCCTTGCACATTCCCGGCATGATTGGTTCTCCCAGTCTTCGCTGCCCGTCCGCCTTTGGTCCCGGTTTAGGTGGTCGATAGCTGAATCATCTGCCATTCCCATACCCAGGCGGTGGCATCATTCCACAAGAAACAGGACGGGCGTTTTCAAGGTGCGGGCTCGCTGGATGGCTGGCGCCTGGTAGATTGATTCAGACGATTGCTTTCGGGACCTCAGAGAACGAACACCCCAAAGATTCGCCCGCTAATCTCCAGTCTGGCCGCTGGCAAAGAGGGCGTTCATGATGGCGTTTTTCTTGGCGGGATCTTTTTCGAAGCGGATGGCTTTGGAGAAGTTTTCAGCCGCACTTTCCCGTTTCCCCTTGGCGGCATAGATTCTGCCGATGCCGTAGAGCGCTTGGGCGTCTTCGGGGTTGGCTTTCACGGCGCGGTTGAAGGCATCCATTGCCTCAGTCGGGCGGGATTGCTCCATCAACAACCAGCCGAGTGCGGTGTGAGCCGGAGCGAGATCCGGATTTGCTTCGGTGGCCGCGCGATATTCTTTGACGGCGAGATCCACGCGGCCTTTGGTTTCGTACACCCCTCCCAATGCGAAGTGAATTTCCGCATCGTTCGGATTGAGACGTAGCGCCTCCTTGTAAGCCTGGAGCGCCGGTTCGAACTTTCCCTGCTCCGCCAACGCGCAGCCGAGATTCGCATGGGCGACGCCGTCGTTCGGATTCAGCTTGATGACTTCGCGATATTGAGGAATGGCCATTTCGAGCCGACCCTGTTCCTGATAGGCGACGCCCAGGTTCGTGCGCGCTGCGATAAATGCCGGATCGAGTTTCACTGCTTCCCGATATTCCTTGATGGCCATTTCGAGATGCTCCGCCCGCTCGTGGATCTGGGCCAGAAAATAATGGGGGTAAGCGGATTGTGGCGCAAGGCGGGCAGCTTCTTTGTAGTACACCATCGATTGTTCCGACTGGCCGGACTGCGCCAGAAACATCCCCTGTACCAGGTTCAGGTGCGCGTTGTCGGGATGCTGCTTCAGAAGGGTTTGGACCCATCCTCCCACCCGCTCGATGTCCTCCGCTTCCTGCAGTGCATGAGCATGCACACGCCACGCGTCGGCAAATTCACCGCGAATCAGGTGCGTGACATTCATGGCGAAATAGGGACGGGGATCCTTTTCGTCGGCGGTTTCGAGCGCACGGACCCAGGTCCCGGCTTCATACCCCAACCGGTCCCAGTCGCCCGCAATGAGGGCCGTTTCGATCTGATTGAGAGGCTGGTTCATGAGATGGCTCGATACCGGTCAGCGCGTCAACGCATCCTGCACATCCGGCGGAGTCGCCTGCATGCGCGCGCCGAGGATCGGATACCGTGCGGTGATTTTTTCTTTCATCAGCCAGGCGATGGTGCGGTAGGACCAGTGCCCCTTCACCCCTGATCGTAATTTCGCGATGTATTCCGCTTCGGCATAGTCCATCTTAAACAGGCAGCGTATGGAGAACCCGAACGGAATGGCGTACAGCGCGGCTTCCTGGCTGGATTTCTTCAGCCGTTCGATATCCGATTTCACATGTCCCATGGCCTCTCGATATTCCTGTTCGAGCCCGGCTTCAGCCAGGATGGGCGGCGTGTCGAACCCATGTACCGTGGTGAAATTCTGTTGCACCTGTTGGCAGCGGCGATGGCGGTGCATATCGCGCCACCCGCCGATATCCATCATGACGTCGAAGATAAACGCATACCCGCTGCGGAATTCCTTGATCAATTCATCGTACGGACCGCGTTTTTGAAAGGCGATTTCCAGGGTGTCCTGCTTCTGTTTTTCAGTCCAATCCCGTACGACGGCGAGAATGTTTCGATACGAGGCTTGCGATGTCCGGTAGAGCAGCGTCGTCACCACTTCGTCCAGCGGATCGTGGGGCTCGATTAAATCCACTGGTTCCGCAGCCCCATAGGCGGATGCTTGATCCAACCCGGTGCCCTTCAGCACCTCTTTCGCGTAGCGGGCCAGGTCGCTGTACACTTCAGCTTGATAGACATTCGGTTTCGCATACCGCGCCAGGGTCGGCGCCATCGGCTCGCCTAACCCGGCCGCCTGGCCGGACAGTTCTCCCCAGAGATTCACAGGCGGCTTTCGGCAGGCTTCCTGTAAGTCTTCCCCCACTTGGCGCAATTCCGGCATTTGCGATGACAGGAGGCGGGTGATCTGCTTTTCGAGCGTGCGAATGCTGACGACTTGCCCCACATTCGTCTGCGCCGCCAAGGGCAGCAGGTAGCGGGTGACATCGAAGGCCCGGGCGGTGATCGCCCGTTGATATGCAGCGGGGGTCATGCTCTCCGGTCGCGGCTCACGCTCGGTGAGGAATTGGCTCAAGGGATCATGCAGAGCGCGATAGACCGTCTGAAGCCCTCGCAGAATGCCCAGATAGCTCCCCTCGGTCTCCTGTCCGCTGATAGTGCCAGGGACAAACCAACTGGTCGAGGCGAAATTCTGATACCGGCTCGACTTGGCCTGCCCGTCCCACACCGGTTCGTCTTCGAGACGGATGGCGGCGAGTTCGGAAATCTGCTCGAAGCAAATGATGACATGGCCCAGGTCCGCGATCGAACCATGTCCGTAGTCGAAATAAAACTGTTCCCAGAATTTCTCGGATGAATGGCCGTGTACCCACTTGATGCTGTCTTCGATCGAGTCCGGAGAGCGGCTGTACCGCGCCAGTGCATAGGCGGACTTCTCCGGTGGCATCGGAGCCAGAGCGATCACGCGGCGGCCTTGAGTGGTCATAGTTTTAGAAAAGCGAGCCCAGCGGCTTGTGGTTGAGCAGGGTACTTGTGGGCGACTATTCGTACAACGTGGGCACTATACTCTCGCAGACTGGCCGGTGCAACACGGTCGTCCCTCATATCTCGTCGCTCGCGAGGCCCAGCGCGAGATACGGAACGTGCTGCGTTGACTTGCCCGCGGGACCGCCGCTATAGTCCCGCTCGAACTCACGGAAGACCCAATAACAGAGCCATGATTAAAGCGATTAAGGGCGTCAAAGATCTCCTACCTGAGGAGTCCCCCCGTTGGCGATTTATCGAAGAGACCGCCAGGCAGTGGGCACTCCGTTACGGCTTTCAAGAAATCCGCGTCCCCATCTTCGAGACCACGACGTTGTTTGCGCGAAGCATCGGTGCGACGACGGACATTGTCGAAAAGGAAATGTACACCTTCGCCGATCGGGACGGTTCGTCCCTGACCCTGCGTCCGGAAGGGACGGCCGGGACGGTTCGCGCGTTCATTGAACATAATCGAGCCGCCGATCCCAGGCCGCAAAAGTATTGTTATGCCGGTCCCATGTTCCGCCACGAGCGACCTCAAGCCGGGCGGCTGCGGCAATTTCATCAGTTCGGGGTGGAATCCTTCGGGGTGTCCGACCCGCGGGCCGATGTGGAAGTCTTGTCGCTCCTCTGGAGGTTCCTTTCAGATCTCACCCTGCCGGGGTTGACTCTGGAAATCAACAACCTTGGATACGCCGAGGACCGGGTCCGCTACAAACCGCTGCTGGTGTCTTTTCTGAAGGGCGTGGAAAGCCGCCTCTGCGGTAATTGCCAGCGCCGGATCGAGGCGAACCCGTTACGTGTTCTGGACTGCAAAGTCCCGGAATGCCGAACGGCGACAGAGGATGCTCCCCGCCTGGCCGATTCCTTATCACCGACCGCACGAGACCATTTCGACCGGGTGACGGCTGGCCTCCAAGCCATAGGGATCCCGTTTCACCTGAATCCCCGCCTAGTCCGTGGCCTCGATTATTATTGCCTGACCGCGTTCGAGGTTACTTGCTCGCATCTCGGGGCGCAAAACGCGGTGGGAGCCGGTGGACGGTATGATGGTCTCGTCGAGCAGCTCGGCGGAGCCGCAATTCCGGCAGTCGGATTTGCCGTCGGCCTTGAACGGATTGCGTTGATGCTGCCCGAGACGTTCATCGTGCCTTCGATCCCGCGCGTCTATGTCGCGGCCTTCGGCACCCAGGCGGCAGATGCCGGGTTCGTGTTGCTTGATGAGCTTCGCCGGGCTGGGGTGCCCGCCGATATGGATTTTCGATCCGCGTCACTCAAGGCCCACCTCAGGCAGGCTGATCGCCTTGGAGCGCTCTATACGATTCTCCTCGGCGATGATGAAGTGGCAAAAGGGACGGCCACTGTGCGCAATATGCAGACGAAAGCCCAGGAGGATGTTCCCATCAGAGACCTCGCGGCCGCTTGTCGTGACCGACTTCTCAACAGGTAATCCCGCTCCTTTTTGTAGTTGACTTTCCGGCCCAAAATTCGTACGCTCCGCTTGCAGTATTATATATATAACTTATTGATTATTAAGCACTCCTAAAGTTTTTCCACAGGCACATTTTTATGGGCGCATTGAAGATCGGCCTCCTGTTATCCACCCCCCCGTCACACCCCAGCGTGGAGACGGTGGCCGCGCTCTCATCGGAAGCGATCAGCCACGGTGCCGACGTTTATCTTTATTGCATTGACGAAGGAGTGAAAAATCTTCGAGACCCTCGATATGTCGATCTCGTCGGGCGCGGCATGAAGCTGTTCGTCTGCGCCTACGGGTGTCAACAGCATGGAGTGTCTACGGATCAACTCGATCCCCGGATCTCACTCTGCGGGTTGGTCGTGCTCTCGAATATTGTGAATGGCTGTGACCGATTTCTCGCCTTCACCTAACGGTTCCTTCAAGGATTGAATTGTGGCTGCGACCGCTTCCATTGCCCTGATCATTCGTGAAGATCCCCTGACATCCGCGGTTCCGGTGGAGGCGCTTCGCATTGCCTTAGGATTGGCTGCAGGGGAAAATCCCATTACGGTCATTTTGTTGGGGCCTGCGGTCCATCTCTTGGCCGAAGACTCAGATGAGATTGTCGATCTGGAAATCCTCGAGAAATATTTACCCTCCTTCGAACATCTCCAGATTCCCTTTCTTCTTGTCTACACGTCCGACAAGCGGCCCGAGATTCAGGAAGGATTTGCCGTTACCGTCGGGACAGTGGAGTCCGCTCGACAGGCCATGGCCGCGGCTGAGCGAGTCTTAGTGTTTTAGGAACGGGGACATTCTATGCCTGATCGAAAAACTCTGTATCTCCTTCGTCGGCCCATTTCGGATCCGGCCGAGTCGCTGCTACCGTCAGCTGCTGAGACTCAGCTTTCCGATCGGGTGTCTCTCGTTCTTATGGAAGCTGCCCTGTCGACGGCACCGCCATTTCCCGGCCCTGTCTATAGTCTCCATCAAGAGGCGGGTGCGCATAGTCATGAGGGTTCTGCAAAAAGCATTTCTTATCGAGAGCTGGTCAGGTTGATTGCTGAGCATCATTCGACCATTGTGCTGTAATCCGGATGCTCTTCTCTTATATATCTTTCTAGTTAAAGAGAAGATCAGGAGCCGTCGGAGTAGGAGTAGGGCATGTGGGTTCTGTGGATGAACGTCGGGGCCTGCGCGGGCATTGACGATGGAAGATCCTAGCCCATGTTGATGAGATGGTGTATAAGGCGGGGGGCCTTCAGGGATAACGTGAGGGGGCCTGTGCATGAGGGGGCGCGATGGATGTACGGGTGGTTGAATGTCCACAGGAACGCCGAGAAGGTTTTCGGCGCAGCATCAATGAAATCGCACCGTCCTATGTATTTGTCCACACCTGTGCATAAGCCTGTGAACATTCGTAAGTGATTGAATTAATAAGATGAATCAGATGTGGAACGACGCGTTGGTGTACATTCAGGAAAAGGTGCCTAAACAGGTGTATGAAACCTGGTTCACGCCGGTCGTGCTGGATCGGATTGAAGAGACGACCGCGTATCTGGGAGTTCCAAACAAGTTTTTCGGTGAGTGGCTGGGGGAGCATTATCACGATCTGCTGGCGGAAGCCGTGTCGGCCGCCCAGGGCGGCGGACGGATGGACGTCTCTTTCGTGGTTAACCACAAACAGGTTCCCGCACAGGCTCAGCCCGATCAGTCTGCTCCGGATACGGCCGGGCGCGGCTTCGTGGCCTCGCGATCCAAGCGCGGCATTCAACTGAATCCTAAATATACGTTCAAAAGTTTTGTGGTCGGCGCCGGAAACCAGTTTGCCCATGCCGCCTGTATGGCCGTGGCCGAACAACCGGCCAAGGCGTACAACCCGTTATTTCTCTATGGCGGCGTGGGATTGGGGAAGACCCACTTGCTGAATGCCATCGGGAACTACCTGGCTGAGCGCAGTGATCTGCGGATCGCCTATCTGACGACGGAACAGTTCACCAATGAGGTTATCAATTCGATTCGCTACGACAAGATGATCGATCTCAGGAAGCGCTACCGCAACGTCGATATGTTGATGATCGACGACATTCAGTTTTTGGCGGGCAAGGAGCGGACGCAGGAAGAATTCTTTCACACCTTCAACACGCTGTATGAAGCCCATAAACAGATTGTCCTCTCGAGTGATCGCTTTCCGAAAGACATGCCGGACATTGAAGAGCGGCTTCGTTCGCGATTTGAATGGGGGCTGATCGCCGATCTGCAACCGCCGGACGTCGAGACTCGGATCGCCATCTTGCGAAAAAAATCCGAAGATGAGCGGATCGCGCTGCCTGAAGACGTGATCCATTTTCTGGCGACCACGATGAAGAACAACATCCGTGAGTTGGAGGGCTCGCTCGTGCGGGTCGGTGCCTATTCCTCGCTCACGGGTCAGGCCATTACATTGGAGATGGCAAAGAACGTTTTACGCGATCTCATCGGCGACAAGAAAAAGATTGTCTCTATCGAGGATATTCAAGAGGTCGTGGGATCGAAGTATCACGTGAAAATTGCCGATTTGAAATCGCGCCGGCGGAGTAAAACGCTGGTGCATCCCCGCCAGATCGCCATGTATCTCTGCCGGGAACTCACCGATGCGTCATTTCCTGAGATCGGCCGCCAGTTCGGGGGAAAGGATCACACTACGATCATTCACGCCTGCCGGCAGATCACGAAAGCCAAAGAGGCCGACAGCACCCTGCACACCACGCTGGAAGGCTTGAAAGAACAGATCTTGAGGGCGTGAGCGCCCTCTGAGGGAGACCGACCATGAAGGTACGTATCGGACGAGAGGAATTGTTGACGGGCCTGCAGCGCGTGCAGGGTGTCGTGGAAAAACGGAACACCATGCCGATCCTCTCGAACATTCTGCTGGAGGCAAAACACGACGGGGCTGAAATTGTGGCGACGGATCTCGAGATCGGCATGCGGGGGTTATACAAAGCCACGGTGCTGGAGGCCGGAGGCGTGACCATCTCGGCGCGCAAGCTTTATGAGATCATCAAGGAACTGCCGAGCGGCGAGATTGAACTCACCTCGGGCGATAACAATTGGACGACGATCCAATTCGGCAAGAGTCAATTCAAGGTGGTGGGCCTCCCGAGCGGCGATTATCCCGCGCTACCCTCGATCGAACGGGAAGGACTGACGCCCTTGGCCGGGGCAGGCCTGTTGGAGTTAATCCGCAAGACTCTGTTTGCCGCCGGTGACAACGACGCCCGCTACATTCTGAACGGCCTGCTCGTCAGTCTGACGACCACCGAAAAGAAGACGACGTTATTGCGCCTCGTCGGGACAGACGGTCACCGCCTGGCCGTGGCGGAACGAGAGGTCGGGAGCCCCAACGCGAAGCCCCTGGCACAGGACATCAAGGCGATCATCCCGAAGAAGGCGGCCCAGGAAATGCGGCGCTTGCTCGAAGAGGGAGGCGACGAAGAGCCGCTGATCGGCTTCACCAAGAACCTCATGATTTTCCGCAAAAGCGGCCTGCTGCTGACGTCCCGTCTCATGGAGGGGAATTACCCCAATTACCAGCAGGTGGTTCCAAAGGAAAGCGGCAAACGCATCGTGGTCAATCGAGGATTGTTGGAGAGCGCTTTGCGGCGCGTGTCGGTGTTGTCGAAGGACAAGGCCAACGCGGTCAAGGTGTCCTTCGCCCCGGGCAGCATGACGTTATTCTCGAGTAATCCGGATTATGGTGAAGCCACGGAAGAATTGGTGGCTCGTTATGAGGGCGAGGCGCTTCATACGGGCTTTAACGCCCGCTATCTGTTGGACGCCCTGAGCGTCATGGATGGAGAATCGGTCTCGTTGCAGATGGACACGGCCTTGAGCCCCTGCCTGATTCAGGAGGCCGAGAGTCCGGGATTCAAATGCGTCGTGATGCCGATCAAGATCTGATAACCCACATGCCTTTGTACGGGTTCCTCGACATGGCCGTCCGGCAGGTCCGCACCGAGTGCTGGGCTGTGACGTACCCATGGGGAGCGTTGAGGGGTCGCATCGTGCGAGCCCGCCGCCGGCGGACCTGTTCAGGATTCTGTTAGGAGCTGAATGGCCAAAGACGACCAGCAGGACAATTCCGCCAAGCCGAAATCCGACAGTTACAGCGCGGATCAAATCAAAGTTCTCGAAGGCCTCGATGCCGTCCGTAAACGACCCGCGATGTACATCGGCAGCACCGGCGTCGACGGGTTGCACCACCTCGTCTACGAAGTGGTCGACAACAGCGTCGACGAACACATGGCCGGTTTCGGCGAAGCGATCGAAGTCACGATTCATATCGACGGCAGCGTCACGGTCGTGGACAACGGGCGTGGCATTCCCACCGGCATGCATTCCACACAAAAAAAATCCGCGGCGGAAGTGGCCCTTACCGTCCTGCATGCGGGTGGCAAATTCGAGCAGGGCGCCTATACGGTTTCCGGCGGCTTGCATGGTGTCGGCATCTCGGTCGTCAACGCCCTGTCCGAATGGCTGGAGCTGGAAATCTGGCAGGACGGCCAAGTGTTCGAGCAACGGTATGAGCGTGGAAAACCCCAGGCGCCCCTGGCCGTCACCGGCAAAACCAAACGCCGAGGCACACAGGTACGCTTCAAACCTGACGGCCAGATATTCGAAACATTGGAGTTCAGCTTCGACATCTTGGCGCAACGGCTGCGGGAGCTCGCCTTTCTCAACAAAGGGTTGGCTATCACCCTCAAGGACGATCGCAAGGAAAAGGAACAGGTCTTCCATTACAAAGGCGGCATCGTCTCCTTCGTCGATCACCTCAACGAAGCGAAGACCCCGTTGCATAAGCCGATTTACGTGCAGACGGAACGGGCCGATCTCATTCTGGAAGTGGCGCTGCAATACAATGACGGATACGCCGAAAACCTGTTTTCCTTCGCGAACAACATCAACACCAAAGAAGGCGGCACGCACCTCGTGGGGTTCAAAGCCGCTTTGACCCGCACGATCAACAGTTACGCCAATGCCAATGATCTCCTGAAGAAAGACACGGAATCGTTGAGCGGCGACGATGTGCGGGAAGGGTTGACCGCGGTCGTCAGCGTGAAAGTCCGGAACCCCCAATTCGAGGGACAGACCAAGGCGAAACTGGGCAATAGCGAAGTGAAGGGCATCGTCGAGGCCGCGGTCAACGACGCGCTCGGTACCTACTTCGAAGAGAATCCCCCGGTCGCCCGTAAAATCATCGGCAAGGCGATCGATGCCGCGCGCGCCCGCGAAGCCGCGCGGAAAGCGAAAGATCTCATCCGGAGAAAAAGCGCCCTGGATGGCGGATCCCTTCCCGGCAAGCTGGCCGACTGTTCTGAGAAAGATCCGGCCTTGAGTGAATTGTTCATCGTCGAAGGAGATTCAGCCGGCGGATCGGCCAAGCAAGGCCGCGACCGGAAGTTCCAGGCCATCCTCCCGCTGAAGGGCAAAATTCTCAATGTCGAAAAAGCCCGCTTCGACAAGATGCTCAGCAGCGACGAAATCCGCACGCTGATTCTGGCCCTTGGCACCGGCATCGGCCGAAAAAAGGAAGACTCCGACAAGCCGGACAAGGACGCGTTCGACATCGCGCGGACGCGGTATCACAAGATCGTGCTCATGACCGACGCCGACGTGGACGGCAGTCACATCCGCACGCTGCTGCTCACCTTCTTCTTCCGCCAGATGCCGGAGCTGTTGGAGCGTGGCTATATCTATATCGCCCAGCCTCCCCTGTTCAAGGTGAAGAAGGGCAAGACGGAACGGTATCTCAAGGACGAGCCGGCGATGAATGAATATCTCGCGGATCTTGCCGTCGAAGGGGTGGAAGTCTATCTCGAGAGCGGCCGGGAGTTCGTCACGGGTCGCCGGCTCTTGCCGATTCTCAAGAAGCTGATCGCCTTCGAAAGCCTTCTTCATAAGGTCAACAAGAAGCATCATGAAGCCAACATGCTGCGGACGTTCGTCGATGAACCGGGTTTGACGCGAGAGGTGTTGAGGGATCCGGCTTCGCTGCGCACCGTCGTCGACCATGTGAAAGCCACGCTGGCGCTGGTGTATCCCAAGGCCGAGCCGACGATCGATATCCTGGAAGACGAGGAGCATCAATCGAGCAAATTGGTGTGTAAAGTCGCCACCGGCGGGATCGCGTATGAGTTGCACGTGACGCATGAATTGGTCGGTTCGGCCGACTTCCGCGAGTTACAAAAACAGGCCCCGTCAGCTATTGGGCTGGGCAAACCTCCGTACAAGATCAAGATCAAGGAAGCCGAGGTCCTCAAGAACGGTTCGGCCGAGCTGGTACAGGCGATCTTAGAAGAAGGCAAACAGGGCTTGAACATTCAACGGTATAAAGGGCTGGGCGAGATGAATCCTGGGCAGCTCTGGGAAACCACCATGGACCCGGAGAAGCGAACGTTGCTGCGAGTGAATCTCGAAGACATGACCGGCGTCGATGAAATTTTTACGATTCTGATGGGCGACGAAGTGGAACCCCGGCGTAACTTTATCCAGCAACATGCTCTGGAAGTCCGGAATTTGGACGTATAGGGAAGCCGCTGGGCAACCAAGAATTTTTTGTGGATTCGGCGAATGCTCAAGATGGCTCCCCGGCAAGGCCGTAGGTGAGAGAGGACCGGAGGCGTACCCTCTGGGGTACG
>CAZKVY010000053.1:0-24958 GCA_964556305.1 uncultured Nitrospira sp. | reverse complement strand
CGGTTCCTGTTCGAGCGCCTTGTCGAGCGTCATCTTCAAATCGTCCGGGATGAGTTTGGCGATCCGGTCGACTTCGGCATAGGGCATTTCAAGGACGCGGCCGACATCGCGAATGGCAGCCTTGGCCTTCATCGTTCCGAACGTGATGATCTGCGCGACGTGGTCTTCGCCGTATTTATGGATGACGTAGTTGATGACCTCGTCCCGACGGTCCATGCAGAAGTCCATGTCGATGTCGGGGAGAGACACGCGCTCAGGGTTCAAGAATCGTTCGAACAGCAGCGAGTAGACGAGCGGATCGAGGTCGGTGATTCGGAGGGCATAGGCGACGAGGCTGCCGGCGGCGGAGCCGCGTCCCGGTCCGACGGGGATGCCGCGTGAGCGGGCGAACTTGATGATGTCCCACACGATGAGAAAATAACCCGCAAATCCCATCGAGCAGATCACCGCGATTTCTTCCTTCAGCCTGACCTGATAGGCGATCGCAGGAATGGAGCTCGGCCGTTCCTTGAGCCGGGCGGTGAGCCCTTCCATCGCGAGTTGCTCGACGTACGTTTCGCGAGTGAACCCTTCCGGTACTTTGAACTGGGGTAGATAGGTTTTGTTGAGCGCCAGTTCGAGAGTGCAGGCTTCGGCGATCTTGACGGTATTTGAGACCGCCGTCGGCATTTCCTTGAACTCGGCCAGCGCCTGCTGGGTGGATTTGACGTAGAGCTGGTCCGTATCGAACTTCATGCGGTTGGGATCGTTGATCGTTTTCCCGGTCTGCAAGCAGAGCATGAGGTCGTGCGGGCGCGAGTCTTCTTTCTTCAGGTAGTGGCAGTCGTTGGTGCCGGCCAGCGGGATGCCAAGTTTTTTGTGGATCTCCAGTAGCCCGTCGTTGGCGATGCGCTGGTGTTCCAGTCCGTTGGCTTGCAGTTCGAGATAATAGTTGTCCTTGCCAAAAATCTCCCGGTACTCGCCCGCCGCCTGGGTTGCTCCGGCCAGATCCTTTTGCCCAATGAGGTACGCGACTTCGCCGCTGAGACAACCGGAAAGACCGATCAGACCTTCGTGGTGCTGTTGAAGAATCTCCTTATCCATCCGCGGTTTATAGTAGAAACCTTCAAGGTAGGCTTTGCTCACAAGTTTGATGAGGTTCTGGTATCCCTTGAGGTTTGTCGCGAGCAGGATCAGGTGGTAGTAGTCGTTGTGCGCGAGGTGAGAATTCTTTTCCAGGCGGCTGCCCGGCGCCATGTAGGCTTCGCATCCGATGATGGGTTTGACGCCGGCTTCCCTGGCCTTCCGATAGAACTCCACCGCCCCAAACATGTTGCCGTGATCGGTCATCGCAACGGCCGGTTGCCCGAACGACTTCACCTGTTGCATCAGGGGGTCGATCTGATTGGCGCCGTCGAGAAGGCTGTATTGGGTGTGAAGATGGAGATGAACGAATTGTGATGCCACGGGGTCCGATTGTAGTGAGGGGGAAAGTTGAAGTCAAACAGAGGGGAGGGTGAGGGAGGGTGGCCTCGTGGTCTCCTTTGTTCGCGCAACGCGCGGGCTCGGAAGCCCCTCGCCTGGGTAAATGGCGCGTCTCGGCGCGCCAGTGGGCTGGGCGGGTAAGAAGGTGGCGCACAGTCGGAGACCACCAGACCACCCTCCATGGAGATGGTCAGAGCTGGCTCGAGGGGATTATTGAATCCGCCGGTGCGTGCGGTGGGGCTACCCTCCTAGGAAATAAGGCAAGCGAGCCAGGAGGAAGCATTAGGATGATGTAGAGCCAAGGATGCAGTGCAAGTCGTGTCGAGTATCCATCATTTCCTCCGTTGACACTTCCCTTTCTCGAGACTAGCCTACCGTTGATTTTGCGTAGATAGAGATCTTGGCGCTTCATTCTTTGATGACCGGGGCGTCGACTCAGTCTGGCTGGTGAACAGGGCTTCGAATGCCGGAACAAAAAGACGAGAAACCGAAACTGCCGCTGGCCGGTCTCCTGGCGCTGCTGTTGGCCGTGGTGAGCAGCCTGATCATCTATCAGGTTCCCATTAAGACCTCTCGACCGATCGATAAGGAGGCGGAGAAGTCTGTCTCGGTGCGTGATCGCGTCCAATCGCGGCTCTGGCAGGATCCATTCGAGGCCGTGGCGAGCCATATCCAGAAGGAGAAAGCCGCTGGAGGCGACGCAGGGCATGAGCACCATGCGTCGCCTGGTTTGGTTAATGGGGGTCACGCAGCCAAGGAGCCGTTTCGCTTTCGCTTGATGCCTGTCTGTGTCGATGGGAGTCCTTATGCCAATGGAGTGGAATCGAGGTTGCGGGACCGCTACGCGCTGGTGTCGGCGCTGGGCGCGGCCGGGTATCTGCCCGAGTCCGGAGAATCCATTCGGTACTTCGAATGGAAATCGACAGCGGGGCCGAGCTCAATTGTTCCAGCCGAATGGTTCGTTCCTGGGCCAAGAGTGCCAAAAACGAATCAACAGGGGCGGCACGATGTTCAGCCGATTCTGGTTCTCTGGTTGAAGGAGCAGGATCTTGGTGCTAAGCCGCTGAGCACCCTGACGAGTCTCGTGGGCTATCTCACGAAGGAAATGCACACGACCCCTTCGGCCTATCGTGTGTTGGGGCCCCGCAGTTCCGGTTCGTTAAGTGCCATGCTACAAGAGCTCAAATCTATCTCCACGGCGGGAGATTCGCTTGCGACTTCCGGTACCGCGCCCCGGCCGGGCGCTGCTTCGGTGTTGAATGGCGCCGAATTCTATTCCTCCTGGGCCACGGCTGCCGACCCGGTGCTTCTGGATGACGCTTCCGGCGAGCAAACCAGCTCTGCAGTCGAAGGTCGATTCAAGTCTGCCGGCCTGACGTTGATCCGAACGATCGGAACCGATGACGCGCTGGCGAAAGAATTGGTACTTGAGCTGCAAAGACGAAAGATCGACCTGACTGAACCGCAAAAAATTCCCCATATTGCCCTGATCTCCGAATGGGACACGTTGTATGGACGGTCGTTGCCGCGCACATTCGTGGCCGTCGCAAAGAGATTGGCTGAAGAAGCAGCAGAGAAAGCCGAAGCAGTAGGAGAAAGGAAACCTGTTCACACATTGGCACAACACCTCGATGCCCTTCGTGATGAGCAGTATCCGAATTGGGTGCATCGGTATTCGTATCTTGCCGGCCTCGATGGCGAATTGCCGCCCAAGGACAACGGGAAGGACGCGGGCGGTGCCAAGGGGAAACCGGGTGACAAGGGATTCGGTATTGAGCCGGTGGTGGAGGAGACCCCGGTCGGACGAAGTCAGCTCGACTATCTGCGTCGTTTGGTCGAACAGTTGAAGCGGGAGGAGATCACCTCCGATGGGGAGTTCAAGGCAATCGGTGTGTTGGGCAGCGACGTCTATGACAAGCTCATGATCCTGCAGGCCTTGCGCAAAGACTTTCCCCACGCCCTGTTTTTCACCACCGATCTCGACTCCCGGTTGACGCATTCCAGCCAGTTGCCTTGGACGCGGAATTTAGTCGTCGCCTCCCATTTCGGCCTCGAACTCGATCCGCGGCTTCAGACGCCAATTCCCCCCTTTCGCGACAGTTATCAGACGGCGTTGTTCTATTCGGTGTTGCGGGCGGTGGATGCTCTTGAGCCGATAGCGGATAAGAACGCGTTGACGCTGTCCACGGGTCAGATGTTTTCTGCGGTGGTCATGCCACGTCTGTATGAAGTCGGACGGCATGGGGCGGTCGATCTGAGTCCGGATCCGACCCATGCAGCGGGGGTGCTCCCGAGTATTCATTTGCTTCGTTCCGATATGGAGCCGGCGACCGCCGCGCTGCGCCTCCCGTCGCTACGCACCATCGGCCTGCTCCTTTTGGCCGCCGGGCTGATGGTCTGTTGTGCGATGCTCATCAACAGCGAACTCTGGTTGTTGTTCCGGGGACGGACGCTGGCGAGTCTTCTGGCCTTGCCGGCCTTGGCCGCTGCGCTGATTGTCGCCTTCCTGGCCGGCACCAGACTGGATGGGACTGCCGGCGAACCGGTTACCTTTACCGATGGCATCAGTGTCTGGCCCACGGCGAGTCTGCGCTTGTTCGCGTTTGTACTGTGTGTGATCTTCTTCGCCCATTCCTGCTGGCGCTTGTGGGAAAGTGATCGGGACCTGATCCGGAAGTTTCGCTTGCCGCGTCTTGAGGCTGTGCTCTCGCGCCCGTTCCGTTCGTGGATCGGCATCCATCGGTGGCTGCCGCCTCTTTCTGGTCATGCGGAGGCACGGGAGCTTTGGCACGAATATCGTCTCCTCGGAGCGTGGAAGGAACGAGTACGGCGCGTGGTGCCGCAGGTGGGGGTGTACGGGCTCTTTGGCATCGTCCTGATGCTGCAATCCGGCTTTCCCGTCATGCCCTGTCGGGGTGACGCCTGTTTCACGCTGAATTACATCATTCTGGGAGTAAGTGTCGTCGCCATGACGCTGCTGATGTTTTATGTCCTCGATGCGACACGCCTGTGCCGTCGCCTGATTACGATCATGATCGATACCACGATTGAATGGCCCCGTCGGCTCCTCGCCCGGGAAGCCGCCAAGCACGGCGTGGATCAGGCGTACGTACATGAATGGCTGGGCATTCAGTTCATCGCAAAGCGGACGGCGGTCATCAGCGCCATGATCTACTATCCGTTTGTGATTGTGTTCCTGATGGCGGTGGCGCGGCACAGTTATTTCGACCGCTGGGATTTCCCCGCAGGCTTGCTGGTCATCTTTGCCCTCAATGCGTCGTACGCCTTCGGCAACGGCGTGCTCCTCCGCCGGTCGGCCGAAGCGGCGAAGCGGGAGGCGGTTCGGCAATTGAATAGCCGGCTCAAGAGTTTGTCCGATGAGCCGGTGAGCAAGCGGACCAAGCGACGTCAAATTGAGCGCATGGTCGATCTGATCGAGCAGACGCAGGAAGGTGCATTTTTGCCCTTCACCCAGCATCCCTTATTCGGGGCAATCGCCTTACCAACGGGCGGCACCGGCTTAGTGTTCTTGCTGGAGTACTTCGCCACGCTATTCTGACGAGAGTGGTTGTGAATGGGGCTGGCTTTTGTCTCTTTCGCCTTTGTGTAGGGTGGGCACCGAGCGAGGTGCTGTATGCGTCGCGCTGCCCGACAGAACGGGTTATCAGGAGTGCCTTTTCATGCATAAAAAATCTCAACGCACTGATACACGAAAAAAACGGCCTGCCGCGCCCCCGCCTGTGAATCGTGTGCTGAAAGAAGACGGCAAGGTGGAGCAGGCGTACGCCTTGATCTCCCGGGCCTGGGAGGCTACGACCGACCGGCAAGCGACGGCATTGGCCCGCCAGGCGTTGGAGATGTGTCCCGATTGTGCGGATGCCTACACGGTGCTGGCTGAATCTGAGGCAGGGTCGGCAGAGGAAGCCTGTCAGTTGTATCAGCAAGGCGTCGATGCGGGACGGCGTGCTCTCGGTGAAGTCGTGTTTGACCGGCAGGGGGGCCACTTCTGGGGACTGATCGAAACCAGGTCGTACATGCGCGCGCGTCAAGGATTAGCCGATTGCCTATGGGCTCTCGGCCGGAAAGGGGAGTCCATCGCGCATTGCGAAGCCTTATTGGAGTTAAATCCCAACGACAACCAGGGAATCCGTCATGGGTTGTTGAGCCGGTACCTCGCCGTGGGAAATGATGCCGGAGCAGAACGTCTCCTTTACCGGTATGCGCATGAAGCATCCGCCGCATTCCTCTGGAGCCGTGTCTTGCTGGATCTTCGCCGTGGAGATCAGGTCGCTGCAAAGGACGACTTACAGGCGGCGAGGCAAGGCAATCCGCATGTGGCCGACTTGTTCACCGGGAAACGGAAACCGCCGGCTCAATTGCCGGAACATTATAGTCCGGGGGACCGGAACGAAGCGGTCTTCCATTTCGCGGGGTTTGCCGAAGCCTGGCTTGCGTCATCGGATGCGATGGAATGGCTGTTGGAACAACTGACGGCATGAGTCGCGGGACTGGTGTCGATTCACTCTGCAGATACCCCTCACCATCCCGGTCCTTGCGTCGCGTCATGAGACCTGATACAGTGCAGGTGTTCGCGTAAGACCTTCTGTAGCCGGGGGCAGCAGCCCTTGAGTCTCTGAAGTCTTACGCGATTGTTGTTTGTGCCCGCAGATGTGCCGTCTCCGCTGAGCCTACCGCCGAAGGTTGTTCCTCCGTCGTTCGCACTGCCAGCTCGTCACCGCCGTGGGAATCTTTCTTTACCTGTTCTAGAGGTGTCTCGTTGTTTCACGAATCCTGTTTCGTTCTCCGGGCATTCCTCCGCCATGCGGCCGGGAGCCTGTATCACATCGTCATCGTCGCGATGAGCGCAGGCATTGCGCTGCTCCTACCGGCCGGCGCCAGACAGTTTATGTCGTTCTGGTCGCAGGTCGAACATGACACCTTGTCATTGATTACGGTCGAGATGGCCGCCGCCGTGTTGTTGATGGCGGGCTTCAACTATGTCCATCGCAGTCTGCGGGATCGGGCGCTCGCCGCCGCCGCCCTCGGCGCCGGCCTCGTCTCGTTCTTTCCACGGCGCGGGCCGGACGCGCAAGAGCGTATTCAGGCCTTGAAAGACGAGCAGGGCACCGGCCGTTCCGTGATGGTGATCGGATCCAGCGGAGCCGGGACCCTGGTCGATCAAGTCGGCGATTTGTCCTCGGTTCTCGACGGATGTCTGGAAGCGAAGATCCTCCTAGTGAATCCGTTCAATCAGGGCGCGCGGGCGCGGATGCAGGCATTGGCCCATCCGGTCTCCACGTACCCGACCTTTCGCGAGGAGGTCCGGCAAAGCATCGCGCTGCTCAAACGTCTCAAGGCGATCGGCAAGGTCGTGAAGTTGAAGCTCTATGCCGATGCGCCGTTGGTCAAGCTGGTGATCCTTGGGGACTACCTCTGGTTGCAGCATTACCATGCCGATTTGGATATTCAGAACATGCCCGAGTATGTCCTGCAACGGAACCGCAAGGAGCACGGTCTGTATACCTTTTACGCCCACTACTTCATGCAGCGATGGGAGAGCCCCGAGTTGCCTGAATACGACCTGGATACCGACGAGCTGGTGTACCGCAGCCGGACCGGTCAGGAGATCCGGCGGGAGCCGGTGGAGATCGGGGCCGCTCCGGTTGTCACACAGACCGCGGAAACGGCACGGAATGACGCCCGCGACGCGTTTCAATTGCTGCATGCACCGGGTCCGTACCTGCCGGTTCGCGGATACGACGTCGAGTAAAACGGTCCCCCATCACTCAACCCGGCTGCTCAATGGCATCGGGGGCTCTGCAGCGCGACATGGCCTGCTCCCCGGCTCTGTGGTATGACTATGGCAGTCGTGCCGATGCATTGCGGTGCCGGTCGAGTGCACGAGAGGGAGGGACGGATGATACGTAGTGGGACGGAGCGAATCGGAGCCTTGTCGATAACGGCGTTCTTTTCGTACGGATTCCGACCGTTTTTTCTGGGGGCTGCACTGTTTGCGGGTGTAGCGGTTCCGGCCTGGATTCTGATCCTGGCGGGAACCGGAAATCCGGTCCTCCTTTCCACCGCTCGCGACTGGCATCTGCATGAGATGCTCTTCGGTTTTCTGCCTGCCGTCATCACGGGTTTTGTGCTGACGGCCGTGCCCAATTGGACAGACCGCCCCGCGATTAAGGGGCTGCAACTGGCGGGGTTGTTCTCCTTGTGGCTCGCAGGCCGAGTGGTCTTGGCCTTGCCCTGGGTTCCACCGGTCACGGCGGCCAGCATCGATGCGGCCTATCTCCTGGTGTTGGCAGGAATGCTGTGGCGCGAAATCGCAGGGGGAAAGAGCTGGAATCACGCGCCGATCGGCGTCCTGCTCAGTCTCTATGCCGGCGCAAATATGCTCTTTCATTTCTTCGCTCTCAATGGCCTGCCGACGGATCTCCCCGAACGCATCACGTTGGGGTTGGACATGACGCTGCTGGCGTTCATCGGCGGTCGCGTGACGCCGAATTTTACGCGCGAGTTTCTGGCCCAGACACGAAGGCCTGAGAAACCGGCGCGGTTTTCCCATCTCGATATGGTGGCGATAGGATCGGTCGCGGCCGCCTCGACGAGTTGGGCGATGCTCCCGCAGGGGACTGTGGCCGGGTGGTTCCTCATACTCGCCGGAATCGTCAATCTTGTCCGACTGTCGCGTTGGTATGGCTGGTTCACCTGGCGGGAGCCGCTAGTGTTCGTGTTGCACTGGGGGTACGGGTGGCTCACCCTGGCGCTCTTCCTCCTCGGTTGCGCTGCTCTTGGCGTCGGCCTGCCGAAGGAAGATGCCGTCCATGCCCTGACCACCGGGGCGGTGGGTGTGATGACGCTGGCCATTATGACCCGCGCGAGTTTAGGGCATACCGGTCGCCCGCGGGAGGCCGACCCAGCAACGGTGGCCATGTATGTGCTGGTCACTTGCGGCGCGATGCTGCGGGTGTTCGGGCCGGGCACAGGCCTGCCGAATACGCTCATACTCGGTTCTGCCGCCGCCTGTTGGAGCGGCGCGTATCTTTTGTTCGTCTTGGTTTATGGCCCGTACCTCTTGCGACCCAGTGTGGATGAGTGAGGGGAGAGGCGGGTATCGAGGGTGATGCCGTCAGCGATCGGTTGCTTGATCCACCCCCTGGTGACGGCGAACCTCCTCCAGCCCAGACGCCAACACCAGACGGCAATACAATGCATCTGCGAGGGGCTGAAGGTTCACGCAATCGGCCTCGTTGTACGCCAGCAACAGTTCCCGCGCGTCTTCATCGCGCTGGTGGCGCCACCGGTTCCACTGGCGGACGGCATCGTCTCCCGAAAAACTCTGGAGCGCCGGTATACGACTGATGCCCATTCGGCGTTCAATGGCTTTGAGCCCTCCATGATAGCCTAACTGACGGCCGATGCCGCAGAGATCGATGTGCGGGTGGTCCAGCGTTAGGTCTGAAAAGTGGGCTCGCAACATAGGGAGATCGCACGACGAGCCGCAGAATGTGATGAGGACGTCGTACCGGGACAATTCCTCTCGCAGACGAATGAGGCCCAGCGACTCGTTGCGAACGAGGGCGGTATAACGCCCCCTGCCATACAATCCCACCACCGTGATCTGCCCGAACGAGTCGGTTTCGATATCGAGATACAGCGCTCGTTCCCGCAACCACTCATAGAGACGCCATTGATGACGCGCGGCCAGTGTTCTCGCAAAGTAGCGGCTATCCTGCTGGGCAACATGCTCCTGTGCCTTTCTAATGCGGTCGTCGAAGCGAGCCTTTCGGACGGCGCTGAGTCCGGGCACCTGGCGGGCCAGAAGAAATCGATCCCAGTTCAAAATGCCGTGGCTCCAGAACCGTCGTTCCGTGCGGAGGCCGACACCCGGCAGCAGGCAAAAGCTGGACGTAATCATGACGGTCACCGAACGGGTCGAAGTGGAGCGAAGGAAAGGAGTCGTAGACAGCAGCGAGGAGGGCAGCGGCCGGTCAAGTCTGGTCAGGACGACCTACAGCTCCTCACCGTATTTCAGAAAATGCTGTTCCTTGGCACCGGCGATCCAATTGTCGTGCCGGATGCGGTCCGGGAACGTGTTGAGTTCCGACGCCATATGTTCGACGTCTTGATCCTTCCATTCGGCGATCTGGCGAAACGTGAACATCCCCATTCGATTCAACACGCGCTCCATCACCGGTCCGATCCCATGTATCTGCTTGAGGTCGTCTTTCTGGGCGGCGCGCGATTTTCCGGCGCCCCGTGCTGCGGCAGAGGGACTGGGCGAAGCCGCTTCGCCGGGGCTGGTCGATTTGGCTTGCGTATGGTGCCGCTGAGCGACCCGGTATTCGACCAGCCGCTTGCGCAAAGCCCCGATTTCTTCTTCCCGCTCACTGACGTCCATCACCCGGCGTTCTTCAGCCTCGCGGAGCGCGATCTCCTTTTTCTCCACCTCTCCCCGGAAGACTTCCAATTCTTCCACCGTGGCACGGAGGCGTTGAATCTCTTGATCTCGCTGTTGCAGCGTTTCGGTGAAACGCGTGAGGTCTTCTTGATTCTGCGTCCGCAGGCGAGCGAGTTCCGATTCCATCTCCCTGATGTGGGTTTGATGCCGGGCCAGTTCTTGATCCTTCCCCTGAATCATGGCGGAGGCGCGCGAGCGATCTTGTTCGAGGTCTTTTTCTAATCGTCGGGTTCGTTCCTGGAACGGCTCCAACTCCTCGATGCGCGCCCGCAGGCGGGCAATCTCGGCGTCTTTCGGCGCCAGCTGCTCGACCCAGGTCTTGAGTGTGGCGATCTCCTGATCCCGGCTGATCAACACGTCTTCCGCATTTTCCATCTGCGTCTGCATTTCAGCGAAACCCGTCGATTGTGACTGGAGCCTGGCTTCGGCTTCCTCGAGTTCCCGCCGCAGGGTATCCCGTTCACGTTCGGCCGCATGGAGATGCACTCCCTTTTCGCGGACTTCGGACTGCAACGTCGAGAGTTGTTCGACCTTCGTCGCAAGATCGGCGGTCAGGTCCTTGAGCGCCGCTTCGGAGGTGATCATCTTCCCTTCCAGCATCTGGACGGCCGAGGTGCGCACTTTCAACTCATGGTTCAGCGTGTCCAGCTCATGTTCGCGGCCACGGAGCCGGGTGGCAATTTCGGACAACTGCTGACGTTTCTCCGATGTGGCGAAACTGCGCAGCAGCCACCCCATCATGAGCCCGATGGTCGCCGCCACCAGTAAGCATCCAATCATTTGCAGAATTAAGGCTCCCATACGTTCACCGTTCCTCTTTCACACGAAATTCAATCCGCCGGTTCTTTTTGGACGCGGCGCGCGTCCGGTCCTGGCTCAGCGGACGGGATGCTCCATAACCCACGGCGGTCAATCGATTGGTCACCCCGTGGTCCGTCAGATATTGTCGAACCGACTCGGCTCTGGTCCGGCTGAGCTGGAGGTTGTAATCTGGGTCGCCATAGGAATCCGTGTGGCCGCCGATTTCGATGACCGCCTCGGGCGAACGCTTGAGGGCTGGGATCAGTTTATCGACGACGGCTCGTCCCTTGGGGGTCAGGACGGCGCTGTTGCTTTCAAAGGCGATATGTTCTCCACGGACGATGTCATCCAACCCCGCTTGCACTTGAGCACGCGACGCGTGCACAGGCGTTGGCGTCGGCGTGGATGAGGGGGAGGCGGGGCCTGCTGAAGCCACGGTGACCTGATCCTGCACATGGATCGAGGTGCCCAGCAGCGAACTAATCTCATGCACGAGTTTGGTTTTGGTGTCTCCATTCGCGGCCGCGCCTTTGATTGTCGCCGTCTGGCCGGAGACGGAGAGGGTGGCCTGGTGTTGATGCAGGGCCGCCACCTGCGTCAGTAATGCCGGCACCGCGGGTTCCCATGCCGCGGCTCCGCCGTCTTCAAGGACGTCGAGATTATCGGTGACACGCAACTTGAGATTTTTGGCGAGTTCCTGTGCGCGGGCGACGGTCGCAAGTTTCGCCTCTTCGCTTCCCATGGCACCGGAGAGCGTGAGCTGACCATTTTCGATATGGGCACTGAACGAGGGGTGACCGGTCGCCGACGACGTCACCGGCAGGTGTCGAGGGATACAAATGAATGCCAGCAATGTAAGTGCGAAGAGTCCTACGCCGAAAATAATTCCGCGCGACATGCGCCAGCCCTTATCGCCCCGGGACGGGGCCTCGCTGCAGCGTCGTACGCCACAGGAGTGGTGTGGTTTGAAGACTTCGAGTGTTACTTGATTTCTTGATTGCGCAGCAACGTACCGCCCAATCATCAATCTGCGAAGGGTATCACATCGCCAGAGCTCATGCCAGCCTGGATTATCCGTCACGGAACCGCACATCAATCACCCGCCGGGTTGCGAGGAGACGGCCGCGGTCGAGCGCCGCTCTCGGTCGGCTTGCAGTGGCGTCGAGGCATCTGCTATTGTCACGGCGTTTTTTCGTCCATTGTGATCCCACCCACACGATATCCATAGTTGAAGGAGTTCATCATGGCCAGCATTGCGCGGGCACTGATCAGTGTTTCCGACAAGACCGGAGTTGTTGAGATGGCCAGGGGTTTGGCAGCCCTCGGCGCAGAAGTATTGTCCACCGGCGGAACGGCCAAGGCCTTGCGTGAAGCGGGTGTGGCGGTGACGGATGTTGCTGCTTACACGGGGTCGCCGGAGATACTCGATGGCCGCGTGAAAACCCTTCACCCAAAAATCCATGGTGGCTTATTGGGGCGTCGGGGTGTTCCCGACCATGTCAAGCAGATGCAGCAGCACGGCATCGGCAACATCGATGTGGTCGTGGTGAACCTGTATCCCTTCGAGGCGACGATCGCGAAACCCAATTGCCCGTTCGAAGAGGCGATCGAGAACATCGACATCGGCGGCCCATCGATGTTGCGCTCGGCCGCGAAGAACCATGAGGATGTGCTCGTCGTGGTCGATCCCGCTGACTATACCCGCGTGTTGGAGGCGGTAAAGGCCGGGTCCGTTACGCCCGCCTTGCGCCGAGAACTGGCTATGAAAGTCTTTCAACACACGGCGCGCTACGACAGTTTGATCGCCGGCTATCTCGAAAAACAGGTGCAGGGGAGCGAGGTCAAGTTTCCCGCCATTCTGTCATTGCAGTTCCAGCGGGTGGAAACCCTGCGTTACGGGGAGAATCCACATCAGCAAGGTGCGTTTTACCGAGAGATGCATGCCAAGGAGCCGGCGGTGTCACGCGGGAAAATCCTGCACGGCAAAGCCATGTCCTATAATAACTTCCTCGATTCCAATTCGGCCCTCGAACTTGTGAAGGAATTCGATGAGACGGCCGTGGCGATCATCAAACACAACAACCCCTGCGGATGCGCCCTCGGCGCCACGCCGGTGGAAGCGTACGTCAAGGCGCGCGCAACCGATCCCGTGTCGGCGTTCGGCGGGGTGATTGCGTTTAATCGTCCCGTGGATCTTGCGGCCGCGAAAGAGATTACCTCGACGTTTGTCGAAGTGGTCATCGCGCCGGGCTTTGCGGAGGATGCGCTGGCGGAGCTCAAGCGGAAGAAAGACATTCGGCTTCTGGATGTCGGTCCGCTCAGCAAGGCGACAGCCGAAGGGTATGATCTCAAGAAGCTCGTCGGCGGATTGATCGTACAGGATCGCGATCTGGGCGTCATCAAGGACATCAAGGCCCTGGCGGTGCCGACTTCCCGCAAACCGACCGAGCAGGAATATGCGGCCTGCGCCTTTGCCTGGGTGGTCTGCAAACATGTGAAGTCGAATGCCATCATTTATGGTCGTCCCGGTGAAATCGTCGGTATCGGCGCAGGACAGATGAGTCGCGTGGACTCTGTGAAGCTGGCCGTGATGAAAGCGCAGTCCCCTGTCAACGGATGTGTCATGGCGTCCGACGCCTTCTTCCCGTTCCGGGACGGCATCGATGCCGCGGCGGAAGCCGGCATTACCTGTGTGATTCAGCCCGGTGGATCCATTCGCGACGCCGAAGTGACCAAGGCCGTGGATGAACACGGGATGGCGATGATTCTGACCGGCATGCGCCACTTCCGCCACTAGATCGGATGCTGAAACAGGTTTCCAACTTCGTTCTCGGCTCGAAAAAAAACCTCAACCTAGCCCAGAGGTTGCGCCTCCGGTTTTTCTCGCCTGCGGCCCTGTTGGAAAACCTGTTTCAGCATCCTCGGCGGAGCGAGGGTGAATGCCCGCGCGTTCTTCGAGCCGGGTGTCAATTCCGTGTGACATCTGTCTGCGGTTATTTCAACTAAAGGTTGAGCTGTGAAAATTCTTGTCGTCGGCGGTGGTGGTCGGGAACATGCCATGGTGTGGAAAATCGCCCAAAGTCCGCGGAAGCCGCAGATATTCTGTGCGCCGGGGAATGCGGGCATTGAAGGGTTGGCCACCTGTGTCCCGATTAAGGCCGATGATATCGAGGGGCTCAAAGCATTTGCGCTCAAGGAACAGATCGATCTCACCGTGGTCGGGCCGGAAGCGCCGTTGGCGTTGGGCATTGCGGATGAATTTCGTAAGGCGCGACTGAAAATCTTCGGTCCCACCAAGGCTGCCGCCCGCTTGGAAGCCAGCAAGAGCTTTTCCAAGGAGATCATGGCTACCAATCATATTCCAACGGCCACCGCGCGCAGCTTCGAGCAGATGGACCAGGCGCTGGCCTATCTAGATGCTCAGCCCGTGCCCATTGTGGTAAAGGCGGACGGCCTTGCGCAGGGCAAAGGGGTGGTCGTGGCGACGACCCGCGAAGAGGCCAAGCAGGCGGTACGCGACGCCATGGAAAAATCCGTATTCGGCCAGGCCGGCCAACGGGTGTTAATCGAAGAATTTCTCGAGGGTGAAGAACTGACGATCATGGCCTTTACGGATGGGAATACGGTCGTGCCGATGATCCCCGCACAGGATCACAAGCGAATCAGAGATGGGGATGCCGGACCCAATACCGGCGGCATGGGCGCCTATGCGCCGGCTCCCATTGCGACGGCGGTGATTCGTGAGCAGGTCACGCGGCAGGTGCTGCAGCCGACGGTCGATGCGATGGCGCGTCTCGGCTGTCCCTTTCAAGGTGTGCTGTACGCAGGCCTGATGATTGTGAAAGGGATGCCCTACGTGTTGGAATTTAACGCGCGCATGGGAGATCCGGAAACCGAAGTCGTGCTGCCGTTGTTGAAGACCGATCTGGTGGATGTGATGGAGGCGGTGGTTGAACATCGCCTCGATCAATTGGCCGTGGAATGGCGTCAAGACACGGCCGTGTGTGTGGTGATGACCTCGCCGGGGTATCCCGGGTCTTACGAGACGGGCTTTCCTATTCAAGGATTGCCAGCCCAATCCGGTGATGCGCCCATCGCGGTGTTCCACGCGGGAACCAGGCGGGAGGCAGGGCAGGTGGTGACAGCCGGAGGAAGAGTGTTGGCCGTGGCAGGGTGGGCGCCGTCGTTACTTCAGGCGCGGGCGCAGGTCTATCAAGCTGTGCCGGCGATCACCTTCCAGGGACGTCACTATCGAACCGACATTGCGCATCGAGCCCTTCCGCGCCAATCTTGATCCGACTGCCACAGGCCGTAACATGGCTCTGGTTCTTCCCTTCATCGACAAGACCTGCGACGCCGTCATCCCGGAGGTGCGGCGTGTCTTGACCGCGCAGGGGCTCATTGCGCTGCCGACAGAAACCTATTATGGCCTAGCTGTTCGTCCTACCGACGAGGGCGCGGTCCGCCGACTGATTGAGGTCAAAGGCCGTCCGACCGACAAGCCGATTCTTGTGCTCATCGGCGCCCGCGATCAGTTGTCTGCCTTGGTAGAGTCGATTCCTCCGGCCGCAGCGGTGTTGATGGATCTGTTTTGGCCGGGGCCTTTGACCATCGTGTTTCCTGCCGCACCCGGCTTGTCGCCGTTATTGACGGCGGGAACCGGCACGATCGGGGTTCGGTGGTCGCCGCTGGCGACTCTGGAACGCCTGTTGATGGAGACCGGTCCTCTAACCGGGACCAGTGCCAACCGGTCTTCCGAGCCTCCGCTCGATTATGCAGACGAGGTGCAGCGCACACTCGGGCCCCTTCTTGATCTGATTCTCGACGGGGGACGCACGCCGGGTGGTGCTGCATCGACCATCATCGATGCACGCGATCAGCCGCGTGTGCTGCGAGCGGGGGTGTTGTCTCCGGATCGGCTCCGCGCGGCTCTGGAACAACAGGGGTATACACTTTCATCATGATTTGATGATTCGTTGTGGGTATAATTCACCCACACGGGAGGATCACTTATGCTCATTCGTTCACGTCGCGCGGTGATGGGAGTGTCGATGCTCGGGCTCAGCAGCATGCTGCTGCTGGGAGGATGTGACTTTTGGCCGCCGGCGCTCCAGGCTCAGATTGAACAACTGCATTCAGAGGCTCAACAGGCGGCGGCGGACAAGGCGCTGTTGCAGAATCAGCTCAACGCAGCGAATAAGGCGAAAGAAGAACTGCAAATTCGTGTAGAAGATTTGACGCGCGTGAATAAAGAGAAGTCGGCGATGATTGCGAATTTAGAACACACGATTGCGGCGGCGAGAGAGCGAGCCGTGAAAGCCGTAAAGTCTCCTGCCGTCAAGCCGGCCACGAAAACGGCCGTGAAGAAACCGGTCAAATCGACCTCCAAGGCGACGTCGAAATCTTCCGCCAAATCCTCGACCGTCAAGAAACCCAAGCCCGCCCAACTGCGATAAGTCTGTTGCAGTCAGCGGTTCAGGCAGGCCTGCTGTTTCCGCATGCCCACGTCCGAAGGATCAGGCGGTTCGATCCTATTCCTGGCGACAGAGAGGTCGCCGATCAAGGCTTAGTCGTGGATGGAGCGGAAGACGGAGAACTCGTGGAGCCGGCGCCGGATGGGCTCGTGCTAGTCGACGAGGATGAACTGGGTGTGGTCGAAGGCGCGGACGGTGCAGGCGTCGACGCCGTAGCCGGGCTGGCGCTCGTCCCTTCGGACGAGGCCGGAGCTTTCGTCTTATCCGTGTCGGGCGCCGCTGGCTTGTCTGACGTATCGCTTCCTCCCGGTTTCATTTTGTCCGAGTAGTCGGTGATATACCACCCGCTGCCTTTGAACATAATGGCAGGAGGGGAAATGAGCTTTGTCACGTCCTTCCCGCAGCGCACGCATTCCTTGATGGGGTCATCCTTGATGCTTTGCTTGATTTCGAACCGGTGAGCGCAGCTGGTACATTGATACTCATAGATTGGCACGGGTCTTCCTCCTCTGATCGTCCGGCGTCGCTCGGTGTGGGACTGCTGGTTCCGTCATCTGTCAAACCTCTCTCATAACCTCTTGTGCACAATAATCAAGGGGTAGAGGTGCGAGATCCTCTCGATCAAGACAGACGGCGGAGGGCAGCTTCGATGCGGGTCAATCCGCGTTCGATGGCTTCCATCGAGGTCGCATACGACAGCCGGATATGGACATCGCTTCCGAACGGTTCCCCGGGCACCAATGCCACTTGCGCTTCGTTCAGTAAATAGGTCGCCAGGTTCGCCGCCGAGCCGATGGGTTGATCCTTCCAGTGCTTTGCCAGCAGTCCGCTCACATTCGGAAATGCATAGAAGGCTCCGGTCGGCATGCGACAGGTGATTCCGGGCATCTTGTTCAGGCGTTCGACCATGAGACGTCGTCGCCGATCGAACTCCGCGACCATCACGGTGGTAAAAGGGTTCCCGAGACGGAGGGCGGCCACCGCGGCCTTTTGCGAAATGGAACAGGGGTTCGAGGTGCTTTGGCTTTGGATGTTGGCCATGGCCGTCAGCAACGGTTTCGGCCCCGCGGCATAGCCGATGCGCCAGCCGGTCATGGCATAGGCCTTGGAAACCCCGTTGATCACTACCGTGCGTGCCGCGACTTCCGGGCTCAAGCTGGCGATGCTGATGTGCTGAACGCCGTCATACAGCACCTTTTCGTAGATCTCGTCTGAAATGATGACGAGGTCGTGACGCAACGCGACGGCGGCGATACGCTCCAGAGTCTTCCGGTCGTACGTCGCGCCGGTGGGATTGCAGGGGCTGTTGACGATAATGGCTTTGGTGCGCGGCGTGATCACGGCTTCCAGCGCTTCTTGGGTTATCGTGTATCCATCCCGTTCCTGTGTCTGAAGCAGGACCGGGGTGGCGTCGTTCAGCAGGGTCTGATCCTGATATGAGACCCAGAAGGGGACCGGGATAATCAATTCATCGCCCGCTTCCAACAGGGCTTCCGCGACGTTGTAGAGCGAATGTTTGGCGCCACAGGACACCAGAATCTGGGACTTGTCGTAATGGAGGCCCTGCTCTTCTTTCAACTTGTCCGCAATCGCAGTCCGCAGTTCGTCGATGCCTGACGAAGGCGTATATTTCGTAAAGCCGGCGCGGATGGCGGCTTCAGCCGCGGCTTTCACCGGTTCCGGCGTATCGAAGTCCGGTTCGCCGGACGCAAAATCGATCACGTCGATGCCTTGCGCCGCCATGGCTTTCGCGGTGGCGGTGATGCTCAGGGTAGGAGAGGGCACAATACGTCCGACACGGGCTGCCAGTTTCATCCTTTGAAACTCCGAATTCGTTCTTGGAGCCTCCGCGCCACTTCGGGGTGCACAAAGTCTTGCAGCGACCCGCCGTGGCCGGCGACATCCTTAATGATGGTGGAAGAGAGATAGGAATATTCTTCGCTGGGCATGAGGAACACCGTCTCGACGGTTTCCGCCAGTTTTCGATTGACGAGTGCCATTTGAAACTCGTGCTCGAAATCAGAAATCGCGCGCAGTCCGCGTAGAATAGCATGCGCGCCGCTAGTGCGCACAAAATCTACCAACAGCCCCTCGAAGGTCGTGACTTCCAGGTTGGGAAGATCCTTGGTGACCAGGCGTACCATGTCCAGTCGTTCCTGCGTGCTGAATAGCGGATGCTTACCCGGATTGGGGGCGATGGCCACGATGACCCGCGTGAACATTCGGAATCCGCGCCGGATGATATCACTGTGACCATGCGTGATCGGATCGAATGTGCCGGGGTAGACGGCGGTCTTCATGCCGATTGGGCTTCTTTCGGCGTGACGTGAAATCGGGTCAGCGCGGTGTCACCGTAGTCGTAGCGCTTCACCTGCGAGAGCGGGCCCAGGATGGAGGGAATGTCTGCCTTCCGTCCATGCTCCAGAATGACGACGGCATCGTCCGCCAGCCAACCCGCGCGCCAGTCTGTTGCCAGGGTAATCACTTCCGGTGTGAGGAGATAGGGTGGATCACAAAAGACAATGTCATAGGGGCCTGACCACTGCGTGCCGCGACGAAAAAACTGACTCACCTGACAGGCGCAGATGTTGGCGCACTGTTCCAACCCGCACTGCCGAAGATTCGAATGGATCAGGCGTAACGCGTCGCGATCGGCTTCTACAAAGGTCACGTGCGTCGCGCCGCGGCTCAAGGCCTCGATGCCGATCGAACCGGTTCCCGCATAGAGGTCGAGCACCCGAGCTCCCATGATGCGTTCGCCAAGGATGGAAAAGAGCGCTTCTTTGACTCGATCGGAGGTCGGGCGGATAGCCTGTCCCCTGGGACCCAGCAACCGTCGGCCCCGATGAAGCCCAGCGATGACACGCATGATCGTATTCAGGTGAGAGCCATTCGTCACTGGCTAAGCAGTGAGAGAATGTAACACAGCGTTTTTGAAGGGGTCAAGGTGACGGGACGCGGTGAGGAGAGGCTGTGAGCCGGAAAGGTCTTCTCCCCGCCGCGGGGCGGGGAGCGCTGTAGACGTCGAGGAGGAGTTCGCGCGCTTTGACGCGTGAAAGGCGGCTCGCTATAATCGGGCGACACCAAGACTCGGTTCACGCGGGCTGAGGAGGTGGCCACATTCCGGGCCGTCACACCACCACATCACACAGAGAACAGAGCGCTGGATCCGCGCTTAGCGGGTCGCAACCGGCTGAGCGTCGCGAGCGGCGAGGCTCTTTCTACGATTGGCCGAAATGGTTCGATCGATGATGGCTCCGCAGTTGATGCATTTCCAGGCGTAGAAAATGAGAAAGAAGTCTGAGAACCGTTCCAACATCATCATGCCTTTGCACTTCGGACATTCCATTGTTTCCTCCTGGGTGTTGACGTTTACAGCTGTGTCTGCTCTCAAGCAAGAGCTGCACCAAAATGTCAAGTGATGATATTTCAATGAGTTATGCGTTGAAAGTGGCATACATGACATGCGCCAGGCGTCAAGTCTCCGGCACAAAATGGTGCACGCTGACATTTTCTTGTCGTAGAAGGTGAGCATGACAGTCAAAAAGACGGGCCGTGGAATTGGAGAATGGCCGGAAACTGAACGGCCGCGTGAACGTTTGCTCAGTGAGGGGGCAGAGAGCCTGTCTGATGCTCAATTATTGGCGATTCTGTTACGTGTGGGACGACAGGATGCATCGGCCGTCAAAGTTGGCATGGAGGTGCTCGGGCGCGTCGGGGGCATTTTCGGGCTGCTGCATTGCAGCACCGAAGAACTCTGCGCCATCCCTGGTGTCGGGCCGGCTAAGGCCGCGCAATTGAAAGCGGCGGTGGAAGTAGGGAAACGCGCCGTGTCTGCGCCCTTGACCACCGGGACGCGCATCAATTCCAGCGCAGATCTGTTTAAGCACTATCACGCACGCCTGCGGGATCTGCGCCATGAGATTTTCGCCGTGGTCTTGCTGGATGCCAAGAATCAGGTCATCCGCGACGTGACCATTTCGGAAGGGAGTTTGACGTTAAGCATCGTGCATCCGAGGGAAGTCTTTATCCCTGCCATGCGTGCGTCAGCCGCCGGAGTCATTTTTCTCCACAATCATCCCAGCGGAGACCCCACACCGAGCCAGGAAGACCGTGTGCTGACGGCCAGGCTGGTCTCTGCGGGGTCGCTTTTGGGAATTCAGGTCCTGGATCACCTCATCGTGGGGGACGGGCGGTATGTCAGTTTCGCCGACCAGGGATGGCTTACCGGCGAGGGGCAGAAAGTATGACCGAGTACATCCAGCGCACGTCTCATCCGGCGCCGCCGGCCGAGAGGTCCCAGAGAAAGAAAGGATGGTGTCCCCGACAGGTCTCCCTCTAACCAGGCCCACAGTGGCCGCCGACTAGCGGAGGAGGTCATGATGAATGTTCCCCTCACCGAATCCATCAGGAATGTGGCTGTGGTATCGAATGCGGGATCGGGCAAAACCTCATTGGTCGAAGCCTTGGCATGCTCCGCAGGCAGTCTCTCCTCTCCCGGATCTAGCCAGACCGGAACCACCGTCTCCGATTTTGAACCGGAAGAAATCCATCACCGCACCTCACTCCACACGAGCGTCATTCGTTGCCTGTGCCACGACACCGTGCTCAATCTCCTCGATACCCCGGGATCGCCGAGTTTCACTGCCGAGGTGCGGTCGGCGCTGCGTGTCGCGGATGGCGTCGTGCTGGTGGTGAATGCGGCCACGGGCGTCCGTAGCGAACTGCAGCGCCTGTGGAACCACATTCGGGAGACCGGCCTTCCCTGTCTGGTGTTCGTGAATGGTCTGGATAAGGAGGGGACCACATTTGCGACGATACTGGAACAGGTAACAAAAGAACTGGAGATGCCCGCGGTCCCCCTGATCCTCGCCAATGCAGAGGGCACGGAGTTGAGGACCATTGTGGACCTGCTTCAGAACTGCGTCGTGACAGCGCGGCCGGATCGGCCGCAAGCAGAGCAGTTGCCGGTTCCCTCCGAATGGCGCGACCGCACCGACCAGGCGCGGCGCCGCCTCATCGAGATGGTGGCCGAAAGCGACGAAGCCTTGCTGGAACGCTACCTCACTGACGGGACATTGACGGACACCGCCTTGTTGGAGGGATTACGGGCCGCTGTCCAACGAGGCGCACTGGTTCCGGTGCTTGGAGGATCGGCCCTGCGCCAACTGGGGGTGTCTACGCTGCTCCAGGGCCTGCTCCAACTCATGCCGTCACCGTGTACTCGAGCTGAAATCATGCCCGTACAAGGAGTAGCACTCACGGAGGGCGCAGCGCCCATCATGCGGGAGCCGCAGGCAACGGCGCCGTTCTCAGGACTGGTGTTCAAGACCATCATCGATCCGTTCGCCGGGCGGCTGTCGTACGTCCGACTCTATTCAGGGACCTTGGACGCGGATAGCAGTCTGTACAATGCGACGAGGCAGGTGCGGGAACGTGGCGGCCATCTGTTCTCGATCTTCGGGAAAAAATATACTCCTGTTTCTCGTGCGGTGGCCGGCGACATCGTGGCAATCGGGAAGCTGAAAGACAGTCTGACGGGCGATACGCTGTGCGATGAGCACGCTCCGATCCGGCTGCCGGGGATTCACCTGGGGCGCCCCGTGATGTCGTTCGCCATCGAGCCGAAATCCCAAGCTGATATCGAGAAGGTGAGTGTCGGCTTGCACAAGTTGATCGAGGAAGATCCGAGTCTTGAATTCGTTCGCCACATGGAGACGAAGGAGATGGTGTTGAGCGGCATGGGTCAACTGCATATCGACGTCTCACTGGAAAAATTGCACCGCAAATATGGCGCGGATGTGACGCTCCATGCCCCGAAAATCCCCTATCGCGAAACGATTCGGAGTGTGGCACAGGCGCAGGGTAAATATAAAAAACAGACCGGTGGACACGGCCAGTATGGGGATTGCTGGGTAGAAGTCGGTCCGCTCCCGCGCGGCCAGGGATTTGAGTTTCACAACAAAATTGTCGGCGGCGCCATTCCGCGCAATTTCGTGCCGGCCGTCGAGAAGGGCGTCGTTGAAGCGCTCCATGAAGGCCCGCTGGCAGGGTATCCAGCCGTTGATGTGCGGGTGACCGTCTACGACGGGTCCTACCATGTGGTCGATTCCTCTGAAATGGCCTTCAAGATTGCCGGATCAATGGCCGTGAAAAAGGCGCTGGAAGCGGCCCACCCGGTTCTGCTGGAGCCGCTCATGACCGTGGAGGTCGAGGTGCCGGCTGAGTGCGTCGGCGGGGTACTCGGTGATCTCAACGCCCGGCGTGGGCGAATTGTGCTGGTGGAAGCCAGCGGCCACATGGAAACCGTGAAGGCTCTTGTGCCTCAGGCAGAGATGGTCAGCTATGCCACTTCATTAAACTCGATGACCGGAGGGCAAGGCAGTTACGTGATGGAATTCGCCCACTACGAGGAGGTGCCGCGAGAGCTGGCGGGTCGCATCGTTGAAGAGCACAAAGCGGAGCGCCACGGGGTAGTGGCCCATTAACGAACCGCTTCCCGGCGTGAAGCGATACGATTCCGCTGCGTGAATCTAGTGATCGGCCGGTTTCAGCACAACGTAGAAGGCTCGTCCTTCCCGCAGTACGCGCAGGAGAATCGTGTCGCCGCGTTTGACCTTGGCGACGGCGATGGTAAACTCTCCGACCGTGCCGGTGTCGACGCGGTTGACCTCTTTGATCAAATCGCCTTCCCGCAAGCCCTCCGCTTGGGCCAGGCTTCCCGCGTCTACCTTTGAGATCAGCACGCCACGGCTCTCATTCAGTCGAAACTTCTCGGCCAGACCAGCCGTCAGGTCCTGCACATCGATACCCAACTTCAAGTCGGTTCGGCTCTGTGGCAAAGAGGCCGTGACGACCGTATCCCGGCGCTCGCTCAGCGCGACCTGGAGATTGATGCGTTTGCCGTCGCGGACCACTTCGACCCTGGTCGTGGACCCGGGATCCAAGGCGGCGACCAGGCGAGACAGTTTGTTGGGGGTGTCCACGAGCGCGCCATCGACCTTCGTAATCACGTCGCCGGGCTTGATGCCGGCCAGCGCTGCAGGATCCCGCTCAAACACTTCATTGACCAGGACCCCTTCGTTTTCCTCCACGCCGAACTTGTTGGCCAGATCCGGTGTGAGCGGTTGCAATCCGACGCCCAACCAGGCGCGCACGACTTTGCCTTTAGCGATCAGCTGGTGCATCACCTGCTTGGCCATGTTGGACGGGATCGCGAAACCGATGCCCTGCGCAAAGTTGATGATCGCCGTATTGATGCCGATGATGTCCCCCCGGAGATCGAAGAGCGGCCCGCCGGAGTTGCCCGGGTTGATCGAGGCATCAGTTTGAATAAAGTTTTCGTAGCGGGAGAGATTGATGTTTTCCCGTCCGATGCCGCTCACGACGCCCAGGGTCACCGTGCGGTCGAGGCCGAACGGATTCCCGACGGCCCGCACCCATTGCCCGACCTTCACGCTGGAGGAGTCCCCGAAATGGGCCGCCGGGGAGGGGATGATCCGTCGTGATTTTCAGGACTGCGAGATCGGTGTCCGGATCCTTGCCGATGACCTGCGCAAACAATTTGCTTTTATCCGAGAGGCGGACCTCCACCTCCGTGGCATCGCCGACCACATGATTATTCGTAAGGATATGGCCGACGGGATCGATGATGACGCCGGAACCGGAGCCGGTCGAGCTGGGAACCCGGTCTCCCGATCCGTCCCGAGACCGTCCGGTGGCCGGGATTGGAAAGATGCTGACGACCGACGGCTTTGCCGTTTCGGCCAGATCTGTAATGACGGTCTGCAGTTCTTCCAGGAGGCGCAATCCGGGAGACACGGTGCGTGGCGTGGATGCGACATCGGCCGCGGCAACGGTGGAGAGGGGAAGCCCCAACCACGACCCGGCGAAACCAAGTCCGACGAGCAGCACTGCCGAAACGGAAATCGGTGTGTTCATGTTGAGGCAAGCTCCGAGGGCCATACCTGTACAAGTTGACGATGCATCAGAATAGCAGATTTTCTCGTGACGGCGAAAGGAAGGATCAGGCTGATTTGGATGCGGCCGAGTGCTGGAAATGCGGCAGCCAGTGGGCTAGGTCATGGCGCAGGCCCACCAGGATCACGATGTCATCGGGACGAAGCGTCATGGAGGGGGAGAGAGGCAGGAGAAATGGGCCGCGAAGAACCGCGACGATGTGCGTCGTGGCCGGCAAGTCGAATTCGCCGATCGGATGGCCGATGACCGGCGCGCCACGGGCAACCACCACGCGCTCGAGACCGGCGTCGCGGAGACCCAATTCGCGCTGCATGGTGAGCAGGTCTTCGTGCGCGAGCTCGATCTTGAGCTCGCGGATCTGGCGTTCAACCAGCTGCAACGCAGTGAGTTGTCCCTTAATGCGGTCGGAGGCGGTGCCGATCGCGTCCTGCAAGGATGTCAGTTCGGAAGGCGCGATCGGATGTATTCCCGCGGCTGGTTTGGCTGCGAGGGCGGCCACGCGTTGTCCGATGTGTCGATGAATAGCGTGAGTCTGGTTCAGAATCGTCGCGGCCTGGCTATGGAGACGCAGGACATGGACTTTGCGGTTGACGCGTTCCGCGATCGCGACAATCGTCTCGTAGAGTGCGCTGCCCGTAAGGGAAAGTTCTTTGCGGATGCGAGCCAAGAGCTCAAAAGACAGCATCGTAGTAATGTCTGATAAGATATATTATGTCAACTAGACTGTCCGATTCGAGATTCTGTCCCACTCCACAATCGAATCAAATTGTCC
>CAZKVY010000052.1:0-26411 GCA_964556305.1 uncultured Nitrospira sp. | reverse complement strand
CCGTGTCGTTCCACCCCGCCACCACCTGCGCCCGCTCCCCCGGTCCCATCAAGGGGAGCGAACTCAGCCGGGCATGGGGGTCCTTGACCATCCCGATGATCAACGTTTCGAGCTGTTGAACCATGCGATGCGCGGTCTCATCGCGGAAACGGTTGCGCTGATACCAGAGCGAACACGTGAGGTCCTTGCCGGGTAGCACGTTCAAGGTCAAGGGATAATTCGTTTGGCCGGACAGGGTCACGCGTTCGATCGTGACGCTGGTCACCGCTTCCAGCCGTTCGTCCATGGGATGGTTGTCGAACACTACCAGGCTTTCAAACAGCGGCTGTCCCCGGGGGACGTCGCTCCAGGATTGAATCTGCACCAGCGGCGTCTGTTCGAACTGCCGCGACTCGGCGTTCTGTTCCTGCAGCGTTCGCAGCCATTCGGAGAGGACGGCGTCGGGAGCCACACGAACGCGCAGCGGCAGGGTATTGATGAAGAGCCCCACGATCCGGTCGATTCCGATGAGATCCGACGATCGTCCGGAAACGGTCGTGCCGAACAAGACCTCCGCCTCGCGGCTGTACCGGCTCAGCAGCAAGGCCCACGCGCCCTGCACCAAAGTATTGAGCGTCACGCGGTGCTTCTGTGCGAAGGCGAGAACCTCGGCGCTGACGTCCGGTGAGAACCTGAGGGTGGCCGTTCCGCAGGAGGATGCCTGAGGCACCCCCTGCGTGGAGAGGTCTTCCCCCAGCACCGTCGGCTGCGTCATGCCCTTCAGTGAAGCGCGCCAAAATCGTTCGGCCTCGGTCTGGTCTTGAGCAAGCAGCCGGGCAATATGGTGGCGATAGGGCACCACGGGATCGCACGGCACCTGCTCGCTTCGCTCGAGCGCCTCGTAGGCGCGCAAGACTTCCTGCAACAGAATCGGCAAGCACCATCCGTCCATCAGGATATGATGATGCGTCCACAGCACCTCATAGGTCTCTTGCGCGAGACGGATGAGCGTGATCCGCATCAAAGGCGGCCGTTCGAAATCGAAATCCGTTCGCCGGTCCTCATCCACCAGTCGGCTGAACCGCGCCTCTTGTTCGGCCGACGGACAATCCCGCCAGTCCAACTCCGTCCAGGGCAATTCAGCGAACGGGATCACGATCTGGATGGGTGATGAGGTCTCCCGCCACAGGAATCTCGTCCGCAACACCGCATGCCGATCGACGATTTGCTGCCAGGCTTCGCGGAACGGCCGGAGGTTCAACGCACCTTGCAGGCGCCAGCTCATCTGCTCGATGTAGACACCTGATCCCGGGGCGTAGAGACTGTGAAACAACAACCCTTGCTGCAAAGGACTCAGAGGATAGACGTCTTCGAGGTCCGGACAAGCGGCCTTGGCCGTGGCGTATGCAGCGTCATCGACGAGCGGTGCGGAGAGATCGGTCGCCGTTGTATGAGGGCTCGGGTCTTGCGGTTGAGCCAATGCCGCCGCCAGTTCCGCGACGGTCTGGTGCTGGAACATGTGCCGCGGGGTGAGGGACAAGCCGGCTTGCCTGGCGCGGTTCACTACCTGGAGGCTGAGGATGGAATCGCCTCCAAGTTCGAAGAAATTCTCGTGGATTCCGATTCGTTCTCGCTGCAGGACGTCAGACCAGATCTCCGCAATCGCCGTCTCGATTCCCTCCCTTGGCGCGACATAGCCAATCGTGCGCTCGTCCGACGGAACCGGCAGCGTGGTTCGGTCTACCTTGCCGTTCGCTGTGCGCGGCAAGTCCTCCAAGAGCACAAACTGCGACGGAATGAGGGCCTCGGGCAGAGTCCGGCGAAGGCTCCTGCGCCACTCCTCTACCGAAGGCGCTACCTCTGCGGCCGCCACCACATAGGCCACCAATCGTTTCTGGCCGGGACGGTCCTCGCGCAAGACCGTCACGGCGTCTCGAATCCCCGTCAGCGCGCGCAAACGAGCGTCGATTTCTCCCGGTTCGATCCGCACGCCCCGCAGTTTGATCTGATGATCCATCCGCCCCAGGAACTCGAGGTTGCCGTCGCGACGGAGACGCACGCGGTCACCGGTCCGATACAGGCGAGCGCCAGGCTCCGACGAAAAGGGATCCGGGACGAAGGACGCAGCGGTGCGTCCCGCATCTCGCACATAGCCTCGTCCAACTCCCACGCCACCGACACACAATTCCCCGGCGACACCACTCGGCACCGGTGTCATCCAGCGATCCACCACCACGAGTCGTATTCCTCGGATGGGACGCCCGATCGGCATACACACGTCATCGGGTGCGGGTGGAGACGTAATCGTCGCCGTGGCGACATCGTCGGCGCATTCAGCAGGGCCATAGGCATTGACCATCGGAACGTGGGGATACCGCTGAATCCACTCGCGGCAGAGCTGCGGCGGCAACGCTTCCCCGGTGGGCAAGAGCCACCGCAGATCCTTGAGATCAGCGGCGTTCTGGATTTCGAGCATACCCTTCAGCAACACCGGCACCGTTTCGGCTACCGTCACTCCTGCCCTATCCAAACAATCCACGAGCCGTGACGGGTCACGGGCGACGGCGTCGAGGACGATGAGGGTCCGGCCTCCGCACAGGAGGGCGGCCAGATGTTGCCACACGGAGATGTCGAAACAGGCCGAGGCCGTCTGGGCCACCACGTCATCCGGTCCTAGGCCCAACGAGTCGCGTTTGCTCCACAGGTGATTCATCAAGCCCCGCTGGGTGACCATGGCGCCCTTCGGGATTCCCGTGGAACCGGAGGTATAAATAATGTAGGCCAGTTGATCCGGTGAACCGCTGCGAGAAGGAATCGTGGTCGCCTTGTCGGTTTCAATCTTGTTGATGGTGAGCAGGACAACATCGCCTGAAGCTAATAAGGGACAGGCCTCGACCAGGGGAAGTCGACGGGACTCGTTCGTGATGACCACACATGCCCCGCTCGTCTCGATCATCTCCCGCCAACGAGCCGCAGGATGAGAGAGATCCAGCGGAAGATACGCAGCGCCGGCCTTCATCACGCCGACAATGGCCGTGAGTAACGAAATCCCCCGGTCGAGCAACAGTCCAACCACCTGGTCGGGGCCCACGCCGGTCTCGGCCAAGGCTTGAGCGATCCCATCGGCCTCTTCGTTGAGCTCCATATAGGTCCGCTTCGATCCAGCGCATTCGACTGCGACGGCGTTTGGACTCTGTTTCACCTGCGCCTCGAAAGCCGCGGCAAAGCCGGTCCATTCCTGTACGGGAGGAGAAATCTCCGGTCCCACCAACCATGCCTGTGCCTGCTCCTCCGGCGACAGGAGAGGAAACTCATTCAGCCTCCGATCAGGCTGCTCACAGATGCCGGCTAATAGAGCTTGGAAATGCCGGGCCATGCGGACGACGGTCTTCTCATCGAACAGGTCAGTGTTGTACTCAAAGGCTCCCTCCAAACCGCTTGAGGTTTCGACCATGTCGAGCGAGAGATCGAATTTCGCGCCCGATGCATCGACTTCCGTGATCTCGACCTGCAACCCGGGCAGAGCAATGGCGTCGCTCAATGCCGTCTGGAGGACAAACAGCACTTGAAACAAAGGAGAGTGGCTCAGCGCCCGCGCTGGTTTCAGCGCATCCACCAGTTCCTCGAACGGCAATTCCTGATGCTCCTGGCCGCCGATGACGACTTCCCGGACGCGTTCAAGCAACTGGGGGAAGGTGGGATTGTGCGAGAGGTCCGTGCGAAGCACGAGGGTATTGGCGAAGAATCCGATGAGGTCCTCGGTTTCGCGTTTGGTGCGGCAGGCGATGGGAGTGCCCACGCACACGTCTTGCGTGCCCGTGTACCGCATCAGCCACGTCTGAAACGCGGCCAGCAGGGTCATGAACAGCGTCACGTTGCGGCGGCGGCTGATGTCCCGCAACGCTACTGCAACGGGCTGCGGCAGCGTAAACACATAGCGACTGCCCGATGACGTTTGGACCGCTCCGCGCGGGCGGTCGGAGGGCAACTCGAGGACCGGCAACTCTCCGGCGAGTTGCCGTTTCCAATAGGCGAGTTGTCTGTCGAGGACCTCTCCTTGCAGCCACCCCCGCTGCCATTCCGCATAATCGGCATACTGGATCGATAGCGCCGGCAAGGCGGCATCGAGTCCGGCTACGGCTTGGGCATACAGGCGCGCGAAGTCCCGCGCAAGGATCTGCGCCGACCAGCCGTCGCACACGATATGGTGCAGGGTGATGACCAGCAAGTGGTCTTCGTCTGTGATGTCGAAAAGACGCAACCGAAGCAAAGGTCCCTGCTGCAGGTCGAAGGGACGCTGTGCTTCGTCGCGTGCCGCCTGGAGCACAGCCTCCGGTCGGTTCTCTACGACCCCGGTTTGCAATGTGACGTACCCGGCGGCCGCGATGATCTGGACAGGCTCCCCCTTGTCGGTCGCAAAGGTCGTGCGCAGAATTTCATGGCGCTCCACGATGCGATTGAAACAGTCCAGGAGGATGCCGGAGTTCAGAGAGCCCTTCATGCGGACGGCAATGGCTGTGTTGTACGACGCACTCTCCGGTTCCAATTGCGAAAGGAACCACAACCTCCGTTGCCCGAAACTCATGGGAAAGAGGTACTGTTCCGTTTCCATGGCTGACTCCCCTGCCCGGGGCGCTTGCGTCTGATCGTGGGGCATCAGCATGGAGTCGCGGCTCCCCTCGGCTCCGCCATGGCCACGAGAATCTGCCGTCGCCCGGTAAAGGGCGTGCGGCCGTGAGCGGCCAGCATATTGTCGAGCATCATCACGTCACCCTGTTGCCAGGCAAATTCCACGGCAAGGCTTCGATACACCTCGCGAATTTCATCCAGCACCTCGGCCTCGATTGCGCTCCCGTCTCCGTAGCAAGCATGTCGAGGAAGATCCTCCTCGGAGACGACTGCCAACAGGGCTTCCCGGACACCCGGTTCCAGATTCGACACGTGAAACAGGTGGGCTTGATTGAACCACACGGTCTCGCCGGTTCGAGGATGGACCGCGATGGCCTGGGCGACCTGTCTGGTGCGCAGCTCACCGTCCTCCTTCCACTCGTGTTGAATCCCGTTGTCCCGGCAATACCGCTCCACGACGGCAGGGTCCTGGGTGTTGAAGACCTTCTGCCATGGTACGTCCAGGCCGTTCCCGTAGTTGCGGACATACATGATCTGTCTCTCGACAAAACGTTCTCGAATCCGCGCCGGCATGCGCCGAAAGACTTCCCGGCTGTCCGCGATCGGCGTGTAGCCCCCCTGCTCCGCGGCCTGACCGCAGTAGAACCAGATCTTCATGGGCCACTCTCTCGTGTAGGCCTGCTCGTTGTGGAGCGGGATGTGTTGGTGCGGGGGATACTCGGTCGAGGTGTAGACTTGCCGCTGTACTTGTGAACGAGGCGTGGAACCGAATTCGTATGCCACGAGGGACGCCGTGAAGGCGCCGACGAACGATTCGAAGTCATCGGCCGACCGGATCGGCAAGCCGCGGAACAGCAGGCCTCCGCAGGTCGGCAACAGGGTCTCCGCATAGGAACGGGCGGCATCGCGGTAGTCGTTCAATTGTCGCTGCTCCACCGGAGTCACCACATACGGCAGTCGGCTGTCCGGCGCGAGTGGTGACGCCGTCAGACCTCCTTGCTCCCTTGCGCTGCCGTTTACGCCATCAAGAGCCATGCAAGGCGTGCCTCGTTCATGAATCATCGTGGTCCCTCCGCTTTCGAGTTGGCACACACCAGGTCGATCCTCCCCATTACCGCCGTACGTGCCTGTGAGGTTGCAGGAGCAATGTCACGGTCTCCACCACCACCGGTTGAGCGGTCCGGATAAAAAAGTGATCTCCCTGAAACAGCCATAACTGAAATCCTTCAGCCGTGTGGATCTTCCATTGGTCGAGCTGCTCCGTCCCGACCGCTTCATCCGCCATGCCGCCGAAGGCAGAGACCGGGCAGTTCAACGGCGGTTCGTCCTCATGGACATAGGTATCGCGAAGGGCGAAATCGGCCCGGAGCGTGGGTAACATCAGCTCCATCATTTCCGTATGATCCAGGATTTCTCGCGGCGTGCCGTTGAATCGGCGCATCCGCTCCAGGAACTCGTCGTCCGGAAGATCGCAAAGCCGATCCTGGTCGGGAAGCTGCGGAGCGGGGCACCCGGATACGAACAGGTGAACCGGATTGATGCCGAATCGACGCCGCAGTTCACGGGCGCATTCGAAGGCCAGCAGTCCGCCGATGCTGTGACCGAATAACGCCACGGGGCGATCACAGACCGGTTCGATGGCTTCCACCAACTCCGCCACCACCTGACGCAGGTTTCCCATCGGCGGTTCCTTCATCCTTGCTTCCCGTCCCGGCAGGTGAACCGCGCAGAGCTCGATATCCTGCAGCAACTCAGCGGGCCAGGTGCGGAAGAGGGACGGGCCGCCGCCCGCGTAGGGAAACCCGATCAGGCGAAGACCGGTCCCAGGGCGGCACGTCACCAGCCAGGGGCGCCGATCGGTCGTGGTCAGCATGACGCCGCGGAGTCCGTTTGCTCGGACTGTTCCGCCATCCACTTGCGGAGGCTCAAGGGCCGCATGTCCGTCCAGACATCCTTGATGTAGGCCAGGCATTCGTCCTTGAGGCCGGTCTTCCCGGCATCCCGCCACCCCAGTGGGTTGTCACGGTAGGACGGCCAAATCGAATACTGCTCCTCATGATTAACCACCACCTTGTACACCGTTATATCTTCCTGTTCGTCCTGTCCCATAACGCCTCCTTGGTGTTGTGAATGAATTCCGACGTGACCGTGATTAGGATCGACTGGCACTGCCCGTTGGTGTGAATGTCAGGGTATGAATCGGCTTGCCCGCGACGAGCGGGGTCGAGCGTCCCTGACTCCAGTTTTGTTGTTGATCGCGATAGTGCGGTGAGAGCGGGTGCCCGGATTGGCCGCCCGGCATGTGAAACAACGCCTCTGCATGATGCCTCGGCGAGACCACCATCCGTTCGCTGGCGGTCAGACTCCCGCTGAGCACTCGCACGCAGGGGCCGCAACCGGAGGCCGGATCATCAGGCATATTCAACCACTGCCCTACCACTGGGATGGCCTCGCTCAACGGATGCACCATACGTACGTGATTCACTGTTCCCCATGCCAAACCATCGACCCGGGTTACTCTGTAATCCGCTTTGAGCGCGTCGACCGTCTTGGACAATTCCTCCAGGAGAAATCCCTTCCAATCTGCGAACCTGGCCGGATCGGGGAGCGTGCCGGGAGCCTGCTCTGTCAGGAGACTTCTGAGCGGAGTATCCAGATCTCCGTCAAACACGAAGCCCGCCTCTTTCTCCCGGCAGCCATGAAGAAACGGAGCGAAGACCGAGGTAGCCAGGTTGCGGCGAAACGCGACCAGCAAGGCGAACCCCCGGCTGTCGCTGTCGGCCCGGCCGTTCCAGGCATCGACGGCCTGGCGTACGTCAGCCAATTCCGTGCGCTGCGCCGTCACCTCGTCGCTGAGCAAACGTTGGAGCAGCTCGCGATAAAAGTCGTACAGCTGCGTCGTGGTGTCCAATTGGAGGGTCAGGAGATCCTGCTCCCGGATTCGCTCCATCCCGCGCAGCTGTTCGCTGATCCGGAAGGCACGGTAGCCGCCGGCGAACGCATGGCCGATCACGTGGGGATAGGTCTCATCCGTCATGCGCTGATTCGCGCTCACGAGGAATCCGGAGGGAGGATCGATCGAGCGGGGTAACTCGTCGGGCGGAATGTATCCATTCCATCCGGTCCGGCCATCGGCCCACGAGAGGCTGACCGATCCGTCCAGCCCGCGCCGGACCGGGATCTTGCCCATATATGTCCAGGCAATGTGCCCCTCGGCATCGGCCAGGAGCACATTGCTCGGCGGAGCACCCGCTCGTGTGACGACGGCAATCCCATCCGGGACCGAGCGAGCTTGATCCATCCGCAGCAATCCGAGATCTACCGCTTCGGGATCCAAGGCAGTCCAATGGATGGCCAGCGACTGCCCCATCAGCGGATCTTCGGTCACCGGCCCCCAGCGCGTGCCTTTGATCTCCACGATTCGATCGGAGGCGCCGTTGACGGCGATGTGCTCATCACGAACCGTAAACCGTTCCCACCCGTCCGCCGTGGCATATTCATCCGGATTATGCGGATTGATCTCCAGACGAACGAGGTCCAAAAAATCTCCTTCGACATTCGTCAAGCCCCAGGACAGCGAACCGTTGGAACCTGCAATCACGATTGGAATGCCCGGCACCACGACTCCGGTAAGTTCAACATTGCTGTATCGCATCTGGACGCGATACCAGATGTTCGGCACTCCCACATCGAGATGCATGTCGTTCGCCAGGATCGCTCGTCCGTCCGCGGTCTTTCCGCGTCCGACGACCCAGGCGTTCGAACCGATCTCCCGCTTGCGATGTGGAACCATCGACATGTGCGAGGAGCGGCTGTACGTTCCCGGCCGGCGCAGCGCCGCCAAGGCCTCCACCGGTACGGGCGTCGGAATCTGGCGAGACGTTCCACCCCTCAATACTTGAGCCGTATAGGCATCGAGAGGAGGAAGGAGGAAGGCCGTCACTTCAGCCGGCAACGAGGCGGTCATCACCGTGCGCATCCGTTCATCGTCCTCGGAGCCGTTCAACATCTGGAACATCGCCAAGATGACCAACACACTGTCTGTCGGCTCCCAGTGCGACGGCCGATACCCCAGCAGAAGAAATTCGAACGGCGGCATCGTCATGTGAGCCAGAAAACTATTCACTCCGTCGGCGTAGGCCGCCAGGACCGCCGATTGATCGTCAGGGAGTCGCCGCACCACCTGCTCGGCCACGCTGGAGAAGCCCAATCTCCGCTGTCGCACATCCAATGGAACGGCTTGTTCGCCGAGAATCTCGGCCAAACGGCCCGCACTGCTGCGTCTGAGCATGTCCATCTGAAACAGACGGTCCTGCGCCGTCACATATCCGAGCACCCGGAAGGCATCGAGCCGGGATTCCGCGGTGAGGCTCGGGATGCCGTATTCGTCGAACGCGACCGCCACTCGCCCCTGCAGACCTGAGAGCTGCAGGGCACCGTCACGCACCGGCAACGAGGCGTACCACAAGAGCCAGACGGCAGCCACGCCGGCAGCGAGCACTCCTGCTGCAATGGCAAAGAGACGTCGCCCGGTCATCATGCCTCGCTCTGTTGCTCCGCGGCCTTCACGGCATCTGCAAAGATGGCGGCGATTGTATCGATCTGCTCTTCCGTCACGATGAGAGGCGGGAGAAAACGAACGACGCTGTTATGGCGTCCGCCCAGTTCGAGAATCAGTCCTCGACGAAGGGCTTCATGTTGGATTTTGGATGCGAGCCCAGGGGCGGAAGGATGACAATCCGGCATGTCGCTCGGCACATCGCGATCCACGATTTCCACGCCGAGCATCAGCCCCCGCCCGCGGACATCGCCCATGCTTCGTGACTTGGTCTGAATCCGGAGGAGCAGTCCGAAGAGGCGCTCGCCCATGCGGGCCGCATGCTCCTCGATGCGTTCGGCCGTAATGAACTCGATGGTGGCCTGTCCCGTCGCCATCGCAAGCTGATTGCCGCGGAAGGTGCCGGCATGCGCTCCGGCCGTCCACTGATCCCATTCAGGTCGATAGACGACCACGCTCAATGGCAGCCCGCCCCCGATGGCCTTGGACAACACCACGACATCGGGCACGATGCCGGCTTGCTCGAAGGCAAACAGCCTGCCCGTTCGACCGAGCCCCGTCTGCACCTCGTCGATGATCAGCGGGATGCCCCGTTCCTTGGTCATGCGACGAATCTCTTGAAGCCAGCCGGAGGCCGCAGGAATCACGCCGCCTTCCCCCTGCACCACCTCGAGAATCATGGCCGCCGGTTCGACGACTCCGCTGTTGGGATCGTCCAGGAGCCGCTCGATATAGGCGGAGGAGAGGCGCGCGCCCTTTTCTCCACCGACGCCGAAGGGGCAACGATAGTCGTACGGAAACGGCAGAAAATGCACGTCGGCCATCAAGCCACTCAGGGCCTCCTTCGGCGCCAGGTGGCCGGTCAATCCCAGGGTGCCGTGCGTCATGCCGTGATACGCGCCATGGAAGGCGAGCACGGTCCGGCGTCCTGTCGCGATCTTGACGAGCTTGATGGCGGCTTCGACCGCATCCGCCCCCGACGGCCCGCAAAACTGGATCTTGGCGCCGTCGGCAAAGGACGCCGGCAGTGCGTCGAACAGGGTGCTCACGAACCGGTCCTTGACGGGCGTCGTCAAGTCGAGGGTTTGGAACGGCAGACCGTCACGTAACATCCGGTTGATCGCCTCGACGACGACGGGATGGTTGTGCCCGAGTGCCAACGCGCCCGCGCAGGCGAGGCAATCGATGTAGCTGCGGCCATCGGTATCTTGTACGTACAGGCCTTTCCCCTTGCTGAGCGCCAGGGGCAATCTCCGAGGGTAGCTTCGAGCATTCGATTCCCGCGCGGCCTGGCGCTCCAGGTACGGATTGTCGACCGACAATTCCCTGGGGGAGACACAACCGGTCGGCAGCGCTTCCCACACTTCATCTACGTGAACCGACATCCCCTCACCTCCTCGCGACAAAGACTCATCACTTCATGTGGTCGTGCCTGCCCCGTGAGACCGGGATGGCGATGACCATGCTTGCTGCCTGGCCGTATGAGCCGAATCCGATGCCTCGACCAATCGACCGAGGTCCAACCGGATACAGCGGTCGGCCCAGGAAAAATACCGGTCGTCATGGGTAATCACTAAGACCGCTTTCCCCCGCGCCTTCAGATCGGGCAGCAATTCCGTGTAGAACACCTTGCGAAACAGCGGATCCTGATCGGCGGCCCACTCGTCGAACAGGTAAAAGGGCCGATCTTCAACATAGGCCGTCAAGAGCGCCAGTCGTTTGCGCTGGCCCTGTGACAGGGCCTGGGTCGAAAACGACCCGCCTGTGATGTGAACTTTCGACTGCAGTTGGAGCCGCTCGAGATACACTCCTGCCACTCCGTCCAGATTCTCCTGCTCCAATCCGAGCAGCGAATCGAAGAGATGGAAGTCGCAGAAGACCGTCGAGAACAGCTGCCGATAGGATTCGCGATTGGCCTCATCGATCCGCACACCATCGAGAAGAATCTGTCCCGCCTCGGGCGGGTACAGTCCCAGCAGCAAGAGGGCCAGCGTCGTCTTGCCGCTGCCGTTGCCGCCGATGAGGAAGGTCACCTCGCCTGGCCGGAAGGTCAGATCGATGGGTCCGAGCCGGAACGGCCGCTCATCTCCCTCCCGGGCATAGTGGTGCGTGAGGCCGACCAGCTCGAGACGACGCCATCCACGGAGCTCCAGGGCGCCTGTCTGAGGCCACTTTTCGCCCGCTCCTCCGATTTGGCCGGGTGCCGTCGCAGCAGCCAATGACAAGCCCAAGGCGTCGATCTTATTCAAGGCCACGTTGGCACGGCCGACTCCGGGCAACAGTTCGACGATCTGCGAAAAGGGGCCCATCATGTAGAGCAACACCAAGGTTGCTCCGACGATGGTGTCGAACGAAATCATCTGCCAGGACGGCCACAGGAACAGCACCGTGCCAATGGCGGCATAAAACAAAAACAATCCCCAACTCGACGCGATGGAATAGACCGTCATGCCCGCGACGAAGTCCCGCTCATAGGCTTTCACCGTCTGCCGCAGTTGCATGTCCAGAAAGGCCTGTCTCCGCCCGCGATGCAGCTTGAGTTCTTTGATCCCGGCCATGATCGAACGGAAGTGGCGGAACAAGACATCGCTGGTCTCGCGAGACCGTGTGAAAAAATCGATGGCCTTACGTTCCTGCCACTGAAACGTCACGGCGCCGATCACCATCATTCCGAGCACCAGGAGAAGAATCAGCCAAGACAGCCAGCCCAGGTACGCCAGACAACCGAGCGTCGTCGCCAGATTGATGCCGATCAGGGGCAACTGCACATACGCCTGAGCGATCACGTCGGTGTCTTCGCTGAGCGCGGCCAACAGCCGGTGGTGTCCCAGGCGGTCGAGTTGTCCAAGAGGGGCATCCAAAATACGCTTGCTCAATTGATACCGAAGTTCGGAGATCGTCGCTTGTCCCAGTCGGGTGAGCAGAATCTCCGAGATGGCCTTGCACGCCGCCACGGCCAAGGCCAATCCGAGAAAACTCCACGCCAACGAGGTCGAAACCGGCGATTCATTCATGCCGCGATGGATGACGGCCAGCAATCCCGCGCCAGCGAGTCCGCTGATCAGGCCGGCCGTGATGGAACAGATCACCAGGCCCCAGGATTTTTTCAGAAGGAATCGAATCAGATCCATCGGCTAGCCTTACGCCGGAACGTTCCGCAGCCGTCTCGTGGCACGAGGCACGGGAACGATTCCCGCTTCCTCGCGCGCCCCTGACTGCTGCGCGGCATGAATGGTTGCGGCCAATCTCGACACCGTCGGAGCGGAGAAAAAGTCGCGCAATGACACTTCAAGGTGGTACAGTTCCTGAACGCGGTTGAGAATCTGCAAGGCCGCGAGAGATTCTCCCCCCGCCTGGAAAAAATCCTGTTCCCGTCCAACCTGCTTGAGCCCCAGCACCTGACACCACACTGTCTCCAGTTGTCGTTCCAATTCCTCACGGCTCTCGGGAAGCAGGGATGGAGTCGATCCCCCTGCCGTTGCCCTGTCCGGTTGCGAACGGATGCCCCGGTTCAAAGCGGTAGCTTGTGCTGACGCGACGATCAAGGCAGGCAGGTCACGAATGGACTGGACGACCTGCGGCAGATCCAATTCCTGCGTGATGCGTCGAAGCACCTCCGCGCTTTCCAGTTCGTTCATCCCGTCCAATTCGGATTCGCCGACACCCAGCGTTTTCATAACGGCTTCTGCCTTGATGGCCATACCGACGTGGCGCCAGCGGTCGAAGTTGACGGAGACCATCCGCCGTCCTTGCTTTCGTCCGGCTTGAGCCAAGGCGTCGAGGTAGGCATTGGCCGCGCAGTAGACACTCTGTCCAACCCCGCCCACGACAGCCGTGAGGGAGGAGCAACAGAGAAACAGGTCCAAGGGTTCCTCTCGCAGGAGGGACTCGAGCACTGCCGCGCCCTGGACCTTGGCACGAAATTCCTCCCATACAGATTGAGGAGTTTTTAACGCCAACAGCCCGCCGCCCGGCACTCCGGCCGCATGCACGACGGCATGAATCCCGCCGAATCGCTGCCGCATGTCGGCCAAGACCCGCTGCATCTGCGCGCTATCGGCCACGTCGGCCTGGGAGACCAACACGTGACCGCCGAGTCGTTCCAAAGCCTCCACCGCTTGCCGTTGTTGCGCCGTCGGCTGCGTCCGTCCCACTATCATCAGCCGCGCCTGCCTGCTGCGCACCAGGTGTTCGGCTATGCGAAGCCCGACCCCGCCTAATCCGCCGGTGATGAGACAGACTGCATGCTCACGCAGGGCTGAGCGTGGCTCGCCGGCCTCTTCGAAATGAAGCGGTTCAAACGCTCTCACCCATCGGTGCGGACCACGATAGCCCACGATTCTGTCGATGTCCGTGCATCCGGCCTCCGCCATCAGACGCGCGCCCCAACGCTCCCTGAAGGGCGACTCGAATGGCATCCGATCCAGATCGATCAGGCGGCAGAAGAGCCCCGGATACTCCTGCGGCAGCACCAACGCTGCGCCCAAAAGCGTGGCCGGTTCCGGTCGTAAGTGTTCTTCGCCGGTAATGTCATGGAGCCCCTGCGTCAGAATCAGGAACGAAGGACGCGTCTCGCGCGGCTCCCCGAATACTTGGGCCAGCAACATCAGATGGAGGAATCCCCGTTCTTGCGTCGATTGAATCAGCGCCGGGTCGGTTGCATGGGTCCCCGCGCCGTCGAGCGTCCAGGCCTGGACCAGACACTTGGGATTTAATCCGCGCCTGACCAAATCGCGTCGCAAGGTCTCGTGATCGTCGCGGGAGTCTGGACGGAGTCGATAACTGCCATCAGCCTGGCGAGAGAAATTCGGGCCGGCAGAGACGGTGGTCACCGACCCGACCAGCGGAGTCAATTGCGACCGCAAGAGGGCTTCGGTCTCCGGTTGGTCCACGAAGAGCAACCAATTCGCTTGCGACGATGTCGAGGCCTGGGGTATGAGCGTCGATCTCTTCCAGGAAGGCTGATACAACCACTGGGACGAATCGGCTCGCCGCTCGGCAGAGGAGGACCGGGGCCTATCCTGGTGAGGCTCAAGCCAATAGCGTTGCCGTTCAAATGGATAGGCCGGCAGCGGCACTCGCCGGCCGCGGCGATCACCGTGAAGCCCTTTCCAGTCGACCGGCACACCCAGGCCCCACAGTGCGCCGAGCGTCATCAGCAGACCGGGCATTTCTTCCTGATCCCGCCCCCCCATCGATGCCAGGACAGGGGTCTCCGAGGCTTGCGGATGTCGTTGAGCCAAGGTGTGCAGCGTGCGACCAGGTCCGACTTCCAAGAGCACTGCGCTTCGCCACTCCAGCAGAGTCCGTACCCCGGCGGAGAATCGCACCGTCTCGCGGAGGTGACGGACCCAATAGGAAGGGTCGGCCGCTTGATCGCGTTGGATCCAGGTTCCGGTCAAATTCGAAATCCAGGGAATTCGCACTTCATGGAATGTCAGCGCCGCGACGGAGGTCGAGAAGCGGGCGAGGATCGGGTCCATCATGGCGGAGTGAAACGCATGGGAGGTCGACAGGCGACGCGCTTTGATGCCGCGCTTTGCCAAGTCGTCTTCGAACGGCTTGAGTAGTTCGTGAGGACCGGAGACCACGCATTGCGTCGGCGCATTAACCGCCGCGAGGTCCAACCCTGGACGGAGCAACGGACGCACCTCCGCTTCGGTCAAGGGAATGGCGGCCATCCCTCCGGGCGGCATCTCCTGCATGAGTCGGCCCCTCATCGACACGAGCGCGAGCGCATCCTCCAAGGAAAACAATCCGGACAGGCATGCGGCCACGTATTCGCCGATGCTGTGACCGATCATGGCGACGGGGGAAATTCCCCAACTCATCCAGGTGCGAGCGAGCGCATACTCGAGAACGAAGAGCGCAGGCTGCGTCAAAGCGGTGTGGTGAATGAGTTCGGCCTCGCTCCGTGCGTTGGGGAACAAGACGCTGCGAATGTCGCGTCGGAGATGACCGGCCAACAGAGCGGCGCACTGATCGACCTGTTGCCGGAACGTTGGCTGATGTTCGTAGAGCGACCGGCCCATGTGTGAGTATTGAGAGCCCTGGCCTGAAAACATGAAGACGACCTGCCGAGCCTCCGCGACCGACTCGGACGCACCCGATAGGACGCCTGGGCCGGCGAGCCCTTGACGCGCCTCCTCCACCGTCTTGGCCACCACCCAGCGGCGATGGGCAAGCGGGCGACGTCCTTCCTGAAGGGTGTAGGCCACGTCGTCCAGATCGATCTCCGGGGTCGCAGAGAAAGACGAGGCCAGTTGTTCGGCCGCCTTGTCCACGGCTTGCTTGGAACGGGCCGAGAGAATCAACAGTCGGTGGCGTGAAGTGCTGGAAGTCGGAACTGTCGGGGCAGCCGGCGCCTCTTCGAGTATGATGTGGGCGTTGGTGCCGCCGAGCCCGAATGAACTGACCCCTGCCAGCCGCGGGGAATTCCCCGGCCAGTCGCGCAACGTCTGATTCACATAGAACGGCGTGGTCTTGAACTCGATGGCCGGATTGGGAGCGGAATAGTGCAGGCTGGCAGGAATCTTCCGATGCACAAGGGCCAAAATCGTCTTGATGAGTCCCGCGATGCCGGCTGCGGCATCAAGGTGGCCGATGTTGGTTTTGACCGAGCCGAGAGCGCAAAATCCGGTGCGGACCGTGGAAGCGCGAAACGCCTCCGACAGCCCCGCCACCTCGATCGGGTCGCCCAAAGGCGTGCCGGTTCCGTGCGCTTCGACATACGAGATCGAATCGGCTTCGACGCCGGCCGCCACATGCGCGGCTTTGATCACACGCGCCTGGCCTTCGATTCCGGGCGCCGTATACCCGACCTTCGAGGCTCCATCATTGTTGACGGCGGACCCTTTGACGACGGCCAGGATGTGATCGCCGTCGTCGACGGCCTCCTGAAGCCGCTTGAGCAGGACAAGGCCCACCCCGCTGCCACCGACAGTGCCTTCCGCCTTCGCATCGAACGCCCGGCAATGCCCGTCCGGTGAGACGATGCCGCCCTCTTGATAGAGATACCCGACCGTTTGCGGCACCGTGACCGAGACCCCTCCGGCCAGAGCCATGTCGCACTCGCCGCTCAGCAAGGCCTGGCAAGCCAAATGAACCGCGACCAAGGACGTCGAGCAGGCTGTCTGCACGGCCAGGCTGGGACCGCGCAGGTTCAATTTGTACGACAGTCTAGTCGCGAGTGAATCTTTTTCGACACCCAACATCGCGGACATTTCGGCCGGCGATTGCAACAGCACCCGGCGCGGGAACAGGTTGTAGAGGTAGCCGCTGGTGCTGGATCCGGCATAGACTCCGATCGCGCCAGGATAACGGGATGGATCGTAGCCCGCCCGATCGAAGGTCTCCCAGGCACACTCGAGCAGGAGACGCTGTTGGGGGTCGGTCATATCTGCTTCCCTTGGCATCATTCCGAACAGCGGAGCATCGAACAGGTCGATTCCATCCAGAATGGCGCGCGCCTTGACGTAGTTCGGCCGCTCGGCGGTCTGTCGCTCGACACCGGCCTCCGACAGTTGTTGAAGGCTGAGTTCCGAGACCGATTCTTTCCCCGCGCAGAGATTTCGCCAAAACGTTTCGACGTCAGGGGCACCGGGAAAGCGGCCGGCCATGCCGATGACGGCGATGTCCAATCCTTCACGCTGATCGATCGCGTCTGAGTCCAATTCTGTCTGGTTCATTCGCTCCTCGAGGACATCTTGTTGGCGCGGCGCTGTTTCAACCGGCGCATGCCCGCCTTACGCGTGTCCTTCATCCGTTGGCTCTGGGCGTCTTGACTGCCGGCGTCCTGTGAGCCCTCCCCCATAGCGGCGGCCAAGGTATGGACTGTGGGGTATCGAAACAGATCCACCATCGAGAGGTCGCGAGCGGCCATCGGGCGCAACTCCGTCAGCACTTTTGGCAACAGCAGCGAATGCCCGCCAAGATCGAAGAAATTGTCATGCAGACCGATGTTTCGAACACCCAACACCTCTTCCCAGACTGCCGCCACCGCCCGTTCGCGTTCGTCTCCCGGCAGAGTCTGTTCAGGCCGGCAGTCCGGAGCGGACCACAACAATGCCTGCAACGCCTTCCGATCGACCTTGCCGCGAGTGGTCATCGGCCAGGCATCGAGGAAGACCCACCGGCCCGGGACCATGTAGTCCGGTACTCGATGGGAGAGGAACTCGCGCAAATCCGGCCCCGTGAGCGCGTTGGACTCCTGGGGGAGGACATATCCCACTAGACGGGCCTCCCCCGCGCGCATGTGCCTCTTCAGGCGAAGACGGAGCAAGCGGTGGTGAGACTCGCTCAGACGCTGGAGGCGTTGCATCTGGTCCGCCATGTCATTTCACCGCCTTGATGAGGACCATTGAGTCCGCCCACCAATAATGACAATCGTCCGGCGGCAGCAACGACCGAACGACACTCAGCGTAAATGAACTGAAATGCGACAGCAGAAACCGCTGGTGCCGGCGGCTGAATGAATCGATCTCATTGGTGTAATAAGAAAAGACACCCCCCGGACGCAGAAGCTTCGCAGCCACGGGGATGAAGCCCTCGGCAAACGTGATGCTGTTGATCACCGATTCCTCGAACTCCGCCTCGCTGGCCGGATAGGTATCGAAGAAGACGCCGTCGAACATTCCCAGATCATCGACCACATCCTGCCAACGCCCTTGCATGAGCCGGATATCCCGACCGCGATACCGCTCCGTCCATTCTCCGAAGGCCTGGATGACTTCTTGATTGCATTCGATAATGGTATGTGACCTTGGGCAACGGGCCTGGATATAGGAAGCAGAAATTCCCATGCCGAAACCGACTTCAAGGACGTCGCCCTGCTGTTCGGTGACGATATCGGCCATCGCCTTCATCAAAGGCGCTTCCCAATCCTGCATGACCTGCTGGCCTTCGATAATGAGCTCCGAAGACCGGTACTCCGCATGACTCCCCGCCCATTCCCGCGCGATGTCGGTCCGATCCGATCCGGACACGAACCGTTTCGCCACTTCGTCGAGCGCCAGCAGATCGTCGGAAAATTCGTCGAGGGCGCGCCGCAACATCCAGTTACGTTGGTTGGCGCGCGGAGGCGTAAGGAACTCGTCCTTGTTGATCTTGAGGAATACTTCGAACTCAGGCTTACGTTGAATCACCGTTTTCCTCCGTTGCTCGCTATCCGACTCCAGGTCGCAGAGCCATTGCGCCTCGGCCACCGACAGTGTTTCGAGGTCGCTCACCAGTTGCTCACGGTCGGCGTCGTTCAAGTCAGCAACCAAGGCCGCCCAATCTCCGCCGGTGTCGGATTCCAACCAGACCCGCGCGTCCTTAACCAGCGGATGTAGACGGACGTGGGTTTCGATATCCTGCAGTTCCACCCGGAAACCACGAATCTTGACCTGATCATCCCCGCGCCCAAGAAACTCCAGCACCCCGTCGGCGCTGCGTCGCGCCAGATCGCCGGTGCGATACAGCCGCGCCCCTCCGTCGAGACTGAAGGGATGGGGAATGAAGCGTTCGGCGGTCAGCGCAGGCAGCCGATGGTATCCGCGCGCGAGACCGGCTCCCCCGATGTAGAGTTCCCCGGGGACACCGATCGGCACCGGTTGAAGGTGCGCGTCGAGGACATACAGTTCCACGTTGGCGATCGGCCGGCCGATGGGAACAGACCGCAGCGCCGGAAGCGCCGAATCGATATCCGGGCGATACGTGCTCGCGGTGACAGTGGCTTCGGTCGGCCCATACGCATTGCACCAGGCACAGGCGTCAGTCAGGCGTTTCCACCGGCGCAGATCGTCCATCTGCGCCTTCTCGCTGCCGACGATCGTCAATCTGAGCGACGGCGGGAGTGCAACGGCAAGCCGCTCCATCTCCTCGATCCATCCTGCCCAATAAGGAGTCGGTACGTTGACGACCGTCACCTGTCGCTCACGGAGGAAGTTGGTGAAATCGCCATAAGCCGGCACCGGTTCTTCGGATCGCAGCACGACCGTGCCCCCGGCCAGCCAGGTCGGAAAACACTCTTCCGCCACCACGTCGAAACTGATCGACGCAAACTGCAGGGCCCGATCCCTGGGGGAAAGGTCGTAGGCTTCACGCGTCGCAAGACCGTGGTTGGTGAGGGCCCGATGGGAAATGCCGATGCCCTTGGGTTGTCCGGTCGTGCCGGACGTGTACAGCAGATAGGCCAGCTGCTCAGGGTGAGGCCCGATCGAAAGATTGTGGTCCGGCAATGACGCCGCGTCGTCCCATTGCTCGTCGAGCAAAAAGAGCGGCGGTGCCTGCGGAGGCAGCGCTCCAAGCTGTTTGCCTTGGGTCAGGATCAAGGATGGTTGAGCATCGTGAAGGATCGCGGCTTTGCGTTCCATCGGATAAACAGGATCCACAGGCACATAGGTCGCGCCAGCCTTGAGACAGCCTAATAGGCCGACGGCCATGTCCACGGAGCGATCGACGCAGAGCCCCACCGGTATGTCCCGCCCGATTCCTTGCCTGCAGAGATATCTCGCCAGCTGGTTGGCTTTCCGATTCAACTCGTCATAGGTGACGGCGCGATGCGAGGATTCCAGCGCCAATGCCTGGGGCGCGCGACTCGTGTGTGCTTCGATGAGGCGATGGAGACAGGCATCCTGAAGCGCCGGTTTCCGCGGTCCTCTGCCGTCTGCCAGTGCCGCAGCCTGTTCCGCGACCGAGAGCATCGGCCACTCACTCGGACGCGTTTCGGGCGCCGCCACGAGTTGCCGGAGCAGTTCCTGCAGGTGTCCGGCCATCCGCGAGATGGTGGATTCGGCAAAGAGGTCCGTGCTGTACTCGAAGACCGCCTCCAGGCTCCCGTCGCCGTTGCGAACCATCTCCAGCGTGAGATCGAACACCGAGGTGTCCGTGCTGACGGGCGCACGTGACACCTCCAGGTCTGCCAGCCGAGCCGCGTCCAATACCGCTTCTTCCAACACGAACATGACCTGGAACAGAGGCGTATGGCCGAGATCCCTCGCCACTCCCATCTCATCCACCAGCCGTTCGAAGGGAAGCGCCTGATGCGCCTGCGCTTCAAGCACGGTCTTCCGCACCTGGTTTAAGAAGTCGGGAAACGACGGGTCACCGGTCAGTTCCAGCCTCAACGCAACCGTATTGACGAAACAGCCGACAAGCTCCTCCGTGTCCCGGTGTCCCCGATTGGCAACGGGCGTGCCGATGCAGAAATCGGTCTGGCGACTGTATCGCGACAGCAGTAGGCCGAAGGCCGACAGCAACAGCATGAATGGCGTCACTCGGTAACGGCTTCCTACTGCCTGAAGCCGCTCGCCTATGGCCGAGGAAATCTTCCACGGGTACCGTGCACCTCGAGATCCCTGAATCGCGGGACGTGGATAGTCCCAGGGGAGCGTGAGCAGCGGCGGTACTCCGTCGAGGCGGCCCCGCCAATAGTCGAGTTGCCGGCGCTCGGCCTCACTCCCCGCTTGCCGGCGCTGCCACGCCGCGACATCGACGTACTGAAGCAGCCGTGCCGGCAGGGAGACGGCCCGTTTGTCCTTGAATGCGGTGTAGAAGGAGAACAATTCTCGCCGGATGATCTCCATCGACTGGCCGTCGGCAATCATGTGATGCACGGTGACCGACAGAAGATGGTCCGTGCCTTCAAGTCGAAACAGACGGCAACGGATCAGCGGCCCTGCAACGAGATCGAACGGTCGGCAGGCTTCCGCTCGTACCGCGCGGAGAATATCCTCTTCGCACTGCGCCTTGGTCCCGCCGGTCCGTTCTTCAACCACCAACGCAAGCGACAATTGCGGAGCAATGACATGCGTCGGATGGCCGTCGATCAGGGCGAATGATGCCCGGAGAATCTCGTGGCGCCGAACGATCTCGTTCGCCGCACGGCGCAGGGCCTCCACGTCGAGCGGTCCCCGCAGTCGCAACGCGACAGGAATGTTGTTGATGGAACTCCCGGATGACAACTGCTCGAAGAACCAAAACCGTTCCTGGGAAAATGACAGGGACAGTCTGCTGTCCCGCGCTATGGTCGGGATCGGTTCGCGTAAGGAATCAGCCAGGGCAGGATCGACCGATGCGGCGAACGCCATGAACGCGGCGAGCGTCGGATGCTCGAACAGACTATCCAGCGGGATCTCGATGCCGCGAAGCTCCTGAAGCCGCGCGACCATCTGTAATCCACGTAGCGAATCCCCTCCCAAGGCAAAGAAGTCGTCATGCGATCCCACCGTCGGTCGCCCCAACACCTGCGACCATATCTCGGAGATCGTGGCGCCCAACCCATCGTTCTCACCTTCCCCGAAGGCGAGATGGTCATCGGTAAGATCAGGCCTGTCCGAGGAGGGCTGGAGAGTCGACTCGCCGACCGTCGCCAACGAACGGCCGAGGAATTGCGTTCGACAGAGGCCTCGCTGCACCTTTCCACTGGAGGTTTTTGGAAGACTGCCGGCCTTGATGAGCACGACGGCAGACACGGACAACTCATGGGAATGGGCCACGGCCTGACGGATGGCATCGGCGATCGCAGGCACATCGAGCATTCTGGCGCGCGGCTCCACCTCTTGCACCACGACCAACTGCTCTTCCTCTACGCCGGTGATGGAGAAGGCCGCGCAGCCGCCGGCCCTGAGGGACGGATGGCACGCCTCGACGGTCTGTTCGATGTCCTGCGGATAGTGATTGCGGCCGCGGATAATGATGAGGTCCTTCAAACGACCCGTGACGAACAAGTCGCCATCCTGCAGAAGCCCAAGATCCCCGGTCCTGAGAAACGGACCTTCACCGCTCGTGGCCACTGTCGCCTGAAAGGTCGCCTTCGATTCTTCTTCCCTTTGCCAATAGCCCTGCGCCACGGACAGACCGCTGACCCAGATCTCGCCCTCCTGCCCATCTGCACAAGGGACGCCGGAATCGGGATGGACGATGCGAATCGATTGTCCGGCCCTGGCCCTTCCGCAACCCACGATTCGGTTGCCTCGCACATTGGAAGTGTGAGGTGCCACTTTAAAGCCGGAGAGATCCGCTGTCGAACGAACCACCGGTGCGGCGCCTTTCGTTCCACCCGTGACCAACAGGGTCGCTTCCGCCAAGCCGTAACAGGGATAGAAGGCCTGTCGCCGGAAACCACACTCACGAAAACGCTCCGAGAAGCGTTCCATGGTTGCGGCCCGCACCGGTTCAGCGCCATTAAATGCCACGGTCCAGGAACTGAGATCCAAATTTGCGCGTTGCGCGTCGGTGACCTGTCTCGCACAGAGCTCGTATGAAAAATTTGGTCCGCCGCTCGTCGTCGCGCCATATTTGCTAATGGCTGACAACCATCGGACGGGTTTTTGAAGGAAATGCACCGGCGACATCAAAATACAGGGGGCGCCTAGATAGAGCGGCTGCATGACGTTTCCGATCAATCCCATGTCGTGATACAGCGGCAGCCATCCCACGATGATGTCGTCCGACGTATGACCGAAGCACTCTTGGATCGCTCGCTGATTGTGCAGTAAGTTCCCGTGGGATACCTTGACGCCCTTGGGAGTTCCGGTCGAGCCGGATGTGTATTGAAGAAAGGCCAGGGTATCGGGGGTGAGGCGTGGTTGTGCCCAGCTGTCTTCAATGCAAGGCTCGACTTGGTCAGTATTCAACCACTGCAGCGCTGAGAGATCGCCGTATTTGCCTGCCTTGCCGGTCACACGGGTAAGCATGCCGCGTATCGACGTCGTCGAGAGGGCAAACTGGGCTCGCGAATCCGCAAGGATCGCTTGTACTCGCGGCAGGCCGCGCTGGCGTTGAGGCGGATAGGCAGGGACCGCCACGACGCCGGCATAGAGACAACCGAAGAACGCGGCGATGTAGTCCAGGCCAGGCGGGTATAATAACAGTGCGCGAGTTCCCTCCGCCCCGACCGATTGCAGCCAGGCGGCAATGGCCCTGGCGCGTCGATCCAATTCACCGTAGTCCCACCGCACCTCATTCGCTTCACCATCGAGCAGGTAGGTATACGCATGCTGAGTCGGCGTTGTTGATGCTCGAACTTGAAGCAGATCTGTGAGTGTTGTGTGCATTCCTATCACCGCATCTGGAAAAACCGCTCGCCCGCATCCCAATCAACGCGTTATTCGACTCTCTTCTCCTAAGACGTATGGAATGTAAAATCTTGCATGTTCATCCTCCTGATCCATCGTGAGACAGAAGGAAGGTCACGCACCTTTTCCGGCGATCGAGCAATGGGATCGGTGCACGTCCGTGCGAAATGCCCAAGAGGCAGGAGTTAAATAGAGGAATTATGAGGATGTAGATGGCGGGGCAGTCGCGCAAAACGTTGTCTGAAGGTAGATCCTCGCATCCAAATCGGGCATACACCGTTTGCTCCTGATAATCCGTCTGGGGGGCATATTCTACAGTGGGCACTTCCTCATAGGAGTCGGTTACCACGTGGTTATCAGAACAGACCAATACAGGCCCATCTCCCTCGGATTCGACCAAGGGTATGCGCGTTAGTCATGTGATTTCCGTATAATTAGTGCGATATTCGGAAGCCGGTCAGCTTGCTCTAGGTTGGCGCTGTGAGGGCTTGAGGTTTATTGTAAACCGCGGGGAGAAAAGGAGAGTTAATTGAAGTGGTCAGACGTCTCGAGGAGGGGTACTATCAATACTCCTTCATCAGGATCCCATCAGGGAATTTGCGACTCAATCAATGTCAATACAGTGTCAGGACCACAGCAAACCATGCCCTAACTCGTCTGAAGAGACCTGAAGAAACGAGGCAAGCAGACCTTGAAGAAAAGCCACTCCAGCAGCGGCTTCTCTTGATCCGGCTAAGATTTAAGGAGGATGACTGGAAAGACTCGGGAAGCTAACATTCTCCTTGTCGGCTACTTCCCACTTGTCCCGTCCTGCGAATCAACACTTCGCTGACAAGGTACGACCGTGATAATAATTCTTACGCATGCATTCTATCGACGTTCTCTACAATCAGACGCTCCGCCAGTTGGACAAATCCTTCAGATGACTTGAGACTATGGTCTCACCTCCCTAGAGAATGCAGCACGGTAATCCCCACGTATTTCGATACACAGAAAAAACGGTTCACCAAGCACTGATACAAAAACTTGCCCGAATGGTATCCGGTCTTCATGCCGCTCGGTTGCTTTGCGATAGAGGACTGTTTCAAGAACAGGGCGCGATCAGACGCATGGTCGACGAGTTTCATGAAGATATTTTTTTTCTGGCTTTTGGGGTGATATCGGTTAGGTGGTCCGGCAACATTGATACGCTCGTCTCGATGTTTCCCGATCCATTGATTCAAGTTTCCCGATAATTGAGAATAGTGTTCTTCATTTACTCCCCAACAGTACTGCACCCGCGACCTCCAAACCAACTGCCCCTGTTGCCAGGACAACAAGAACTTGAAACGCGGATCGAATCATAGCGGCACCACTCCTTCTATAGTTTTAGTTTTGGCTGTTTTTTATCGCGGAAAGTTCTCCGCTCTGACTGTATGAAAACGAAATATGGCTTTCCAGTCCTGTGCGCGATGTCCTAGGGTGTGCAACCGTGCATGAATCGAGCGCATAGCGATCGCCGAATCCGCCGGTTCCGCCCTTGCTGGAGGAATACCGTTGAATGTCACCTTAATAAGTTTCCCGATGAGCAGCCATGATGCTCGTACCATGATTCTCTCTTCAATGGATAGTGGTCCAGAGTTCCCGGCGCACCAGTACGTTTACGGGATGCCGTTCTGACATCAAGTCCCAGAAGAAAGGATTGCGCTGATTCTTTGGTAGGATCTAAAGCCAGATACTGAGGAGGCTCACTCTTGGTTCATCTCGGTCCGACCCTAGAACTAGGCGACCAACGTGGTGCATTAGAATCACCGGCCACGGTGTTCACCTGTCGCCCTGATTACAATAAAGCCATTCTGCCAGATCGACCCGCCGCATTCCTTTTGATGAGGCATTTCCTTGAGCGCATCAGCCGAGGGAGGGAGGATGTGAGTCGAGTTACAGACTGTTAGCCTTTCCACATCCATTCGTTCGTTTCTTTCTTCCTCGATGTCCAGAAGAATCAATGGTTCATTAGAACAAGTACGCACTTGCGTGAATACCCAACCGCGTGGTTGACTGAAAAAGGGTGAAGGTCTCTGCCTTGGTTGTGCCCACCCAGGGCGGGAAGAGGTCTCGGCATCCTCCTGGCGAGATCTGCCTTCACCCCCAAACCTCAACAATCAGATCACCTCCACATTCCATCTTGGCAGATCGAGTGTAGGGCCATCATTGTCACCTCATTATAAATACAACCACATGATGAACTAATATTAATAACATATTGAACTAATGATAAAAATATCAATCATAGATAGCGAATGATCTCAGTATTCTTCCACTTCTTCCCCCCTCTTTTGCTTCGTCTCCATCCCCTCCTCCACGGTATTCTCACCCTCCTACTTGCTCGGTATTGTTGAGCATGCACGAGTCATTACACCGCCTGCCTCGAACCATCGGTAGGATCCCCGAAATTACTCTCCCTTTCACCGGAGGTCTTATGCACAAACAAGTTGGAAGAATCGGGTCCGTGCGCCGAGAACTTCACGGGAAGGCCTGCCCGTTTTGTGGAGGACAGAAGTATCAACTTGTACTCCGGGCACACACGCTCCCGGCTACCGACGGCCTTTTCGCTCGCTGCAGCCAATGCCACCGAACCAAAGAAGTTGATGAAGATCTTGGTCGCATCCTGTGGATGTAGCGGCCGAACTCCAACTTCACCGCCGGGCGTAATGCAACGCATGAGGATTCATGGCAAACTCGCGCAAATCGATCACGTCACGAACCCATCAGAAGTCACACGCCCTGCGGATGCTCCTGACCAGCGGAGTCATCCGAGCGGCCGATGTAGATCCTCCAGGGATGGCCGACCCTCGATTCCAGACTAGCCCGACGCGCACAATCTACCCTGACAAATCGGTCTATGCCAAACTGATCCATACAACAGGCCACAAACGCCACTTGGGCCTACTCGCTCAGTGGCACACTACCTTCCTCGATATCCTCAAAGAGTTCGGGAAACGATAGCTTCCTATGTGCCCTCCCGCCGTCGCACCGAATAGTAAGAAGCTCAAAATCGTTCGAGAGAATCACTTGAGTGCGATCCATGCTCTAGGGTATGATCCCCCTTCTTCGAGTGGAAAAGAATCCTAGTCGACAGCGTCTAGGCGCGAGAGATCCACACACAGTCTGTGGCTTGCGGAGAGGTGGCCGAGTGGCCGAAGGCA
>CAZKVY010000051.1:0-26483 GCA_964556305.1 uncultured Nitrospira sp. | reverse complement strand
ATCGACGGTTGTTGAGCGAAGTGATGCAAGAGAGTCTTGTACAGGTACCTGTTCGATGAGAGGAGGAGAGAGATTATGAATCGGCTAGAGCGGATCCAACGATCCTTAACCAAGAAAACGGCGCCCAAGTTCGAGATCGGGGATACCGTTCGTGTTCACGTGAAGGTCGTTGAAGGTGAGAAAGAACGTATCCAGGTCTACGAAGGGACGGTCATCGCTAGAAAAGGGACGTTGAATAGCGAAACCTTCACTGTGCGAAAATTGTCGTATAACGTCGGGGTCGAACGGACCTTTCCGATCCATTCACCCAACGTGGCAAAAGTCGACGTCGTTCGCCAGGGGCGTGTCCGTCGCGCCAAGTTGTATTATTTGCGGACGAAGAAGGGTAAGTTCGCCAAGGTGGAAGACCGCGAGTTCAAAGTCGAAAGTAAGGCGCAGACTGCAGCGAAGGCCGAAGCGGCCGCTGCCGCAAAAGCCTAGCACTGCCCTTCGCATAAGCTCAGGACAGAGGCGCACGTTTGGTTGGTAGCCTGAACCCGACGACAGGGGGACCCACCGAGGAATTCGAGGTGGAGGCTCGGTCGCGCGGGTACCGGCGTATTGCCGGTCTGGATGAGGCCGGACGTGGGCCTCTCGCCGGTCCTGTCGTCGCAGCGGCTGTGTTATTGCCGCGTCGATGCCGCCTGCTGGGACTTAACGATTCCAAACAGATCGTCGAATCGGACCGTGTTCGGCTCTTTGCTGAGATTGTTCGCCGCGCGACCGGTGTCGGCATCGGCTCTGCGACGGAGGCGGAGATCGATCGCCTGAATATTCTTCAGGCCTCTCTGTTGGCGATGCGGCGTGCGCTGATGGCGCTTCCGGTCCAACCAGACTTCCTGCTCCTGGATGCAGTTACCCTCTCCGGCCTTTCGATTCCCCAACGTCCCATCATTAAAGGCGATGGGCTGTCGTGTTCCATTGCTGCAGCATCGATTGTGGCCAAGGTGACGCGAGACCGTCTCATGGTCGAATACCATCGCTGGTATCCCCAATACAAGTTTGCAGAGCATAAAGGCTATGGCACTCCGGAGCATCTTCGTTTGCTTCGAGAGCATGGGCCCTGTGCGATTCATCGGCGCAGTTTCGCGCCCGTGCAACAGCTGTTTGCGGAAGACGAGACGATAGGTCTTTCGCTGTCCGATCAGCATGAGAGCCGGCTCGACTGATGCGTGACCGACGCCGGGTTCTGGGAGATGAGGGGGAAGGGCAAGCCGAAGCCTATCTTCGCAAGCAGGGGTTCCGAATCCTGGGTCGAAATGTGCGCTCCCCATTGGGCGAACTTGATCTGATCGCGGATGATCGGGGGATTCTGGTGTTTGTCGAGGTCAAGCGACGCCGAACGGGAGCCTACGGTGGCGCAATCGAGGCAGTGGGGGCGCGCAAACGAGCCAAGTTAATTCAATTGGCTTCGCAATATCTGGCACAACATCGCCTTCACGACCGTGCCTGTCGGTTCGATGTCGTGTTGATTCAAGACGATGCGGGAACCGGCGAAGCCGTGCAACATATTGCGAATGCATTCGACGTCGCAGGGGATGATCTGCGATGGTAGGATGCTTTTACATTTCTGAGTGGTGTAGCGGATGTGTCTCGTGCCATGCCCTATGGACAGGGTCCGACGTATTGCTGCGCTCTGACCGCTACCGTCGTCGCCGTTCATGATTCAACTTTTTCACGTCTCAAAATATTACGACCGCCGACCGGCCCTTTCCGATGTGACGCTGGAAATCGAGAAAGGCGAATTTGTTCTATTGATGGGGCCCAGCGGTGCGGGAAAATCGACTTTGCTCAAGTTGTTGATCGGGGCGGAGCGTCCGGACGAAGGCCAGATTCTCGTGCAGGGTCGCAGCCTGTCGAAACTGCGCCCTTCGGAAATCCCCGTGCTGCGTCGCAAGGTGGGAATCGTCCTGCAGGATTTCCGGCTCCTCCCGAAGAAGACGGTGTTCGAGAACGTGTCGCTGCCCTTGTTGGTGCAGGGCGCGTCAACAACGGAAATCCGGCGCAAAGTCGCGGAGGCGCTGCGTTCTGTCGGCCTGGATCATAAAAAAGATCTCTTTCCGCCCGGCCTGTCCACGGGAGAGCAGCAGCGCATTTGTATTGCCCGTGCGACCGTCAATGGGCCGATCATGTTGCTCGCCGATGAACCGACTGGGAATTTGGACCCGTATTTGACGAGCGAGATCATCGAGTTGTTCAAGTCGATCAATGCGCGAGGTACGACCATCATCGTCGCGACGCATGATCCCAATGTGCTGGCACAAGTCAATCGACGGGTGATCACCCTGGATCAGGGAAAAGTGGTGTCCCCGGCACAGGTGGCCTCGTGAGGCGGCTGCTGTATCTCTTGCGAGAGGCCGTCGCCAATGTCTTGACGAATAGGACCACCACCCTAGTCGCGGTGGCAACGACGGCCTTTACGTTTGCCTGTGTGGGCGTCTTTTTGTTGCTCTACGTGAACTTGAGAACCATGGCCTCTTCGCTCGAGCAGGATATTCAGGTCATGGTGTACCTGCAGGACGACCTGACCGAACAGGCACGGAGCGAAATAGAGCAACAACTGAAAGCCGATCGAGCGATTGGGTCGTTGACGTTTGTGTCCAAGGAGCGTGCGCTCGCTGATTTTCAGGCCCAGTTTCCATCCGAGTCGCGACTGTTGCAGGGACTCGGGCAAAACCCGCTCCCGGCCTCATTTGTCGTCACGTTGGTCGCGGAGTCTCGCTCATCCGATGCCATGCGGCGATGGGCCAATCGGACACAACTGATTCCCGGCGTCAGTCAGGTTCAGTACAGCCAGGAATGGGTAGAGGCCTTGGCGGGCATCGTCCGATATATTGAGTTGGCGGCTATTATTGTCGGCGTGATTTTGTCGGCCGCTTCGGTGACGATCATCGCCAACACGATTCGCCTGGCCCTGTATTCGCGCCGCGAGGAAATAGAGATTCTGGGGTTGATTGGGGCGAGCACCACGTTCATCCGTGTGCCGTATTTGCTGGAAGGCGCTGCATTGGGTCTGTGTGGGAGCGCGCTTTCGCTGGTGATCCTAAAAGCCGGGTTCGAATTGTTTCGCCATCAAATTCATTCTGCCACGCGGTTTCTGGGCGTCGATGCGCTCCTGACATTTTTTTCCTTCGACATGTGTCTGGTGCTCATGCTGGTGGGTCTTTTTCTGGGATGCGCAGGCAGTTTTCTCTCGCTGTTACGGTTTGGAGAGGGACGGGCATGACGCGGATCCAATGGGGATGTGTGGTGCTGAGCATCCACGTGGCTGTGGTAATGAGCCCGATGTCTGCGGATGCCGAGCGTAAGGATTCCTATGCCGATAAGATCGAGCAGGAAAAGAAAACACTGGAGAAGCTGCGCGGCACCATTGTCGAAAAACGGAAAAAGGCTGACGAAGCTGAAAAGAAACGCGAGTCGGTCCTCCAGGGACTACAGTCGCTGGACGAGCGCCTGGTACGCTACCGTCAGGAACATCAGGATACCGTCAGAAAGCTCAAAAAGAAGGATGCGGAAATCGAGCACATGAGCGTGCAGCTGAGCCGTCTATCCGAGCGTATCGACGAACGGCAAGACGCCATTGCCGCTCGTTTACGGGTCCAGTATGTGGAGGGGCGGTTTTGGCAACTGAAGACGCTCCTTGCCGCCAGCTCGTCCGGCGACTTTCAGCGCCGGTTTCGATATCTCTCCGCCGTGACGCAACGAGAATATGAGATTATGGAGACGTATCGGAAGGATGCCGAGCGGATCGCCGAGGTGGAACGGAGCAGGGAGGAGGCGCGCCAGGGCATTCTGGCCTATAAGGTCAGCACAGAGGAAAAACTGGCTCAAATTCAGGGGCTGAAGAAGCAAAAACGCCTCTATCTCGCGAAAATTACCCAGGAGAAGGAGTCGCATGATCGGGCAGTGGAGGAGCTGGAGCGTTCCGCGAGCCGAGTCGATAGTTTATTGAAAGAACTTGAGACGAGGCGACGGGCCGCCTTGGCGAACCGCCCTCCACCCCCGGGAGGAGCTCTTCGAGCGTTGCGGGGAACCCTCTTATGGCCGACCGATGGGCAGGTGGTCTCTTATTTTGGCCGGCAGAAGCACCCCACCTTTAACACCTACATTCAGCGAAAAGGGATTGAGATTCGCGCGGCGGAAGGGAGTAATATACGATCGGTGCTTGCCGGTCAGGTTGTCTATGCGGACTGGTTGAAAGGCTACGGACTCGTTATAATCATGGATCATGCCAATGGAGTGTTCTCCCTCTACGCCCACGCCTCAAAAATTTTGACGTCTGTGGGCGCCCGGCTTGAAGCCGGAGATGCGATCGGGGAAACAGGCGACACGGGCATGACAGGTGAAAATACGCTCTATTTCGAGCTGCGCGAGGGGGCGGAACCGGTGGATCCCCTGGTGTGGCTGTCAAAGCGGTAGACCTCGGGAAGGAAGGAACCCACGTTATGGAACAGCGGCGGAGCCGGCGGTGGTTATATCTTTTGCTGATGGTGACAGTAGCTCTGGGAGTCGGTATCGTGCTGGAAAAAGGTTTGGAGCGGACCGGCCACGCCTCTGAAACCTATGAAGAGCTGCGCACCTTCTCCGAGGTGTTGACGCAGGTTCAAAAACACTATGTCGACGACACCAAGGTGAAAGACCTCGTGCAAGGCGCGATTCGCGGAATGTTGTCGACGCTGGATCCACACTCCGCCTATATGACGCCCGAAATGTATAAGGAGATGCAAGTCGAGACGAAAGGCGAGTTCGGCGGCGTGGGCATTCAGATCGGTGTGAAGGAAAATCGGTTGGCTGTGATTTCTCCGATCGAGGGGACACCCGCGCACAGGGCTGGGATTAAGGCCGGTGATTTCATCACCAAGGTGAACGACGAACCCACCAAAGATCTGACGTTGATGGATGCGGTGCAGAAGATGCGTGGTCCCAAGGGCACCAAAGTGAACTTGACCATTCAGCGGGACGGCACCGCAGACCCCCTGGCATTTTCGCTGGTTCGGGATACCATCAAGATTGAAAGCGTGAAGTTCAAGGTGCTCGACAACACGATCGGATACGTACGATTGACGCAGTTTCAGGAAGCCACGGGAAGAGACCTGGGGCGGGCATTGAAGCAATTCAAAGAACAGAAGGTTCAGGGTACGATTCTTGACTTGCGAAACAACCCCGGCGGTTTATTGACGGCGGCCGTCGATGTCTCGGAGCAGTTCGTGGGGAACGGGAAACTGATCGTCTATACGAAGGGGCGCGAGGGAAAAAAGGACGAGTGGTTCTCGAAGACCAAGGAGACGTTGGAAGATTCTCCGATGATCATCCTCGTCAATGAAGGCTCCGCCAGTGCATCCGAAATTGTCGCCGGCGCCCTGCAGGACTGGGGGCGTGCGGTCATCGTCGGAACCACGTCGTTCGGCAAAGGGTCCGTGCAGACGATTTTGCCGCTGGGCGACGGGTCAGGGCTCCGTCTTACTACGGCCAAGTACTACACTCCCAAGGGACGCTCGATTCAGTCGACCGGGATCACGCCGGATATCGTCGTCAAGCTGCAGGCGCAGACGGTGGCGAAAGCGGGCGAAAAAGACGCAAAAGAGACTGAGCCGAAGACGGCGAAAGCTCCGGCCGCCGGCAAGGACCCGGCATCATCCAAACCGGCGGATGAATCTGCGCATAAAAATGGCGCGGTGTCGTTGGGTGACGCAGCCGGAGATATCTCCGTAGAGGACGATGTTCAGTTGCAAAAGGCCGTTGAACTTCTGAAGACCTGGAAGATCTTCAAGGAGCTTCGACCGGCGGCGTAGAGGCTGTAGATTGAAGCTGCCCGCGGATGGCAGCGAGAAGTGCATCTTCCGATCCTGAAAATCCTGGTTGCGTTCTCAAGAGGTGGGACGCAACCAGGGATTCCAGATCCTTCAATGTCCGAATGTTGAGTCGGAAATAGAGATAACTCACCAACGCATCAGACAGGCCCGGCAACGAAGACCATTCAGCCACTTCCTTAGGCAAAGGGGTGTTGAGCTCCTCATAGGCGCGGATCGTCCCGGTTGCGAGAAACTCCTCAATTTTTCCTGCCAGGTCCTTCCCGATTCCTGGAATCTCCTGCAGCTGATGGCGCGCGGCCAGATCGGTGAGGTCTCCGGTGATCGTGAGGACTACCTCTGCCGCCTTCCGGTAGGCGCGTACACGATAAGGGTTGGCGCGCTGGGCCGCCAAGAGGTTGGCCATGGCCCGAAAGATGTCCGCGAGTTGATTGAGACGGTCACTCATCATGGTTGTCGGCGCGCAGGATGGGCCATTGTGGGGGCAATGCATGGCAAAGGGCAAGGCCTGTCCCGCCTTGTTGACAACCGGTTTTCCTGTTTCATAGGATGAGTTCACGCATTGAGGAGGCAGGGTGACTATTCACGTCAATGGTGAATCACGGGGAGTTGGCGAGGGACAGACGGTTGCCGGCCTCTTGCAGGAATTGGACATCCGAACGGATCGCGTCGCGGTCGAATTGAATTTGGAAATCCTAGACCGTAAGGACTTTGAAAACCGAGGACTCCGTGAGGGCGATCGGGTGGAAATATTGAGTTTTATCGGCGGCGGAGCGAACTAAGGAATGAATACGATGCATGATCGGTTGGTGATCGCCGGCAGGGAATTTCAATCACGCCTGTGGGTTGGGACCGGAAAGTACAAAGATTTTGCGGAGACCAAAAAAGCGATCGACGCCTCCGGCGCCGACGTGGTGACCGTCGCCGTACGCCGCGTGAATATTACGGATCGCTCCAAGGAAAATCTCCTCGATTATCTCGATCCGAAGAAATATATCATTCTGCCGAATACGGCCGGTTGTTACACCGTGGAAGACGCGGTGCGTTATGCCCGATTGGCACGCGCGGCCGGTGTGTCCGATCTGGTCAAACTGGAAGTGCTCGGTGATGAGAAAACGCTCTTCCCCGATACGGCCGGATTGATCGAGGCAGCAAAAATTCTTATCAAGGAAGGATTTATCGTCCTTCCTTATACGAATGACGATCCGATCGTCGCCAAGAAGCTGGTAGACATCGGTTGTCCAGCCGTGATGCCGCTGGCTGCTCCGATCGGGTCCGGTTTGGGCATCCGCAATCCCTACAATCTGAAGATCATCATGGAAACAGTCAAGGTGCCGATTATCGTCGATGCCGGAGTGGGAACTGCGTCGGATGCGGCACTGGCAATGGAATATGGGGCCGATGCCGTCTTGATGAACACCGCCATTGCCGGCGCACAAGATCCTCTTGCCATGGCGGAAGCGATGAAATACGCGGTGTGGGCCGGCCGGTTGGCATACAAGGCTGGCCGTATTCCGCGGAAGCTGTACGCCACGGCGAGCAGCCCCATCGAAGGTATGCTCTGAGACCTGTTCATGACGCGTAAGTGCTGAGTCCTTTGTGTGGGTTGAAGCCATGCCTCGACATCCCACTCACTACGTACCACGCACAAATTTCCCCTGATGCCTTCTGTCGATTTCCGTCTGTACCTCGTCACCGATCGTCATCAAACCGCCGGGCGTCCGCTCGTGTCGGTACTCGGCCAGGCGATCCGTGCCGGCGTACGCGCCGTTCAGCTTCGCGAGCGAGATCTGCCGATCCGGGAGTTGCGTTCACTGGCGATGGAGCTTCAACGTGAGTTGCCGGATGTCCGGCTGTTCATCAACGATCGCGTGGATCTGGCACTGGGCCTGCGTGCTCATGGTGTGCATTTGCGCGAGAGCAGTCTGCCCGCCGGGGTGGTGCGAGGCATGCTAGAGCCTTCGCAATTTCTGGGGCTCTCCACGCATTCCGTCGACGGGGTTATGGCGGCTGAACAGCAAGGTGCGGACTTCGTGGTGTTGGGCCCGATTTATGACACCCCGTCGAAGCGCGTTTACGGGCCGCCGATTGGATTAAGTATTCTCGAGCAGGCTGCACAGAAGGTGGGTATTCCGATCTTTGCTATCGGCGGGATTACGGCGACTCGGGCACGTGAGGTGCGACGCGCTGGGGCGTTCGGCGTGGCGGTGCTATCGTCTATTTTCAGCGCGCTGAATATCGAACGGGCGACCGAGGAAATGCTCTCCGCCATCGAGGTCGAGTCATGATGCTTCACATGGACGCGCAATGTTCAGCGCGCGCAGTCGTCGCATCGGGGCGCTCCTAGTGCAGTTGACCACCCTATATACGGATGATAGAATCCGAAACAGTGTTGATGACCGTCATGGACAAGGATTTTCAACGATTCGACGAGTGGGGCGATGGCCGAATCAAAAGGGAGTTCAGGCCGACTCCGGTCCTTCCGTGATTCCGTCAAGCGCCTGACTCAATCACTTTCTGACGGAGATGGAGTCGTGACGCACAAGAACGACGAACATGCCCGCGAGGTTGAAAAACTTCGGACCCAAATCCAGTCTATGGAGGAGGAGATTCGGCGGCTCTACCAGTCACGTTATCAATACGAGCAGACGACGAAGCAGAATGAAAAGCTCGTCGCGACCCTCCAAGAAGCCAAGTCACAAATCGAAACATTGCGAGCTGAAGTCGAGAAGCTGACGGCTCCTCCTTCAACGTACGGCATTTTCTCCAGCCTGGATACCGATGGCACGGGGAATGTGTATGTCTCCGGTCGAAAAATGAAGGTGAGCCTTCATCCTTCCATCAAGGCGAAGGAACTGCGCAAAGGCCAGGAAGTCATTCTCAACGAGGCGCTGAATGTCATTGCGGTACGCGGGTTCGATGTTCAGGGTGAAGTCGTTCGTTTGAAGGATGTGCTGGAGGGAAACCGTGCGTTGGTCACCTTGCATTTCGACGAGGAGAAGGTGGCGGAATTGGGCGAACCGTTGATCCGTGAGCGTCTGAGCGTCGGAGATCACCTCTTGTATGATCCGCGGTCCGGCTGCGTCATTGAAAAACTGCCGAAGTCGGAAGCCGAGGAGCTGGTCCTGGAAGAGGTGCCGGATGTGGACTACGAGCATATCGGGGGACTGCAAAAAGAAATCGAGCAGGTGCGTGATGCGGTGGAGTTGCCCTTTCTGTATCCGCATATTTTTGCAAACTACAAACTCAGCGCTCCGAAAGGGGTGTTGCTCTACGGCCCGCCTGGTTGCGGTAAGACGTTGATCGCCAAGGCCGTTGCCAGTTCAATTGCGAAGAAACTGGGGCATCTCAAAGATAAACAACTGCGTAGCTACTTCCTTCATGTGAAGGGGCCTGAACTGTTGAATAAGTATGTCGGCGAGTCTGAGCGGCAGGTGCGCGAGGTGTTCAAGAAGGCCAAAGAGCGAGCCGACGATGGCCACCCGGTGATTGTGTTTTTCGACGAGATGGATGCTTTGTTCCGCACCAGGGGTACCGGTATTTCGTCGGACATCGAATCGACCATCGTGCCGCAGTTTTTGTCAGAGATTGACGGAGTCGAACGGTTGACCAATGTGATCGTCATCGGCGCAAGTAACCGGCAAGACTTGATCGATCCGGCCGTCCTCCGCGCGGGCCGTCTCGATGTGAAGGTGAAGGTCGGTCGACCGGATGCCACGGCGGCGAGGGATATTTTCTCCAAGTATGTCTCGACCGATTTGCCGTTTGCCGAGGAGGATCTGAAGCGGCATGGCGGGGATGCTCGCGCGCTGGTGGATTCCCTCATGAACATGACCGTCGATGCCATGTACGCCACAACGGACGAAAACAAATTTATCGAAGTGACCTACGCGAACGGCGAAAAGGAAGTGCTGTATTTTAAGGATTTTGCCAGCGGCGCCCTCATCGAAGGCATCGTATCACGAGCCAAGAAATTTGCCGTCAAACGCGCCATTGCTCAAGAGGGGAGCGGTCTGCGGGCGGATGATCTAGTCCGGGCGATTCGCGAAGAATTCAAAGAGCACGAAGACTTGCCAAACACGACCAATCCGGACGATTGGGCGAAGGTCGCCGGCAAGAAGGGCGAGAAGATTGTCCATCTTCGGACGATCAGCGGCGGGCCGTCAGAGGCGCGCCAAATCGAAACCGTCAACACGGGCCACTACCTGTAGGCACGCGATATTCCATGAACGAGACTCATTCGCACAGCCTGTCCCGTGTCATCGGCACGGAGACTGAATTCGGTATTGCCAGCCGGGATCCGAATGCCGCGGATCCCGTGGCCAACTCCATTCACGTCATCGGGTATTACCCGAATCTTCCCGCGCCGCATGCGGTGTGGGACTATGAAAATGAAAACCCCTTGCTGGATGCTCGCGGCTTCGAGGTCGATGGGGAGCGCGAGCGGCCCGGCCCTGACTACAATCGGCAGCTCAATAAGGTGTTGGCGAACGGGGGGCGACTGTATGTCGACGGTGCGCACCCTGAATATTCCACTCCTGAATGCACCAATGCCAGGGAAGTCGTGGCGTTTGAGCGGGTGGGTGAGCGCATCATCGCCCAGGCGTTGGCCGGGATCACAGAGGCTCGCGGCCGCGATCAATTCGTCCTCTATAAGAATAATTCGGACGGCAAGGGCAACAGCTACGGCTATCACGAGGACTATCTGGTCTCGCGTGCGGTGTCATTCGATCGGATCACGCAGGTACTCACTCCCTTTCTCGTGACGCGGCCCATTTATGCCGGGTCGGGTAAGGTGGGAGCCGAGAACCAAACCCCTTCCGTCGATTACCAGATCTCACAGCGGGCCGATTTTTTTGAAACCCTCGTCGATCTCAACACCATGGTCCGGCGGCCGATCATCAATACGCGCGATGAACCGCATTCCGATGCGGTAAAATACCGGCGCCTCCATGTGATCGTCGGGGACGCCAACATGGCGGAGTTATCCACCTATCTCAAGGTCGGAACTCTGTCGATTGTGCTGGATTTATTGGAGGCCGGAGCCGATCTTCCTCGGATAAGCCTGGCAGACCCCGTGAACGCCATCAAGCAGGTGTCACGGGATGTGCTGGTAAGGGAGAGTCTCAAACTCAGCGACGGAAGTGCAACGACGGCGATTGCGATACAGCGAGCCTACCTCAAGGCGGCGCAGAGTTACTATGCCTGCCATGAACTCGATCAGGTCACGAAGGACATCCTGGTGCGCTGGGAGGACGTGCTCGACCGCCTGGAACGGGATCCACGCTTGTTGGTGCGGGAGTTAGACTGGGTAGCCAAGCGGTACCTGATTGAATCCTATATGGACCGCAAGTCCTGTGGGTGGGATGATCCGCGGGTGCGACTGATGGATTTGCAATATCATGATGTCCGTCCGGAACGGGGGTTGTACTACACCCTCGAACGCAGCCATATGATCGAACGGGTGGTGTTGGATCATGAGATTTCGCGGGCGGAGATGAATCCTCCGGTTGGAACAAGGGCCTATTTCCGCGGCCAGTGCGTGAAGAAATACCCGAACGCCGTCTACGGGGTGAGCTGGACGTCTGTGCTTTTTGATGTCGGGCAGAACAAGATCAAGCGGATTCCTTTAATGGACCCCCTGCGCGGCACCGAAGCGCTGACGGGAGAACTCCTGGCCCATGCAGAAACCGCGGCTGCGCTGCTCGAAAAACTTTCGACCTGACTGCGACCACCACATGAACCCTATGTCCTTTCTGCCAGATCACGACGGCTCCAGTTTCTTCGACTTTCTTACCCAGCACCATCCCGAGTTAAGACCGGGTCTACAGGACATCCCGATGCCGCGCGCGGCGCTTCCGGTAGACCTCGGCCGGCCGGGTACCATCCCGGTGCCGCATGGAACGACGGTTCTCGCGTTGAAATATCGGGACGGGGCGATTATTGCCGGCGATCGACGGGCGACGGAGGGGTTTCAAATCGCCGATCGTCGGATTGAGAAAGTGTTCCGCATCGATGAGTATTCCGCCATGGCCATTGCCGGCGCGGCGGGGCCCTGTATTGAAATGGCCAAGCTCTTTCAAACCGAGCTTGAACATTATGAAAAGCTGGAAGGCGTCCAACTGTCCTGCGAGGGGAAGGCTAACAAGCTGGGGCAAATGGTGAAAGCTAATCTGCCGATGGTATTTCAGGGATTGGTCGTAATGCCTCTTTATGTCGGGTACGATCTGAAGCGGCAGGAAGGTCGTATCTTTAAGTACGATATTACGGGCGGTCGCTACGAAGAGTCCGATCATCATTCCATCGGCTCCGGTGGCAAAGACGCGCGCAATACCATGCGGGAACATTACCGGCCTGGGCTCGACGAAGAAGACGCACTTCGCGTGGGACTACTGGCGCTCTACAATGCGGCAGATGAAGACGTCGGAACGGGAGGGCCGGATCTGGTCCGAGGTATTTATCCGACAGCGAAGATCGTCAGCGGCGCCGGCATCACCGATGTGCCAGAAGCTCGGGTTCGTGCTCTGTACGAAACCATGATTGCCGAACGAAGGAGATCGTAATCGATGCCGTTGCCCTACTACGTCTCGCCTGAACAGATGATGCAGGATAAGGCGGAGTATGCCAAGAAAGGCATCGCCAAGGGACGTTCGATTATTGCCTTGGAATTTGTGGATGGTATCTTGCTGGCGGCGGATAATCCCAGTTCTTCCCTGCATAAGGTCTCCGAGGTCTATGATCGTATCGCGTTTGCCGGGGCCGGAAAATATAGCGAATTCGAGCATCTCCGGAAGGCGGGCATACGCCATGCCGATCTGACGGGGTATATGTACAGCCGGGAAGATGTGAGCGCCAGGACCCTCTCGAACGCCTATTCGCAAAGTTTGGGGACGGCCTTTAGTACGGATGTGAAGCCGTTGGAGGTGGAAATACTGGTGGTGCAAGTGGGGGTAAACGGACAGGCGAACGAAATCTTTCGTATCTCATTCGATGGCAGCATTGCCGATGAAAAGAGTTTCGCAGTGATCGGCGGGCGATCGGAAGCGGTGCAGCAATACTTGCGTGAACATGCGACGCCGCAGCCGCCGACGCTCAAAGACGGCCTCCGGCGTTGTCTCTCCGCACTTGAGCAGGTCGCCACGCAGAAAATTCCTTCTGAAAACCTCGAAGTCGCCGTATTGGATAGGCATCGCCAGGGGCGGAAGTTCCGACGGTTAACAAGCACCGATATCTCCCACCTCTTCGCATAAGGTTCCTGCCTCAACCTGGCCGCGTCTCCGATATAGCCGATGATCGGCCGGGTAATTCCCCGTCCGTGCAAGGCCCCGAATGGCAGCCGGTGTCTGTTGAAGCCACTCGCGTCAGGGTGTATCCTGACAGCAGTCGCTTTGAGGGAATGAGCACCCATGCAACAGCGAATTTTTGGCCTCGAAAACGAGTATGGCCTGATCTTTTCCCCGAACGGGAAGATTTATCTCCCGATGGAGAAGGTGCTGGGTTATATTTTCGAAGGACTGATTCCGAACAGCTGGCCGTCCAACGCATTTCTGGTCAACGGGGCGCGATTCTATCAGGATACCGGCTGTCATCCCGAGTACTCGACGCCTGAGTGCGATAACATCCTCGATCTGGTCATTCACGATAAGGCCGGCGAGCGCTTACTGGAAGCCTGCTTGCCGGCGGCCGAGGAGCGCTTGCGGGAAGAGGGGCTTTCGGGCGAAATCTATATCTTCAAAAACAATACGGACTCGCTCGGGAACACGTATGGGTGTCATGAAAACTATCTCATGCGCCGGGACGTGGATTTCTGGAAGGTGACTGAGCAACTCATCCCGTTTTTCGTGACGCGGCAGATCTATTCCGGCGCGGGCAAAGTGTTGAAGGTCTCCGGCAAGCCGCAGTACTTCATTTCCCAACGCGCGCAGCATATCCATGAAAAGACGTCCTCCTCGACGACCTCCTCGCGCAGCATCATTAATACGAGGGATGAGCCCCATGCCGATGCGGAGAAATATCGACGCCTCCACATTATCGTGGGGGATTCCAATATGTCGGAATATGCCACCTATCTGAAGGTCGGCACCGCCACGTTGGTCTTGTCCATGATCGAATCGGGATTCGCGGTGACCGGCATGGAACTCGAAGACCCCGTCAAAGCCATCCGCGAAATCTCCCGTGATCCCACTCTCACCAAAAAGGTGAAACTGGATGACGGTCGCCAGATGACGGCCATTGAAATCCAGCGGGTCTACGTGAAGCGCGCAACGGAATTCCTGGCTGCGCAGGATCATGATCCGGTCTTGGATGATGTGCTGGATAAGTGGATTTCCGTTCTGGATCGATTGGAAGAGGATCCGATGCAGCTCGTGCATGAGGTCGATTGGGTGATGAAAAAGCATCTCATTCAATCGTATACGGACAAAAAAGACTGCGGGTGGGATGATCCCAGAGTGTTTCTGTTGGATTTGCAATTTCATGACGTGAAACGTACACGCGGGCTGTATTATTTGATGGAGAATCGTGGCATGGCCACCCGGGTTGTGGAGGAAGAGGCGGTGCAACGTGCCATGTCGGTGCCGCCCCAAACCACCAGAGCGAAAGTCCGTGGCGACTTTATCCGCTTCGCGAGAGCCAAGAATCGTTCATACACGGTTGACTGGACCTATCTCAAACTGAACGGGTATTGGGAAGAGACGATTCTCTGCATGGACCCCTTCAGCGCAGTCAACCGGCGGGTTGAGGAGTTATTGTCGCAAGTCTCCGGTGCACGATTGTACCGATGAGACGGGTCGATGGATTGATTCGAGCCAAGGCCATGTCGTTCCTCGATCGCTTTCTCATCATCTCTGTCGTGCTGGTGGCCAGCGTGTTTCCTGTCGAGTTGTTCCCGAACACGGGACCTGTGCCTCGCGGCGGGGACGGTCAGTTCAGCGGGAAGCAGGGGCAGGTCGTGATCGTCACCGTACCGGATCTCAAGGAGGCTGCAAGCGTCAAAGGCCGGTTCATGGGACGCACCGTGACGCTGTTTCCGAATCCCGCGGCGGGCGGAACGGGCTACATCGGATTGCTCGGGATCGATCTGCAAGATGAGCCAGGTCCGCATGAGCTGACGGTCGATGCGCAATTGGGTGAGCAGACCAGACATTTTTCCTATCAGGTGCTCGTGGTGAAGGAAAAGTTTGCCGTCGAACATCTCAAATTGCCCAAGGATAAAGTCGATCTGGATGAGAAGGCGGCCGCGCGTTGGAAGGCTGAGCAGGAGCAGGTGCGCAAGGCCTTAGCGGAGGAGTCGGCGATGCGCCTCTGGCAGGCGGGGTTCATCGAGCCGGTTCACGGTAAACGGACCGGCATCTTCGGCAGTGTTCGCATTATGAATGGGCAGCCCAGAAATCCGCACAACGGAGAGGACATCGGTGCGCCGATGGGAACCGACGTGATGGCCAGCAATGATGGGGTCGTGCGGCTCGTTGTCGATCATATTTTTTCGGGTCGAGGCATTTTTGTCGATCACGGCCTCGGTCTGTATTCGATGTATTTTCACCTCTCGGAGGCCCTGGTCAACGAAGGTGATCTGGTCAAGGCCGGCCAGGTTATCGGGAAGGTGGGCGCCACCGGGCGAGCGACCGGCCCGCATCTCCACTGGGGTATGAAGGTCAACGGTGCCCGCGTGAATCCCTATGCGCTGCTCGAGCTACCCTTTCCGCAGAATCCTGACGCAGCCCGCCGGGTGTTGGCTGCGCCGCCGATTCCTCCTCAGATGGAATCAGCCCCGACGGCAGTCGGCGGTGACAGCCGATAGGCCGTCTCTCCGCTTCTTTGCTCATCTCGTCAATTGCCGTTCGAGAGATCTTCAAGCGGAGTGTGAGGGAGCCTTCAGCCCTCCTGCCGGGCTTGTGATTCCAGCGCCGAGGCTACAGCTTTCGTCAGGGATTCGGGGGTGTAAGGCTTGGGCAAAAACGCCATCTGGGTATCGAACGCGTGGAGGAGCGTTTCGTCCTGGCCTGAATAACCAGACGTGAGGATGACTCTGATCTCCGGTTGTAGAGCCTTGAGTTCGCGAGCCAACTGGGCGCCGCCCATTCCCGGCATCACCATATCGGTCACCAGCAGCGCAATGTGGCGCCCCTGCCGGCGCACCATCTCTAACGCTTCCTCCCCGGACCGGGCGGCCAGAACATGATAGTGCTGGGCCACGAGCACGGTATGTGCCAGTCCTCTCACCATATCGTTGTCTTCCACCAGAAGAATGGTTTCCGACTGTTCGTTCGTGGATTTGGGCTGCGGCATCGCGCGAGGTGAATCGTTCTCTCCCTCGAGACGGGGCAGGTAAATCGTGAAGCTGGTGCCCTTTCCCACCTCGCTCGTAATCCCCACGGTGCCGCTGCTTTGTCGAACGATCCCGTATACGGTCGACAGGCCGAGACCGGTTCCTTTGCCCAATTCTTTTGTCGTAAAAAACGGTTCGAAGACATGGGCCAGGGTGTCGGCGCTCATGCCGCACCCCGTATCGCGCACAGTCAAGGTGATATAGGGACCCGGAGGCAAGGGATCAGGCCAAAATGGATCGGAGTGGGAAACCATCACTTCGCCCGTTTCCAGTTCAAGCCGGCCGCCGTGCGGCATGGCATCCCTGGCGTTGACGACCAGATTCATCACCACCTGCTCGATCTGCCCTGGATCGGCCTTGATTCGTCCCAGCGTCGGGTCCAGTGTCAGCACGAGATGAATGTCCTCGCCGATCACCCGCTTCATGAGTTCGACGATATCGCTGACGCGCTCATTGAGGTTGAGAGATTGGCGTTCCACCACCTGATGGCGGGTGAAGGCCAGCAATTGTCGTGTCAGTCCGGTGGCCTTACTGCCGGCTTCTTTGATCTGCGTCATGCCTCGTTGTGCCCGTGACGTCAGGCCCGGCTCCTCTAGCAAAAGTTCGGCCCAACTATTGATGATCGTGAGCAAATTGTTGAAATCGTGCGCCACACCTCCCGCCATGCGGCCCAGGGCTTCCATCTTCTGGGCTTGCCGCAATTGTCGCTCCAGGTCGTTTCGATTCATAAATTGGCTGATCATGTCGCCTAGTTCCGAGATCCGTTCCAGTCTGGAGGTGGTAGGACGCAGGACTTCATACGTGAAAAACTCCATGATGCCAAGAATCTCTTTCCCGGCCCGAATGGGAAAAGCGATAGCGCCGTGAAGATCTGCCTGTCGCGCGGTGTCAGGGACGGGAAACTCAGGCTCGTTCAAAATATCCTGGCACAGCACCGCTGCGTTGGTTCTCCAGGCCTGCCCGGCCAATCCCATGCGTTGCTGCAAAACCAGGGCTCGATAGGTCTGCGCGAAGACTTCAGTCGGCTGCCCCGACTGATGCCAGGTTGCATTGCAGCGCAAGGTTTTGTGCTGAGTATCGACCAGCCACAGTGCACCCAACGTCCAGCCTTGTAGTTCACACATGGCGCGGAGAATTCTAGGTGCCGCCTCGCTTAGGCTTACCGATTCTTCCAGCGCCAGGCCGACGGCAAGTTGCACGGCGTGCATCGTTTCCCCTTGTCTCCGCTCCGTAATGTCAGTCTTGGCCCCGATCATACGATGGGGCTTGCCCGCATGATCGCGAAGGACATAGCCATGGTCGATCACGTAGGCATAGGTTCCATCGTTCCGGCGAAATCGATACTCCGCCGTCCATAAATGTTGAGCAGATTGCAACATATGGGTCAGACTCTCGATGATCGCGGGTCGATCCTCGGGGTGAATCTGGTCCGCCCAAGGGATTCGACTTTTCTGAGAAGACTGCGCTCCCGATCCGTAGATTGTTTGATAGGCCTCATTAAACCAAGTCGTGCCGATTGGAATATTCCAGTCCCAAATGCCGTCCTGAGTGGCGAGGCAGGTGAGATGAAAGCGCTCTTCGCTTTTTCTCAAGGCTTGCTCAACGCGGTGACGACCCATGGCATAACGGATGGCTCGTCGGAGCGCATCCCCGTTCAAACGCCCTTTCACGAGATAATCCTGGGCGCCATGCAGAAGAGATTGCTCGGCGATCAGCTCATTGTCGAGGCCTGTTAACACAATCACTGCCGCCTCACGAGCTTTTGCTCTCACACGGTCAAGTGTCTCCAAGCCTTGGCTGTCCGGCAGGGACAGATCGACCAGCACGGCATCGACCTGGCTTTCGATGAGTTTCAGCAGGCCGGTATCCAGCCGGTCTCCCCAGGTAAGCACGATGTCGTGTGGCGACTGTTCGCAGAGCGCGTCACGAATCAATTCCGCATCATCTTCATTGTCTTCGATCAGCAACACATGCATGTGTTACCTCTTAAGGGGTGGTATCTTGGACACCAGTGTCCAATACAGTTCGAATTCTTTGACGACGGAAATGAAACGCGCGAACGTAACGGGCTTTCGAATATACGAACAAGCCCCCTTCTCAAATGAACGAAGAATGTCCTCATCCCGCTCGCTGACCGTCAACATCACGACCGGGATAGGGCGAAAACGGGGATCGGATTTGATCTCTTCCAAGACCTCCAGACCGGTTTTCTTGGGCATGTTGATATCGAGGAGCACCATGCCTGGAAGTGGACATTCCTTGAAGGGGCCTTCTCCACGCAAATAGGCTAGGGCTTCCACCCCGTCCCGCACAACGGATACACGATTGGTCATGTTCACCATCTCGAAGGCTTCGCGAATCAGCAGAATATCGTCCTCGTTATCTTCTGCGATCAGAATGTCGAACGGCCGAATCGTCATAGCGTTGCCCCTCGTTTAATTGGTGGCTGTCCGCCAAAAGTAATGAAAAAGTTTGAGCCACCGCCGTCGCGCGATGTCGCCCATGCTCGTCCCCCATGGCGTTCCGCGACTTGCCGGACAATGGCCAGCCCTGCTCCGGTCCCTTCCACTTCGCGACCGACGGCACGCCTGAACAATTCAAAGATTCGCTCTTGTTGATCTGTGGGGATTCCATGACCGCGATCTTGGACGATCAGTCCGGCATGTTCCATTCCGTGCAGATCAATCTCGGAAAAGGCGGAAATCTCGACGTCCGGAGTTTCCCCCTCAGGAACAAACTTAAGCGCATTGGTCATAAGATTATAGATGCCCTGGAGTGCCCAGGTGGTGTTGACGCGAAGACGCGGCAGGGGAGAGTGAATGACGATTTTGGCCCTGGTCTGGTTAATTCGATTTTCCAATCGACGCAACACCTCTTGTACGAGCAATTCGGCCTCAACCTCGCTAACCGGCGGTTCCATTCGTTGCGCGCGTGAGAGGTCCAGAATATCGGTGAGCAACTGGTCGAGTCGCTGCGTGGCGCGGACGATGCGCCGTAGAAAGTCTTGCCCCTTTTCATCGAGCCGATTTGCGTACCGTTCCTGAAGCAAGATGGAGAAGCTTTCAATCGCACGCAGCGGTTCTTTCAAATCGTGCGACGTGACGTGCAAGAGGGTCTCCAGGTCTTTGTTCTTCTTTAGGATGGTTTCTTCAGACTGCCGTTGTTGAGTAATATCCCGGTTCGTTTCCAGAACGAGATTGCGGCCGGCAGCCTTTAGCATGGCCCACCGGCTTTCCACGACCAATCCCTGCCCTGATTTCGTGCGATGCCGTATCTCTCCCGTCCATTCCCCTTTCACGTCCAGCACTGCCATAATGTCAGTAAGTGACGTGGAGAAAGTGGTCTGCAAGAGTTGATGACTGGATTGCCCTAATGCCTCCTCTGCCGTGTACCCGTACAGATGCTCGCATCCTCTATTCCACTGCACGATTCCTCGCTCCGTATCCCACGCAAAAATGGGTTCGTGTGACAACTCAATGAGCCTGCGCTGCTGCTGCAGCGATTCTTCGGCTTGTTTTCTGGCCGTGATATCCCGCGCGATCTTTGAGATGCCGATGACGGTACCGTTCGCATCTCTGATGGGTGAGACGGTCAACGATACATCAAGGGGAGTGCCATCTTTACGCACTCTGACGGTTTCGAAATGCTGGAGCTGCTTCCCAGCCTTAATCTGCGCGATGATTTCCGATTCTTCGTGCCGTCGTGTGGAGGGGAGCAGTATGGTGATAGAACGACCGATGATTTCGGCGGCGGTATAGCCGAACATTTTCTCTGCGCTCCCATTCCAGGTCAGGATGCTTCCGTCGAGGGATTTGCTGATGATGGCATCGGAGGAAGATTCCACGATCGCGCCCAGGCGGGCACGCATGACGTCGCCCTGCTTCCGATCATCGATGTCCGTGCTGGTGCCCAGCCATCTCACGAGACTTCCATTGGAGTCACGAATCGGCGACGCATGAGTTTGAAACCACCGGTATTGACGGTTGGCTCCGCGAATGCGGAACTCAAGCTCAAACGGTTGCCCAGAAGCAATGCCCGCTTTCCAACGTTCTGCCAGCGTGGGCCGGTCATCAACATGGACCTGATGGGCCCAGCCTACACCTAATTGCTTGTCGGCAGGGATGCCGGTATAGGTGATCCATTGCGGACTTAAATAATTGAATGCGCCGTCAGGATTGCCTGTCCAAATAAGTTGTGGCAGACATTCCAGCAGTTCTCTGTAACGTGCCTCGCTCGCTTTGAGCGCATCCTCTACCTGCTTGCGCTGGGAAATGTCGCGGAGAATGACGGTAAACAATTTGTGGCCACGGGAGAGCATTTGCGAAACGGAAGCTTCGATGGGGAATTCTTGTCCATTCATTCGAAGGCCGGAAACGGTACCCAGGGCCCCCATTGCACGTTTGGTGACGGAAGTCTGGCCAAACGCCGCGACATGGTGACGGTGGGCTGTCCGAAAACGTTCCGGAATGAATTTGGACACCGGCTCCCCGATCGCATGTTCGGCTGCACAACCGAACATGGATTCCGCCGCCGAATTAAAATGCGTAATCTCCTGGCGTTCATTGATCGTAATGATCGCATCCATGGCGGAGCTGAAAATGCCGCTCAGGCGTTCCTCGCTATCCCTGGCGGCTGCCAAGGATTCTTTGTGCTCCGTAATATCGGTGCAGGAGCCGATGAAACCCACGAACTGGTCTCCGATTTCGAATCTCGGCACGCCATGGTCCAGTAACCAGCGCCACTCACCATCGTGTCGACGCAATCGATACTCCATGGTGAACTCGCGCCGTAGCTCGAAGGCGTTCTCGTACACCTTCATGCAATAATCGAGATCATCGGGGTGCACATTTTGCGTCCAGCCATTTCCCAGCTCCTCCTCGAGAGTGCGACCGACAAATGCTAGCCAGGGATTGTTGAACCAGATGCAGTTCTTGGACAGATCGCTGACCCAGATCAAGACGGGAGCATGATTGGCCATCAACTGAAAGCGTAATTCGGTGGATTTTAGCGCTGCCTGAGTCTGGCGGGTGGTGATCAACTCCTGCTCCAACCGATCGTTGGCGACGCGCAGAGCCTCTGTCCGGTCTTTGACCTCTCTTTCAAGAAGTTGATTGTGCTGGCGCAGTATTTCATCCGCGCGTTTGCGGTCGGTAATATCGACCAGTGTCCATCGGCTTGAGATAAATTGGCCTTCTCGATCTTTCAGTATAGAGCCGTTGAGGAGCACCGGAAATGTGGTGCCATTTTTTCTCTTGACGTCAAACTCTAAGCCATTGATCTCACCGACCTGACAGAGGCGGCTACAGTGGTTTTCAAAGAGATCCGCGTCAAGGGCAGTTAAAAAGTCGCCAAATCGTCGGTTGCTGACAATTTCGCGGGCCGTATATCCCAACCAATCGAGCCCGGTCTGATTCATGGCAATGATCAGACCATCGGCATTGAGCGAATGGTAACCGCATGGGGCATAGTCGTAAAGGTCCTGAAGCTCCGTCGCGTTTTTCTCCAACAGTTGTTCCCGAAGTTGCAGCGCTTTGTGCTCGACTTCCAGAGTGGCTGTTTTGACCAAGTCTTGGGTAATGCGCTTTTGCTGGCCGATGGCATAGGCCACCAGCCAGAATATGCACATACCGACGAGGCGATTCAGCAACGGAATCCAGGCCGGCAGCTCCACCATGTCGGGGGACACGAGATACGCAATAATGGTCAGTATGGCGCAGCAGGTGGCCAGGACTGACGGCGCGTTGACGTATGAGAGACGATGGGTGAGAACAAGCGGAACAAGGTAGAGGATCCAAGCAGGGATTCCCCGAGGCGTGAAAGAATCCAGAAGGAATACTGCAGCGACCAGAAGGATGATGAAACCCAGGCTCGCCCCTTCGTAGTAGGAGCGAATCCTTGGTTCGGTCATGTGCCCAACCTGACCATGATTGGTCATGGGGTCCTATTTTAACATCGGTGCGCGAAGCGGCGGGACATGCCGCAACGTTAGGAAATGTGGCGGCACTGTAAGTGAAACTCGCGAAAAATAACAGACGCAATGAGCCCTAGGCGTTTCACTAGGCGTATCGCACGTATGAAAAAATGGGAAGGCGTACGGAGAGAAAGGCAGGCTAAAAGTTCGTCTCAATGCTCGACGGGGTCTTATTCAGGACGGTCGCGGCTGCTCTGGAGAGGGCGGCATCCTGGTCGTGGCCCAGGGCATAGATACGGAACTGCACCAAACGGGTGGGAAGCAGATCGAGAAATTCCTCCAACGGCTCGGTTGAAAGCCCCTTGGTGCCAGGATCATACACGAGCAGGGGAATGCCGCGTGTATCTTTCGGATCCGGGCGTGGGTCCAGCGGTGCCATATCGACCCGGAACGGCAGGTCTTGTAACTTGGAGGGCAAGGCTTTCTGAATCTGCTGCTGGAACTGTTCTTGACTGGGGAAGTCCATTCCCCGCTCAATGCCTTTTTCCTTGAGCACCGTGCTATAGGCCATTTTCCATTTCACGTCGCGGCTGAGGATATGAGCCCACTCCTGATGCAGGCGGCGCAGGCTGCTCTGTCCGGCCTTCTTCCATCGTCGCACATCTTCCAGCAACGACCAGTCCGTCAGCGTCAGATAGTCGTCCATGTGCTTGGCTGGATTAGACGGGAACAGCAGCTTCATGGTGTCCCCGAAGATGTCGCGTAGATGTATGTCGATGGCCCTGGTCGTTCGGTGATAATACACATTTGAATACAGATACATTCTGGTATTCAAAAACATGTGCAGAGCCGGGAGGCCGGTTTTATGGATGGTGAAGCCCTTCTCGGTCACGATGGTGTAATGGATTAATCGGGTCAGGTCGACCGGTCCGACCGCAACGCCGCACATGTAGGCGTCGCGCAGTACGTAGTCCAAATTGTCGGCCGTATAACTTCCTGAAATGACTGGCTGGAGGAAGTTGATCCAGCGGGGGATTTTGGAGTTGTCCTTTCCCTTCTCTTTCAGGATGACATGCGCGATGTGATCAGGGTTGAGCTCTTCGCCACGATCGAACGGCCCCGACGGGCTGCGGCGGATTTTTTTGATGAGCGGACCGAGGTGCTCGCGCACGATGATCTGACCGAGCTTTTCATGCGACAGGCCGAAGCCGTGCAAATAATTATCATCGAAGAAATGACAGAAAGGGCCATGACCGATGTCGTGTACGAGGGCCGTGATCCGTAAGAACTCTTCCACGAGGGGAGCCGAGGGGAGGTCGGGAACCACTTTGCGCAAAAACGGATAGAGATGCCGCGCGAATCGTCCGGCCACATGCATGGTCCCCAGAGAGTGCACAAACCGCGTATGCTCGGCTGACGGATAGACCCAACGGGCGCTCTGCAGCTGATAGATGTAGCGAAGCCGTTGAACCCAGGGGGAGTCGATCAGGTCTTTTTCGGTTCGTTCAGACGGGTCGGGGGTCGCATAGGGCACGGTGAACGACACGTATTCGTGAATCGGATCGGCAATGAGGGCCGATCCGTCATAGGGACCCGGGGGAGTTGCGGATGGTAGTTTCATAGGTGAACGACCGACGAGTGATCTTAGCGTAGCCCTGGCGGCGGGGGCAAATGGGCGGGGCGTTCGACTGCTCTTGCACGGCGGTATCTGGTGAGCAGCACATATGCGATCGGGTATGCCAGCAGGCCGCCGGCAACACTCAGGACCATCCCACCGAGTACGAACGGCCAGGCATGGGGCGCAACCTGATGATAAATCCCCGTAAACGACAGGTCGCCCCAATCGAACGAGGGAAAATCGTGTATCCCTAACAGGGTCGCGCCAGTCCAGTAGGTTCCACCGAGAATCGGGATGAGCGTCCAGGGATTATTGAGAAACGCGCCGGCAAGCAACGCCACCACATTCCACCCGAATGCCCAGGCGCAGAATCCCACCATGACCATGTGGAGTCCATAAGCGGGAGAAAATCCGATGAAGACGCCGATCGCAAACGCCAGTGCGGTTCGATGCGGTGTTTCATCGAGATGCAGAATTTGGCGAAATAGCGATCGTAGGTCTGCCATAAGGCGTCTGATGTCAGGAACTGTTAGGACGGTCTGAGAAAATGTTCGTAACTGGTGAGTGGCAGCGGTTGTGTCGCGCCATCATCCGTCCTCAGGCGTAGACCGGAGGCTTTTGGCGTGATCGAACCGATACAGGTCATCTGAAACCTCGTGTGTCCGATCAGTCGTTCAAACCGCGCTTGTTTTCGATGAGGCACCGAAAACAGCAATTCGTAGTCTTCGCCTCCCTGTATCGCGATCTGAGCGGGGTCGAGGCCGCGGGCCAGGGCATAGGCACGACAAGCAGGCGAGATCGGCAGCGAGCCAGCGATGATCTCCGCGCCCACCGCACTTTCCTCGCAGATGTGACGAAGGTCACCGGAAAGGCCGTCCGAGAGATCGATGGCCGAGCCGGCAAGCCCCTGTTTGACCAGCCACAGTCCCTCTGCGATGCGGGCCGCCGGGCGGTGATGGCGAGCCAAAAGAAAACGGGCATCTGCCGGTCGGAGCTTCGGCCCCCGGCGCGACTTTAGGAGATCAAGGCCTGCACGGGAGTCACCCAGTGTGCCCGTGACATAGAGCCGGTCTCCCTCACGCGCGCCGCTGCGCAGCAGGGCCTGACGGGGTTTCACGACGCCGGTCAGAGTAATGTTAAGAAAGAGTCCTTGTTGGGATGCGGAGGTATCACCGCCGATGAGACGCACGTGATAGGGAGACCCAGCCTGCATCATGCCGCGGTAGAGTTCCTGGATCTGCGTCGTGGAGCAGTTCGGCGGGATCGCAATGGAGACCAACATGAACCGGGGAGTGCCGCCCATAGCGGCGATGTCGCTCAGATTGGCGATTGCGGCTCTGTACCCGATATCTCGAAATGAGGAGGTGGCAGGATCAAAGTGCACCCCCTGCGCCAGCAGGTCCGTGGTGATGAGCGTCCATTCGGTCGACGAAGTTTTGATGATCGCGGTGTCGTCGCCGATTCCTTTAAAGACGTGCGGGTCCGGGTGGGCGGCCTGCCCTTGCAGGCGCCGGATCAGGTCGAACTCACTGCGCACCATAGTGGTCCGGCGGGATCGGCCTGGCGGCATCAATCCACCTTTCCCCAGGCCGGTCGCCGTATCAGGCAATCAGTGATGACAGCAGCGGTCCTCATGCAGCGAGTGCTAAAAGGACAGCGAGGGGACGGTGCCCGGAAGAAGACGCGCGCGCCGTGGCGAACCGGCGCTTCGCTTGGATGCACTCGACCGTGCAACCTTTTTCAGCGGTGTCTTCGGCGCCGCAGCATTGGCCTTGCGCGAGGGGGACCGTCGCAAGGCCGCCTTGATGACGTCGTCCACCGTATCGACGAAGATCAATTCGATCCCCTTCAAAATGTGTTTGGGGATCTCCTCCAAATCCTTCTTATTACGTTTTGGAAGAGCGACGGCGGAAAGTTTTGCCCGTTTGGCTGCGAGGATCTTTTCTTTCAAGCCGCCGATCGGCAACACCCGCCCGCGGAGCGTGATTTCTCCGGTCATGGCAAGATCGCGCCGCACGGGGATCTGGGCCAGGGCCGAAGCGATCGCGGTGGCCATAGTGATTCCCGCGGAAGGCCCGTCTTTCGGCGTCGCCCCGGCCGGCACGTGAATATGAATGTCGTTTTTGGCAAAGAGGTCGGGGCTGATACCCAGCGTCTTCTCGCGCGACCGCACATAACTCAAGGCGGCTTGGGCCGACTCTTTCATGACGTCGCCGAGATGCCCGGTGAGCGTGAGCTGTCCCTTGCCCTTCATGACGGTCGCTTCGATGTACAAGACGTCTCCGCCGCTTTCGGTCCAGGCGAGGCCCGTGGCGACGCCGATTTCGTCCTTTTCAAGTTCCGCCTCGGGAATGAATTTCGCCACACCTAAAAATTTGTTCAGGTTGGTTTGATCAATGGTTTGGCACTCGGCCTTGCCTTCTGCAACCTTCTTAGCCACTTTGCGCATGAGATTGGCGATTTCACGCTCCAAATTACGGACGCCGGCTTCTCGCGTGTAATGAGAAATGACATGACGAATCGCCGTCTCTGAAACGCGAATATGTTTCTCGGTGATCCCATGCTCGTTCATCTGCCTGGGAATTAAGTATTTCTGCGCGATGCCGAGCTTTTCTTCTTCCGTGTATCCCGGAATATCGATGACCTCCATGCGGTCCCGGAGGGCGGGAAGAATCGGATCCATCAAGTTGGCCGTGGTGACGAACATGACTTCCGTCAAATCAAACGGCACGCCGAGATAGTGATCGGTGAACGTGCTGTTCTGCTCGGGATCCAACA
>CAZKVY010000050.1:0-26664 GCA_964556305.1 uncultured Nitrospira sp. | reverse complement strand
TGGAAATAATGGTGGGCCGTGTAGGGGTCGAACCTACGGCCCGCTGATTAAGAGTCAGCTGCTCTACCAACTGAGCTAACGGCCCCACCGGGTATTGAATTGTCGATGCCGAGAACAAAACGCGGTTTGGTGCGCCTGACAGGATTTGAACCTGTGGCCCTCAGCTCCGGAGGCTGATGCTCTATCCAGCTGAGCTACAGGCGCTCCCGTCGGTCAGACTAGGCACATTAGCATAGCGTTTCTCTTTCTGTCTAGGGAGTTGATGCGTGATCTAGACGAATCCGTATGGTAGGAGCAGTTCGTCCCCCGCCTCTGGCTGGGCTTGCCGCAGGATCGACAAGGCAACCGCTTCGTCGTCGGCCAATCGGTCAGAATCTCCTCTTACACTTCTCGAGGGCCGGATAATGGGTACAGCGGTCTGGACTCTGCAGGCGCCATGGACCATGCCATCAGATTCGACAGGAATGCCCATTGTGCGGCAGGTGATTGGTCTGAACGCATAGATGCCGCAACTTCCGTCTACAGCCAGGGCGGGGCAGGGAAGATCCGCAAAGCGTTCAACCATGTCATCAATGCTGCTGTCTGCCCATTCATCAAGGTTAGGTTTGGAATCAAGGGCAGGGTACGCCGTTTCGAGTGAGGCCACCTGCTCCCTCGCGCGCGTCACGATGGCAGTTTTAACAGAGGTGGGTAGTAGGTTGAGGCCCCGGTGCATTTCCAGGGCATCAAGCCGAGTGATGGGGAAGATGCCGATGCAGCAGGCGCAGCAGCCTTGCTTGCACGGAAGGGCGCCCAGCAAGGAGGCGTGGGCACGTCGGAACCAGTGTGAGGCTTGTTGATACAAGGGCAGGGGGAGCGAGGGGAGTGCATCGATTCCCATGATGCTACTCTTCAGGCAAAGAGAGATCGACGATGAGTTCTCCCTTCGGAGAAAAAAACCCTTGCCGATCGATCTGAACGATCCCGTTACAGTGCTCCTGGAAAAACTCCAAGATCCATCCGTTGAAATCATAGCCTTCTTCCGTGACATCGGCCTCGATCATGCGTGTGGTCAGGATGAAGCGCGCGCGTGTGACATGTTCCTGCGCAAGGCTGGCTTCAAGGTGATCATGGGAGGACAGGTCTTCCTGAAATTGTTTCTGCTCCTGCTCGAAGAGGTCCTGATACGTACCGCGGTCGCGGATGCAAAATACCTGAATCGGTTTGCGTTCGCGTGCATATCCCAGAATCACTTGGACCCATGCCCATTCATCCAACAAAGAGTCGTCCATATCGGGAGGAAGAATCGGGGATTGCCCTCGCGACTTCAAAAACTCTATCAGCAGGCGAAGGGGAGGCGCATTATCATTCTTACAGAAGACCCGAGAGTAAATTACAGCTTCGGGTGCGGCACCTTCAGCAGGCTGCGCATTCGAGGGAAGGATCGGGAGTTCTTTGGCCATGAAGACGCCTCTTATTCCTAAATATGATACTGAGCAACGATGCGTCCGTGTACTCTACTCTGGGATCCGCTTGGCGTGCAAGGGCGTCAAACGCGCGTCTCGCCAGTCTGGGCGCGCATGTTTCCATTTGTCGGCTCTTGACAGCCCCTGGGGCTTTGGATACACTCTCGCCCTGTTTTCGGACTGATTCTGCAGACCACGCGCAGATTTCCGGCTCCACCTCTGTACGTACGAGTTTATAGATCGCAGACCGCACAAGTCAGTTCACTTTCATTCGTTGTTCAAAGGGAGGAACGCATGGCCAAGTCGATGACGAAATCGCAGATTGCTGACCATCTTGCTGGAAAGGCGGGAATTACAAAGAAGACGGCTGTCCAATTCCTGGACGATTTCGCCGCTCTTGCCTATCGCGAAGCGAAGAATGCTTTCGTGGTTCCCGGCATCGGGAAACTGGTGCTTGCCAACCGCAAGGCGCGCATGGGCCGGAATCCGCAGACCGGTGAGCCGATCAAGATTCCCGCTAAGCGCGTGGTGAAGTTCCGGGTCGCGAAAATGGCCAAAGATTCGATCCTCGGAAAGAAGTAAATCCCTCGTTCCTCTTGTGATTCCAGGGCCGGTGCTTTCCTGTAAGGTACCGGCCCTTGCGTTGTCAGCAGCCGGTCCGCCACAACCTTCAATGGCGGCACGGTTGTTTTAAAAAGACGGGGCTAGCCCGCTCCCCCCGGCGCCGTCATGTCCTACGAAGCGCACCGCATCCCCATCCTGCACAATCGAATCTTCACTGGCGATGCGCTTGTTGATGGTGACCAGGACTTTTTTCTCCCGCAAGAGTTGAAGCATGTGCCGAAGGCCACGGCCCTGCCGTTGAATCACCTGCCGCACTGTCACGGGGGTCGGCAGTTCGCAAGCGAGATCCCGTTCTCCATCTGTTGTTTGAAGTTGCCCCATAAGTGTAATCGTAATCATGCGAAGCGATCCTTTTGATAGATAGGCAACCGGTTCTCAGTGCGCCGCTTGGATGGATGCAAATTGACTCCTCTGGCGGCCCCGACTAATATTACCATTATGCAATCCCTGAATATCCAGCGACCGGGCATGCCTGACCTTCAATTTGTGCTGGTGGTGTCGGCCCTCTGTACGTCAGGTCTTGAAACACTGAATGTGCCGGAAGACCTCCGGCGGAGGGTGTTCGATACCTGTTGGGCGCTGGTCAGCACTGATCCCCCGCCGACCAATGCGCGGGAACGCGTGCTGGATTTACGGTCCGGCACGGAGCTGACGCTGGACGCCCTTGTGGCCACGATTCGACAGCTCTTTACGGAGGCGGGCATTTCGACGTTGACCTGGGACCACCCGCCCAGCAATCCGACTCGCCGCAGCAGTCCTGCTGCAGAACCGTTGATTGATCGGTTGCAGAAGCTGTATCCGGATACCCCTTCAACATCCGATCCTTCAGGCCGCAACTAGTCGCGTGGGTTCGTCCTGGGCGGATCTCGACGCGTGTGGCTTAGGATCGGCTTTTACCCGTGTGAGAAGACGGGGGTAGGATGCGCTCCTGGAATGCTGTTCCATCCAAGAGGGGGCCATGCAGATTACATCGACGCCGCTTGCCGGCCTGTTTCAAATCGAGCCGGATGTTTTTGGAGATGCGCGTGGAAAGTTTGTGGAAATTTTTCGGGAGACGCGGTATGAGGCGGCAGGCATCACGGAGCCCTTCGTGCAGGATAATTTTTCCTGGTCCGTCCGCGGCACATTGAGAGGACTGCACTATCAGTTGGCTCGGCCTCAGGGGAAACTGGTCATGGTCGTCAAAGGGACAGTCTATGACGTCGCAGTCGACATTCGACAGGGCTCACCGACATTCGGACAATGGTATGGCGTAGAGTTGTCCGATTCGAATATGCGACAGCTCTACATTCCTCCGGGCTTTGCGCATGGGTTTTGCGTGCTCAGCGAAGAGGCCGGGTTTCTCTATAAGTGTACGGACGTGTACTCCCCGCCTGATGAGCGAGGCATCATTTGGAACGACCCGAAATTGGCGATCGCTTGGCCGATCACGGCACCACTCCTTTCGGCAAAAGACCAAGCCTATAAATGCCTTGCCGAGATGGCGGCGGAGTTGCCTCGCCACCAGCCTTAGTAGGCGAAGACGGTCTCAACTAATTCACTCCTCCGTTTATCTCCGATCCAACCGGACGTGGCAAGCCACCCCAGGGACTCGTCTTTCACGCGTGCCTTTGCGCGGTATATCTTTCAACCTTGTTGAGTTGCGGCTAGCGGGGAGGGCTGCAGTCTTGCCGTGCGATGGACCTCCGTGCTATGTAGGAATCATTCCTGTTTAGCGATCAATGGCATGAAACTACTTCCGCAGGAGATTGAGGCGCGTTTTCGCCGGCACGCCGTACGTGTCACCCGCCAGCGTACAGCTATATACGCAGCATTGGCTGAGACTACCAGTCACCCCAGCGCCGATGATCTCTACCGGATGGTGAAGCGTCAGCAGCCGATGATGTCTCGCAATACCGTCTACTACACGCTGGGCGTATTGCGGGACGCGGGGTTGGTTCGGGAAGTCAATGTGGGCCATGATATGGCGCGGTACGACGGGAATGTGAGTATGCATCACCATCTCATCTGCCTGGGATGCGGGCAGATTATGGATGTGATGGATGACGATTTGAATCGGTTACAGCTTTCGAGCGGGCAGGCGGGAGGATTTGATGTGCTGGGGCATCGAGTCGAGTTTCATGGATATTGTGTGGGTTGTCAGCCGGCCAGGCGGGACGTGTCGTCACGTCGCGGGTAGGCTCGTCATTTATTGAAGGAGGAGAGCATGGGAAACAGTTTGAAGGGCACGAAAAGTCATGAGAATCTCAAGCACGCGTTCGCCGGCGAGTCGCAGGCCAACCGACGGTACCTCTATTTTGCTCGCCGGGCCGATATTGAAGGGTACCCCGATGTCGGTGGGCTTTTCCGCGACACATCCGAGGCGGAGACCGGCCATGCTTTCGGTCACTTGGATTTCCTGAAAGAAGTTGGTGATCCCGCCACCGGCGTGCCGATTGGAAACACCGAAGCGAATTTGAAATCCGCGATCGAAGGTGAAACGTACGAATATACCCAGATGTATCCGGGCATGGCCAAGACGGCCCGTGACGAAGGGTTCTCGGAACTGGCGGAATGGTTCGAGACGCTGGCCAAAGCCGAGCGGTCCCACGCCAACCGGTTTACCAAGGGCCTCGATAGTTTGAAGCAGTAACAGCCGCTACCTATCCAGGTCTTGGGCACATCATGAGCGGGTGGGGCGGAGCGTTTCCGCCTCACCTGGATGTCGGCCCTGTCGGCCGGCGTCATAAGGAATTCCCTTCCGTGAAAGAACTTCGTCTCCTCCAACCGATCGATCCGGCCTCACTCGAACAGGAAACGCTGCGGATCTACGACGTCTGCGACGGCTGCCGCCGCTGTTTCAATCTTTGTCCATCCTTCAACACGCTCCTCGACCGGATCGATGAGTACGAGAGTGATGTGTCGAAGTTCACGCCGGCCGATCATCATCGCGTCGTCGACGAATGTTACTATTGCAAGCTCTGTTATAACCATTGCCCCTATACGCCACCGCATCAATATGGGATCGATTTTCCGCTGTTGATGGCAGTGTGGAAAAAGCGGTTGGCGGAGGTACGGGGGATTCGGTGGCGGGATTGGTTGTTGACGAGGACTGATCTACTAGGACGAGTCAACAGTGCCTTTGCCCCGTTGGTCAACTGGGGATTGGGTCAGAGATGGTTGAGAACCCTCATGCAAACGATGATGGGTGTCCATCAGGACCGACAGGTCCTGCACTATCAGCACGAAACATTAGGGCGTTGGTGGGCCAGGCGATCGTCCGCGGCCCAACCGGTTACGGGCAAGAAAGTCGCGTTGTTTGCCAGTTGCCTGGTCAACTACCAGGCGACCGATGTCGGCAAGGCGACCGTACAAGTCCTCGAAAAGAACGGCATACAAGTGGTGCTACCGGAGCAGTCTTGCTGCGGTATGCCGTCCTTTGATATCGGTGATACGACGGCGATGGTGAAGGCGGCAGAGCAGACGATTGCGTCCCTGAAACCCTGGGTCGATCAAGGTTATGATGTGGTCATTCCCACTCCCAGCTGCAGTCTCATGGTGAAGCGGGAGTATGCACATTTAGTTGCAGAGGAAGATGCAACTCGGGTGGCCGGCCGCACGTACGATGTCTGCGAGTACCTCATGAAGCTCAAGCGAGAGGGGAGCCTGGCGACGGATTTCACGCAGAAGCCTGGCCGGGTGGCCTATCAAGTGCCCTGTCACTTACGAGACCAAAACATCGGGTTCAAGTCCAAAGAACTGATGGAATGTGCCGGCGCGCAGGTCGAGGTGATTGAAAAGTGTTCCGGTCATGATGGCTCTTGGTCAGCCAAAACTGAATTTTTCCCGCTCTCGATGAAGATTGCGCAGAAGGCCGTACGTCTGGTGGAACAGGTCCCCGCTGATCTGGTGGCCTCTGATTGTCCGCTGGCAGGTCTTCAACTCGATCAAGCCGGGGGTGCCGCCCATGTTGGGGGGAAGTCGGCCCGGCATCCCATTCAAATTGTGCGCGATGCCTATGGACTGCCCCAAGATCCACGAGCTTCGTAGCAGATCCAGGTTCCCCCGGACAAAATGATGAACCAACTTACGCATGATGATTTGATTGCACTCGACGAGTATGAGCGGCAGCGCGAGGCGTACCGGAAGACCATCATCGAACTCAAACGTCGCCGGCGGATCGGCATCGGTGACAAGGTGACAATGGTCTTCGAAAATCGAGAGACCCTACGCTTCCAAATTCAGGAAATGATCCGCGTGGAGCGAATTGTTGACCGGCAGAAAGTGCAGGAGGAGTTGGATGTGTACAATGCTCTCCTACCGTCCTCCGGTGAATTGAGCGCGACCCTGTTGATCGAGCTGACTGAGGCCGACACGATGAAGCATTGGCTTGATCTGTTTATGGGGTTGGATCATGGCCAGAAGCTTGGCTTGCGGGCCGGGAGCGAGGTCGTCTATGGCGAGTTCGAAGGCGGGCACAGCCATGAAACGAAGATCAGCGCGGTGCATTTCGTACGCTTTCGTCCGACTCCGGCCATGATCACGGCCCTGGCTGATCCGGCCGTGCGGGTGGCCCTCTCTGTTCGCCATGCCGGGTATGAGGCTGACGCCGAGGTGCCCTGGACGATGCGGCAAGAATGGTTGTCTGACCTCCGGGGCTGAGTGGTGAATGTTTGGGGTGGCGTTTAAGATGGAATTCAAGGACAATTTCTAGTAGATAACGCTCAGCTGGCACATTCATCACCTGGAACATCATGGCTTCCGTTCTTCTGAATAAGCGCATCGAGTTTTGCGCCTCCCACCGATACCATAAGCCGGAGTGGGATGCCGAAAAGAACCGTGCCACCTTCGGCGCCTGCAATAACGATCCTGGGCACGGGCACAACTATATGCTGGAAGTGACCGTCGCGGGAGAGGTCGATCAGCGAACCGGCATGGTCGTGAACCTCTTCGATCTCAAGCGGGTGTTGCTGCAGGTGCTGGACGAGTTCGATCACAAGCATCTGAACCTAGATCTGCCCTACTTCACTCACCAGATTCCAACTTCCGAAAACCTGGCGCGTGTTCTCTGGGACAAACTCCAAGCCCAGCCAGACATCGGCACGCTTCAACGGCTGTCTCTCTCTGAGGATGAAGATCTCTGTGCCGACCTCACCGCAGAGGCCGGCCTGGATGCGGCCTCGGTGACCAGACGGTATTCATTTACGGCCGTCCATGAAGGCCATCGTGGCCACACCTGGGATCTCTTTGTGTCCGTGCATGGGCCGATTCATTCTGAGACCGGGATGGTCACTGACATCGTCGCACTGGATCGACTGTTGAAAGAACGTGTCCTGGCTCCATTTGATGGACGAGATTTGCGCATGGTGTTGGCGACGCCCTCCGTCACGGGAGAATATCTCGCCAAAGCCATATGGGATCGCATTGTGGCGGACGTTCCGACGGGCCGTCTTCAACTCGTGAAACTCGTTCAAACACGTGACGTATCTTACGAATACGTCGGCTAAAACGTTTGGCGCCTGCCCCTCCTTCGCCTCTTTACCATAACTCGCACCCATTCCTATGCCGGAAAGTGACCGCGCCGTGTGATCGCGCGTTCGCATGCGCAGGGCCAAAGTTGCGCGCGATGACACCTTCATCAGGTAGGTCAAGAGACTGTCTCGTGGAGACGTGGGATGACTTGATCTCAGGCCCGAAGGACGAAGTACATGAGCATCATGATGGAGAGGAGTACGGTCGCGGCAAACAGACTCCAGGCAAGAGTCAATGATCGTTGAGTGGCGCGCAAGGTCGTTTGGAATTGCCCAATCGTGTCCGCCTGAATGGCGATCGTCTGCTGCAGGCTGTCGATCTGTTCCTGCAAGACGGCGATCGCCGGGTCGGTGGGCACCGTGTCCGGCCCAAGAGGGGTGGCGCGAATTCGCCCGATCGTTTTCAGTAACTCCGGAGCGTGGTCTACGACGACCGGTAACAACTTCTTCGCAATCTGCAGCGCTGCGACCCAGGGAATGCTCATGTGGGCTTGCCTCAATTGCAAAATAAAAGCATCTGCTTCTATTCATGACACAGGAGTGATGCCCAAATCCATGGCCTCAGCCACGCACGGGCCTGGTTGTGGTTTCGGGAAGCGTTCCTGATGCGAATAAAGAGGTGCCAGGCTGAGTCCGTCACCGGACGAGATAGGTGGCACTCATGTGGGCTGCAGAAAGATTCCGTCAGGTCGGCAGTTCTTGCCCGGTTTCCCGTTTCAGGTTAGGACTGGGACACTGAACTCAATGATTTATTAGAGTTTTATGAAGCGTGCCTCCTGGCCTGATTGTTGAAAGATCCAGCGTGAGCGTAATGGAGTTTGCTGGGGTAGACGTGGAGGTGTGAGCGCCATGATGTCTATATGGGAATTTTTCGGCCGGGACGTGACCCTTTTCGGAGACCTTCATAGCCCGATGTTGAGTTGGCTCGGGTCCGGAGGCCTCATCGCTCTGTTTATGTGGCACGCCGGGCGGTTATCAACAGCCATTTCCAGTGTGCAGAGTTGTTATATGCGGGTGTGGCCGACCCTGACGGGCCTTGCCGCCAGCCGCAAGAGTCTCCAGTCCGAGTGGTTGAGGGTTCCCAGTTTGAGCGACGTCAAGAAAGTCTCCCCCCAGCCCGGCGCTCAACCAGAACGCGTTGATCTTGACGATCTCCACACCTTGGACAAGGCCATGCGCCGTGAGCCGCGCCTGGAGCAGGCCTGGCTTCACTTTCGCAAGACCTTCGTCGTCGAGCGCACAGCGTGGTTTATCGAACCCAAAGTATTCAGCACACGGACGGCGGCGGAGTTTTTCCCTCGCGACCTGTTGAACAGCCGTCTCAATCTGGCTTTTTATCATCAGTTTCCATCGCTGATCACGGGGAGCGGCCTGCTGCTCACGTTTTTGGCGATCCTGATCGGCTTAAGCAAGCTTCATGCGGACGGATCTCATATCGTCGGGATTCAAGGATTGATTAACGGGCTGGCAGGAAAGTTTCTGACGTCGATCGTCGGATTGCTCTGTGCCAATTTGTTCGTGCTGCTCGAGAAGTCGGCCATGCATCGTTTGGCGACGACTCAACAGCAGTTCGTGACGATGGTCGACGAGTTGTTCCCCCGTAAGACCATGGAGCAGATGCTGGAAAACTTCACGCCTGGGGCCGGTTCAGCGTCGGCTCAAACACAGGCAGCTGTAGGTGCGGTTCCAGGCGACCTCGGCGATCGCCTGGCGGGCAGCCTGAGTGATCGATTAAACCCTACGGTCACTGCCCTGAGGGAGGCAGTGGAGGTGCTGGCCAGACGTGAGCATGGAGGTCGCACAGGGCCTCCCGATCGTTTGGCAGAGGATCTCTCGCGGGTGATGCAAGAGACGATGGCGGCGCCGATTCAGGAATTGAATCAGGCCATTCAGACGCTCGCTCGATCGGTAGAAGATCTCAAACGTGACCGAGGTCTCAGGCCGGATACGGACGAGTTTGAGTTCGACTCGCTGGACGAGGTGCCGACTCCGGAGGTGGAGCAGTGCATTCACCAAGAGGTCGAGCCCGATGACAGCATGCTCGGGCTGCGATGGTTTGCGAATTGGCGGCAAGGTGCCACGATGAAAGGCGCAGCCTGACATGCGCACCCATCATTCGGCGGAACCATCCGAACATTCATCAGTGCTGACGATCGGGGTCACAGACCTGATGACCTCGCTGGCGGTTATTTTTATCCTGCTGTTCAGCGCTTACGTGACTAAGGTGTCTGAAACGGAACCGCAGAGGAAAGTGAATGCCCCTGTCCAGGCACCCGACCGGAATGTGGCGAAGCGCACGACGGAGGATATGAAGGGGGTGCTCCGCGATCACTTTCAGCGGTTCGATCTTTCGCTGGATGCCGACCCCGCAGACCCTAATGTCGTCCGAATTGTCGTGCCTGATGCCTTGCTGAACTTTGAGTTTGGGAAGGGAACGCTGTCGTCTGTTGCGGATCAGTTTTTGGTGGATGCGATGCCGACCTATGCGGGGCTTCTCTGCGGGGCCATGCGCGATCGGATCGATTCGCTGGTGATTGAAGGGCATACTGACGATCGTGGCTCGGACATTTACAATTTAAAGCTCAGTCAGGAACGCTCGCTGAACGTTATGGTCAAGGGGCTTGAGGTAATCAAAGACACAGCGCCCTGGGCCTATCGCTGCTTTCACGAAAAAACGTCGGCCAGCGGGCGAGGTCGGCAGGATTTGGTTTTGGATCAATCGCGTGTGCTCAACCGGGACAAAAGCCGGCGCGTGGTCTTTAAGATTCGGTTGCGTTCGACGGATCACGTGGGGGAAGTGAATGAAGCCATGCGCCCCCTTGAATCTCCTGCCTTTAGCTCCCGTCTGTTCTAACGCCCGTCCAATGACGCTGTGTCTTTAGCGCAGCGAAACCCGACGTCATTTCTTCGCGCATCGGGCGCATACCCGGCACGATTGGCGGATCGAATGGCTTTGGCGTCATTATTCCAAGCCCCTCCGCGTAACGCCCTTAGTGGCCCTGCCGAGGGGCCGGAAGGGTTTTCCCTGGGGCTAAATTGGTAGTAGGTGGCATCGTACCGGTCGGCGACCCATTCCCAGAGATTCCCGGCCAAGTCGTAGACTCCATTCGGAGTCTTGCCTAATTCGAACTGCCCGACGTTGGTCAGTGTCTCATAGCCGCGCCACTTACTCTGCCCGGCGTTGGCGTGACCCTTCGTGGGATGGGCGTTTCCCCAAGGATAGATCCGTCCATCCGTGCCTCGAGCTGCCAGCTCCCATTCCGCTTCTGTCGGCAATCGTTTCCCGACCCACCGGCAATAGTCGCGCGCATCATACCAATTGACGCCGGCCACCGGTTTATTCTCATGAGGACCGCTGGTAGCCTCGTTCCATTTGAAGGGTGGATCTGGTTTTTGTGCGGCGAGAAACTCAGCAAAACGCGAGACTGTCACTTCCTGCGCATCGAGATAGAATGCCTTAACGGAGACACGGTGCACGGGCTGCTCGTCGTCCTGTCCGCGATCACTGCCCATAGCGAACTCGCCGGTGGGAATAAGAGCCATCGAGCCGCTCCCTGGAAGAGTGACGGGGACATGGCGGGGTTCAGCATGGGCGACGGCCAACGCGCCTGGTGTGATGTCGTGGCCCCTGCTGGCATCAGGAGCCATGAACAAGAGCAGGCACGCGCTAACATATGAGAGGCGGAGAAGTGTGCGCATCGGATGAACGCTAATTCGAGATCTTCCCACTCAGATGGAGGCTCTTCACGCACCTATTGTATCGTGTCTGGACGTTGAAATGTGCCGCGGTGCGACGCGTAAGGCGTCCGGCAGCGTTCTCGTCTCACAGGGAGCGAGTGAGATGGTGGACCGTAGCCGGGTACAGGCCGTCAGAAGGTTACTTCAGCAAATGGTCTGAAATTAGCGCTGCCAGCTCGTCCGGTTGGACGACCCCTTCACGAGTCAGCAGGAGTTTGCCCTGGGCGAAGAAATGTGTGGTGGGATAGGTTTCAAACGTATGCGCTTTCTTGATTTCGCGGCAACGGCCGGGCACATGCATCTTGGCCTTCCCGATTTTGACGGTCGGAAATTTCGCAGCGATACCTTCAAGGATGGGGTCGTACTGCTTACAGGGCTCGCAGGTAGCCAAGCCATAGGCCACCACCGCACCGGCACTCTCGGTAAACTCTTTGTAATTCTCGTCCCGAACGTCTTGGACTGTACCGCTCATTGTCTCTCCTCGGCGTTGAGCAAGAACCGGGAGAAGGCGCCTTTCAACGCCTCCTCCCAGCCTTCATAGCACCTTAGCTCAGCTTCGCGAGGGCTGCGAGAATGTCCTTGTCTTCCCGCGCCACCTTGATTTCCTGCACCTTCACATAGGCAACTTTGCCGTTCTTGTCGACGATAACCGTCGCGCGCTTGCCACAGTTCAACGGCTCGAAATACAAGCCATACTTCTTGACGACTTCACGGTTGAAGTCGGAGAGGAGGCGGTGCTTCAAGTCCAGGGAATCCGCCCACGCTTTGTGGGAGAAAAAGCTGTCGCAGCTGATGCCGAACAGCTCCGAGTTGGCGCTCTGGAACTTGGGGAAGTCATCGGTCAGGCACTTGTTCTCACCCTGACAGACGGGACTCCAATCGAGCGGGTAGAACGCCAGGACGACGTTCTTCTTTCCTTTGAATTCGCTCAGCTTCACGTCCTTCTGATCTTGATCTTTTAATGTGAAATCCGGCGCGGTATCGCCGACCTTAATTTCTGGGGCCACATCACTCATTGAGATCCTCCTATGTTAGACCTGCGGAACTGCGCAAACTCATTCGTGGTACCACGCCTGGAAAAACCTTGTCAACGGGGCCAGAAGGCCTAGACGGTGACGTTGCCCAATCATACTGTATTGTTTGCGTGATGTTGCGCCGGCTGCCTCCAGGGGCCGATCAAAGCCGGTCGGTGGTGATTTGCCTGAAGGCTATCATGCGGCCAGTTGGTGCGGCGGTACGATGCTTGATGAATCGAATGGTGTGGGCAAGGACAGGGAGATCCATTGCGCATCCCACCTTTTGGTTTTGCCCCTTTCGCAAAACCCCGTCGGCGGCACAGTGCAGGAGCGCGATGGTGTCTCTGTCCGGCAGGCCTCGCGCCTGAATTACTTCCAACTCGTCCAAGCCGAACTTCGTGAGGCCGAGAGTGTAGAACCAGTCGAGCGAAGAATCATCAGTCTCGCTGTGCAGGACTGTGACGTGATCACGGGCAACAAAGACATTCAACGGCCGGTCATTCCAATCCGATGGATTCAGATATTCATGAGAGGCGACATCGAAGGCTGTGCCTTGCGTGAGTAACGTCAGCCCGCGGGCGAGTCTAGCGGTGACGAGCACGGTGTCTGCGATGGTACTTGTCGTGGCGGAGGGTAGGAAGACGGCGCCGAGTGTCCGATGATCCCATGCAAGGAAGGGTTGCCACTCTGCGGCGGTGGCAGCAGGGAGGCTAGTCAGCACATGTGCGCGCCAGGGACCGTGGCAGGCGCCGACACGGCCTCCCTCCACATGTTCGAGCCAGGTGAGCGGGCCTCCATACTGGAGGTCGTACCAGGTCTTCAACTCATCGAGGGACGGTGGCATCCCTCGATAGCCGACGACGTAGAGTGGCGGCTTTTCTGGCGCATGTTTCGGGGCTTTCTTCCGAATCTTCATGCAGTCCGCACGAGCAGGCGCGAGGTTCTGCTGGGCTACTTCGCGCTCTTCTTCGCTTTCCGGCGGTCGTCCGGATTCAGCAGCCGTTTGCGAAGGCGCAGATATTTCGGTGTCACCTCGACCAATTCGTCCTGGCCGATATACTCCATGGCAAATTCGAGCGACATTTCACGCGGCGGCGTGAGCACCAGCGCCTCGTCGGTGCCGGCGGCGCGCATGTTGCTGAGTTGCTTCTGTTTGCACACATTGACGTCCAGATCTTCGTCGCGGCTATTTTGCCCGACGACCATCCCTTGATAGACCTCGACTGACGCGCCAATGAACAATTCGCCACGTTCCTGAGTCATGAAGAGCGCATAGGCGGTGCTGGTTCCGGCTTCGAAGGCCACCAGTGAACCATGAGGCGCCACGAGCAGCGCCTTCTCGTCCGCCGGCGCATACCCCGAGAACACGTGATGCAAAATGATGGTGCCTCGTGTCTTCGCGAGCAGGATGTTCTTGAGGCCGATGATGCCGCGCGTCGGTATGTGATATTCGATGTGCATTTCGCTGGCGGTGCCCTCGGAATGCACGAGTTTCATATGCCGGAGTTCGCCGCGCCGTTTTCCGATTTCCTCAATCACCGGACCCTGATATTCTGAAGGGACCTGGACGGTCAGTTCTTCAAACGGTTCCGTGACCGTATCGCCGTCTCGATGCAGAATGACTTCCGGCTGGGAGATTTGAAGTTCATACCCCTCACGCCGCATCTGCTCGATGAGGACGCCGAGATGCAGTTCTCCCCGTCCTGCCACGAGGAACCGGTCGGCGCTATCGGTCTCCTGTACACGCAGGGAGACGTTGGTTTCCAATTCCTTGAACAATCGTTCGCGCAGGTGGCGTGACGTCAGGTACTTCCCGTCGCGGCCGGCGAAGGGGCTGTTGTTCACGGAAAAGGTCATTTGTACGGTCGGTTCGTCGATCGTGACGCGCGGAAGCGCGACGGGATTGGCTGGATCGGCAATGGTATCGCCGATGTTCACTTCATCAAGTCCGGAGATGGCGACGATTTCACCGGCTTCCGCAGATTCCACATCGCTGCGCTCAAGACCGGAAAACACTGCAAGGTCGGAAATCTTGCCAGCCACCTGCCCGCCATCTTTGGTCAGAGTCACCACGTTTTGTCGTCGGGCAATCGAGCCGGATTGAATTTTGCCGATTCCCATCTTGCCTTTATAGGAATCCTGCGCAAGAGCCAGCACGAGAAGCTGGAACGGGTCATCGCGATTGATGGCCGGCGCGGGGATCTTGTCGAGAATGGTTTCCAGGAGCGGGGAGATGTCCGTCCCGGGCTGTTTGAGATCAAGCGTCGCGATGCCTTTGATGGCGGAGGCGTAGACGATGGGGAAATCAAGCTGCTCGTCGGTGGCGCCTAAATGCACGAATAAGTCGAACGTGCGATTGACCACATCATCGACGACGGCGTCAGGACGATCGATCTTGTTGATGACGACGATGGCTTTATGTCCGAGCGCCAACGCTTTCCGCAAGACGAAGGTGGTCTGCGGCATGGGGCCTTCTTTGGCGTCGACGAGGATCAGGACGCCATCCACCATGCGGAGCGTGCGCTCCACTTCGCCACCGAAATCGGCATGTCCTGGCGTATCGACAATGTTAATCTTCACCCCTTTATACGTCACGCTGGCATTCTTGGCACGGATGGTAATGCCGCGCTCGCGTTCCTGATCCATTGAGTCCATGATGCGTTCGCCCATGTCATCGATTTTGCGATGCACGTGGGTCTGCCTGAGCACGGCATCGACGAGCGTAGTTTTCCCGTGGTCGACGTGCGCGATAATGGCGATGTTGCGAATATCGGTTCGACGACCTTTCGGCGCGTGCAAACCTGTGGTGGATGAGGGCGCTGAGCTGTTCATAATCTCCAATGCCGTGAAAGTGCCAAAAAAAAGACGCCTTCCTATGAAGGCGTCTAAGCCTATGGACTATACCCGATTCAAACAGGTTCCCGCAAGCTGATTGTGGAATGTGCGATAGAAACTTCTTTCGACGACGATTCGCACCTTGCTTGAGTTTGTCGGGTGCGCATTGTATGGTGGGGTTGTCGTAGGTAGACCTCTTTCCTCGCAACCACCCAACTTCATGTCCGAACTCGACCACTTACTCGATAAGCCGGAAAAGCCACGTCGTCGTCGGCGGTGGTGGAAGATTGCCCTGATCAGCTTCCCGCTCGCCCTCATTCTCGGAGGCGCCGCCGCCGCCGGAATTCTCTGGTATTTTTCGCAAGACCTACCGTCACTGGATCCGCTGCAAAACTATCAGCCCAGTTTGGTTACGCGCGTCTATTCTGATGATCGGCAGGTCATCGGCCAGTTCTTCATTGAACGACGTTTTCTCAAGCCCATTCAGGAGATGCCCAAGAGCCTGACTCAGGCCGTCATTGCGACTGAAGATACAAGATTTTTTGAACATCCCGGCTTGGACATCGTGGGCATCCTTCGGGCAGCGTGGACCAATATCCGGCATGGCGGCCGGAAGGTCGAGGGCGCCAGCACGATCACGCAACAGCTGGCACGATCTCTATTCTTGTCGGCGGAGCGAACCTTCGATCGCAAAGTACGCGAACTCATTCTGGCCTACAAGATGGAGTTGGTGCTGTCCAAGGACCAGATTCTGGAGATGTATTTGAACCAGATCTATTTTGGACAAGGCGCCTACGGCGTCGCGGCGGCCGGTCAGACCTATTTCGGGAAGGAACTCTCGAAGCTGACGCTGGCGGAATCGGCTTTCCTTGCCGGACTACCCAAGTCACCGAGTCACTATTCCCCCTTCAAGGCCTACGACCGGGCCAAGAAGCGGCAGGAGCATGTGCTCAGCCGCATGGCGGAGGCGGGTTTCATCAGTGTTGCCGACCGGGATCAGGCCGTTGCAGAAAAGCTGAATTTTCGGCGCCCCGGCAGCGAACACCTTGGTCCCTATTTTGTTGAATACATTCGCCAACTCCTGGTGGCAAAGTTCGGCGAAGCCATGGTGTACAAGGGTGGCCTGGAAGTCTTCACCACACTGAACGCGGACATGCAGAAAGCGGCGGAAGTGGCGGTGTTTCACGGCTTGCGCGAAGTGGACAAACGCCAGGGCTGGCGCGGTCCGCTTCGTACAGTTGATCTGGCGACTCTGGAGGTTCCGGCTCCTGACCCCTCGGTCAAACTCGCCGAGGGCGATATGATGGAAGGGGTCGTGACGAAGGTCGCCAGGGATCACGTACTGGTCCAGATTGGCGGCAGCATCGGTCGCCTCGCCTTCGACGATATGGCCTGGGCCTCTAAATATCTCAAAGGAAAAGACCCCACGAAGGACGCTGTTCCGGTGAAGAACATCAAGCAACTCCTCACTCCCGGCGATGTGATCGAAGTCGGAGTGAAGAAGCTTGATAAGGAGGTCGTCCATCTGCGGCTGGAGCAGACACCGGTCGTCGAAGGGGCACTTGTGGCCGTCGACCCCAAAACCGGCGCGATTCGCGCTATGGTCGGCGGGTATGATTTCGCGCGGAGCGAATACAATCGCGCCGTCCTCGCCCGCCGTCAGCCGGGGTCCTCATTCAAACCGATTATCTATGCAACGGCCATGAATCAGGGCATGAGTCCGGCCACGGTGGTGTTGGATGCGCCGGTCGTTTATGAGCAGGAAGAGGAAGACAAAACCTGGAAACCCGAAAATTACGGGAAGCGTTTTCACGGGATTGTCAGTCTGCGGGAAGCCTTAATCCATTCCCACAATCTCGCGACAGTTCGGCTTCTGGATAAGATCGGGATACGAAACGTGATCGACTTTTCACGGACCGTGGGCGTCGTCAGTCCATTGGCCGCTGATCTTTCCCTGGCACTTGGCTCATCCAGCGTAGGCTTGATGGAACTCGTGTCGGTCTATGGAGTGTTTGCCAATCAGGGCGTGCGAGTTGAGCCCTATGCCGTAGCAAGCGTGCAGGATAGCGGGGGGCGCACATTGGAGCAGGCGGCCATTCAACCGCGGCAGGTCGTGTCCCGTGAAACCGCCTACCTGATCACGAACATGATGGAAGACGTGATCCAACGTGGCACGGGCATCGCGGCGAAAGCGGTCATTGACCGGCCCGTGGCAGGAAAAACCGGAACCACCAACGACTTTACTGATGCCTGGTTCATCGGGTTCACGCCTAATCTGGCAACCGGTGCGTGGGTAGGATTCGACGACCGGCGTCCCTTGGGTGAAACTGAGTCAGGCGCGCATGCGGCTTTGCCGATTTGGATCGCCTTCATGAAGGAGGCGCTCAAGCAACTGCCGGTCGTCCCCTTTGAAATTCCCGAGGGAGTCATGTTCGTGAAAGTCGATCCCTCGACGGCGCTCCTGACCGATCAGGATGAACAGCGTGGTACCGTGGAATTGTTTACCAAGGGGACGGAGCCGACGAAGAGCGCCGGGTCCAAGATTGATGCCACTGAGTTTTACAAGCTGGACCAGGCTCAGGACAGTGCTCCCCCCTCTCCCGTCGAGCCGTAACGGAACAGCTCCACAGAGTGGCTTCGATTGTCTCCACCGGCAGCTCCGCACACCCGTTAGACAGGCGCTCTTGCTGAATCAGGGAAATATTTTTTCTGGAGCAACGGTGATGGATCGATCAGGACCGGGAGTCCTGATATTCTTCGTGCCAGGCCATCTGGATGGATTCGAGGATTTTCTCGTTTGATTTCTTGGGATCGTCTTTGAAATCCGGAAGGGCGACGATCCAGGTGTGCATATCTGTAAAGCGGATGGTCAACGGGTCAGCATCCGGGTGTTCCTCTACTAAGCGAATTGCAATATCTTCCGCATCCTGCCATTTCAAATCCATCAGGGCTCCTCGTATCGGGGAATTAGGTCACGTCAGAGATTTTTTTGCCTTGAAGGCCTTGCTTCAAGGAATCGTCCAGCATGGCCACGGTAAGGCCTTGGGCGGCTTGTTCCAGGTCGGCCATCCGTCCGCGTATGGCGCGGGGATCGGTCCCTTCTTTGGCGGAGGCGAGGGCCGAGAGGGCAGCACGAATCGTGGCGACTTCCTCTGCGGCGATGAGATGTCCGCCGTCAGCCAACGACTTTTCGGTGGTCGTCATTAGGGCGCCTGCATCCAGTCGGGCCTCGATCATTTTTCGCGCGCTGACGTCGTCGGCGGCGAATTTGAATGAGTCTTCAATCATCCGCTCGACTTCTTGGTCCGACAATCCGTACGAGGGTTTGACCTCGATCGATTGAGTCTCTCCGGTCCGCATGTCCTTGGCCATGACATTCAGAATGCCGTTGGCATCGATCAGGAACGTTACTTCGATCCGGGGGACTCCCGCCGGCAATGGCGGAACCTTGAGACGAAAGCGGGCCAGGCTCCGATTATCCTTCGCCAGCTCGCGTTCCCCCTGCAGAATGTGGATATCCACACCGGTTTGGCCGTCCACGTACGTCGTGAACATTTCCTTGGCGCTGGCGGGAATAGTGGTGTTTCTTCTGATCAAGCTGCTCATGACGCCGCCCATGGTTTCGATGCCCAAGGATAGGGGAGTCACGTCGAGCAACAGCATATCCGTGGTACCACCGCTCAGAATATCGGCTTGCACCGCAGCGCCGAGTGCGACTACTTCGTCCGGATTCAGTTCGCAATGCGGCTCTTTCCCGAAAAGGGCCTGAACTCGTTGGCGGACCAGAGGCATGCGGGTCGATCCACCCACAAGTACGACTTCATCGATGTCCGTCGGATTAAGCCCCGAATCTTTCAGGGCTAGGCGGCAGGGCCCGAGGGAGCGCTCAACTAAGGCGTTGCAGAGTCCTTCGAGTTGGTCGCGTGTCAGCTCGCGCGTAAACCGGCCTTGTCCGTCCGGCAGATCGAGGGTCACGGTGGTTTTGAGTTCCTCCGACAGGCGAATCTTTGCGCGCTCAGCCTGCAAGCGAACGGCCTGCATATGGTCGGGATGGGTGCTGAGATCGAGGCCATGTTGCGCGCGGATCTCCTTGAGGAGCAGGTCGGCAACTAATTGGTCGAAGTCGTCGCCACCGAGATGGGTATCGCCGTTGGTGGCCAGCACCTCGAAGATGCCGTTTTTCAACTTCAGGATCGAGATATCGAAGGTTCCTCCGCCCAGGTCGTACACGGCGATGGTCCCTTGCGTCTTTTCCTGGAGGCCGTAGGCCAGTGAGGCGGCAGTCGGCTCATTGATGATGCGCAACACTTCTAGCCCCGCGATCATACCCGCATCTTTAGTGGCCTGCCGCTGGCTATCGTTGAAATAGGCAGGGACGGTAATAACAGCCTTCGTGATGCTTTCTCCGAGAAAGGCCTCGGCGCGGAGTTTGAGTTCCTTCAGAATCATCGCTGAAATCTGTGGCGGCGAGTACGATTTCTCCCCCAGCTGAATTCTGATGACCCCGCCTTTTTCAGTGAGCGTATAGGGAAAGTAGGCCAGTTCGCCCTGCACATCGGCCAGGCTTTTGCCCATGAAGCGTTTGACGGAATAGACCGTACGTTCAGGATTTCGCGTGAGGTGCTCTTTGGCCGCGTCGCCGACGATCAGTCCGTTATCGGTCAGCGCGACGACGGAGGGAACCATGGCGCGTTCATGGCGGGCAGAAATGACGCGCGGGGTTCCGTTGTCCATGTAGGCGACAAGCGAGTTCGTGGTGCCGAGATCGATACCGACAATGCGTGCCATAAAGATTAAGCGATCGTTGCGACGAGGTCGTTGACGATGTTTTTTACATAGGTGCGGTTGGAAAGAATGTCCCGCATGTCTTTGAGGATGTGATTTCGTTCAGCCCGCGCCTGCTCTGTGGCTTCGCCGCGATCTTGCAAAGCGTCCCACCGGCTGAACAACTCTTGGAGTCTGGCCTCCATATCCCGTTGCCGTTCCTCAAGATTCGTTCGATCGGCCTGGAGTTTTGCGCGAAGCGTGGAGGCCTGGTCCGAGGCGCGATCGCTCTCACGGAATTCATCGAGCGTCTCTTGCAGCTCAAGAATCTCTTCGAACAAATCGGCGGGCGGCGATGTTCGGATGTCTTTCACCGCGCCGGCTTCGAGATCCAGCAGATACTCGGCGCGCTGAATCGGATCCCTCAGGGTGCGATAGGCGGTGTTCAGCATAGCCGAGTTGCCGAGGCTGATGGACTGCTCCGCATCGCTTTTGTTCTGATAGAAATCAGGATGGAATGCCCGGCTTAACTCGTAAAATTTGGCTTCCAGGAGCTGCGTATCGATGACGAGGCGCCGCGGGAGCCCGAAGCAAGTGAAATAGTCCAGATCTTTTGAGACCGGTTGGACTTTCACACAACGGTCGCAGAAGTACTCCCCAGCCATTTCCGACTGACAATGCCAGCACATGCTGCGGGCCATCTGCAGCTCGCGGCGGTTGTCGGTGTTGTAGATATGTCCATTCATCTGCGCTCGCTCAGGCTGAAAAGGATTCGCCGCAGCCGCAGGTCTTATTGGCATTCGGATTGACGAATTTGAAATTTCCGCCCATCAGATCTTTCTGGAAATCCAGTTGAGTCCCTTGTAGATAGATGGCGCTCTTGGCATCCACGATGACCTTCACGCCCTCGAACTCAAATACCTGGTCGTACTGACCGATTTTTTCATCGAAGTTGATGGTATAGCTCAGCCCGGAACAGCCGCCTCCCTTAACGCCCAGGCGGAGGCCGCCTTCCTCAATGCCTTGGACATTGATGAGACGCTTCACTTCCTTGAGTGCAGCATCGCTCAGCGTAATGACCGGGGCTTGGGTATCGGCATTCGTGGTGACGTCCATAGTGCACTCCTTCCTGTCGGTTACTTCGGGTCGGCTTTCTTTTGATAGTCGGCGAGGGCCGCTTTAATGGCATCCTCAGCCAATACCGAGCAGTGAATCTTTACGGGGGGCAGATTGAGCTCCTGCACGATATCCGTGTTCTTGATCTTGCCGGCTTCCTCCACCGTTTTGCCTTTAAGCCACTCGGTGGCCAGGCTCGAGCTGGCGATAGCGGAGCCGCATCCGAAGGTTTTGAACTTCGCGTCCACGATCGTGTCGTTTTGAACCTTAATCTGAAGCTTCATGACATCGCCGCACTCCGGGGCACCAACGATGCCGGTGCCGACACCATCTTCTTCTTTTTTGAAACTTCCCACATTACGGGGGTTATTAAAGTGGTCGACGACTTTTTCGCTATAGGCCATAGTGTCCTCCGAATATATCGTTCGTAGTAGTGTTGTTCAGGTTAATGTGCGGCCCATGACACAGATTTCAGATCAATGCCTTCTTTGGCCATTTCATAGAGCGGCGACATTTCGCGCAGCTTGGTGACAGTTTCGATAATCTTCTTTGCGGCATAGTCAACCTCCTCATCGAGGGTGAAACGTCCGAGGCCGAATCTGATGGAAGAATGCGCAAGTTCCGCTCCCACCCCCAAAGCCCGTAAAACGTAAGAGGGTTCCAACGTCGCCGAGGTACAGGCTGACCCGGAAGAGAGGGCGATTTCTTTGCAACCCATCAACAGCGATTCACCTTCGACATAGGCAAAAGAAATATTCAGATTGTGCGGCAGCCGTTCCGTCGGATGGCCGTTCAGGTAGACATCCTCAAGTGCGTTGGTAATGGTTGCATGCAGCCGGTCGCGCATGACCGAGAGCCGCGCGGCATCGGCGGCCATTTCCTGCTCGCAGAGCTGGCAGGCCTTTCCGAACCCCACGATTAAAGGCACAGGAAGCGTGCCGGATCGCATGCCACGCTCATGTCCACCACCATCCATTTGAGCCGCAATGCGGACCCGGGGATTCTTTTTTCTCACATACAGGGCGCCGATGCCCTTGGGTCCATAAATCTTGTGGGCGCTAAAGGACATGAGATCGATCCCCATCTCCTGCACATCGACCGGGACCTTTCCCACACCTTGGGTCGCATCACAGTGAAAGAGGATCCCTTTTTCCTTTGCAATCTTCCCGATTGCCTTAATCGGGTTGATCGTTCCGATTTCGTTATTCGCGAACATGACGGAGATTAAGATCGTTTTGTCGGTGATCGCCTGGCGGACGTCCTCCGGGTTCACCATGCCAAACTTGTCGACGGGGAGGTAGGTGACCTTCACACCGCGTTTGGTTTCGAGCGTCTTGGCGGTGTCCAGTACCGCGCGATGCTCGGTCGACGAGGTGATGATGTGATCCCCCTTCTCGTGGTACATCTCGACCACGCCTTTGAGGGCCAAGTTGTTGGATTCAGTGGCTCCGCTCGTGAAGACGATTTCTTTGGCATCCGCATGGATCAACTTGGCGATCTGTTTGCGTGCGGTCTCCACGCCCTCTTCAGCTTCCCATCCGAACGCATGGTTCCGGCTGGCGGCGTTCCCGAATTTTTCCGTGAAATAGGGGAGCATTGATTCCAGCACCCGAGGGTCCATCGGGGTGGTCGCATGATTATCCAGGTAGATCGGGAACTTCATCGCTCGACTCCTTGTTGTTCCGCCGCGACGGATTGAATAGTGATGAGAGGGGTGCCCCCCAACATATCTTGCAATGTCATATTATTTAGAAGCTGGTAGATGCTGTTCTGGATTTTCAGGAGCGGTGTGCGGATGTTACAGTGTTCCCGCTGCATGCAGGCATCACCGTCTTTCTCGTGAGAGCAATCCATGATGCCGAGCGGGCCTTCCAGGCTTTCCAGCACATGGGCAATCGTGATCTCCCGGGGATTCTTCCCGAGTAGATATCCACCCTTGGGGCCGTTATGGCTTTCAATGATGCCGCTTTTGGAGAGGGTTTGAAGGACTTTTGCAAGTAACTCAACCGGGATATGATATTCCTCGGCGATTTCCTTGGTATTCACTACCCGGGCATGAGCGACATCGCCATATTGGTTGGCGGCAATGTGTTGCAGCGCCATTAATCCGTAATCTGCCTTTTTGGATAATTTCAGCATCGCCTATTGCCGATCTTTAAAGTCGGAGACTATAATGATCTCCGATCAAATGAGTCGTACAAAGGCTAACATGTGGTCTTGACACTGTCAAGGGCGAGTGGAGCTGAAGACTAGAAAGTAGGCAGCTTCCAAGTGTAATTGGCCGGATGATCGGGAAGTCACCGTCCATTTCCATCTCCCATTGAAAAGAGAAGGGGCTACGCAACATGGGTGGAACGAATCCTTATATTGAAAAAGTCGACGTCGAGTTACCATCGAAATCCTATACCGTCACCTTTATTTTTCCGGATAAGACCGAAAAGAGGGTGGAAGTGCAGCCCGACAAGATTCCTTATGGGCCGACGGGGTTACCGGGCAGCGTACTGGACATCGCCATGGGGAACGATATCGATCTCGAGCACGTTTGCGGGGGGGTCTGCGCCTGCTCCACCTGTCATGTTATGGTGAAGAAGGGTTTGGAGACATGCAACGAGGGGACGGATGATGAGTTCGATCAGTTAGATGAGGCTCCCGCTACGACGTTACAATCCCGACTTGGGTGCCAGTGTGTGCCGAATGGGACGACAGACGTCATTGTGGAGATTCCTGCCATCAATAAGAATCTGGCTAAGGAAGGTCATTAATCCGAGCGATAAAGCCGGGTCAGGCTTCAGTCGTATGTTTCGAGTTTTACGTCCCGCCGATCAAACCCCAGTTCCATAAACAGGCTGCGCAATGGGCGAGCAAACGCCTTGATTCCCGCGATCATAGGCGTCACGCGACGGCCGGTACCTGCCAGTTGTTTGATCACCTCGACCGTACCTGCATGGCCGTCGGGAGCCTCGTTCACAAACGGCAGATACTTAAAATTGGAATGGCTCGCCGCCAGGGCCGTGAACTCTTCGTGGTAAAGCTGCTCGCTGGTGGTTGGTGCGTGGGCGATCAGGGTGGTCGAGGGCAGGGTCTCCTGCTCAGCGAGCGCACGAATCATACAGCGCAGCGGGACAAGGCCCGAATAACGGCCGATTAACAACAAGTGTTGCATGTCTGGATCTGGGAGTACGAAGTGCCCGTAAGGCCCCGATAGAGGGATGCGATCCCCAGGTTTGAGCGACGAAAGATATCCTGAACCTTTGCCTCCCGGAACATGATCGAAAACCAGTGTGAGATGCCCCGTGGACGTCGGGGGCTCTGCCAGGGAATAGGCGCGATTCAGTGGCGGATGGTCTCCGATCGGCAACTGGAGGGAAATCCATTGTCCTGGTTTGAACGGTAAGGGAGCCTCGACCGGGCGGAGCACGAGTTCTGTCGTATGAGGTGTCAACGTGGTAAGCGAGACGACCTCGGCAAGTTGTGTTGGTTCAGCCATGGACTGTTCTTAGCAAAAACAGATTCAGAATGGAACAGCCCAGTTCTGTACATCGTTTCGGTGCCGTGATATAGATACCTCCCCCGTAACTTTTCCCACACACACTACGGTGACGCGATGAGTCAGGTCAGGGTTCGATTTGCGCCGAGTCCGACGGGTTTTCTCCATATCGGCGGGGTGCGGACGGCCTTGTTTAATTGGCTCTTTGCCCGGCAGCAGAACGGCGTGTTCATCCTTCGCATTGAAGACACCGACCAGGATCGATCTACCGACGCATCAATTCAAGCAATTCTCGACGGCATGCGCTGGGTCAAGCTGGATTGGGATGAAGGTCCCTTTCGGCAGACTGATCGGATGGAACTCTACCGCAGCCATGCGCTACGGTTGTTTGAGCAAGGCCAGGCCTATTGGTGCGTGTGTACACCGGAGGAACTCGACGCACGCCGGAAGGAGGCGGAGGCGAAGGGGGGATCTCCCAAGTATGACGGCCGGTGCAGGAATCTGGGTTTGGCCAAACCAATCGGTGATGCCGCGCTCCGGTTCAAAGCTCCGCAGGATGGCCAGACGGTGGTCGATGACCTGATCAAGGGTCGGGTGGTGTTCGAAAATCAGATTCTGGATGATGTCATCATTCTCAGGTCGAACGGCTTCCCCACGTATAACTTTTCGGTGGTGGTGGACGACGCGTTGATGGGCATTACCCATGTGGTGCGTGGGGACGACCACCTCACGAATACGCCGCGCCAGATTCCCATTTTTCAGGCCCTGGGATTCCCGCTGCCGCGCTTCGGTCACTTACCGATGATTCTAGGCTCAGACAAAACACGGCTCTCGAAGCGTCATGGCGCGACTTCCGTCATGGCCTACAAAGAAATGGGCTACCTGCCCGATGCCATGGTCAACTATTTGGTCCGGCTTGGCTGGTCGCATGGAGATCAGGAGTTATTTTCGCGACAAGAGCTGATCGAAAAATTTTCCTGGAAGAATGTGCAGACATCGCCAGCCGTCTTCAATCCCGACAAGTTGCTGTGGCTCAATGCCGAATATCTCAAGACCAATCCACCCGAACAGGTGGCGGAGTCGCTGGTGCCGTTACTCGAACAGAGCGGCCTCAAGGATGAGGTTCGCGCGGTGTCGATCGAGTGGCTTGCCCAACTGGTGGTCCTGGTGAAGGAACGAACGAAAACGCTGGTCGACATGGTCCATTGGGTCAGGCCTTACTTTGGCGAAGCGGTGATATTCGAGGAGGAAGCGGCGAAAAAGTTCCTCACGCCTGCTCATGCGCCGATGTTGGCCAAGTTGACTGAGCGATTTGAGGCCTTCCCCACATTCGGCAAGCAGGCCTGGGAAGAGGCGTTCAAAAAACTGGTCGAAGAAGAAGGCATCAAAATGGGACAACTGGCTCAGCCGGTGCGGGTCGCTCTGACCGGCCGGACCGCGAGCCCCGGTCTGTTCGAGGTGATGGAAGTGCTCGGCCGGGAGCGCACGTTATTCCGGTTGCGCAAAGGGATCGAGCAGGCCTCCGGATCATGATTGCCGTTCAAGAATCGCGCTCGATCTTGACGCAATGGAGAAGCTTATATTACTGTGTGGACCGGTTGGGGGATCGTCTAGCGGTAGGACGTCAGTCTCTGGATCTGACTACCTAGGTTCGATTCCTAGTCCCCCAGCCAAAATCTTTCCCACGCCTTGCTCTTCAGCTCGATGTCTCGGTTCCGTACCGCGCTGGGGGATCGTCTAGCGGTAGGACGCCAGCCTTTGGAGCTGGCTACCTAGGTTCGATTCCTAGTCCCCCAGCCAAACTTATCTCTCCACAATTTCAGTAACTTGCGAGCCTTCCAGATCCCGGTTCGATTTATGAGCCGGAGCGCTGGTCACGGTTTTGGTCACGGTTCGAACGAGACTCCCCCGGTTGACTGCCTCTTGGAGGTGACCAGGAGATAAATGGGAGTAACGGAGCGTGGTCTGAATATCCCTGTGTCCAAGGATCTCTTTGACTGAAACTAAATCTACTCCGGCCATAACCCGACGACTCGCCGCCGTGTGCCTCAATGTATGCCAACAAACCCCCTCGATGCCGACTTTTTGCAAATAGGGCGAGTAGAAGTGGTTCACGAAGCTTTGAGGGT
>CAZKVY010000049.1:0-27324 GCA_964556305.1 uncultured Nitrospira sp. | reverse complement strand
GGAGATGCCGCTGGCGCGGCTCCCCTGCGCGGGTGGCTTGCGCCACCCCGCGCACCGGCATCACCGGCCAAGCGGGACAGCCTCGATTGCTGCGTTGGTTCATTTTCGTTCCTGTCCACGTTCGACCTCACCGCATAAAAGTGTAACCAAAAGTGTAACCGTACCAGCCCTTTTTACTGCTTCGAACAGCAACTCCACGCAACATGGCACCATCGCCTAACCCAATGGTGGATCAGGCGATTCTAGTGGTTCTGATGCTGTGGTGTGATGGGATGAAAGAGGCTCAGGACTGCTTTGTAAACCGCCGGTTGGGGGTTCGATTCCTCTCGCCAGTTCCACAAATTCTACTGACGAATCCACCGGTTGGCGTCGCACACAGCCCGTGCTTCCCCTCACAACTGGTGAGCGCACCCTTCAATGTTTGAATACATTGCGTATGACTGTCGTCTGGTCGGGCTCATCCATCCAGAATGCAAAATGGAACGCTTTTGTACAGATCGCATGACCTACGAGGAGAAGAGTTTAGTCTAGAGCTGTTTCAAAGGGCCGAAGAACTTCATGTTAGAACTTTCTGCCGTCGCCTCCGAGGTGTCCTGGAATCGCCGGTTTATCTGAACCCTTCTCCCCCCTATAGGGTTACCAATTCTGAGGACTAGGCGACGGCTTAGTCATAGAATACAGTTGGGTTCGTGAACGAGAATCTTCGGGTCCAAGGTAACATAAGTGGAGGCACCATGCAGAATCGATACAGTCAACGAGTCCCCATGGACTGTTCGGTGATTTTTGCGGGAGACAATTGCGTGGGGGAAGGACGGATTCTAGATCTTTCTCTACCAGGATGTCTCCTAGAAAGCCCCAAAAAGGTCACTGCGGGCGAGTACTTGCAACTCAGATTATTTTTGCCCGATCGGCAAGCTCCGCTACACGTTGCTCTGGCGGCAGTCCGATGGGTGGAAGGTTCTAAACTTGGCATTGAATTTATCCGAACGTCCGAAGACGAACAGCGTCGCCTCGAGCAATTCGTCCGGAGGAAGCCCACTTACAGCGGCCCGGCGAAGTGGCGCGAAAGCATAGTGCTTATCGGAGCGAGAGGACAATGAATGCATCTGCGAGCTAATTCAACTTTCATAGGAGCCCTGTCATATGACAAAGCGATTTAGGCTACGCACTTACCAGAGGGTCATGCGTTGCAATACTGGCTACTACCTGGCCGAGGACTTTCTCGGTAAAGGGATCATTCGGGATATTTCGAGCGGAGGATGGCGCATGCAGGGAGACCATCAAGTCAGAACAGGTATGAAGCTTACATTGCGAATGGAACTGCCTGACGAAAAAACACCTTTAGAAATTGAAGAGGCTTCGGTTCAGTGGGTCAGCGGAAACGACTTCGGCATTCGGATTATAAAGATTCGTCATGTGGCCGCGAAACGGCTTGAACGCATGATAGGACATCAGCTCTGCGCGCATCCTTAAACTGAACACTAGACGTCTTTGACCTCCTCCGTTGCGTCCTCAATCTCAGACAGATCCAGATCATGGCGCTCCTTCAACATAGAAGGATGCAACCCATACTTCTTTAACATTTTATAGAAATCGGCCCGATATCGGCCGGCAAACTGAGCTGCCCGGGAGATATTTCCACCCGTCATTTGCAACACATTTCGCAAATACGAACGTTCGAATTCCTCCTTTGCTTCCGTCAAAGGTTTTAAGCCAATATCGGTCGATGCCCCAGCCGATGGAAGGAGTTCCGGCAATACCATGTCTTGCCTGGACATGACCACGGCCTTTTCCACTGCATTCTCAAGTTCCCTAACATTGCCGGGCCACGGATAACCCATAAGCCGATGCATGGCTGCCGGTGTAAATCCGCGAACATCCTTATTCGAACGTCTCGCGCTCTGCTTCAAAAAATGCTGAGCCAAGAGCGGAATGTCGTCTCTGCGTTCTCGCAAAGCTGGAATACTAAGCGGCACAACAGAAATTCGATAGTAAAGGTCGTGCCTAAATGCGCCGAGCTTTACACATTCCGCCAAATCCTTATTCGTAGCCGTAATGATCCGGACATCGACTTTTGTTGTGTAATCAGCCCCTACCTCACGCACTTCCCGCTCTTGTACCGCGCGTAGAAGTTTTACCTGCATCGGCAGGGACATTTCGGCAATTTCGTCGAGGAAGAGAGTCCCCCCGTTCGCGCTTTGAAAAAGCCCTCGCTTCGCCGTCATTGCATTGGTAAATGCACCGCGGATATGCCCAAACAACTCGCTTTCAAAAAGACTTTCACTAATTGCGGCACAATTCAAAGCCACAAAGGGGCCCTTCGATCGACGACTATTGGCATGGAGAACTCGAGCCAGTACTTCTTTCCCTGTTCCCGTTTCTCCGGTCAACAGTATAGTGGCATCTGAATCAGCGATCTGAGCGACTTGCTGAAACAATCGTTGCATAGCTGGGCTTCTAGCAATGACATTTTCCAAGCCGTACAGTTCCTTGACCAATGATTTCAGCCGCTGAATTTCCCTGGTCATCCGCAACTGAACCAAGGCTTTATCGATAGTCGCTTTCAATTCCTTGTCATCAAACGGCTTGGTTAAATAACCGAAGGCTCCGCGTTGCATTGCTTCTACCGCATTGGGAATACTCCCGTGGGCGGTCAGGATGATGACCGGTAGCCCCGGTTGAATCTGTAATAGCTCTTCGGTCAGCACCAATCCATCTTCTGCTCGCAACCGCAAGTCGGTAATCGCGATATCGAAAGTTTCCTGTCGAGCCGCAACAAGAGCATCGCGTCCTGTCGTACAGGGTGTCACCGAAAATCCTAGGGCAGACAGCCGCATCCGCAGTAAATGCAACAGACCTTCGTCATCATCCACAACGAGAATTCGTTCTTGTTCCATGACGGTCCTTAGGGTTTTGGCGGCTCCGACTGTTGCGACGGGACAAAACTTGAGGGAGGCTTGATCGGACGGGTCTTCCCTCTCATTTCCTGATCGATGCGTTTGAGCGCTTCAAGCTGACTCGTGAGTTCCTCGATTTTCTTGTCCCGATCGCTGACTTGCCGTTGCAGGCTTTGCAGCGTGGCCGGCTCAACCGACATGCGATGCGACTCGCGCCTGGAGTTAAACAGCTCCGTCTTTCGCTCCTGATCTTGAAGCTCGCGCTGCATCGCCTCAATCGATTGGGCCTCGCTGTCCTGCAAGGCACGTAATTGTTGGATGGTAAGTTCGCGGTCGAGGAGATCACGCACGGTGCGTTCAATTGTGTGGAAAAGTAGCCCTTGGGTCTGAACTATTGCAGGCCCGCTCCAGACGGAACGTATCCATGACTGATCAGACACCTCGCCAGCCTGCAGCAATTGCAACCAGAGTCGGCTCGACACAGCCGACTGGCTTTTGGGGGCGACGGAAATGACTTTCTCGAAGTTATGGATGGCCGACTCTCGACTTTCATACAGAGAGGTCAATGCGCGGGTGAAGAATACATGATCGCAGGTATTTTTACTAGCACATTTGGCCGTTAACGAGGCATCTTTACGTAAAATGGCTTGCAACATCTTACCCTCCCCCCCATCAGTTGAAAAATAGGGGGCCTGAGCCGGGGGCGAAGGGAGGGTGCCACAGGCGGACAAAAGTCCAAAAAATACCAGCAAACCTATGGAATGCCGCCGCTGCACTAGGCCAACATCCCTGGTTTCGTTAGATATAATATGAATCTTACCGTCGTCCCTTTTCCGAGTTCACTCTCCACCCAAATCCTCCCGCCATGGGCTTCTACGACCTTTTTCGCAAGAGCCAACCCGAGCCCGCTTCCCACTGAAACCTGCCGGCTCTTGGCCCGTCCCTGGTAAAACCGCTCGAAAATATGTGGCAGTTCCTCCGTCGGAATGCCTGGGCCTGAGTCTGCAACGTCGACAAACAGCAACCCCTCATCTCGTCTTGGTGTCATTTGCAGCCTGACAATCGCACCCTCGGGGCTGTACTTCAACGCATTCGAGAGGAGATTGTCCAGTACTTGTTCAATGCGCGTACTATCTGCCCTGACCCAGTGCCGTTCCACTGGGGCCTCGATCAGAAGCTGCACGTGTTTGGCATCAGCTAACAGACGGATTTTATTGACCGAAATATCGGCGACTCGACGAAGATCCGTCGGGACAAACCGATATTCCATCATGCCCGACTCCATCTTCGACAGATCCAGGATTGTCGAAATGAGATACATTAACCGCCGGCTACTATCCGACATGATGCGAAGAGTAGTGCGTTGGTCTTGTGTCAATGGACCGGGAATCTCATCTAATAAGAGATGGGTGCCTTCCTGAATCGAAGCCATCGGGGTGCGCAACTCATGGGATACATGGGCGAGGAACTCGCTTTTGATGTCATCCAATTGCTGCAACTTGGTTCCCATCCATTTGACCGTTTCGCCCAATTCCCGCAATTCCCGGGGGGCCTGACCATCCAACGAAGCCTTGAAGTTGCCCTGCCCCATCTCTTGGATTGTGGCCTGGAGCCGACGCAAGGGGCGAAGAATATTGTAACTAGCCACAGCGGCCATGCCGAGACCGAAGAGAAGCGCGACCAAAACGAGATTACGTGTGACGGCTTCCGCCTGCACAGAGCTGGCATGCGACTCATTCACTCCTACAGCAATTCGCCGCTCGTGTAGACCGATATACTGCTGGAGCGTTACCGCTATTTTCGCCACCACGGCATCGCGCCGCGCATCATAGGCCGAGGTCGCCTCCGGGTGCCCGCTTGACTCAACCAACTGGGATTGAAAAAGCGCCAGATGAGCTTGTTGAAGGCCCTCGACCTCCTTGAGCAACTTCGTCTCCGACTCCGAGCCCTCACGGGCGAGCAGCGACTGCAAGACCTGCTGAAACTCTTTACTCGCGGTATCGAAGTGCTCCAGGAAAGTGGCGGCAGGCACGGCCACATACTTCTTCTCGCCCTGAACCTGTTCATATATCGACGTTAATAGGCGCTTCGCCGAATCAATCTCGGGATGGTGGTGAGAGCCGACTTCCGTATTGAGGCCGGCTAATGTTCGTATCTGCATCAACGCATAGATATTCACGGCGGTCATCACCGCGATAATGACCAGATACGTCAGAACTAGTCGCCAGAAAATCGAGAGGCGCATGACCAGGCACTCTCCCTGGTGATGAAAGCACAACCTCCATGAGAGGCAGTGTAGGTTCAGCCATACACCACTTCGCATATCCCCTCAACAAGTTATCTTTATTATGCAGGAACAGCGGGTGCGTCGTTGAATGGGTCGAATGCCGCCTGCTAGCGACCGGAGTCGTGGAACTGCGACTGATAGGCGCGTTGGCGTCTGGACGTAGAAGAGAGAGCCGAGAAAAGATGGCCTCGAAAGAGCAGCATGCCGACCATGAGCGGTGGAGTCAGAAGCAGCGCCATCAATCCGGTGAGACTGGAGGAAATTCCGAGGTCGGTCAACCAGGCGCTTAATACCGTAAAGGGCACCAAGACCAACTGGATGAAATCGAGCCCAGCCCCCCTCCCCAACTGACTTGAAAGTTTAAAGAAGAGGGACAATCCAAGGGGCGCTAAGACCAAAGCCATCGGCAGGAACCATTCAATCCAATTGTCCAGGACGAAGTCGTAACTCCGCTTCAAGACATCCAGTGGCGAATCATGCCTGGTGAGGTAGATCACTTCAGGAGCGGGATTCAGCAGGATAAAGACCAGTAATAAACAGGCCATCACCAGAAATTGACTGTCAGGGTTGGCGCGCAGACTCGTGTCCAAGAGCATGGTGGGAATCCAGAGCACAAACCCGACACTAATGACGTCCCAAAAATAATGCCCCATACTTTGCAGCACATCATGCATGGTTATCGTCCGAATGCTTTTAATGGACTGTTCGATCAGGCTAAGCGTCGCGCCGATCAAGAGCGCGTTGACGGCACCGAGCAGGAACCCTCCGAGCATGCCCAGGGGACGTGCGACCTGATGGGCCAACATCATCAGGAGGGTAAAGACGATGACAGCGAGGATCACGAACCACCCACGAACCAGGGAACGCCCGGTCGCGTGAAGCGCATCTCGATAGAGATGAAGCGTAGAGTTCAATAGGGTCAACATGGATTAGTCAATGCGGGCAGATCGAGCATGGCGGAGGTGTTCCTTTCCGGTGAGCCGGTTCGATATGTCGGGCGGACAATAAGACGGATTCCCCCGACAGGTCAAGTCACGTCGCGAAGGAATCATCCCCGCCCAACAAGCAAGGCATTCCCGGCATCGCCTGCTATTGACTTGCCCATCGATATGATTATGTTCTCTCAGTAGATAGACACACCCACCCACCCAGGAGTCAGCCACATGGATATGAACCGGATGACCGTCAAGCTCCAAGAGGCCCTGCAGAGTGCATCAGCGCTTGCCATGCGCCGTGGACATCAGGGCATCGATGTCGAGCATCTCCTCCTGGCACTTCTGGAGCAAGAACGAGGTATTGCCGGCTCTCTGTTCGAACAGGCTGGGGTCTCTCCAGCGGCTGTTCGCCAAGCTGCGGACCAAGCCCTTGCAAAGGTGGCTCAAGTTCAGGGGCCGGGCGCGGCTCCCGGACAAATTCATCTGACCCCGCGCCTGGGAGCAGTGCTGACCAAGGCCGAAGATCAGATGAAGGAGTTGCGCGACGAGTTCATCAGCGTCGAACATGTTGTCCTCGCGATGGTCGAAGAAGGCGGGGTGTTTCGACGACTCAATCTCACACGAGAACGCCTCCTTACGGCATTGCAGCAGGTTCGTGGCAACCAACGCGTGACCAGCCAAGATCCAGAAGGCACCTACCAGGCTTTGGAAAAATACGGGCGTGATCTCACCAAACTCGCAGGCCAGGGCAAACTGGATCCGGTCATCGGCCGTGATGACGAAATCCGGCGAACTATCCAGATTCTGTCCCGGCGAACCAAGAACAACCCTGTCCTGATCGGTGAGCCGGGCGTGGGCAAGACGGCCATCGTCGAAGGGTTGGCGCAACGTATCGTGAAGGGCGATGTGCCGGAAGGACTCAAACAGAAGCGAGTGGTCGTGCTCGATATGGGCGCCCTCGTCGCCGGAGCGAAATTTCGTGGAGAATTCGAAGAACGTTTGAAGGCCGTCCTCAAGGAAGTCCAATCGGCGCAGGGGCAGGTCCTGCTCTTCATAGACGAACTGCACACGGTGGTGGGCGCGGGAGCCGCGGAAGGCGCAATGGATGCGGCGAATCTCCTCAAGCCCATGTTGGCCAGAGGCGAAATGCATCTCATCGGCGCCACTACCCTCGACGAATACCGCAAACACATCGAGAAAGATGCCGCGCTCGAACGGCGCTTCCAAACTGTTCTCGTGGATCAACCGACGGTCGAGGACACCATTTCTATTTTGCGCGGACTCAAGGAACGTTACGAAGTGCATCACGGGGTGCGCATCAAAGACGCCGCCCTCGTCGCAGCGGCCAAATTGTCGAATCGGTATATCGGGGATCGGTTTCTGCCCGATAAAGCCATCGATCTCGTGGACGAATCCGCCGCGCGTCTCCGCACCGAAATCGACAGTTTGCCGGCTGAACTCGATGAAGTCTCGCGGAAGGTCCTTCAACTGGAGATTGAGCGAGAAGCGCTCAAAAAGGAAACCGATCCTGGCAGCAAGGCGCGGTTACAATCGATCGAAAAGGAGCTGACCGAGAAGAATCGCGATCTGCAGGCCCTCAAGACACGGTGGGAATCCGAAAAGAACTCAGTAAGCAAGCTTAGGAAGATCCGCCAACAGATCGAAGAGGTGAAGCAAAACATCGAGCGATCCGAGCGGGCGTATGATTTGAACAAGGTCGCCGAGCTGCGTTACGGCGAGTTGCCCCGGCTGGAACGGGAATTGGAATTAGAACAGCAATCCCTCGGCAAAAAGCAAAATGAAACCCGCTTGCTGAAAGAGGAAGTCGACGAGGAAGATATCGCTGCGGTGGTCAGCCGTTGGACCGGAATTCCCGTCACGCGTCTTGTTGAGGGGGAAATGGAAAAGCTCCTCAAGCTGGACGAACTGCTTCACCAGCGCGTCGTAGGACAAGAACAGGCCGTCACGGCAGTAGCCGATGCCGTGTTGCGGGCCCGTTCCGGCATCAAAGATCCCAACCGGCCGATCGGTTCGTTTTTGTTTCTCGGTCCGACCGGGGTGGGCAAGACGGAATTAGCGCGCGCCCTCTCAGTCACCCTTTTCGATGATGAATCGAATCTCATCCGGATCGACATGTCCGAATATATGGAGAAGCATACGGTCGCCAGGTTGATCGGCGCGCCTCCAGGTTATGTGGGGTACGAGGAAGGTGGCCAACTGACCGAAGCGGTGCGCCGACATCCGTTCTCCGTCATCCTCTTTGATGAGATCGAAAAGGCGCACCACGACGTTTTCAATATCCTGCTGCAGGTGCTCGACGACGGCCGGTTGACCGACTCACAGGGTCGAACCGTAGATTTCAAAAATACGGTGTTGATCATGACCTCGAATATCGGGAGCCAGCATATCCTCGAAGCGCAGCAGGCCGGCGCCTCTTATGACACGATGAAAAACCAGGTGACCGGCGAACTGCGGGCACACTTCAGGCCGGAATTCCTGAACCGAGTTGACGAGATCGTGGTATTTCATGCTCTCGGCAACGAACACTTGGCGAAGATTGTAGAGATTCAGTTGGAGCGGTTGCGAGCCCGTTTGACGGAACGGCGGATCACGCTGACGGTGACGCCGGAAGCGCTGCAGAATCTCGGCCGGCGCGGGTACGATCCGGTCTATGGTGCGCGACCGCTGAAGCGCCTCATTCAACAGGAGATTGAGACACCCATGGCACGGCAGTTGATCAAAGGGGAGCTGAGGGATGGAGATACGGCCGTGGTGGACCTAAAGGATGGGCAGATCGTGATCGTTCCCACTGTCGCACCGTAGGCCTCTCTTCGATCAGGGCGACGCAAGGGGATGTTGGGGGGCGGTTAACCTAAAAAGACCGCCCCTCCCTTCGTATCCGTCTCTTTGCCGCTGAAGTGTTTCTTATCGATGCGCCACTCCGTCTGCGAGACATCGAGACGATGTCCTTTGATCGTATGAAACGACCCCTTGCTGAACACCACGCGATTCCCCTCGCGCAGCTCCAGCGTAAAGACCACTGTTCCCGATTCCTCATGTTTGAGTGAGACGCTTGTCGGACTCTTCGCAAGCTGATACGCGCGGCGCTCGTTGAATGTCAGATTGCTGTCGACGACTTTTGCCATCATCCGTCCCACCTCATCGAACAAGGCGAAATTCACGAGCAGTGCCCGCGCCGGTTCCTTGATCGCGACCTCGAACTGCGGCACGCCTTCGATATCGATGATACCGTTGGAGTTTCGATACAGATTGGACCCGACTTCAATATCCATGGCCATCACTCCTTATCCTGCACGGCATCCGGAGATGCCTCGTCACGATTTCTTAATTCGGTCCAAAATCAATGCGATACAGCCGCCCAATAATCCGCCGCCCAAAACGGTCGTGAGCAATTCCACCAGTTTGAGCTCCCACACCGATCCTTGGGCTTGCATCGCCTCCCGAATGCCCCCTTGGAGAAGAATGACCGCCAACGCCATCGTCGCCCCGACGATGAACCACCAGGCGAAGACACGCGCGGTATGAATGACGGGAGATTCTTTCACAACTCCACTCGACGATCGAAACTTCGGTACTGAATAGCCTCGGCGAGATGCGCCGGCCCGATACTACCAGACTCAGCCAAGTCGGCAATAGTCCGGGCAACACGGAGAATGCGTCCGTGCGCACGGGCTGAAAACCCCAATCGGGCCATGGCCTGTTCAAGCAGGTCTCTACCGTGGCTGTCTAAAGCACAATACTGCTTCAGGTGGCGAGGTTTCAATTGCGCATTGGTGTAAATCCCATCGCGATGATAGCGCTTAGCCTGACGCGCCCGGGCCGCCATCACCCTCGCCCGGATCGTCGCCGAGGAATCGGTGGCCGGCACATCCTCGCCCAGGGCGCGAATCGGCACAGCCGGCACCTCGATCTGAAGATCAAGACGATCAAGGAGCGGTCCGGACAATCGTCCCCGATAACGCCGAACCTGAGCGACGCTGCACACACAGTCCCGGGTGCGATCACCATAATATCCGCAGGGACAGGGATTCATTGCGGCGACCAGCATGAAGCGGGCCGGGAATTTCAAAGAGCCGCTGGCGCGCGTGACGGTGACATGCCCATCTTCCAGAGGCTGTCGCAACCCGTCGAGCGTGGCACGACCGAACTCACCGGCTTCATCCAGAAACAAGACTCCATTGTGGGCGAGTGACACTTCGCCGGGGCGCGGCATGGTCCCGCCGCCGATGAGGCCGGCTTCGGAAATGCTGTGATGCGGGGCGCGAAACGGACGGCGCCGCATCAATGGCTGCTCTCGAGAGAGTTGTCCGACCACGCTGTGGATGCGGCTGGTCTCCAGCGCTTCTTCCTGCTCCAACAACGGGAGAATACCTGGGAGCCGGCGGGCCAACATGGTCTTACCGGAACCAGGCGGGCCCATCATGAGAAGATTGTGTCCCCCGGCGGCAGCCACTTCCAACGCCCGTTTCGCGTGCGCTTGCCCTTTCACATCGGCAAAGTCTTCGTCCTCCGGCAGGATACCAACGGCGGATCCATCGCCGGAGAGCGACAAGGCGGAAATCGCCTGGACACCGCGCAAAAATTCCACTGCTTGCGGAAGTGTGTGGATGGGAAACACCTCCGCGCCCTCGGCCAACGCTGCCTCATCTGCATTTTCGGCTGGAGCCAGAATCCGATGCCGACGGCGGCAGACCACACCGATCGAGAGCGCCCCGGGAATCGGTTTCAGGCGACCATCCAGCGACAGCTCCCCCACGAACACAGAGTTCTTGACGGCCTCTGCAGGAATGACGTCTTCTGCGGCGAGAATGCCCAGGGCGATGGCCAGATCAAGCCCGGCGCCTTCTTTCTTGATATTGGCCGGAGCCAGGTTGACTGTGATTTTTTTGATGGGAAATTGGAACCCGCTGTTTTTGAGGGCGGCGCGAACCCGGTCACGACTCTCGCGTACTGTCGCATCGGGAAGCCCCACGATGGAAAACTGAGGGAGGCCGGCGGAAATATCGACTTCGACATCCACCAAATGCGCGTCGATCCCCACAATCGCTGCACTCAAGACATTAGCCAGCACAGGATCTCCAGAAAGCCGTGATTCGGTCGAGCGTCAAAGGAAGGGCATATGGTCGCAAACTGGCGTCGGTGGCCGAATTATAGGCAGTTGCACGAGCCGAATTCAATCACGGCACTCGCCCATGACGCTCTCACCCAATGCTGTAGCGTGCGTAGCAGCGCTTCTGTATAATGCCGCCATGTCGCCCCTCTTAGATGGCCGCCGCCTTTCGAAAACTGGCTCTGTCATGGCTGCGGCTCCAGGAGCCAGGTCAGGAAAGGCGCCAGCTTCCTTCGTCAGCCCATACCTCGTCGTCGCGCTGCTATCCTTGTCGCCGATGGTTCCCGGAATTAGCTGGAGTCAGTCATCTGTCGCAGAACCAACACCGGTAATGCGAACTATAGCCCAACCGGCACGGACGGGATCCGTCTACATCGGCTCGGTCATGGCCATGCTAGCCACGTTTGAAGATGCCGGGGTTCTGCCACCCGAGGGCACGCCGCAGGCGAATAGGATCATCAAGGCCGTGATCCAATTCCAGTCCGCATTTCTCAAGAGCGATCATCCCGCCGTCCGGCATTTTTTTACGGAGGCCCATCGCACCAAGCTGGGGCCTCGAGCCGACGAGGTGGAAACTTCGTTCCGCCAAAGCGGTTGGTCAGCGGATACCTTTGACGCGGTGATCACGGCCGGACAAATCGAGACGGCCTGGAACGCCGACGGTCTCACTAACGGCTTCCGGGAATTCAATATCGGGAAACAGGACTTTGACATCCTTGCGGAGCTGTATCAACAAAGCAGCCGCGCGTTCTCCACACAAGGCAAAAGCTTCCAGGAAGTCTATGCCCAGCGTCGCCGGGAGATGCCCGGGGCCAAATGAGAGTGACCGTCATCTATCAGCGAGCGCAGCCAACACCATCACCTTGTTTCACGACTGCAGTTTGAGGAGGCATCATGGCAACGAAGGCGTACATTCTCATCAAGGTCAAAGCCGGCAAAGGTAAGTCCGTGCTCACCGCGCTCAAGAGCATTGCCGGCGTCGAACAGATTCACGCCTGTTTCGGCCAACCGGACATTTTCGTGTTTATCAATGTAGCAGATGAGCGGGCGTTGTCCGATGTCGTGATTACACGCATTCACGCCATCGAAGGCGTAGAAGAAACCGATACCCACATCGTCGCAGAAACCTAAGTCACCGGTACTCGACTGTGATGGCCCGACCACCTTGGCCCGCGGAGGCGTAACAGGCCTCGGCAATTTCAACGGCACGCTTGCCGTCTTCGATGCTGATCGGAGGCGGCAAGTTCTCGCGCACGGATCGCACAAAGGCGCGTAGCGTACTAAGTACGGTCGGTGCTGCCACAGTCGGCCAATCTCCGGCGCCATGCCGTGCCGAGACGCGCGTGACTCGCTGCCCGCACCAATCAGCCGATAATTGCCCTTCGGTGCCGATCAGTTCGACACGCCCGATCCGACCCGACGTCACCCGGGACACGTCCACCAGGCAGATTACTCCGTGCCTCGTCGTCAGGCGGCCCAGCATCCGCCGCTCTGCGCCGGCAGGCGGTACGCAGTCCATCTCGCAGGACACCGTGTCCACCTCGTCTTCTGTGAATAGACGAACCAGATCCAGGAGATGAATTCCGGTTTCCAATACACAGCCGCGCCCGCCGAATCCCCATTCCTGCTCGCTGATCGCGTGCGGCTCCATCCGACTCGCCAGGCTGAGATACTGAAGCGCGCCAACTTGCGCCTGACGCTCACGCAACGCAGTCACCGCTGCATCGAACCGCAAGGTTTGCGCCGTCATCATCACTTGGCTGCTCTCCTGCGCCGCCCGTAGGATGACTCGCGCCTCCTCAGCCGTAGTCGCCAATGGCTTCTCCACCAAGAGGGCTTTCTTCCCCTGCGCAACGGAGATACAGATGTCCCGATTGAGCGTGGGTGGGGTCACCACAACCACAGCCTCCACTCCGGGATCGGCAATCAACTCATGATAATCGGAATAGCAGGGCACAGTTGCCGCATCAGGCAACCCGTTCCCCTTCTCGGCTCGACGTCGACATACGGCTGCCAGACGGGCTCCAGGAAGGTCGTGCAGGAGATGTTTGGCGTAGCGGCTACCGTGATGGCCGAGCCCGATCAACCCGACTCCGAGCGGCATGCGAGATTCATGAGACATCGTTGGCGCGCACTCTACCGGCTGGACTATGACGGGTCAAGACGACTCAGTCGGCTACCGGCGCGTCGATTGACAATGCCTAAATCCGCTCCCTATAGTACCGGGCGGCCACCCGCTGGACGCAGACGCCAATCGAGAAAGGACCGATCGCCCATGACTACGCAGACTACTCCATTTTCCCTGGATCAGATTGGAACCGGCACGGCTCGCTTTCCAAGTGGAATGGCGATTCCCACCGCGACTGATGCGATGGTGGATCCCTATATCCGCACGCGCATCAGCAAAGATGTCCATGTGGAATGTATTCAATTCTGGCCGCAAGACAAGGTCACCTATCCCGGGATTGTGCTGTTGCATGACTGGTGGGGCATGAATTCTCAGATCACCGCTTTGGGCGCACGTTTAGCTTGCGAAGGGTATGGTGTAATCATTCCCAAGCTCTACGGCCGGCTCGGCGGCATGGTCACCGCCAATGCCGAAGTGGCGGAAGCGCTGGCAGCTAAGTGCAACGAGCAACTCCTGCTCCAGGACATCAATACCTGCTGCGAATATCTCAACACCACCGAACGCACGAAACGGAATATCCACGGCGTGGTCGGATTCGGCCTGGGCGCCACGTTGGCGATTCGGTTTGCCTGTCAGCGTAAACGTTTACGGGCAGCCGTCGCCTATTATGGGAAGGTCAGCGCGCCCGACCAACTCAGCAACATGATGAGCCCCTTGCTCTACCACCAGGCCGAGCAGGATACGTGGGCTACGCAAACAGATGTCGATCTGCTTCGCGCCGCGGCAGCCCAGGGCAAACGTATTGAGATCAAGACCTATCCTGGTACCGTGCACGCATTCTGTGATGAAACCAGGCAAGCCGGGCATAATGCCGAAGCGACTGCGAAGGCCTGGGACGCCACCGTGGCATTTCTCAAAACCTGTTTCCAGGGAACATAACCGGTATCGAGGGTGAATCAGCCGATACCGGCGATCGGCCGATTGTCTCCGGTCGCCTCATCGCCTCACTCTCCCTCACGCACATAAGGAAAGCAGTCCCGGTCATGCCGAAGCCTGTCGTTCGTATCTTCCTTATCGTCTGCGGCCTTACCACCTTGCTCACCGGGCCGATTGCAGGGCGCGCCGAGGAGACAACTCCTCCACCCCAACCGACTCTGGCTAATCGCCTGCCGGCCTTTCAGGAGGTGGTGCGGGCCAATGCGACGCAGCTGTCGGCTCTTCCGGCGCAAGGTGATGCGCTGTCCCTCTTCAAAACTGTGATCGGCCCGCAGTTGGGATTAGGCGATGCCGCGATGACGGTCGGAGCCAAAGGGCTGACTCGGGCGATGAGTCAGGAACTGCTCATCGGTGATCTTACGCGGGCAGCCAATGAGCTGGTGCGCGGGCTGGCAGCGTGGCACTTGGCGCAAACCGCTCGAGCGCTCGATGCGTCAGAGACCGCAGAACCGCGCGAGAACATTCAAAAACAGATCGATGCCCAGACGGCCTGGCTGAGCGAAGGGACCACCCTGGGTCCAGCCCTGGGGCGTCTTCGAACGTTGAGTGCAGCCGCGCCGACGGAAGACAGCGCGCCCCTCATGGGGGGAGCGGCTGCCCAGATCGAAGCCTGGGCCATCGACACCGTGACCCGCGAATGGTTCAGGATTTACAATTGGAAAGACCAGGTGCGACAACAGCGCGGCCTCGTGCGTTTATGCGGGACCTGGCAATGGTCGATTCACAACCACCAAAACCATCGCGAAGAAAAAACGGCGGTCATCTTCGCACCACCGGGATCCGTGTCGGCTACCAGTCCGGCAGAAATTATCGTCCTCGGCGATAGCGTGTATCTGCGATGGGAAACCAGAGCCGGTGTGCAGGAAGACAGTTTGCTTTTTTCAGGAGAGGGACAACGCTTGGAAGGCACCTTTGTGAATACCGCAGGCGGATGGGGTTCGATTACCGGCAAACGCACGGCCACCTGCTTCAACGAAGGCAGTGGTAAAGGCCCGTCACCGCGTCGTCATCATTGAGGGCGATCGCCGCGCCAAGCGGTCCAGGCGATGCACACCCAGCCGCTGATAAAAGATGCCCCTCCCAAGGGAGTCAGCGCGCCCATCCATTTGACCCCGGCCAGCGCCACAATATACAAACTCCCGCTGAACAGCAGGATCCCGGCGCACAACAACCAGCCGGCCTTGATCGCCAAGGGATTGTGGGTCTCACGACTTAACCAGGCTACGACAAAGAGGCCGAGAGCGTGATACATTTGGTAGCGCGCCGCCGTTTCATACACGGTGAGCATCGCCGGATCCAGAATCGATTTGAGCGCGTGGGCACCGAAAGCGCCGGCTGCCACGGCGGTTGCGGCGAAAAGCGCACCGAGAAATGCGAATAGGAACGAGCGCGTCGATTGATGCATAGGGACCTCTTAAAATCCACGTCATCCGGCGAAGGAAAGGCGCGCGATTGTAACACGAATGTCGAAGCCACATGAGCAAACCAATCCCGCTTGAATGTCCCCGCTGCCTCATGGCAAACCCCGATGCCGCGCAGTATTGCGAATGCGGGTACGACTTTACTCCGCACTTCGAAGGGTTTCCGATTAAATCCTCCGCAGGAACCACACCGCGCAAACGGCTGTTCTCGGAAGAAATGGGCCGCGGAAGTTTTGTGCTGGGAATTCTGCTGATCTGGCTGGCGCTTTCGGTGGGCGAGCTCTACCGCATCCGCATCGAATTACCCCGCCGTCCGAAAATGGAGTTGGGGTTCAGCAGTCTGATGGTCGGGATGACCGATCTTGCCGCCGCTCTCGTCGTCGGGGCAATCGGTTGGGCCTGTGTGTGGATCGTCTTGGCTGCACAAAGCAAACGGGACGGCAGTCTCTGTCCCAAGCGGACCACCTTCGTTGTCACCCTGGTAGCTGCGGGCCTGCTCTTCGTCACCCGAACCATCGACCCGAGCGTGTTGGTGCAACACGTCATGCAGGTCCTGTTCGTCCTTGCCATTGCGATTGCGTCCTACTACGCGGGCTGCCGCAATTGGCTGGGGAAATGGTAATCGATCGGGCCGACGTTCCTAAACGAGATCAGGCTCTTTGAGAACCTTCGAAAGGTATCTTCGCTTGGTCAGGGAACGCTCGACAGGGAGGGCGAACGCGTCACTTCCTGCAGAAATAGAGGTAAAAATCGGCGAATTCCTCGGCCGGAATTCCCAAATGCACCGGCTTCTTCGTATTCCCGCAGAGAAGAGTCCATTCCGCCGCAAGCTTGGCCAATTGTTCCTCAGTCACTCCATGCGTGCCCCACAAATTGACCGATGCGGAACTCAACACCACGGTGACCGTGCGCGTGGAGGGACCGTAACTGAATTTAAATTCATGCCCCCCTCGAAATAAGGGAATCACACCTTCTCGCGACCGTAGCCCACGATGCTTGCATTTCGTGCAGACCAGCGATTCCAACCCGCTACGAATATCGTACTCGTCGGCGCACACCTTCATATGGCCATCGCATTTATGGACCGGGCAACGGAACCCGTCCGGAACGTTTGAGGCCTGTTGGAGAGAGGGGACTGGGTTGGATGGGGTAGCCGGATCGCCTGCCGCTCCTGAGAATTCGTCTTTCTGCACAGTGACCTCTGCGGTGCGTTGTACTACCTATGGAACTCCCGTCAGAGCGCGTGAACAGCAGAGTGCCATGATTAACTATGGCAAGTATATCAGACGCCAACACAGGTCCTGGATGGGCTGGTTCCGTCGCTCTGCAGTCGGGAGAAGATTTCAGTTGGCATGCCCCAGGACAAGCCTCTGGTTTTCAGTCTGTTTTTCTCCTAATATCAGCGCTCGGCCCGACGGCACTGTGCCACAAGAGGCGTGAAACCACAATCGTTGTTCCCCTGCCGCCGGCGAACGGACGGGGGGGGAATTCGAAAGGACCATCGACCGTGACAGACGACTACGCGCGCAGGAAGGTACAAATTATCAAAGAGTTTCTCGAGGCGCATTTTCCGGCCCCCTATGTCGTGGAAACCGTCTTGCCGAGGAGAGATCCACTTGCGGATACGAGGTATAAAGTGATCCTCAACAACGTGGTCGAGCGTACCCTCCTGGTCTGCCCTGCCGTGGTGATGGACAGTTTTCCCACGCCGGATCTCCTGAAGGAAGTGCTCGTGTCACGGAAGATCATCGACAAGGTCAACGCGTCGACCGATTCCCGCATCTGCCATGATGACCTTGGCACCGACGATCAGAACTATCAGAAGCCCATCCGATCGGTGCGCGGGCTCTAGCACGAGGGCCGTACTGAAGAAGCCGCATTGACGGACATGATCATAGCCTGGCATGGCGCCGTGGCATGAGTCGGTTACATTTGTCCGTCAAACGTAGTAAACTGGCATTGGTTCAGGGGTTCACCCTACTCACGGAAGGAGTTCAGCCGATGGGTATGTATAGCGCCATGATGAAACAAGTACATGAACATGCTAAGAAGCTGGAAAAATCTGGTCAGTTGGATCGGATGTTCCAGACGCAGGAGCCGACGCCATCTCAGCAGCCTGTTGCCTTTCCTCTTCGGAAGCAGGAACAGGATCTCGCGCGTCGCGGTAAGTGATGTTCAGATTCTTGATCTCGCTGTATCTCATAAGGAAATAGTCACCAGGTTCAATCCGTTGCCAGGTAAAATGTAACTCCCCATCGACCTTCCTGAACTTACTCCTTCGTGCTGCCGTGACGATCAAGTCCCTTAACGCACCCCGCTCGTCAGTCGTGAAGGCCGCAACCAGTCCCCGATAAAGTCGCGTTCTCCCCTCGACCTCAGTGGGCTCATCGGTCAAGGCGTCGACCCATACAATAATATCCTTCGACGGGACACCCTCCAGTTGGCCACGGCCTAATATGGAATAGATCCATTCGTTTCTGAAAGCAAACACCTTCGGCCAACTCACGTCCAGTTCAAATTGCCACACCAGCCACCGGGAGAGATGCCCCAGCCCGAACGCGGCCAGCAGGATGAGGACATAGTACGTCAGGAGATGCGCCTTGCTCTCATAGAGATGATCAAGGACCACTGAAAACCGGTCATGGTAGTCCGTTCCGGTATTGGAAAATTCTCCCGCCAACATCCGAAACACGCTTTCCACATTCAGCGTGTGGTGAATGAGATGGGCATGCTGAAGGTAGCTGACCGTGAAGACTCCAAGAATGTGAAAGGGCAATGAGAAAATGATGGCCTTGGCGAGATCGTCTGTCCAGCTTCGTTGAAGCACCTGACGAGTAAATTCTGTCGAGAAGTAACTCGCCAGGAAAATGTATCCGGGCAGGGCAAACAGAAGGAAAAGAAGCGACGTAAAGGCGATGTTCGTCATATCTCTCCTTTACCGAGGGCCTGCGGTACACACTGGTGTGTGGCGAGGCCATCAACCTCAAATTCTCCGTGACGACGTACGCAAGTCTATACATGAGGCTTCAAGCAAGGCAAACCGGTTTGTTCCCTGGTCCCTTTCCGACGCTAGCTACCTGCATGTTCTGAATCAGAGAGAGGAATATGGCGTAAGAACTTGGAGTATGACGTATGAACAACCGTGAAACTGACTGGGGAGTAGATGAAATGGACGATGGCAAGTTTGGTGCGGGAGGCGGGACTTGAACCCGCACGCCATTGGTATGACACAGGATTTTAAGTCCTGGGTGTCTGCCGATTCCACCACTCCCGCGGCACAAAACCGTCGGGGCGAAATCTAACACCCGGGTACCGGAGGGTCAAGCTGCAGGATGAAGATCTTCACAACTCTACACCGGCCTGTCCCGTATGGGACAGGCCGGTGTAAGCATTCTGACTGGCCGACTCCCTTTCTCAACCGCCGCCTAGGCGGCTTCTTTGTGATCGTCTTTCTTTACCAGAGCCTTGCTGCGTTCCACCATAGTGGACACGCCGGTCTTCACGGAACGGCTGAACCGGGTCGCCTGAAGCTGGGCCTTCTTGGCATATCGGGCGACATCGCGCCGCGTCTCCGCCCCGGACTTCGGCGCCAACAGTAACCCCAACGCCGCGCCCACAACCGCCCCGCCACCGATGATCGCTGCAATCTTGGCTGCTTCACGCCCCTTGGTAGACATTGTGACTTCCTCCCTCTCGTACAACAAGGTTGATGGTTCACTGACTCGGCGAGTAGCTATCTCTACATAGAGCATCAATTGTGCCAGAGCATGGTCACGTGGTTTCGAGCCGTATTTGCAAGGTTCGATGAGGACAGGTTAAAGGCGCCTCATAAAGGGTGCTGTTTTGTGAACAATGACAGGAGACAACCGTTTCAGAAAAGCGACAGGTGTGCGGAGGAAACACTCATCAACGCCGCTCAGGCCTTGCCTGGAGCGGGCTCGCGGCTTGCCTTGCAATGTGGATCAGGCTCACATAAGATCGCGAAACTATGTGGAGTCCATCTATGCTGCCCTGGTTACACACGATACCCTACCCCGACATCGACCCGGTTTTTCTCCGATTGGGTCCCTTGCAGTTCCGATGGTACGGACTGATGTATCTCATCGGACTCACCCTTGCCTACTTCATCATCGAAGCTCGGGCTAGGGCGCAGAAGCTCCCGCTGAACAAGGATCAGGTCTACGACATGATCGTCTATGCGGCGGTGGGTGTGTTTGCGGGCGGGCGGTTGGGTTATGTGCTCTTCTACAACCTGTCCTATTACTTGGAAAATCCGCTGAAGATCTTTGCAGTATGGGAAGGCGGCATGTCGTTCCATGGCGGGTTGATCGGAACCATCGTGGCGTTGATCCTCTTTGCAAAACGGCAAGGCATGACGGTCCTCACCATCGCCGACCTCGCCGCCGGTGTGACCCCGGTAGGCCTCGGACTGGGGCGGATTGGCAACTTCATCAACGGCGAACTCTACGGACGCCCGACCGATGTGGACTGGTGCATGGTGTTCCCGGCCGGCGGAATGGCTTGCCGCCACCCATCGCAGCTCTACGAAGCGTTTCTGGAAGGACTGCTGCTTTTTACGGTGCTCTGGCTGATCACCCGCCGTCTGCCCCCGTCAGGAACCGTCTTCGGATCCTTCCTGGTCGGCTACGGACTTTGCCGGATTATCGTGGAGTTTTTTCGGGAGCCGGATGCGCAGATCGGCTTTATTGTCGGGACGATTTCAATGGGTCAGATGCTCAGCATCCCAATGATCGTCGGAGGAGCGGTCATCCTCGCCATCGCCTCCCAGCAAAAGCGTCCGCTCCGCTCAGATTCCGGGTCGGCCACGTCGCTCTAGGTCCAGCTCGTGGGGAAAGGCTTTACTTGGGGTTGGCGTCCATCCAGGACTTCTTCCCCAGCGTGAGCTCACTGTCGTACTTTCTCAGCGGCGGAGCGTCCCAGATGACCTTGTTGCCGGGGGCCAGATTGGCCGCGGCAACATAATGCTTCCTGGCTTCGCCCTTCTCCCCCAGCTTCTCCAACGCCAGCGCTAGATTATAGTGCGCTTCCGCCAGTGTCTGCTCGGCCTGGATCGTCGCCAGATAGGCGTCTCGCGCTCCGGCCCAATCCTCTTTCAGGAGCAACTGATTGCCCTGCTCCAACTGTTGGCTCACCGCAGCGGTAGTGCCGGTCGGTGCGTGGAGCGGCCGGACCTCGGCTTTTCTGGGCCCCGCACAACCGACGACCGTCGCCATTGCCACGACCATCCATGCGAGACGTGTCATGCCTCCTCCTTTCTGTTCAGACCGGAACTGTGACACCTAACCGGAGAAACACAAACTCAAATCCTGCGACCGGTTCTCCAAGCGACTGAGTGACTGCCGCCCGGTACAAACGCGCTTGCTCACGGTAGACGGTCGCCCTGGCCGCTACCTGATCGAGCGGGATCATATCCGTCTTATAGTCGGCAATCCAGAGCTGGCCCTCGAAACGATACAGCAGGTCAATCGCGCCTTCTAGAATCTGCCGGCCTTCATTCCAGGATATGAGAAACGGCATTTCCCGCCCGATCACCGTGGCCCGCCGCAGGCGATCATACGCAGGTGACTGCACAAAGGTCTCCAGCACCCTATGAACCTCTTCGGCAATGGCCTGCCGGGCCCCTTCATCCGGCTCTTCCGGTGTCAGCGATGCACCTGTGATTGCCGCCATTTGCGGCACCACCTCAGCGCCGAAGTCCCAATATTGCAGAACCCGGTGCACGATCGTCCCGATCGCTTTTCCCGATGAGACACTCCGCCCCTGTCGCGAGAGTTGATTCGTCGGAGGCGCTACTGCAACGGGCTTTCGAATGAAATCCGAAGGTGAGACAAGGAGACTGTCCGCACGATGTGCTTGCCATACCCCATCACGCTTCGCCCAGCGATCCAACCAAGCCTGATCGAGAGGGCAATCTTCCAAAACGGTCGGCTGCTGCCGTACCCGTGAAGGGGGCCGGTCTTCTCCCGTGAGAATGGTTTGTCGCAGGCCGACACCTCCTACGGATAGCTCGTCCTGTCCCTTCCTGTGCAGTTCGGTCCCCGCCGCCTGTTCCAATAGATCCAACAAGGCCCCGCGCACCCGGCGCTTCGGCAAGGCTCCCGACAACACCAGGGACTCGCGCGCGCGAGTCATTCCGACATAAAACAATCTGCGACGTTCCGCCTGTTCCCGTATGCGAGCCTTTTCCGCAACCAGCACCGCGCCTGCCGTGCACAGGCCGCCGAAATCTAGTCCTTGCATGCCAGTGGACCAATCATGCCAGATCTGGGGTCGCGCTGATCCTCGACCGGCTCCGTCTCCATGGTGTAATCCGGCCAGGATCACCAAAGGGAACTCCAACCCCTTGGCCTTATGGATGGTCAACACCCGCACCGCATCCAGCGTGTCCTCCGAGAGGGCACTTTCCGCCTCGTCCGGTTGCTCGGTCAGTCGCTCCAGCATCAATTCGACGAACCCGTTCAGGGTGAGAGCCGGCCGATCCGCCACATCCGACGCCATCTGCCGCACCTTCAGCAGATTGGCTACGGCCTGTTCCCCATGAATCGAGGCGGCTGCCAGTTCAAGCAAGGGAAGGTGCTGAAATACGAGATCCAGCACTTCAGGTAATGGACAACGGGGAGCCTGCTCATGCAAGCTCGCGAGGGCCGCATACAACCGTCGGAGCGGCTGAGCGTGAGGACTGTTCCAGCCGGCCAGCCGATCGCCTTCGCGATAATCCAACGCCTGCGCTTCCCTTAGGCTGACCAATGCGGAATCCGGCAGGCCTCCGATCGGCGACCGCAAGAGCCCTACCAGCGCAATGTGGTCGTAGGGATTTTCGATGCACCGAAGGATGTTCACCAGGTCGATAACTTCCTGCCGGCGATAAAAATGCTTCTCCCCGTCGATGATGTACTGAATGTCGTGCCGTCGAAGCGCCTCCAGATATTCTTCGGCCTGAGTCAATTTACGAAAGAGCAGCGCGATATGGCCGGGGCGCAACCTGGTGTCGGACCCCGACGTCGCGCCCTCCGGCACAGTCGAACTCAGCAATCGGGTGAGCATGGCCGCGATATGCTCCGCCTCCACCCTGGTGGCCGCGGCAGCATCCAAGTCGTCCTCCTCTTCCGAGCTCACCAGCCGGAGTTCGACGCCGGACGCGCGGAATTGACTCGATCGATTGGGTTGGACCGTCAACGGCACGTTCGGCGGCTGCACCGACGGTTGCGCGACCAGGAGACGGTTAAAGACTCCGTTGACCACCTCCAGTACCTGAGCATGGCTGCGAAAATTCGTCGCGAGTTCGCACCGCAAGGCGCCCCCGCGAGTCACCCGTTCGACGACATGATCGAACGCTTCGATATCAGCTCGTCGAAAGGCGTAAATCGACTGTTTCGGATCCCCGACGATGAACAGTTTTCCCGACTCAAGCTCGATCTCACGCCAGGAAGAAGACTGCTCACCCAGGCGTTCAGCCAGATACAACACGATTTCGTATTGCACCGGATCAGTATCCTGAAATTCATCGACCAACAACGCGCGATAATCTCGTTTCAGCTGCTCACGAATCATCGGATGATCGCGGAGTAAGCTACGGGCCTTGGCCACCAACCCGTCAAATGTCAGCCAGCCTGTATCTAAAAACGACTTCCGTACTGACTGGACAAACGGCGCCAGCACATCGAGCAGTTGTCCTAACACCCCGTGATCGACCTTGAGTAACCGAGTGGCGATCCGCTGGAGCGATTCGGCTTCTTCGAAGTCTTCGTCAACCCAGCCTGCGGGCGCCTTGCCGAGGTCTTTGGCCAACAACTCTCGCGACTCCGCCGGGAACGCATCGAGTCCGTTCAGACCCTCCGTCAACAGCAGGCCAAACAAGTCGGCGATCGCGGCCAGCATCAGCTCAATCTTGCGCCGTTTAGGACCGTCATACCGTGCCAGGATGCCTTCTGCGTGCGTTTTCCGATCGGCGAACCAGTCACGTAGCGCTGGGTGAAGACTACTCTCCGTCACCTGCTCCCTCAGCCCATCGAGATCGATTAAATCGCTGTGCAGGCTGTAAGCCAATTGGCGCAGGTCTCCCAGGCCGAATGCCGTCAGAAGCAGTCGCCAACGCCCGTGGTCAGGGCCCGCCGGTCCCAGCTGACGATCCAACCAGAGTTCCCATTCTCCGGTGAAATGTTCCTCAAAGCGCGACGCATCCTCATCCGTCTGAAAGGTGGGGCTGACGCCGGCCTCGATTGGATAGAGGCGCAGCAGGTGAGCGGCGAAACTGTGTAGCGTCCCGATCTGAGCCTTTTCGACATCTCGTAGCGCAGCCTCTGCGCGGGCCACAACTTCGTCGGTCGTCCAGCCGAATCGCATGCGTAAATCGGCAATCGACACCGTGCCGCTCCCGGCGGCCGGACTGTCACGCCCTTCGAGATTCACCAATGATCGCAGCCGCTCGCGCAAACGAACTTTCATTTCCGTGGCCGCTTTGTTGGTGAAGGTCAAGGCCACGATGCGCGAGAGGTCCAGCGAGTCGGACCGGCGCATGAGGAGGTACAAGAGCCGGTTGACCAGCAAGGTGGTTTTCCCGGTCCCCGCTCCGGCGATCACCACGACGTTGCGGTCGAAGGTCGTGGCCGCAGCTTCCCGCGCCGCCTGATCCGGAATCTGCCCCGGCTCAGTCACGCGCCACCTTCTGCGATCGCACGGATCGTAGCGCCTGGGCCTGTGAAGAACGGTACGCACGCCACCAGCTGGGCTGATGAGCCTTCCGGCAGGCCGTTGAAAACTCACAATGGGCGCAATGGGCCGTATCAGGCACGACGAAATGGCGTCCGTTCCGGATGCCATCGACCAGCACCTGCAACGTGTAACTCAACAGCGGACCGGAGGGACCTTGCCAATAAGAAGACGCGAACGACGCGCGCTCGATCATAGGTTTGCCGTTCGGCATGAGATACAAAAACTCCACCTGTTCGGGTTGAGGACTGGGCGCTAGCTCGTCAGTTGCCGCAAGGGCCATCAAAGCATATAGCGCAGGCTGCAACCGTTGCGCACGTACCGCCGCTTGCAAGAGTTGCCGATCCTTCGGCTCTATCCGGTCGTTCGCGCGATATTTGTAATCGATCACCTGGACCGCGCCAGAAACCGGATGTCGGTCAAGTCGGTCCCATCGCCCACGAAGGGGAAGGGCGCCTCCTGCCGTCCCATCGGGCAGAATCCCCTTCGCATCGATTTCGCATTCCACCGGAATGAACCCTGTGGCCGCTGCCGCCTCGCGATCGAATAGGACCGTCGCTTCGACCAGGCGTTGAACCGTTTCTTGAGCCAGCTGCCAGGTGAGAGCGTAGCCGGTGCCGTGCGTCATCTCGTAGGCGGCGAAGGCCTGCGTGACGGCCCGGGTGACTTCCGCCGTGATAGTGACGGTGGACGACGTGGCTGCTACCCATCCCTGCCTGATCAGGGCCTGATAACACCGCTTCAATGCGTCATGGCACAGTTGCCCCACGGCCGGCGGTGAGAGCTCCATCGTAACCGTCTGACGTACCGCATCGAGGTTGAGCACCTGCCCAGAGAAATATTGGAAGGGGCAACGGGCATAGGCCTCCAGAGCGGTGGGCGAGACCCCGCGCTCGCAGAGTCGGGTCCAATGAGCGGTCGTATCCTCGAGCATGCCGTCGTAGGGGTTCAGAGCCGGCGCCCCGCTTTCGATCAGGCCTTGCGCAGCGAGACCATGAGCAAACAAGTCCCCATCGCGGCCTTCTGCCTTCAATAAGGCTGACACGTCACGGCCATGCAGGACGTTACTCACGGTCAATTCTTCTCTGGTCAATAGCGGCGGAAAAAACAGGGATATCGCGACGCGATCCTTCCACCGACGGGGCATGGCCAGGAGCGACGGCGTATCTGCCGCATGCGGCACGGCTCCGATGGCATCCAGATACCCCGAGGGCGCCAACGGCCGCCCGGCTGCGTCCGCCCGTTGATACGACAGATACAGCCGCTCACTCGCGGAGGCCCGCACAAGTTCGAACAGCAACGCTTCTTCCCCATAGCCCTGCAATTTTTGATCGATCTTGTAGCCGAGCGTTTCACTCAAGACGAGGCGGTGGCTGTCGCGGAGAAATCCGTCTTCATGAATGAAACGCGGAAACAATTTTTCGTTCATGCCGACGATGAAGACCGCGCGGAATCCCAGCCCCCTCGCCGCCATTGCGTCCAGCACCTGAACCCCTTGGTGGGACGCAGAAGCCAGGGCGCAGGTTGTTCGCTCCAGGATCTCTTCAAACGTGTCGGTCCACTGCTGCCAAGTAATCCGGATATCGAGCCGATCCAACTCGCGCAGTTGTGCAAAGACCCCGGCCAGTGCCTCCGTGACATCTCCTGCTTCCTCCCACTGCCTGGCCGCCTGGAGAGAATCGGACCCACCCAGGGAAATGGAAAGCTGTTCTGCCGCCAGCGCGCAGAAGGCATCCGTCAACGAGCCGTAACCGCCCGACTCCGGCAGACGCGTGACCCCGGCGATCAACGGCGAGAGACACTCCCAGAGCAGCCGAAGTTGTGGTCCGTCAATCGAGAGGGTGTCGAGTGTTGCACCAAGGAACTCTTCATCTGTCCCGGCGCAGGACTCAAGGCGGCCAAGTTGCGCCAGCCGCTGCCATTCCTCCTCACCCCGGGTGATCCCCAATGCATGCACGGCCAATCGCCAGAGGTCGGGACGTGGTGGCACGGCGCCCTCTGGCGCCGTCAATCGCCGATTCCAAGGCGAGGTGATCACTTCAAGCATCGCCGGACGATGCAAACCGCTCCCCTTGAGCCGGGCCAGATGAAGGAGTGTCTTGGCCGTCGGCTCTCGTAACAATGGAAGAGCCGCAGTCGAGACAAATGGAATGCGATGCTGGTCGAAGATGCGTGCGAGTGCGGATTGATAAGGCACGAGACTGCGTCCCACGACCCCGATGTCCTCAAAGTGATAGCCGTGGGTTTCGACCAACGTGAGGATCTGTTTGCAGACTAGCGTCAGCTCATCGTCGATGCCTGCCGCATTTCGTACTTCGACCGATACGTTGACTCTTTCAGGATCGGATCGGGCCTCATCTGTTGAGGAGGAACGGGGGACGTCAGCGGTTCCGGCAAGTGGATACAGGTACCGTTCGAGAAACTGTTGCGCAAAGCCATAGGCAGGCTGAGCGTCCACGGGAAAATACACCGTGACCGGAAGAGTTGTGGCCAGAGATTCCAGCAACGTCAACTGGGTCTGCGTGAGATCGTACGAACCGTAGTACCAGAGTGCGTTGAGGCCGCGAAGGAAGGACGAGGCAGGGACGAACTCGGTGATGATGGAGGCCAGGTCGTCCGGCGAGCCAACGCCTAAAGCCGCGCTGGCCTCTCGGACAGCCGCGTATAAGGTAAATAATCCCTTGAGCTTTTTCCCGTCCTCCGGCGCGAACTGCCCCTCCTCCACCGCGCGTACCGCCACGGCTGCATCCACGGTCGCATCCTTCAGATCACGCACGCTCGCCCAAAGAGCCGGCCAGG
>CAZKVY010000048.1:0-28411 GCA_964556305.1 uncultured Nitrospira sp. | reverse complement strand
CTGCCGGCGGTCACGCGGGCAGCCCATGTTAGGGGGACTGGGGGTGTCGGCAGACGCCCCCGGTGTATCTGCATATGCTTACCGTCAAAGAACTCTCAGCTTGGCTCAACATCAAAGAATCCACACTCTACCTGTGGGTTTCCAAGAACAAAATCCCGTGCCGTCGCATTCATGGCCTCGTCCGCTTTGAACCTGAGGCCATCCAGGCATGGCTGAAAAGCTTTGAACCCAGTCCCGGCAAGCCGTTCTCACTGCAGACTCATGACCAGACCAGTGACCTCGACCGACTCATTGAAGCGGCGAAATCCGAGGTCTATACTCGCCACGGGGAAACCATCACACCGAGCCCACGCACGAAGGAGGAGCAGCATGGGGCTCGTTAAACGGAACAATACCTGGTGGATGTCATTTACGTTTCAAGGGCGGCAAGTGCGGCGATCGACCGAAACCTCGGACAAAAAGTTGGCCGAAGCTATCCTCAGCAAAGTCAGAGTGCAGATTGTAGAAGGAAAGTACTTTGACAAGCCGAAGGAGGAAGCCAGGACATTCCGAGAGTTGATGGATCGTTATTTGCGCGAGCATGCCAGCCGACGGTCGCACTACCGTCGATATGTGAACATGGTTACGAATCTTATCGCGCATTTTGGCAATCCCAAATTGGAACAGGTGACGCCAAAAACGATCGTGGTATTTAAGAACAAACGGTATGCGGATGGGGTCACACCGGCCACGATCAATCGCGAATTGGCGGTCATGAAGAAGGCATTCAATTTAGCGTGTCGCGAATGGGAATGGACCAAGGATAATCCGGTGTGCCGGGTGTCCATGGAACGAGAAAACAATGCGCGGGATCGTTGGCTGACGTGTGAGGAAGAGCGACGACTCCTTGAGGCTGCGGCGCCGTGGTTACAGGACGTCATCGTATTCGCGATCCATACCGGGATGCGTTGTGGCGAAATTCTCAATCTCACATGGGCCGGTGTGGACCTCACTCGACGAACCGCCACAGTGTTTAAATCGAAGAACGGGGAGCGGCGGACGATTCCGCTCAGTCATACGCTTGTGCAGGCCCTTCAGAACAAAGCCAGTGGCCGGCGCAGGGATTCGGAATTAGTGTTTACGAGCGCGGCGGGCACACCCTTGGATGCTCCTAACCTACGACGGAGTTTCCGATTGGCGCTCAAGCACGGACAGGTGTTGGATTTCCGGTTCCATGATCTGCGCCATACCTGTGCGACCCGCATGGTGCAGGCGGGTGTGGACTTGTACAAGGTCCAGCGGATTCTCGGGCATAAATCGCCGATGATGACGCAGCGGTATGCGCATCATTATCCGGAAAGTTTGCGGGATGGAGTGGCGATTTTCGATGCGGGAAGGCCGTTTAGCACAAATTTAGCACAAGCGGGGATTCGGCCAGAGCAGGTTTCGCTAACCTGTTGAAAAATTGGTGCCCCCGACACGAATTGAACGTGCGACCCGCGGTTTAGGAACTAGCCCCAGTCCTCCCTCAGACAACCTAACCATATGTGAAACAACAAAATGCCCTACTGCTCAAATGGGGGTAGATGGGGATGGTTTGTCCTGTCCTGGTAGCAGTGAGGTAGCAGACGATTCATCTGTTCGAGGAAAGTCTGGTTGAGATGAATCTATGGGTAGGTTTCTCACGACTGAGTAGCAATGAACGAGCGCGTCGATAAAATTGAGGGCAGCAATTCCTAGGCGCTTCATGAGGTCGAAACGATCATCGAATTCTTTCTGGGCATCCTTTAGCGGCACATGGCGGAGCATAGTGGCCCCAAGAATCTCTAAGGCGAATGGGTAATGAATGGTGTCAGGAGAACTACCTTGTTGATACAGACAAATCGTATCCGCAGGAATATTGGGCAGTCCTTCTTTGACTGCATCAGGTTGTAGATGAGCACCTACGTCATTTCGAATGTCTTCTACGAATTTCTGTGCTTGGGCAAGCATCTTATTAATTCGCTTCAGCTCAGGCTCGATCTTAGGGTGCAGCTTATACACTTTGGCCACAAATTCTCTGTGCGGCCAAACCTTATGAATACACCTCTGGATTTCATGCAGGGTGCGGTATTGGTTTTTATAGAAATAGATTTGGCGGTAAGCGAGAGAACATTTATCGAGTAATGGCATTGGATCATCGAAGAGTCCCTTGAACTCAATATACAGGTCTTCTCGGAGTATGCAGAGGCAGGCCATCAAGGTGGCGAGGTCATCTCCTGGAGGGAACCAGGTGGCAACAGGAATACGTGACAACATGGAAGTATTAGGAGGACGAACAGCCATAGTGCGGGATTCAATTAGAAATCAGAAGCTGAGGCAGGCCAGCCAAGGGCTAGCGGTATTTAGGTTGCCTGTGACTGATCCGTGCCGCGGCTTTTCAATTGATGAACAATCATCTCTTCTATGGTGAACTGAAAAACAGCAATTGCGCTTAATTTTCCAAAAAAATGACACAAGGCTTGTTTGAGTGACTCCTTGCTGCTTAGAGGATTTCCAAGAATTTTGACCCCTTCCGTGCCCAAGATCATGAGTACAAGGCGCTCAGTCCGAACCGAAATGTTTGCTGGTTCGATGTTGTGCGCTAATGCATTTCTAAGGGAGTTAAGTTCATTCAGAACCCCCCAGTCTGTTTCGTTCATCACTGGGAGTTTTTCAAGCGCACGAAATAGAGGAATCAACTGCGAAAATTTTAGGTTTGCCTTTTTCAAAAACTCAGGATCGTTGCAATGGGCTGCAATAGCAGAAAAGAGTAATTCTTCGATGACCAAATGGCCACGCAGTACCAGTGTAACTAGATCATCATCGGACGTTAGCAATTCGAATAGACGTTTGTCTCGTACCTCACGTTCCTCAAATAGTGAGTGTAGCGTGCTACGGAATTTTGACGAATCTTTTGGAGGGGTCTGCTTAGACGATGGATCACTCATTGAGACACACACCTTCTTGAAACCGCGACGAAACTACGCCAGACGACCAGGAAACACAAGAAGCGGTCCTTTGGATTCCTCGATGCCGAACATTGACCTGCGGTTTACTAGTTTGCTTGTCGTTAAATAGTCCTTATCGATCAATATGTTAAGCGTCATTGCTACCACGGAGCTACCAGCATGAAGGCTGCACCAGCGAAAGAAAAGTCGGTTCACGGCAATGTAACGCATGGGGATACCTTGCTGAAAAAGGCCATATCCAAGCTTGGTGCGAAGGCCTTGGATGGCCGAACCACTCTCGCCCTGGAGATCAAACAAGAAGAGCGGGACCTGTATGCGGCCCTGGGTGGAGTCTCCGAGGTGTCACCACAGGAAGCGGCCATTGTTCGCATGATCGCCATGAAGCGGATTCGGCGGAAACCTATTGCGGAATGGTGCCTGTTGAATCGAGACAAGCTGTTTGATCGGCGGAAACGGGCCCTCGCACCGATTGCCCTGCAACTGGAACAGCTGGAGGAATCGGAAGTCCGACTCTTGAAGGAATTGGGCTTGAAACGGCGGGCCAAGCAGGTACCGGACTTAGCCAGTTACTTAGCGGCCAAGGAAGCAGCACCACAATCAGGGGAACATCACTAACACCAGGAGGCACACATGAATGGCGAATTTGTAGAAGGGCGAATCCATGCCGATATGGGACAAGACCCCAAGCAGATGACGACTGCAACCCTCCGCGACTGGCACGAAGTCTTAAAGCGAACACTTGCGGCGGTCGAGCCTGTCACGAAGGTAGAGCGTGAGGTTGCGGCCTCCCCAGCACTGACACACGCGGGCAAAGTGGAAAAGATTCGCGGGTTGTCGAAAAACTTGGAAGACATCATCGGGTCCCTACAGCGGCAACACAAGGAATTGAGCGAGCGCGCACAGCGGATGGACGACAGGCTGAATAGCGTGGAGCCGAAGACGACCGATGTTCACACTCAAACCCTCATCGGTATTGAGGCGCGATCCGTCCTCCGTGGCATGCCGGAAGTTGAGCGGGTTGAACGTGTCATGGACTGGGCCAACCAGGGCCGTGCGGATTGGTTGCATGCGCTCTCGCACTCTCCAGACCGATTGCTCACGCCTGAAGTCCAGCGGCGGACCTTGCGCGCGTATCACGCCAGGCATTCGGGAACCCTGGTCGAGACGCATGAGCAAGTCAGCCTGATCGCGGAGCATGTTGGGTCGCTCTTAGAACAGGTTCGCATGTGGTCGGATGCCCTGCAAGCGGGCACCTCATTGTCCATTCAAACCACAGTGGGAACCGGGGGGCGCTGAAGTATGGCGCACCACTCTCGGCGGTGTATCTCCTTCCGCCGTAGAGTCTGCCCCAAGGGGGTCGGCCAGCGGTCGGCCCCCCGCGCCGTCTCCCTGTAACTGTACGTAGCTTTACGACGTGACGCCATGACGATTATTGACGCAATTGAAGACCCGCACCTCTTCGCCCCCCTGTTCAAAGATGCCGCGTCCTGGAGGGCCTGGAAGGTCGTTCTCAAGGCGATCTTTGGGCTTTCGATGGATGAGTCAGAGCGCACTCTCTTCACGCACCTGACGGGCAGGCATGCCCCTCCAACGGCCCAGGCGCGGGAAGTTTGGTTATGTATCGGGAGACGTGGCGGCAAATCACGCATCGTCGCCTTGATTGCAGTCTTTCTGGCCTGCTTTCGAGCCTATGACGACTACTTAAGCGCGGGAGAACGCGGCGTCCTAATGATTGTGGCGACCGACCGGAAGCAAGCCCAAGTCATTTACAAATACGTCCTGGGTTTTTTGCACGCCGTCCCGATGCTGTCGGCCATGATTCAACGGCAGGATTCGGAGTCCATCGACCTCAATAATCAGGTCACGATTCAGATTCAAACGGCCTCATTTCGGAGCATCCGTGGCTTTACGTGTATTGGTCTTCTGGCGGATGAAATCGCCTTCTGGAAAAGCGAGGACAGTACCAGTCCAGCGGAGGAAATTCTCAGTGCGGTCAAGCCCGCGATGGCCATGATTCCTACTGCACTCCTGATCGGACTCTCGACCCCGTACCGACGGCTCGGGCCCTTGTGGGAAGCCTATCGGCGGCATTACGGAAGAGACGACTCGCCGGTGCTGGTCTTTCAGGCCGAGACGCGCACCATGAATCATCTGGTGCCGCAATCCGTGATTGACCAGGCCTACCAGGATGATCCGATAGCCGCGTCCGCCGAATTCGGGGCGATCTTTCGCAGTGATGTGGGCACCTTCTTGGACCCTGATGTTGTGGAGGCGGCCATTGAGCCTGGACGGTATGAACGCGCCTCCCAATCCACGATCAACGGGCAGTATGTCCAGTATGCCGCCTTTTGCGATCCGTCTGGCGGTCGTGGAGATGCCTTCTCGTTGGCCATTGCGCATCGGGAAGGAGAACGCGTGGTGCTCGATGTGCTCCATGCCGTTGCCCCGCCCTGTGATCCCCTTCGCGTCGTGGAAGAATTTTGCACCACGCTCAAAAAATATCGCTGCTATTCCGTGACGGGTGATCGCTACGGCAGTGAATGGACCGTGCAAACATTTGCGCGGTTCGGCATTTATTACAGGCACTCAGACCTGTCTCGCTCAGAACTCTATCTGGAAGCGTTACCGCTATTCGCATCGGGTGCCGTGCGGCTCTTAGACCATAAGAAGCTGCGTACGGAGTTGCTGGGGTTGGAGCGGCGCACCAGTCGCAGCGGCAAGGACACCATCGACCACGCTCCAGGCTCGCACGATGATCTCGCGAATGCGGCGTGCGGAGTCGCGGCATTGCTCGGCTCTGAGGAAAGTCGCACGGGATACACGATGAGCCTGGAAGATTTTTATACGGGGAATTGGCGCGATGAGAGGTCCGAAGAAACTCACTGGCTGTTTTAGATTCACCAGAAGGGAGGCGAATCATGGCGAGAACCATTGAAGCGGGCAAGCGATGGTATGGACAACGACTGGGGCAACGTCTCGGGAGTGCTGACCTCTCGCACTTTTTGAATAGTACCCCCGAGGTGAACAGCCCGCGTCCGCAGCCCCAACAACCCCCGAAGAAGACCGAAAAGAATCGCCCATGAAAAGCCAACCAAAAGAAACCCACGTAATGGGAGGACCTATGCCATTCGACATTTTTCGCGTCGCGGTACTGCTGCACCTCTTCATCATGCTGGCCTTGATCGTCTCGTTGTCGGCGTGCTCCCCGATTCTCGACAGGACCCCATTGACGCCTGACCAGGTTCGCGGCCCCTTGAGCACATCGAGACAGACGGAGGAGGCGTGGCGGGTTCCTCCCTTGCAAGGGGCTTCGATCCTCTCGAATTATCCCTATTCACTTTATAGAGTTGGAATTGTCCCTGGTCATAACGCGCCAGGATTTGGCGGAAGGGGGAAATGATGGTGACTGATCAAGATATTGCGGCCTTCAACCTGATGGTGTCCGAGTGGAAACGCATTCTCGACAAGCAAGATCGGGATGAGACTCTGACTGAGAAGGAGAAGGAGATGTTCTTTAATCGGTCCTCAGGTGTGGCGTTGGCGGAACTTGTGGCATCTGAACGCTACGGGTCGCTGTTCCGATAAATATCAATCTACCTTAGGTATTAAATACGTATTAACGAGATCAGTTGGCATACTTATTTTAGGCTTGAATAAAAAGACGAGATCAGATACCGTCAGCGCGGGTAAATGGGTGGGCAACTAAGGTAAGGAGGGGGCGCAAATGCGAAAAGTCAGTATGGGACACGAAGGACGACTGATGACCGTTGCGGAGGTGGCTGAGGCACTACATTGCAGTAGAAATTCAGTGTATCGCCTCTCCGAAAGGGGGCGCATCCCACGGGTCAAGGTCGGCGCGGCGGTTCGATTTGAACTAGGTGAGGTTGTTGCAGCTCTGCGCGAACCGCAATCATCAACGTGAGAGGGCAAAAAAGACCGCCTAACGGGTCCTTGGAAAACATCGCTAGGCGGTCGAGAAAGGAACCAAATGCAGATTCAGGTTATCACGCATCCGTCACAGGATGCAATCGAACAAGCTTTACGATTTATCCCGCCCACGATAGGCCGCGATGAGTGGCTTAAAGTGGGAATGGCCGTCAAATCCCAGTTAAGAGAGGACGGATTTCCACTGTGGGATGGATGGTCGAGAGGTGCAGCGAATTATGATGAACGCGCTGCCCTAGCGACGTGGCGTTCAATCCAACCGGCGGGCCGTGTGGGAGTTGGCACACTCTTCTATACAGCGAAACAGTACGGCTACCGGCCTGACCCATCTAAACGTGTCATCTATCAACGTCCTCAAGATCCCCCTCTCCAACGTCCAGATTTGCGCCACATTGCATTGAATCTGGAGTTGCATGCCCTGGCCCTGGAGGAACGCGCAAAGGCCGTCCTACGGGCTTCTACGTGCTATGACGCGGCATCCCTGAGCGATTCTGACGTAGAAACAGGCCTTCAAACCGTGCTGCGAGCGCACAAGGATATGGAACATGCTCAGGTATTGCTTGACGTGGCTGACGGCTTGCGGCTGCGGGCCTGGAAGGAGGGCCTGTAATGAACGCCACAATCGAAACAATGAAGGCCATGATGGCGACGCCAGTTGGGGACGCGCTCAAAACGAAATGGTCAGACGTCATTTCAGAAGCCAAGAAAACGAAACAGAGTGAACTCGGAACCGGCAATAAAGAAGTAGCGGACGACTCGCTATGGCCAGTGATCGATAAAGCGGCCTTCTATGGAGTAATCGGAAAGTTTGTCCAGGACGTTGCGCCACACTCCGAGGCTGATCCGGTTGGACTCTTGCTCCACACGTTGCAAGCCTTCGGGTGCATAGTTGGTCGAGGGCCCCACGTCTTAGTAGAACACCTGCCCCACCATGCGCGGCTGAACATTGTCTTAGTCGGCAACTCCGCGAACGCTCGCAAGGGTACGTCGTGGAGCACGCCAAAGGCCCTCCTGACACTCCTGGACGCCCAAGAGAAAGAGGACTGGGTCAAAACCCGTGTTCGCTCCGGCCTATCGAGTGGTGAGGGTCTTATTTACAACGTGCGCGATGCAGACGGAGACGACCCAGGCGAGGCGGATAAGCGGCTGCTTATTATCGAACAAGAGTTTGCGGGCGCACTCAAAGCGATGCAACGGGAAGGTAACACGCTTTCCGCTAGGATCAGAGACGCATGGGACCATGGGTGCTTAACTCCTATGACCAAACGGGACCGGCTGACCGCAACCGATGCCCATATTTGCATCATGGCGCATATCACCACGGCGGAACTTCTCAAACTGTTATCGGAAACGGAACGGCTGAATGGATTTTCAAATCGGTTCCTGCATGCCTTGGTTAAGCGCTCCAAATTCCTGCCAACTGGTGAAGGTGCCCCTAAAAAGGTGCTAGAGGAGGCCTTATCACCCTTTTCGCGCATTCGCGCAGCCGCGCAAAAACGCGGGGAACTCAAACGCGACGCAGAGGCCGAGGCTTTATGGTGCAAGGTCTACCCGAAACTTGAGCAGGATATGCCAGGGCTAGCAGGGTCCATTCTGGCCCGTGGCGCTGCGCAGGTGTTGAGATTGTCGTTGCTGTATGCCCTTTCAGACCGTGAGGAAGAGAATCGACCCGTAACGGCCATACGTACCCCTCACCTTATGGCTGCCCTCGCCGTGTGGGACTACGCCAAGGCCTCAGTTCGTTACATCTTCGGTGAGGCTATCGGGGATTCTGTAGCAGACCGTCTCCTCAAGCTCCTTAAGGAGGGGCCTAAAACAGGAAACGAACTGTATGGCGCTATGGGGCGACATGCTGGGGATGCTGAACGGAAAGAGAAGGCCCTTGCCCTCCTTCAACAATTGGAACTAGCTCATGTCCTCACTATCCCTACGGCGGGCCGTTCTATCGAGGAATGGCACCACGGCCCCGCACACGGTTGCGCGTTATGCGCGAAATGGGTGGAAAGCCCCCCATGAAGCTGACTTTTTCGACCTTATCGCGCTTTTCGCGCATGCGCGAACGAGGGAAGCGGGAATGAATGAATTGATAAGTTTTGCACGGGAAGTCATAGGCCCACGATCTGAGGATATTGAGGGGCCCCAAAGACCTTTACCACTTGAACCAGGGTGCTTAATCACGTGGAACGCATTCGAAGGGCCGCTAGAGGCCCGAGTAGACGGCCTACACCAAGACCCAGACGGACAGCAATGGGTGGATTGCACCCTGCCCGATGGCAATTGGGTGTCAGTGGATTCGGAACTAGTCACGGTCTTAGCGGGCCCAATTGAACCATAAGGCCCTCTTATCCATTGCGGCTTGCCTTTGTGCGGGCAGAACGGAAGAGCCCATGAATGAACGGCCCATTAACAGATAGCCTCAAGCAGCTTGAACGAGCAGTGACGGAAATTCCGACAGGGGAACTCGCAAGCCTCATCGGTTGCCTGGAAAAGCTGAAAGCCACGGCCCTGACCCGTATTTGTTGTCCGACCCTACAAGTAAGTGGAACCGGCGAATTGTTGACCGCTAAGGAAGTATCGGCACAGCTAAGAATCTCCCAATATCGCGCCTATGAACTGCTGCGAACCGGACAAATTAAAGCTACACGGCTAGGGCGATCTGTTCGCGTGAAACTGGCAGACCTAGACGAGTACATCAGTACTCAGAGTGCTTGACAGAGTTGAATACATTTCGTATAGTTGCGTATATGTCAGGTGATGAGCTTAAAAAAATCCGCAGTCGCGTCGGATGGACACAGGCAGAAATGGCCTATCGTCTCGGTGTGGCTCCTAACACTATCGCTCGTTGGGAGCGAGGCGAAATGCATATTGGTGAGACTGCAGCAAAATTAATTGGGAGGTTAGGGATGGAAACGACCGCTAAGGCATATGAAGTTAAGCTCAAGGACCAGAGAACCCTCTTTTTCGGTGATATCACGACCCATAGCGCGACAAGAAGCCATTTGAAGCTCTATCGTGGCACCGAGGTGGTAGCGCAGTTCGACATGAATGACATCAGCTCATGGTTTGCCCCTGATCGTACAGAAGAGTAGCGAGGGTTATATGGCCTGTGTTCGTAAACGACGTGGTAAGTACGTGGTTGATTGGCGAGATGGGGCAGGCGTCCGCCGTTGGAAAACGTTCGACAAGAAGACGGATGCCGACGCCCACCGCGATAAAGTCGGCCCGCAGGCGCGTCAGAAACTCACCCCCACGGTTCCGGCCACCATTACACTTGAGGGCTATGGCGCGCGCTGGCTCACTCTGATCGCTCATAGCGTGAAGCCGCGAACACATGCCAGTTATACGGAAATTCTACGCCTGCACATTCTGCCCACCTTCGGAAAGATCCGCGTGTGCGATCTGGATCGAGGGCGAATTAAGGCCTTGCTGTCGGAAAAACTGGCTACAGGGCTAGAGAAGCGGAGCGTCCGTAACATTCATGCCGTGATACGAGCCGTCCTCAATGCTGCCCTTGAAGATGGTCTGATTTCGGCGAATCCGGCGCAACGCCTCGGTAAGGTCATGAAGCTGGCTCCCTCGAAGGCGACCACACAAGAAGAAATTAAGGCCATGGACCGCGAACAGCGGCAGCGGTTCTTAGATACGGCAGCTCAAGTGGCTCCCCGCTACCACACTTTGTTTTGCGTACTGGCAGGGTGTGGCTTGAGACTTGGGGAGGGGTTAGGGCTACAGATCGAGGATATCGACTTTCACGCGGGAATGATTCGTATCTCTCGCGCCCTGAGTGATGATGATGGAAGCGTTTCGACTCCAAAGGCTGGGCATGGGCGAGATGTGCAAATGTCTAAGGCCCTGGCTGAGAGATTACGGATGCACCTGTTGAAGGGCAAACAAGAGGCTCTGAAGGATGGGCGAGAGGTTGGCCCCTGGGTCTTTATCACTAAAGACGGCACCACGCTTGATGCGGCCAATGTACGGCGAGCCATGCGACAGATATTGAACGCGGCTCAATTGCCTGCCCATTTCTCCCCGCACAGCCTGCGGCACACGTATGCAAGCCTCTTATTGAGTGCGGGCTATTCTCTGGCCTTCGTGCAACGGCAGCTAGGACACGCAAGCATTCAACTGACGGCGGACACCTACGGAAAATGGTTGCCTATGGACTCTCACGGGGCCTTAGAGTGGTTGGATGCGCGACCAGCGGAAACGGGGGCAGAGGCTTGTGGTAGCAAACTGGTAGCAGTTGGGGCTTATGCACAGAATCCACAGACCGGAGCGGTGAAGCAAGTAGTTGATTCTAGGCTAGAAAAATTGGTGCCCCCGACACGAATTGAACGTGCGACCCGCGGTTTAGGAAACCGCTGCTCTATCCAACTGAGCTACGGGGGCGTCGACGTACGATACTGAAAGCCGGTGAGATTGTCTACCGCGAGGCTTGCCTCCGAAGGGGCGTGGTCACCTTCGGAGGCGCAGCAGAGATCAAACCGGAGTGTCGGATTATCGCTGGTTGGCTTGATCGCGCTTGCAGCTTTCCGACGCTAACATCCGTTGCCCGACGGAAGCATCCTGTGGAATTCGTGCCATGCAGGCATCCAGGCTATCTTCCACGCTACCGGAGGCAACACGATTGCGATATTTCGTATCAGCTAACGGCAGTGAAGAACCGATCGACCCTTCACGTCGGCAACTTCCTTCGGCCAGCATGCGGGTACCGGGAGTGCTATTAGCGGGGATGCGCGCCAGACAGGCTTCTACGGTGTCATAGTTCGGGGCCGAGACCGGCACGGGAGCTGAAGCTTGTTTGGGATTCTTCACCGGAACTGCTGCAGCCGACGGTTGTGTAGATCCGCTGCTGGTGATCGCCTCTTCGGTAGCACAGGCGCTAAGTAACAGTAGGGATAAAGACAAGACGAGAGCACCGTGAGATCGCGAGTACATCATTGAAGGATCCTCCTTGATCAAGAACAATGGGCGCACAGTACCATAAACCCCTGCGTCCTGGAAACACCTCTGCCGGCGGTTTAGGGTGGCGTTCCCGGGCCGCTGGCGAGCAGGGCTAATCGGGAAGGGATCTGAGTTAGCAGGTCGGGGCGGACCTGGAAGACACCCGGGATGCGATGGCCGATGGCATACAGAAGTCCTCCCGATTGATTGCCGAGGGCCAGGCGTCCGATAATCCGACCGTCTTTTCCGGTGGCGACAAATTCGGCAACCGGGGCGACGAGTCCATAGGGAGCCAGCGGGCCGACTTGCTTGAGCACTCGTTCTTCAGCGGGCAGATTCACGATCCGGCTGACGAGGAGATCAGCAACGTCCTGCCGTAATTTTTCTGTCGGCTGATCATCAAGCATCCATCCATCACGATCATGAACCAGGGTGTACTGTTCTTCCCGCGTCTTAATGGAGAGCAGGGCAATGTCGCCCGTATCGACTCCCAATAGCCGCTTGTCTTGCAGCGAGAACAGATCCCTCGTCAATTCCTTAATGGCGGAGGGACTGATTTTATAGATGGGGCCATCCGGAGCGGTTTGCGCATAGGCTTCTCCGCTGGCCGGATCGGGCTGAAACAGGCGCACGACCTGATCGGTCCCCGCCGCGTGCACGGTGACTTTCACCTTGGGCTTGGTCAGTGACGGGGCAAGTTTTTCCCGTTCGGGCCCGGGATCAACGATGGCCAAGGCCTTGAGATCTTCCAAACGGAAAAGAAGGGCCTGGACTTCCGTCCGATCCGCTTCGGCCTCAATGGGGTACCGGATTCTCCATTTTTTCTTCGGCTTCTCCTCGACCCCATACAGCACGATTTCCGTCGAGGGGTAGGTGAGGCGGAGTTGTTCTATGTCCTGTTGGTTGAACTGCAGCAACTCTTTCCGTCGGAAGGAGAGGAGGGTCCGGTTCAGAAAGTCTTTCGGTGCCAGGTCGGTCAGAAGCACGGCCTCGTCCGACGCTCTCAGGACATAAAGGGTCGAGGAAAGGGGGCCGGCATCCCCGATCGAGAGGGTTTCGTCGCGATCCCCTGCGGTTACAGTCACCACGGTGGAGGGGTGATCCAGGCCGAAGGGCGTCAACGAGGCCGGATGGGTTTCGACCAGGCGAGAGACTTTTCCCGTGACGAGCGCACGGAGGAGAGCCTGAACCTGACGTTGATCGGCGTCCGTCTGAATCGGCGCGGTGATACTCCAGGGCCGGCCCGGTGGTTGGCTGAGCACAACCTCCCCGGAGTGGCCGCGGACTCGTAAGGCGGTGATTTGGGATTGCTCAAACGGCAGAATTTGTTTGGCCTGAGTGGCAGTGACGAGTTCGGTGCGTTGCTCAGGCAGTTCGACGAGGTAGAGATACAGGCCGAGCCCCGCAAGGACGCCTGCCAGGAGTGCTGTGGGCCAATAGCGCGCCATGGCCTACAAACGTCGCCGTTTCCGCCAGACGAGGAGACCGCAAAGCACGGTCATGGCCGGAAGGAGAATGACCTGGACGTAGAGCAGGATGCGCTCCTGGAGTGGGTTGGGCGTGAATGGTCGAACCGCCGGATCCTTCGGTGTGAGCGAAATTAAGTCCCGTTCTTCGGAGAGCCATCCCACGGTGCGCTGGAAGAAATCGCTATTTCCAACGAAGTTAATGAAGCCATTGCTGGCAAATGCGGAATTGCCGACGACCACGACGGTAGGACGGGGCTTGCCTTCCTCGGGAGCTTGTTTGGGCGTCAAGGCGGCTGCTAGCGCCAATGGCCCTTGCACGTCTTCCTTTTCGTCATAGCTGACGACTCGGCCCTTCATATCAGTTTCTGCCCAGCTACGTGGGGATGTGCGCGCCAGAGGAACGTAGTCCCAGTCCTTTCCCTGCTGTTCGTGAAAGATCAGATGGCGGGCCAGAGGGAACAACACCGCAGCCGTCAGCTCGTGGGTGATTTCGTGATCGGTAAATGTGCGCACCAGTAGGGCCGTGAGGTCGCCCTGCGCGAGCCGGTCTTGCAGATCGACGAGGACACCAGGACCCAATTCAAGGCCCCACACTTTCAGCAGGTCATCCATGCTCGATTGCGTGTCCGGGTCGAGCAAAAGAAGGAGGTGGCCGCCCTGTGCCACGTACGCCTGAATGCGGTCCTTCTCTTCCTTGGTAATGGCGCGTCGGGGGCCGGCGATGACCAGGACATCCGTGTTGCTGGGTACGGCGGGTTCTTGCAGCAATGTGACGCTGCCGATCTCGTAGCCCTGCTTTTCTAATACTTCCTTGGTAAGGGCCAGCCCACCACGGTCCTTGTCTTCCAAGCTGCGCTCACCGTGGCCTTCCAAAAATACGATCCGCTTTTTGGTGTCTTTCGACACCCGCACGAGTGCACCGGTAATTTCTACTTCTGCCGGCGAGGTAATGCGAACCGATTGAGCACCACTCTCGAAGATCGCCACGTCGGTGCGGGTGACGCCGTAGTTTTGCGCGACCTTCGGTTGACGTTCCGGGTCGATGAATTGAACGGTCAGCTTAGGGCTGGCTTGCCGATAACTGTCGAAGCGTTCCTTGTATCCCTGGAAGCCAGGGTCCTTTTCCCGCGTAAAAACCGTCACGTTCACGTCTCGAGTGAGATTGCGAAGAACGCGGTAGGTTTCCGGCGCGAGCGTATAGTTCTGATTTTCAGAGAAGTCCCAGCGGATCGAATGCCGGACGGCAAGGAAATTCACGATGGCTAGGATGGCTATAAACAGAGTGACCATCAGCGCGCTGTTGGCGCCCATGCGCGTGGACCGCTGAGAGGAAAACCGCTTGAGCTGATCGAAATGGGTGGCCAAGGCCCAAATTAGACAGGCGAGGCCCAATCCCTCCAGGAGCGTGACGAGCCATAGTTTGTCCGGAACCAAGGAGTAGGCAATGACCCCTGAGATGGCCAAACCGGTTCCTATGGCGCCGATGGGAAGAGGGTTGCGCGTCATTTCCATCGGGAGGCATCCACAATGCGGTGGGCGAGGAACAGCATGAGCACGGTTCCACTCACGTAATACACCAGGTCTTTTGTATCGATCAGGCCGCGCACCAGATGGTCATAATGTTCCATGAACGAGAGATAGGAGACCACTTGTCCCGCTGGCGTATCACCCAGGAGTGAGCCAAGTCCGGCGAGCAGCCAGCACATTAGGAGGAGGCCGAAGCTCGTGAACGCGGCCACGATTTGGTTTTCGGTAATGGAGGAAGCAAACAGCCCGACGGCGAGAAAAAACCCGCCGAGTAGCGTCAGCCCGAGGTAGCCGGTGAGCACCGGGTACCAGTCGAAGTCGCTGAACAGGGCCAGTGTGAGTGGAACCAACGTCGTCAGAAGCAGCATTCCCAGAAACACCAGGTAGACGCTGGTAAATTTCCCGACAATAATTTCGCTCACTCGTATCGGGGCAGTCATCAGAAATTCAAAGGTTCGAAGCTTGCGCTCCTCGGCCAACAGCCGCATGGTGAGGATGGGCAGGATCAGCAGCAGCACGAACCGCATGCTGGCAAAGAGGTTGCGAAAAACGAGATCGTTCAAATTGATCTGCGCCGTCCCGCCTTGCATTTGCATCAACTGGATGGCCTGAGCTCCGGTAAACACAATATAGAGATAGGCAAGGAATCCGAAGGTGAGGAGAAAGACGCCCCCAACCACATACACGATCGGCGAGACGAAATAGGAGCGCAACTCTTTGGCGATAATCGCTTGGACAGGTGGCATGGGTTAGTGTCCCTCGCCCGCGGACGTTTCGCTCGACTTCGGTACTTCGTCTTCCCGCTGAGTCAGTTTCAGGAAGACATCTTCAAGCGTCATCGAGACAGGTCTCATTTCCAGCAGGCCCCAGTTTTGGCCGACTGCGAAGCGGGCGACATCCTCTCGGATATCTTTGCCCAACGTGCATTCGATTAGGACTGTTTGGGGGTCGGAGGTCGTCAGTACCTGCTCTACTCCAGGGACATCGCGAAACCGCTCCGCGATATTGGCCGGAGGGGCTTTCAGGGTGACGCTGATCTTTTCTGACTTCCGGAGGCGGGCGGATAGTTGTTCTGGGGTATCCTCGGCGACGATCCGCCCTCCGTTAATGATCACGACGCGCTGACAAACCGCGGTGGCTTCCGGAAGAATGTGTGTGCTCAAAATGACGGAATGTGACCCGGCCAGGCTTTTAATCAATTCTCGGATCTCGATGATTTGCTTTGGATCAAGCCCGACCGTCGGTTCGTCGAGGATGAGGACTGGCGGATCGTGGATGAGCGCTTGGGCCAGGCCCACCCGTTGACGATAGCCGCGTGACAGGTTGGCAATCAGCCGCTGCCGGACCGACTCCAAAGACAGTCGTTCCATTACTCGGTCCAAAGCCTGAGTCAGACCCATTCCACTCAGGCCGCGGAGTTTTCCGACAAACGTGAGGTACTCGGCGACTGTGAGCTCCTGATAGACAGGCGGGGTTTCCGGCAAATAGCCGATTCGCTTTTTTACCTCGTCGGGCTGGTCCGCGCAATCGAAGCCCGCCACGTGCGCAGTTCCTTCCGTCGCGGGAATGAACGAGGTGAGGATGCGCATGGTTGTGGTTTTGCCGGCGCCATTGGGCCCTAGGAATGCCAGGACCTCACCCTTATCAACGCGAAAGGTGACGCGATCGATCGCGGTGAGGTGTCCGTAGCGTTTGGTGATGTTGCAGACTTCGATCATGCAGTCGGGATTGACGGCTGGCTGGGTGTGATTCCTGCTGTTCGTTGATACGACACGTGGTGTGGCAAATCGAGCCTGATATTACCGACCGTCTGTGATGCAGTCAAGCGATGGATGCAGCGCATAGGGAGAGGGGTAAGAAAAGGGTGCGCCCGTCTTTACAGGGTGATTCGTAACTGCTACAGTTCCGCGACTTTATCAATTTCGACAACTCTGTCAAACGCCTGACGAAGAGGTTTTTCGGGAATGAGAAAGGACATGAATCAATCGCGGTCGAGTCTGCTCGGTGTCCTGGTAATAGGCGCGACGCTTTGTGTGGCCCTCGCCGGACTTGGAAGCTTCCTGACTTCAGTGTATGCGGCCAGTAATTCTGTCCATGAGATCAAGGGGACGGTTGAAAGCGTCAATGCCGGTGAGAATCCTCCTGTCATCGTGGTCAAGGGACAGCACGGGTCAAACGAAGCTATCGTGGTTGGGGCGGTGATTAAGCAAGGCGCCACTATAACGCGCGGAAAGAAACGGATCGCGCTCGATCAGGTGCACGCGGGCGATACGGTGACGTTGAAATATGTGAAGACCCGCGAAGGCTTGAGTGCTCGATCGATAGTCGTCCATCGCAATTGACAGGATCGCTAATCATATTAAAGATGTGTCACTCACAAGGAGGTAGAAGGATTTTATGATTCGACAGCATGTGGTGCGGGGAATGTCTGCGCCGGTAGCCGTCGGGTTGCTGCTCCTATTGGGCTGCTCCGGAAAAGGCGACATTATTCCGATGAATTTGACCCCCAAGGTCCCCAAGGATATGACCAACGTCTCTCCGGCAGTTAAGCCGATGGCCGGGCCCAAGGTCGTCGTGATTCCATTTGAGGATGTGCGAGCCGATCATGCTAAGGTTGGAAGCCGTAGTTCAATGTGGGGTGGCGAAACAGACTTCCACGTCTCGAGTGGTAGTGCGGGTGAGGAAACCGGCCAAGCGTTTGCCGACTATCTCAAGCGCAAGGGCTGGCTGGTGCAGTACCAGAAGGTTGCCCCACCGGAATCTGAAAATGGTCCCAGTATCTTGCTGTCCGGGAAAATCCTCGACTTGACGGTTGATGCGAAACGGGGGGTGTTTTTGACCGATATTGAGGCCCGTAGCAAGTTGGTTATTCAGGCGAAGAATCGAGAAGATGGCAGCTCCATCGTTCGAACTGATGCGCATTCCGGCAGTAACGACAATGTGTTCTGGTTTGAACCCCAGGACGGGGAAGAGCTTCTTGCAGAAGTACTGGAAAAGAATTTTGAACGGTTCGTTGTGAACACGAAGTTGGAGGATGGTTCCATTCGGTTTCGGTAGCATTTGCAACCGGGTTGTTTGACCTCCTGAGCTATTGTGACGGCTTGTCCATAGTTCCACTCGGTCTATGCGGGATGTTCATTTGTGAACTGATCCCTTAATGGGAGCCGTTGGAGCTTTGGCAAGCTCGTCAGACTGAAGACATGCGGTCCTTCTATCGCATTTCCTGTGTGAGGGAAGGTGCGACGGCTATTCGGTGATGCCGGATTCTTTGTCCATTTGTAGGGTGCTGTGCTACCCAGTCGGTATTGTCGCCGAGGGCAATCTCCCGTAGCCTGAAATCACGTTTGAAGAGCGTGTTCAATCAGACAGCGATTTCAGGCTTTCATACGAGGTGCTTCTATGGTCAGGAATTACCGGAACCTTTCTCGTAGCAAGACGGGATATGCTGTTGTTCCCCTAGTGACCTGCCTCCTCCTTAGTGCCTGTTCCGCCCTTCCGAAAGGCGAACTTTCCCTGGATCTCGGTATCAAGGATCGAGGCGTCGCTTCATGGTACGGAAAAGAGTTTCATGGGAAACTCGCAGCGAATGGGGAAGTCTTCGACATGACCGCCTATACTGCGGCCCATCGTAAATTACCGCTCGGTAGCCTCGTGCGGGTGGTCAACTTGACCAATGGGAAATCCGTCCAGGTTCGAATCAATGATCGAGGCCCGTATGTTACAGGCCGAATGCTGGATCTTTCGCACGCTGCAGCCCGTGAACTGGGCATGCTTGAATCCGGTACCAGCGCTGTGCAGATAGAGGTCATTGGCAATCATCGTCCGCTGATCCCAATGCCCTCGTCGATGATACCCTCTGTGGCTGGTATCCTGTTGAATACGGACACACGTCTCGGAAAGCGTCATAGCCGCCAGGAAGAAAGCGTAGAAGTACCTGCCGCCCCACTTCGAATGATGCCGCAAGAAGCCTTGTATGTTCGCCGCGAACGACGGATTGGCAGTATGTTAGCCGCCGAGCATTCGGCGCACAACACCGCCCCTGGGCTCATCGTCTCATAAGCCGAGCGAACTACGTTGCGTCAGTTGACACCTCCTCCTGCACTTGATTAGACTGCCCGTTCTAGATTGGCACGTTGAGCGTGCAGTTATTTCTGTTTGTGTTGAACTTAACTGTTGGAGGTTGAAGCTGAATGGCAAAGAAACCGACCGGTGAATCAGACGAAATCCGACTGAAGAAGAAAATCGCGGCTGGTACGAAAGACGAGAGCAATTCGGGCAGTTCCGCGGTGCGTTCTTTGCGTAAACGACTCAAGCGGACTCAGCGTAAGCGACGGGCGCTTTCGTTAAGGAAAAAAAATGCGGCAGGGAAGCAGGCTGAAGCCAAGTCCTAACGAATTACGGTATCCAATCGTCTGACCCTAACTCAACCCTCCTGCGGAATAAGGATTCTTGATATGGAACATGCTGGAGAAAAAAAAGAACAAGCACAGGCTGTTTCCCCTATCGGCCAAGTTGCGGATGAGGATTTGACAGATCAAGTCTCGGACCAACTTGCAGCATCCTTGGATTCTCCGGTGGATGGGCAGGAACTCACCGAGCCCATGCAGGAAGTGGTGCTGGAAGAGGAGAAGGTCAAGGATGAAATCGATATCCAGATCGATCTGCTCAAAGATCCTGATTGGGTGGTGAGGCGAGAGGCCGCAATTACGCTGGGAGAAATGGGTGATGAACGTTGCGTCGAACCACTCGCCGCGGCGCTCCGTGACGGTGACTGGCAGGTGCGAGAAGTTGCAATTGAGGGGATCGGGCAAATCGGATCACCTGCCGTCGACGTGCTTCTCAAGCTTTTGCGCGACTGGGATGTGCGAAAGTCGGCGATCATTGCATTGGGAAAGATTCGTGACGAACGAGTGTTGGATCCCCTGATGCAGCAGCTTCGAAACGATGAATTCATGGAAGATGCGACAGATGCCTTGGTGAATCTTGGCGAGCCTGCCTTGCCCGGTCTGATTAAGGCGTTAAAGGACAAAGAGGAATTAGTAAGGAAGCAAGCGGTGATTGCATTGGGCCGTATTAAGTCGCCCGAAGCCATTGATCCGTTGATCGAGATGTTGCAGAACAAAGATTGGTTTACGCGGTTAACAGCGGCGGCAGCGCTCGAGGCGATCGGTGATGAACGTGGTCGTGAAGCGATAAAGCCATTGCTGAAAGATACTGATATGGTGGTCAAGATGCGGGTGGAGCGTATTCTTGCCAAATGGAAGAAGCAGCCGGCCACTGTTTCATAGAGGATGTGACTTGCGGAGGAGAGGATTCAGTTCTTCCGAGAATCGTCCTATCTGCCTAGCGACACTTTTCTGCCGAGAAACATCTACGAGTAGAACTATTTTCCCCCTGCCAGCTGCTTGATTGAGGGCTGAGTGTCTTTCTGTTTCCCCCAGCTCCTAGACTATCGAGTGAATTGACGGCTTCTGCCGATTCATGGCGATGTCCGCAGAGTTTATATTAGTTTCAACCTTCGCCTACACGATTTTCGACTGTGCGGCGCCAGGTTTTGGCGCCGCTGTAAAGCCAGTCCCCATCCAAGCGCCTTGGTCACTGCACTTCTTGAAAAGGCCGTCCCCTTTCTTCAAGAATATTCGGTGGCTGGTTCTTCGAAAAAATCCGAAGCCAAACAAAGGCTAGGATCATCACCACCCCAATGAGTTTAAGCATGCGGCTTACCTTAGCGGGTGTTCGCTTTGTCATTGCGAGATAGTATGCGGATGAGACTTCCTGCCGAAGTGATACGCACGGCGGCATCGGAGTCTTGGAGGCCGATTTTAGCCGCGGGGATGAGCGATTTGAGCGGCGATTTTCCTAGCGCACGGGCAGCCATCAGGCGAGGAAGCGGTTGCTGATCTCGGAGTAGATTTTCGAGGATAGGAAGAGCATTGGAGGTGGTGGCGAACGCGAGCGCATGCGCGGTATCGCCGCGTATGGATGGGTCGGGATGGCGTGCGAGCGCTGCGGCGTTCAGAATAGCACCGGCATCGCCTAAGCGGAGTAGTGATTCTACTGCGCTGATGCGCACATGTTCGTCGGAGTCTCGCAGCAGTGGCTGAACAACGCTCCGGGATTCCGCGACTCCCAAGCGACCGAGACTGGATGCGGCGACACTACGCACCCGCGGATTTTCATCTCCCAGGGCGTGAGTCAGTGGCGCGATTCCTTCGGCACTACCGAATTCCCCCAGGGCTCCCGCAGCAAACGCACGTACGGCAGGATGTGGGTCATACACGGCCTGGCTGAGGATCGACAGGCTTGCCGGACGCTTGAGGCGTCCCAATACACCCAAGGCCGCCATGCGTACCTCCGGGTCGGGCAGGGTGACGGCACCGGAAATGTCCGTGAGCACATCTGTGCGGCCTAGTTTGTACAGGCCCGCAAAAGCAAAGATGGATTCAGGGCCTTCATCGACCCGGGCAATTTCGGTGAGTTGATCGGCGATGCCTGAGACTTTGGCATCGCTGAGAGCATTGATGGCGGCGATACGCACACCGGGGGCTTCATCTCGAAGCGCGCGTTTAAGTGCGGCCGAGCGTCCAGCCAGTCCGCTCCGCCCAATGGCTTCGGCCGCCCTGGCGCGAACGAGCGCCGACGAATCCAAAAGTCCGTCTTCAAGAAGCGGCAGGGTATCGCCCTGGCCCATCTCTGCAAGAGCGGTGAAGGCCGCGATGCGGATATGTTCTTGTGAGTCACGGACCCGGGAAATGATAAACCCTCGTGCGACTTCCCGTAACAACTCTCGGTCATCGGGACGATCCCCGGCGGTGATCCTCGGGTAAAGTTTCCATCCTTCTTCAGGTTTTCCCGTCTTCACGTAACTGAGGATGGCGTAGCGAATTGCTTCCGCTCCTGGTTCTTGGCCTGTGGGCGGATGCTGAATAAGGTCTATGACGCGGCTGTACTCCGCCGCCCGATACAACGTCATGGCTTCCCGTTCGAGTGGCGTTGGAGAGGCTTTTGACGCCGGTGCAGCCGCTGTTGCCGGCACGGGACACCCCCAGATAAACAGCAGGAGTCCAGCGAGAAGTGCCCAAGAGGAGAAATGGTGGCCTTGGGTAAAAGTAGACCACTTTCCGATCATGCTACCATTTGTTCGGGGTACGCGCAGTGGCCGGTGCATACAACTGCCTCATGTATTCCTTGACCATCCGTTTGGTGCAGAAGCGGGGGGCCACGGTCTTAATGCTCTCTTTCACAATGTGAAGCCATCCGCGTGGGATGCCGTCAAGGTCGCGTTGGTAGAACAATGGCACGACTTCCTGCTCCAAGAGGCGAAAGAGTTGTTCGGCATCATGTGCGTCTTGCGCCTGGGTGTCCGAGCCTTCGGGGAGGGGCTGAATGCCCCATCCGTTGGCGCCGTTGTAGCCTTCCTGCCACCACCCGTCCAACACGCTGAGATTAATCACTCCATTTAACGCAGCTTTTTGACCGCTGGTACCGCTTGCTTCAAGCGGCGCACGAGGCGTGTTCAGCCACACATCGACGCCTTGGACGAGATACTTCGCCATATGCATGTCGTAGTCTTCGAGAAAAGCAATATGCCCCCCGAGTTTGTGATCGTTACAAAAATTCAGGACTTCGTGAATGAAGTACCGGCCCGGTTCGTCGGCCGGATGCGCTTTACCCGCAAAAACGATTTGCACAGGCCTCCACCGGTTATGGAGCAATTGTTTCAGACGCTCGAGATCGCGGAATAGCAGGGTCGCCCGCTTATATGTGGCGAACCGTCTGGCAAACCCAATGGTAAGGGCCTCCGGGTCAAGGAGTGTTCCCCGGGCGATGGCTTGCATCGGTTGGAGATGCCCGCGAATCCAGCCATCCCGCGCGCGCTCGCGAATAAATCGCATGAGTTTGCGTCTGGTGGTTTGCCGAACGGCCCACAGTGCGTCATCAGGCAGGTCAGTGACCCGTTGCCAGATGGTGGGGTCGTCGATTCGTTCCGCCCAGTCAGGACTGAGGTATTTGGCATAGAGCGAATTCGATTCCGGAGAGATCCACGTCGGCGCGTGAATGCCGTTAGTGAGGCTCCGGATGGGAACAAGTTCTTGCGCCAGACCGGGCCACAAGTGTTGCCACATCTGGCGGGAGACGCGCCCGTGTTCGCGGCTCACTCCGTTCACGTGGGCCGACAGCCGCATGGCGAGCGCCGTCATATTAAAGCCATGGCCCGCGCTTTCCGGCGTTTCCCCGAGCCGCAGGAATTCTTCCCGGGACAATCCGAGTTGGCCCCAATAATTGTGGAAATAACGGTCCATCAGGTGAAAAGGGAAGATATCGTGTCCGGCAGGGACGGGCGTATGTGTGGTGAACACGGTGCTCTGTCTGACCAGGTCGTTCGCTTCTGCATGACTGTGTCCCTTGGTGACGAACTCGCGGATGCGTTCCACCGTCAGAAAGGCTGAGTGGCCTTCATTGCAATGCCAGACGGCGGGCGTGATGCCCAGGGCGCGCAGGATTCGTACGCCGCCGATGCCGAGCAGAAACTCCTGGCACAGCCTGGTCTCCTGATCACCACCGTAGAGCCTCGCCGAAAGGGCCCGATCTTCCGGGGTGTTTTCAGGCACGTCGGTATCGATCAGGTAGAGAGACATCCGGCCGTTACGAACCTGCCAGACCAGTACCGTCACCTGCCGATGGCCGATTTCTACTTTGATGGTGCAGGGCACGCCAGCCGGAGTCAGCGCCTGGTGAATCGGCGAATCGAACCTATTGAATGGCACATAGGTCGCTTCCTGCCATCCTTCGGGATTGATCCGCTGCTTGAAGTACCCTTGCGGGTACATGAATCCGAGACCGACGAGGGGAATGCCTAAGTCACTGGCTTCCTTGCAGTGATCTCCGGCCAGGATGCCGAGCCCCCCGCTGTAAATCGGAATCGAAATGTGGAGGCCAAACTCCGCCGAAAAGTAGGCAATGGGGGAATTCTGCAGCGCGGGGAATTCGGTGGCCGCCCATGTGGCCTTGCTGCTCATGTATTCGTCAAAACCGCGCATAACGGCGGAGTACTGCCGCGCGAAAGTCGGATCACTGGCCAGCGTGGCGAATCGCTCCGGTTTCACACCGGCAAGGAGTTGGACGGGATTGTGGTGGGTGAGGAACCACAGGGTCGGATCGATGGACTCAAATAGTTGCCGGGCCGGTTGATTCCAGCTCCACCATAAGTTGCGGGCGAGCTCGCCGAGTCGGTGCAGGCTTTGCGGAACCATGTCCTGAGGGGGCTGTATGTGGTCGGGTGCTTGCACGACGCCTCCGTGGAATGTGATCGATGGGTGAGGAAGGGGCCGGTAGGGTCCGCTTCCGGAATGCTGCGTTAGGCGTGTCCGGCCTTGTGCCAGGATGCCCACTGGTCAGAAAAGGCGACGGTGGCGTAGCGCTCTCCGAGAATCTTGGCGACTCGATTCATGGTTGCCGTCAGTTGTTTGGCCTCCTCTTGTGTCAGATCCTGACGAAAACGCGGATGGAGCCCCCATCGCGTCTCGACCTCCTCGCCCTTGATGCTGGACATGACGCTCACGAGCTTAATGTCGGCTCCCGTGGCTCCCCGCGGGGTGCTGCTAGGGCTTGAGCTGGCTGTCACCTCAGCCGGGATCGGCGGGGGCTGCCCCTCAAAGATTCCGATCAGGGCAGGAATGACGGCGGCGATACAGAGCGTGGCCGCTGCGGTCACCTTCGGGTTTCCCGGCGCGCCTACCGCGCGGGCCACCCTGTCGCTGAAATCTCGGTACAAGTCGTTCTTCGCGGGACTGTCTTCGGTGACCAGGAAGCGATAGCGTTCGTAGGTTTGACGGCTTTCGGCTACTGCGGTTCCGATCGTCATAACCACTTCCATCTGGTCGTCGCCGGTTCCGAAGGCGGGTTCCAGGGCTTTCTTGAGTTGATCGATGACCGTGTCGGTCAGTTCGTCCATGAATTGCGGCTGTTCCTTGAGGGGGATGTGGAGCGCGGACACCCGATCGGTCAGATTGAACATCGCGCGTAAGAATTCAAGATAAATCCCCCATTCGTCCTGATGCTTGAGTTTTAAGGCCTGCTCGGGAGCTGCCCGTTTGATGACCGACACGGACTCACCCGACACGGCGAGCATAAGTTCCGCCACGGTGCGCATCTGTTGAGCGAATGAATGTGATTTGGTGGTCATAGATGTCCCCTGCTGGTCCGGCATTATATACAACTCACTATGAAGCTCCAAGTGTTGATCTCGTTCGGCGCGATCATGGAAGGTGAGTGACGCGCTGTCGTTGCAAGGCATCGGGTGGTATGTTATACAGCGCGACCGCTCCCGTCATGAGCCTCACCGCCCAACCGGATGCCAACATGGATCGAGACACAAAACCCTACATTCTCAAACGGACTCCAGATCAGGACCTTGTCCGGAAGTTTTCGTTGGATTACGCCAAAGAGCTCAATCCGCAGCAGTATGCGGCAGTCACGGCAGCGGATGGCCCGGCGTTGGTGATCGCCGGCGCTGGCAGTGGAAAGACGCGGACCCTGGTCCATCGCGTCGCGTATTTGATCGATTCCGGTGTCGATCCGTCACAGATTCTGCTGCTGACTTTCACCCGCAAGTCTGCAGAGGAAATGCTCGAGCGAGTGGGAGCGTTGATCGGATCGCGCAGCCAGCGGGTATGCGGTGGCACGTTTCACTCGGTTGCGAACATGCTGTTACGCCGTCACGGTCGAGTGCTCGGGATCGAGCCGAGTTTCACGATTATGGATCGTGGAGATGCCGAGGATCTCATTGCCCTTTTGCGCGCTCAACTGGGGCTCAATGAGAAAGACAAACGTTTCCCGCGCAAGGGCACCATCGCAGAGATCTACAGCAAATGTGAAAACACCTTGCGAGGGCTGGAGGAAATCGTTCTCGATGAATTTTCGCACTTTGCCGATCACCTTGATGCGCTGGGTAAACTACAGCGCGCCTATCAGCTCGCAAAGCGCCAGCGCCAACTGCTCGACTACGATGACTTGCTCGTCCTGTTGCGCGACTTGCTGACGAAGGAGGAGCCGACCCGGCAGGCTATTTCACGGCAATTCCGCTACATCTTAGTGGATGAGTATCAGGATACGAACCGGCTTCAGGCCGAGCTCATCCGGAAGCTGGCTGCGACGCATGATAATGTCATGGTGGTCGGGGATGATTCTCAATCGATCTATGCCTTCCGCGGCGCGACGTTCCGCAACATCATGGAGTTCCCTTCCTGGTTTCCCGGCGCAACCATTTACAAGCTGGAAGAAAATTATCGCAGCACGCAGCCGATTCTCAGCCTTGCCAACGAAATCATTCAGGAAGCTCCTGAAAAATATACGAAACATTTGTTCACGCGCAAGCTGGATGGGCCGTTGCCGGCGCTGGTCGAGGCCGCAGGGGAGAATGCGCAGTCCCGGTTCGTCGCGCAAAAAATCCTGGAGTTGCGGGAGGAAGGCGTCCCGCTGAATGAAATTGCGGTATTGTTTCGCTCCAGCTTTCACTCCTTCGATCTGGAAATCGAGTTATCACGCTGCGGACTGCCGTTTGTGAAGCGGGGCGGAATCAAGTTCATCGAGGCGGCGCATGTGAAGGACCTATTGGCCCATTTGCGCGTGGTAGTGAACCCGCAGGATGCCGTGAGCTGGCATCGCGTGCTTATGCTGGTCGAAGGGGTTGGCCCCAAAAAGGCGCAGGATCTCGTGTCAGCCATGGTCCGGGTGAATGATCCGTATCAGGTGTTGCGAGACAGCGGCGGACGGTCGGGAAAAGGGTTGAAGGAGTTAGCCGTGGTGCTCGAGAACCTCTCGAAGAGCGACGATTTGAGCCCGACCGAGCAGGTGAATCGCGTGTATGAGTATTATTTGCCGATTCTCAAAGACCATCATGACGACTATCCCAAGCGGATTCGAGATCTCGATCATTTGCATACGATCGCCGAAAGTTACCCCGGCTTGACCGAATTTCTGGCTGACTTGGCCCTGGCTCCCCCGGACGGCAGTGCGGTTGGAGTGGAACCGTCTGGGACGGACGATGAGCAAGTGGTGCTGTCCACGATTCACTCCGCCAAAGGGCTGGAGTGGCAATGCGTGTTTCTGCTGTGGGTCGTGGACGGGAAGTTTCCTTCGGTGTTTTCGTTCAATACCGACGAGGAGCTTGAGGAGGAGCGGCGATTGCTCTATGTCGCGGTGACGCGGGCGAAGCGCTATCTGTTTTTGACCTATCCGATCAATGTCTATGACAGAAGCTCGGGCATGTTGTTGTCCAAACCGTCCCGGTTTCTTGATCACGTGTCCTCTCGCTTATTTGAATCACTGGCCTTAGTCGAGGAAGGCCACGGGCATGATTGGGGGCCTGATCAGGACCATTACGTCTAGGGACTCTCGCCGACTGACTCTGAAGAGTATCCCGCGATTTCATTTCCCATTCGAGGCCATCATGCGGTCTGTGCGCGTCTGTATCGATCGTCTGCGAGGCAAGGCTGCAGCTTTGGCAGGAGGGTTGCTGTTGGGACTGATGCTCTCCGCGCCGACCCAAGCTGAACCCCAGGCGTCCATGCCCGATTCTTCACGTTTGTGGCATGCCTTGGTGGCAGAAGCGAAGACCCTCAATCTTCCCACTCAGTTCCTTGAACAGGTGCCGGCGCAGTTTGTGACCTTCGAATTTGAGGATTTGCATGCCTTTGCGGCGGAGTATCATCCAGCGGACCATCGCATGGTGTTGGATCGATCGCTGTCTCTGAATGCGGCGGGCCGTACGTTACGTCCGCTTGGACGCTTGACACACAAGGAGCTGGAAACCCTGTATCACGAACTGTTCCATGCCTATATGGACTTTCTCGAGCAGGAATCTGCGCCTTCGGCGGCGCATGCCTCGTTGCGAGCGTTTGCCCGTGAGCAGCAGGGCTGTCGGTACCAACAGGTACTTATCACGCCGGTGCTCCAGAAGAGGGGTCTCAAGGAGGAGCGGTTCCTGAGCGAGACGGAATCCTGGGAGGCGCTCAATGAAACCTGGGCCGTCTTTATCGGGTGGGCCGTGTGGACTCAGTTGGAGGTTGATAAAAAGCCGCGGCGCGATTCTCGGGCCTCTGGCACTACATCTAGTTGGATGGCTCGGCTCGATCAGGCAGAGCAGGACGCGGTGTTGAGCGGGTACTACGAGCCCGAGGATCCGAGCGAGAAACGAATGGCCCGCAAGCGATTTCTAGCGCCTGAGTTTCGCCTGTCGCCCCAAGAAATCGTGCGGCTTATGAAGGACGTGCTGGGGAGCCCTCCGGACATCATTCGTCAAGCCACTCAGGTGCTTCAGCGTCCACGCCCCATTCCCAGCACGCGCGGGACCTGCACAGCATCAGCCGAGCCGTAGATTTGTTCCTGCATAGAACATACCCCCTTGACATTGGGATGCGTCGCAAATAAAATCGGCTGCTTTCGAAGCCAGATCAAACCTCACTTCATCAGCACTCCAGCCCTGTCGTTTTGCTGGAAAACTGTGCATGGTGGGGCTTACTTCATTCTCTGATCCAGAAAATGAAACGCTCTGGT
>CAZKVY010000047.1:0-28608 GCA_964556305.1 uncultured Nitrospira sp. | reverse complement strand
TGTTATTCGTACGCGATAATGGGGTAGGATTCGATATGCGTTACGCCAACAAGCTCTTTGGGGTGTTTCAACGACTCCATCGAGCGGATGAGTTCGAAGGGACAGGCATTGGCCTGGCCAATGTTAGACGAATTATTCATCGGCATGGAGGGAAAACCTGGGCGGAAGGTGCCCTCGGAGAAGGCGCCACCTTTTACGTCACCCTCCCAAAAGTGAGGCCCTCGGTATGACCGCTTCTAAACCAATTTTGCTCGCTGAAGACAATCCGCGTGACGCCGAGCTTGCCCTCGCGGCCATGGAAGAGCATCATTTGGCCGACAAGGTCATTCTCTGCCATGACGGCGCGGAAGTGTTGGACTACCTTTACTGCCGAGGCCATTTCAAAGCACGCCTCCAAGGCAATCCTGCCGTAATCCTGCTCGATTTGAAAATGCCTAAGGTTGACGGCCTAGAGGTCTTGCGCACGATCAAGAACGACGCCGCGCTGAGACCTATCCCCGTGGTCATGCTCACATCCTCCCGCGAAGAACGGGACCTGGCTGAAAGTTACGCTCTGGGAGCCAACGCGTATGTCGTCAAGCCGGTTGAGTTCCATCAGTTTCTGAAAGCGGTCAAAGAGCTCGGCGTGTTCTGGGGGATGATCAATGAACCGCCGCCCGAAGGAGCAAGCCGGGTAGCCGGGCGGTCCACCTAACCTCCGATCTCGATTAGACGATGCCTCAGCCTCTGCGATTCATCCATCTTGAGAGCAATGCGGCGGACGCGGAACTGATTGACTCCACGCTCCGGGAAGCCGGCATCCTCTGCCAACCCAAGCGCGTCCAGACGCGTGAGGAATTTCTGGCGGCACTCCGCCAGGAAGGCTTCAGCCTCATTCTCGCCGACACCATAATCCCCGACTTCGACGGAGCAGCCGCGCTCAGCCTCGCTCGGACGCTGCATCCGGACGTCCCCTTCCTTTTTGTCTCCGCGACGCAGGGCGAGGAATTCGCCATCGACATGATGCAGCGAGGGGCCACCGACTACATCTTCAAGCAACGCCTGGGCAGATTGGTGCCGTCCATCAAACGAACCCTGCGCGACCTTGACGAGCGCCTTGAACGCAGGCGGGCAGAAGAAGCGTTACGCATGAGCGAGAAGCAATTTCGTCAGGCTCAGAAAATGGAAGCCGTCGGCCGCCTCGCCGGAGGGCTCGCCCACGACTTCAACAATCTCCTGACGGTCATCATGGGACATAGCCAGGTTCTCCTGGGAGAGCTGCCAGCCGGCAACCCGATTCGCTCGAAGATTGAAGAGATGCAAAAAGCCGGAGAAAGGGCTGCGAGTTTGATTCGCCAACTCATGGCCTTCAGCCGCAAGCAACCGGTCGAGCCACAAGTGCTGCCGTTGAATTCGATCCTTGGCAATGTAGAGGGCATGCTCCGTCGCCTCATCGGCGAAGATATCCAACTGGTGATCCGTCCCGATCCCTATCACGGTCATGTCAAAGCCGATCCGGGACAACTCGAACAAGTCCTCATGAATTTGGTCGTAAACGCCCGGGATGCGATGCCCAACGGGGGTCTGCTGGCCATCGAAACGTCGCAAACTGAACTCGCGCGCACTCCCATGCATCATCTCCACCCCTTGCCGTTGGGCCAATACGTCAAACTGACGGTCACCGACACCGGATGCGGCATGGATGCCGAGGTCCTCGCCCACTTATTTGAGCCGTTTTTTACGACAAAAGAAGAACACAAGGGCACAGGGCTGGGGCTCTCGACCGTATTCGGAATCGTCACCACATGCGGAGGCGGAATCGATGTCTGGAGCCAGGTCGGACACGGCACTACCTTCGACCTGTATTTTCCACGCGCCAATCCACAGACGCCTACCACCTGCGCCGAGAAACCCCAAGGCCGTCCCCGCGAGGGATCGGAAACGATTCTTCTTGTGGAAGACGACGGCGGCGTGCGTGACCTTATTCGTCATGAATTGGTCAAAATCGGGTATCAAGTGATTGAAGCGAAGAATGGCGTGGAGGCCTGTCTGACCGCCACGCAGCAAAGTTATCACGTCGATCTCCTGCTGACTGATGTGGTGATGCCGGGCATGAACGGCCGCGAACTCGCGCAACACCTCTCCGTCATCAAGCCGAACTTACGGGTTCTGTTCATGTCGGGTTACCTGGACGATATCTCCGTGAATAGCGGCATGGATCCCCATCGGACCACGTTCTTACAAAAGCCGTTCACTCCGGATATTCTGCTGCGCACCGTGCGCGCACTCCTCGACTCATCGTCCCAGTCAATGCAGCAGACCCACTATCCGCACTCTCCTTCGGACCAAGCCTCACGCACTGCACGCGCCTCCTAAAGAGACATTTCACCGCCCAATATTCCCGACAGATTTGACCCCTGTGCCCATCCTTTTTATACTGAAGGCGCGCGAAGCGATGCACGCCGGGATGGCCTGCCAATACGATGAAAGATCACGTATTTCGATGATTTCCCAGAGCCGATACTTGTCACGATCCCTTGGCCGGTCGATTCTCATCTGCGTCTGCCTTCTATCAGTCGGTCATCAGGCACTGTTTCAGACACTGGCTTCGGCGGAACCGGTCCCGTGGGAACGATTGACCGCAGGCATGCATGTGGCGCTATGGAACCCCATTGAAGTCTGCCCTCAGGTTCCATCACTGCTGATGCTGCAGGTCGACCCGGAGCGTTATCGTTTTTCCATCCATCAGTTTCGCGATGAAGGGCTGCGAGCGCCGATTTCGATCCACGACTGGCAGCAGCGGACCGATGCGTATGTGCTGTTTAATGCGGGTTTGTTTCGGGAGGACTATTCCTACTTAGGCGTCCTATTGAAGGAAGGGCGTTCGCTCGGCAGCAAGAAGCATCACTCGTGGCAGGGGCTGTTCGCCGCCGAGCCCACCGACGGAAAGCTCCGGAAGGCACGCGTGCTGGATCTCGCCTTCGAGGGGTTCACTGAAGATGCTCCGCTGTACCGGGAAGCCGCACAGTCGCTCATGTTATTCGACCGAACCGGCAAACTTCGGGTTCGGGATAGCGGAAAACGCGCTTTTCAAACCGTCGTGGCCGAGGACGGGCAGGGGGCCATTCTCGTAATCAAGACGGCGGATGTGGTGTCGCTCCATCACCTCGCCGACTGCCTGCATCGGCAACTGCCCGCGCTTCAGCAGGCCATGGCCATGGATGGAGGCGCATCGTCCGACGTTATTGCCAGCCCCGACCTGCTCCACGCCGCCCAGGAAACGACGTCACAGGCCGGATGGCGATCGCTTCTGGCGGGCACCATGGGCGTGCATATCCCGCTCCCGACAGTGATCGGCATCAGTCCGCGCACGCCTGCGCGCGGCGCACCGGCTCAGGACCCGTCACACTCAGCTCGAGGACGCTGACCTAGCGGCCAGGGGAGACGGGAAACCCGGCCTCGGTCCAGGCGTTCATGCTTCCCACCACATTGTAGACATGCGTATAGCCCAAATCCGCCAGTGTCTCCGCAGCAATATTACTGCGATGACCAGACTGGCAGTAGACGACGATATGATCATCCAATTTCGCCCCCAGCTCTCGGTGACGAGTCTTCATGTCACGGAAGTCGATGTTCATATCCGTGCCGGGAATCATGCCGGATGCATGCTCTTCTGGAGAACGCACATCGACCAGGACAAAACCCTTGGCACTCGTCGAAGGCGCCTTCACCAGGCCGGCCCGCAATTGTTGCACGCTCAGCACATAGGAATGATAGGCAACGGCCGAGGGAGCGCCATCGAGTAGAAGACCGCACAGAAAGACCGCGCACATGATAGAAGTACCGTATCTCATGGCCATCTCTCCTTTTCGCAAGCCGGAATAGGTCTGTGACACATGCTGTATGATAAAAGCCCTATGAAAAGTTGGTCAAGCTGGACGGTCCTTGCTGTATCCCTATTCCTTGTAAGCTGCGGGGAGGGAGCCCTTCTCGTGAAGGACAGTGCCGACGGAGGTGTTGTCGTGTATCCCTATCGAGTCGAACAAGGCAACCTCCTTTCGTCATTCCGAAAGGAAGCGGTGCGCCTGATGGAACAGAAATGCCAGGGCGGGTATTCGATCGTTCGAGAAGGGGAAACGAAGGGCCGGCTACGCCAGGCCAGTCCTGTCGCTGGATCGAACGACATTGTGGAAGAGCGGCGTTGGGGCATTCAGTTCCAGTGCAAATAGTCAAAGAGGAATCGGACCTCCTTTCATCAGATCATCAATCGTGAGGAGACTCATGACTCTCACCCCGGTCTGTTCCACACGGGCGCGGCCATCCTGTTCTTTACGATCGACGATGACGAGCGCCTCTGTAACGTTCAGCCCGGCTTCACGCGCCGCGACAATGGCTTTTACGACAGATCCGCCGGAGGTTAATACATCATCGACGATTAAGGCGCGATCTCCCGTCCGCACGACACCTTCAACTAATCGACCGAGCCCATGGTCCTTGGCCTGCTTCCGCACGAAAAACGTGCGCCACTCACGGCTGGGAGATGCCGAATAGGCATAATCCGAGATGGAGGTGGCGATGGAGATCGCTCCGATCTCCAGTCCTCCAAGACAATCAACCTGCAGATCCTTGATCACCTCGCAGGCCTTCCTGGCCACCAGATAGCGGGCGTGGGGAAACGCCATCAGGGTCCGGCAATCGACATAAAACGGACTAAGCAACCCCGAGGCAAGTTTGAACCCGCCTTTCGGGTCCCACTTGAACGACTGAGTCTTGTGAAACGCGGCGATAAGGTCGTCTTGCAGCATGATAGGTCTGGTGCTCCATTGAAAGCCCGTCCTCCTAAAGCCACCGCGGCTCGGCGGACCCATCCACAATGGGAGCTGATTCTACACGGGTCGCCGTTCAGATGAAATCAGGCATTTACAGATGCTCCGATGAGCTCACCTGCGTCTCCTACTCGTGCGACATCCATCTGAAAAGGGACAGCAGAACCACCCACAGCCGCATGAAAATCGTGACATTCCGGCGGTGTCATTTCGCCCACGATCTGGTCTCCACTGCATGAGCGAGGCGATGTCTCATCCCGCTTGAAGATCCGGCCGCCAGCCCGATTTGGCAAACAACAGATGCGCGGTGGAGATCGACCGTTCGAGAAACCCGCCTTCGCAGTAGGACAGGTAGAACTCCCAGAGACGCAGGAACTCGGGACGAAACCCCAGCTGACGCACATGCGTCACATTTCGCCGGATGTTATCTCGCCAACCCCTCAAGGTCGGTGGATAGTGCGCCCCAATATCCTGCAGATGCAGCAGACTGAGATCCGAGGCCTTCGCCATAGCTTGACACAAGCTGTTCACCGAGGGAATGCAACTGCCGGGGAAAATGTAACGCTGGATAAAATCGACCGACCGTTTCGCCCGTTCGTAATACCGCTCGTCGATGGTGATCGTTTGGACCAGCATCAGTCCGTCAGGCTTGAGCAATCGACTGCAGACCTCGAAGAAGGTCCTGTAATATTCATGCCCCACGGCCTCGATCATCTCGACCGACACCAATTTGTCGAACTTCGTCCCGAGGGCGGGCAAGTCCCGATAGTCCGTGAGCAGCACCCTCACCCGATCCGACAAACCGGCCTCTTGGACCCGGCGCACAGCCATCTCATACTGCGCGCGGGAAATCGTCGCCGTGGTCACCCGGCAGCCGTAGGTTTCCGCAGCATAGCAGGCCAAACCACCCCACCCTGAGCCGATTTCAACCAGGTGGTCGTCCTTGGCAAGGTGAAGCTTGCGGCAAATCAAGTCGATCTTGGAGCGCGATGCCTCATCCAGCGTGCTATCGGGCCGCTGGAAATAGGCACAGGAGTACATCATGGTCCGATCCAGCATCAGAGAGAAGAACTCGTTGCTGAGATCATAATGAGCGGCGATGTTCTGACGGCTCCCTGTTTTGGTATTCCGGTGCAGCCGGTGAGCGGCTTTGAGTAGCGGAGCGGAAAGGCGCGCGAGTCCCCCTTCCATGCCGTCGACAAGGCGGCGGTTCAGAACAAACAACCGGATGAGTCCCGTGAGATCATCGCATTGCCAAGCTCCACGCGCATAACTCTCCCCCGCGCCGACCGTCCCGCTCCATACGATGTCCAGATAACAGCCTGAATCCCGGATGGTAACCGTCGGCCGGAGTACGGATGATGACGAAGGGTCACCGAACACCGTATTCCTCCCACCTTCTATCACGGTCATGGTTCCGTGGGTGATCCGGTGCAGCCGGGCGAACACCAGACGTCGGGCGATCGCGACCAGCAGACCCGGGGACGCCTCGGACGTCCCGGCGTTTAATGGACTCCGGTCCAGCCTGGGAGAGCATTCGGTCGGCACGAGGTCATTCATCCGGATATCCTCCTTGCATCAACGGAGTGCCTGGGCGTTCTGGGATGGGGAATAAACGGACACCGTTTCAGCCACAAACGCAACGCTTGCCAGTGAATGGCTCCGATGACCCGCATGGTCATCAGGGGATACCGCACCAGGACGCGTGCGAGTGAAGCCCCGGTGATCTCCTCTCGGCGCATGACCATTGTGGCATCGAAGAAGCGTTCCCCTCCACGCAGATTCTCCATATGCACCGCCAATCTCCCGCCGGGGGTGCTGAACCGCCAATCGTAATCCACATTCATGCCCATGAACGGTGAGACATGGAACTGCTTGCCGAATCGATAGCGGTGGCGGCGGCCGATGCCCTCGTCCAGCGACTTTCCCAGGACATAACAATGTTGTTCACCCCAGGGCGTGTTCGTGACTTCGGCCACGATGGTTTCAACCAGGCTGTCGGTAGAGTCGAAACAGAAATAGAAGCTGACCGGATTGAAGCCATACCCGAAGTAACGCAAATGCGTCAGCAGGCGGATTGGACCGGCCGGGCGGTGACCGGTCTTCGCCTCGACGAGGTCGCGCACGTTGTGGTCCAACGGGACCTGCGGATCTCCCAGGTGGTCGTCCTGACTGAACCAGGCCACATTGGGTCTCCGGGCGGACCAGAGCCATCGCTTGTGGAACAGGACCGGCAATTCGGCCAGATCCAGGTACATCATGAAGATCGAATACTGGAACGCATGATGGACTGGCGCGCTGCGGCGGTGCCTCACCGTCCCCTCGTAGACGCAGCTCTTCATGCCCTAACCCCTCCCCAGCGCGCGGCAGGCCGCCATGGCGCTCTTGACGCCGTCTTCGTGAAACCCGAACCCCCAATAGGCCCCGCAGTAATAGGTACGGGTGCTCCCGTTGATCTCCCCATGCCGCTGCTGCGCGGCAATCGCCTCAGAGGTGTATAGAGGATGGTGATAGGTCATGCGTTTGAGGATCGTCGCGGGATTGATTGCGTCCGTATGGTTCAGCGTGACGCAGAACTCGCAGGGTGCCGCCAGTCCCTGAAGCTGATTCATGTGATACGTCACCAAGGCGCGATCCGGCTGCGTGGGTAACAGGTGATAGTTCCAGGCGGCCCAGGCGAGGCGACGCCTCGGCAGGAGCGACCGATCCGTATGCAGGACTGCCTCGTTCGGTTGATACCGGATTGCGCCGAGAATCTCCTTCTCCAAGGGGGACGGATCCGCCAGCAACGCCAGCGCCTGGTCGCTATGGCAGGCGAGGACCACTCCGTCGAAACGTTCCGTCTGATAGGCTCCGCGATGGTCGCGCCCCCGCACTTCGACTCGATCCGGGTAGCGGCTGATCGATTCCACCGGAGATTCGAGCCGGATGCGATCGCGGAAGGGACGCACCAGCTGTTCAACATAGCGTTGCGATCCACCGGTGATGACGCGCCAGGTAGGCCGTGCATCGACCGACAACATGCCGTGGTTCTTAAAAAACTGGACGAGATACCGTGCCGGAAACTCCCACATGGTGGCGTGACCAGCCGACCAGATGGCCCCTCCCATGGGAACGATATAGTTCCGGATAAAGGGTTGGGAGTAGCGGTTCTGCTCCAAATAGGTCCCCAGAGAGGGGCCGGGACCAGGCTCATCCAGGAGTTCGAGTGAGTCCCGGTTGAAGCGGAGGATGTCGCGGATCATGCGATAGAACGACGGCCGCAGCAGATTCCGCCGCTGGGCGAACAGGCTGTTCAACGAGGTGCCGTTGTACTCCAACCCAGTCTGTTCGCAACGGACACTAAAACTCATGTCGCTCGGCTGTGATGCAACCCCCAGGCGATCAAGCAGGGCGATGAAGTACGGATAGGTCCAGTCATTGAATACGATGAATCCTGTATCGACCGCATAGGACCTTCCCTGCCATTCCACTTCAACCGTGTTAGTATGGCCGCCGATATAGGCACCGGCTTCGAAGATGGTGAGATCATGATCCCGATGCAGCAGGTGAGATGCCGTCATGCCCGCAATTCCGGTTCCCACGATGGCCAGCTTCATGGTTGCATCACCATCTTCGCGCACAGATGGATGTCTAGCACCCGAAACCCTCCTCTCCTGTCACCCTTCTACGCACGAACTCAGCGGATGGATTCCTTGACCAAGCGGCTAGCCTCCCGCTCTAAGAGCCCTTCGTTCAGCGCCTCATTGATTCGGCCCGCCCCGGTGGATGCAGACAAGAACCCCTCATATTAGTTCCACCGTTGTGGCACCCTCAGGACTTTGGAGATATCGTAGCCTTCCGTAGCGATGAACTGCAGAAACCGCTGATAGTCGGCCTCAGACACCTGCGGGGTTCGCGCCATCAGCCAGACGTAATCGCGCTGGATCCGGCCGATGATGGTCTGCTCATAGGCCTCGTCCACGTAAAGAATCCGGTAGTCGGCTTTGATGGGCCAGATGAATTGCATACCCCAGACGGCATTCGACTGCTTGTCGATGATATAGCCGGTCGGATGATAGGTCTTGCGCTCCCCCTCAAAGCCGCCCGCGCGGAAATTAAAGGTGGTGGCCACGGTCCCGTCCCGGTCCAAGCGATAGGACTCCATGGCGTTGTAGGCATCCGTCTCGATAAAGGTGGGAATATTGGCAATGACGTACCAGTCCCCCATGAACCGCTCCAAATCGACGCCCTTCGCGCTGTGAATGGGTGGAGGACTGCTGCAGGCTGCAAGCAAGAGGAACAGAAGGGGCGCACAGAATGATGGCCTCACAGAAGACATAGTTCCCTCACTGGAGCCTATAGCGAAGGGTATCGCCCTTCTTCGTCGTGGATTGCAGCGCTACCCATCTGCCGTTCAAGGTGTACCAGAGATCGACGACGAACTTGTCCGTGACGATTCGGCGGTGCGTGGTTCGCGTCGGGACTCCCAGCACGGGGATCGTTTCTTCACCCACCACGCGAGTAGACACCTGCTGCAGTTCGCCGGTCTGCGAATTCAGCAATCGCTCGCCTGTGATCCATTCAGCGTTCCAGTAGGCAAAGGTCTTAATGCAACCATCGCTGCTCCAATCCCCGGCCTGTGTCTCCACCTGCAATCGCCCGTTCCGTAAGATTCCGTTCACGAAAAAGGAATCGCCGTTATCATCCGTCTCCGCGCGAATCTCTCGCAGGCATGCACCCTCCCAGGTTTCGACATTGGTATGTCGGTACGTGTAGACGGTGATGTACAGGAACCTGACCTTGAACTGCGCGTCTACGCGGACCTGGGTCCGCTCGCCTTGCGAAGACACATCAAAGCGCTGGCGGCCGATCTCATCATTGCCGAGGAAGACCTTGAAGTCGTAGGTCTGCGAGGTGGCGCTCCACGCCGGCCGGGAAAGGCTCGCGAGGCACAGCAGGAGCACAAGGATCGCCAGCGCCATACGACATCCGCTCGTCACAAGACATCCCCTACTCATCGCGCCTCTTTTCCTGAAACGGAAGCCCGCCCAACCTGTTTCGGAGGACCGGGAATGAAGGCATTGGTGCGGTCGATATACCCTCGATACGCAGGTCGCCGCTCCACGATGGTCTGCTCCACCAGCGTCACGCCCGAGAATTTCAAAAGCATGTAGGTGAGGAGAAGCGGCCCCCCGACAGTCCACCAGGCCCCGGCGGGCACCGCAAATAAATAGAAGCCCCACCAGATCACACACTCCCCGAAATAGTTGGGATGACGCGTGTAGCGCCACAATCCGCGGTCCATCACCTTGCCGTGGTTCTCCGGATCCGCCTTGAATCGTGACAGCTGCCAATCCCCAATGCCTTCGAAAACCATGCCGATGATCCATACGGTCACCGCCAGTACATCCAATGTCCCCGCCTCGACCGGTACGGTGAGAGCCGGCCATAGAGGCATCGAAACGATCCATGCCAGTCCCGCCTGAAACCAGAAGATGATGCCCAGGCTCTTGAGTGCGAAACGAGGTTCATATTTCCGGCGGATCTCCCGATAGCGCCGGTCCTCAGGTTCGCCCCAGTTGCGGTGGATGATATGACCGGACAGGCGCAGGGCCCAGAGCAAGACCAGTGCGAGGATAAGAGTCGTCCGTCCCGTATAGGGCTCGGCACCAATTGCGTATACCATTGCAGCGGCGAGGAACATCATGGCCCATACGCCATCCACGATGCTCACATCGCGCTTGAGGATGCTGACGAGCCATGCCAGGGTCGCCAGGCTCAGCATCGAGATCAGCCCCATGACATAGAGCCACAGACTCATCGCGCCTTCCTCTCACGCGGGCCCAGCATAGCCATCAAAGCGAGCAGACAACGCGAGAAGCAGCGGCGTCAGCACCGCCCAGCCGATAGCCAGTGCCACCAGCCCCGCATGCATATTGCCGAACTCGAGCGCCCCAAGACGGAGGCCTCCCAAATAGGCCGCAGGGCCCCCTGCGGCTCCAAATAGGGCCGCCATAACCCAGCGCCCTCTCATCCAACGCAACGACACATTCAAAAGGGTTGCGAAGAGTCCCCACAACGCCACGATCCAATAGGGGGCGATGTTTGGCAGCACCATGCCCGAGAAATACTGAAGCCAGCCCTGCCACACCAGGAAGCTATCGAAGACGAGGCCTGTGGCGAGTGCCAGTGCGACCAGTTTGAACTCCGCTTGCGGCATGGGAGCACGAAGAACATGGACGACTACCACCCCAATCGTCACCAGCAGACCGATCCAGGGCTGATGCGCCGCGGCGCTCCATACGCACGCGAACCAACCGATCTGAAAGAGCAGAAAGTTGCTCACGAGCGTTGTGGTGCTCAGCTTCATCACGCACCCGCCTCGGGTTTTGCGAAGAGATAGTGACTGACCCACCAGTGCCGGCCCTCTTCGTAGCCGAACAGTTCAGCACAGGCCATGAAAAATAGGCGCCACCGCATCCACCAGACTCGCGCCTGTGCCGCACCATAGACTTGCTCGATAACGGGCCAGAGCGTCTCGCGGGCGGCATCCATATTGGCCAACCAGGCATTGGCCGTCTTCTCATAGTGCGTGCCGTCCCATCTCCAGCGGGCAACACAGGCGAGATGGTCCTGACAGGCCAGGGGCAGGCTATCGCTGGGCATCATCCCGCCCGTGAAAAAATGCCGACTCATCCAGTCAGCGGGGCCCCGGTCTTCGAACAGGTAAGAAGTGGCGCGATGCACGAACACGTGCATGAAGAACCGCCCACCCGGTCTGAGCCACCGACGTACGCGCGCAAATAGGGCAGGCCAGTTCCGCATATGTTCGAACATTTCTACCGACACCACCCGATCGAATCGCTCGGGATCGATTTCGAACGCGTTCATGTCGCAGGTCACCACCCGAATCTGGTTCTGTAGTCCTCGTTTTCTGGCATGGGCCTCGATATAAGCGCGCTGCGAGCGGGAATTGGAGACCGCCGTGATACGGCTGTTGGGGTAGTGCTCAGCCATCCACAACGTCAGGGATCCCCAGCCGCATCCAAGTTCCAGAACCGTCTGCCCGTCCATCAGGCCCGCATGCAGGCAAGATTCACGCAGACCGGCAGCTTCGGCCTGGGCTAAGGTTGTCACGTCGGCTGGCCAGAACGCGCCACTGTATTTCAGGTGAGGCCCGAGGACCTGCCGGAAGAACTCGACCGGGACTTCGTAATGTTGATCATTGGCCTTCTCCGGAACCACTGCGATGGGAGCACAGCGCATCTGCTCGATGAAGTGCGTTTCCTTCAATGCAGCGGTTCGAGCATCATTTGAGCCGATTTCCCGGAGGCGCTGCGTGAGCAAGTACCGAATCCCGCGTCGGATCGCCATGTCCGGACAGAGTCCCTGTTCCGCCAGCGTCAAGGCAAACTGGGTGAGATGCTGCATGGGCTTCGTCTTTCCTTGAACCGAGAACCAGGCTCCACGCGGGTGGCAGCCGCGGGACGTTGTCACATATAGCGCTGCACCTGTTGGGCTAACGTGTTCGCAACCAGGCTCAAATCAAACGGCCAGGCATAACGCAACTCGACCCCGGGATACTGCGGTCGAAGATGCTCGAGGATTTCAGGAATCTCGACTTCCGAATGCGAACCGCCCGGCGTGAACATCGTCGTCGCCACCGTAATGTGAGTTGCTCCCTGCTTGACGAGTTGCTCGACCGACTCTTCCAGTGTGGGTGCGCAAAATTCGTTATAGGCCACTGCAAATAACACGTCTCCCAGACTCGCGCGTAACTGCGCCGCCACCGCTTCAAGCCCTGCCTGATAGGGATCCGTCTCCGCATTTCTCGGCCATTGGCGAATCCTGGCGTCCAACTCCATCTCTTCAGCCGAGGCCGGTTGCTTCGCCGCGCGCCGTTGCGCTTCAAGCCGTTTCAGTTTCGTGACCATGTCTTGAGGACAACCCCGTGGAATCCCGCCGTGTCCCACTAAAATCACACCTTTCCGCACTGTTGCCATCTCCTCGATCCTCCCCTTGAATGTCTCATCGATCACCGCTTACTTCCCACCGCTGACTTCTAAGAATTCCTGCAGATTGGTCTTTCCGTACCGACTCGCCGGACAGACGGTTCGAATGAATCCCGCCACGAGCGCCATCGCCTTCTTTACCGCCGGAGTTTTTTCAGGATCCGTTGCGGGCAGCAGTCGGACGGTAATCGTGGCCTCGTGCTGTTTCAACTGAATAAAAAAGCTCCGTGCCACCCCCTCCTCGATCACAACCGTGTCGAGCAGCGCCTCCCTGCCGCTCTTGGCCAGATAGAACTCCTGAACCTTGAGGATCTCCTGTTCAGCCCGCTGAAGAATAGGGGTGAAATTCTGATAGAGCGCATGAAGGTCACCGCCCCCCTCCACGACAACGTGCGGCATAACGTCCTTTCTACACGTGATTCCGAAGCATCAGCTCCTTCGGATGCGGATTAAGGTAGACCTGCTCGCGGATATACTCGACATCGAAGAGCCGTACATAGTGCTTAATCAAGGTGAGCGGGACGATCAACGGCGTGAGCCCCTGATGATAGTCCGCGATCACGTCCGCCAGCTCGGCTTTCTCCGCCTCATCAAGCCGCTCCTTGAAATACCCCAGGATGTGCTGGAGCACATTCACATGTTTCCGCACCGTCGCCCTCACGACCAACGCCTGCATGAAGAGTTCTCCGTAACGAAGCACGAGGTCCTTGGGGCGATACTCGTTTGCTTGCGCCACCAAACGCCCGAGCCGTTGATAGTGTTGGGCACTATGGGCGAGCAGCAGATACTTGTGGGCCGTGTGGAATTGAACCACGGCATGCCTGGTGACTGCGCTTTCGAGCAGGTCCTGCCAACGCCGGTAGCAGAACACCCGCTCAATAAAATTTTCGCGTAACAGTGGATCGCACAGCCTCCCTTCCTCCTCGACCGGAATCAAGGGAAACCGCTCGACATAGGCTCGCGCAAATAGTCCGATCCCTTTCCGCCCCGGCATCCCATGTTCGTTATACGTACGCACCCGTTCCACACCACAACTCGGCGAGTCTTTCTTGAAGACAAAACCGGACAGGTCCAACCCGTCGAGCTCACGAAGCCGATTCGTACTCATCGCTTCCAAGGCCTGGGTGTGGTCCTTTCCGCTCTTGATCGTCACCAACCGAGGATGTTCCGGATTGCCGACCAGCCGCATGGCTTCCCTCGGAGTGCCCAGTCCGGCCTCGACCTCCGGACACACCGGCACCCATTCCACATAGCGCCCCAACACATCAGTCAAGAACGCGTCTCGTTTGTGGCCGCCATCGAAACGAACTTCCTCGCCAAGCAAACAACGGCTGATGCCAAGACGGAGCGGCGAGGTCGTCACGTCGACACCTTCTGTTTCCCGAGATCCAAATACTCCTGACGAGCTAGTCGATGATTCACAATCGGTTCCGGATAGTCCAAGCCGATGCGGCATCCGACACGGATCTGTTCCTCCTTGGGCATGAGCTGCGGCTCATGAATCCACTTTTTCGCCACGGAGCTCAACTCCGGCACGTAGCATCGCAGATAGTCCCCTTCAGGGTCGAATCTTTCACTTTGCAGGGTCGGGTTGAAAATTCGATACCCCTGCATCGCATCCGTTCCCGTGGAGGCGCACCACTGCCAGTTTCCGTTGTTGGCTGCCAGATCTCCATCCACGAGATGCTGCATGAAATACCGCTCGCCGCTCTGCCAGTCGATTCGAAGGTCCTTCACCAGAAATGAGGCCACCACCATGCGCACACGATTATGCATCCACCCCGTCTGATTCAATTGGCGCATGCCGGCATCCACAATCGGATACCCGGTACGGCCCTCACACCAGGCCGCAAATAACCGATCGCGCTCCGGTCCAGCAGGACGCGGGGCGGGAAGCCCCGGCTTGCTCTTGAAGGGGCCCTCGGCCACATGTGGAAATGCCATCAGCACTTGCTGAAAAAATTCACGCCAGACCACTTCGTCCATCCAGGTGAACACATCGGGGCGGGACACCTGACCACCCTTCGAGAGGGTGTGTAGTGCCGCATGCACCACCGTGCGCGCCGAAATCGTGCCGAAACGTAAATGGGGAGAAAGTTTGGAGGTGCCGTCTTGGGCGGGAAGATTTCTACCGCTGACATAACTATGGACCGGCCCTTTCAAGAACCAGTGCAACCGGGCCCGTGCCGCCTGTTCACCCGGCTCGATCCACATCGGCACCGATTCGTACCCCAACTCCTGGGCAGTGGGCCAAGCCGACACCTTCATTGCAGGAGACGGCGAGGGGAATGAAGGGACCGGAAGCAGCGGCGGCGCGGCAGACCTCCATTGGGTCCACCAACGATCGCGATACGCACTGTACCGTTGAAAAGGGTCGCCGGTTAAACCTCGCACTTCTTCGGCTTCAAACACCACATGGTCTTTGAAGGTCCTCACCAGGCGCCCCTGCTGGGCCAGCCGCTGTTGAACCGTCCGATCACGTACTACTGCAGACGGTTCATAGTCACGATTCCAATAGACGGCATCGACGGCGCATTCCTGTGCCGTGCGCAGCACCGTGTCAATGGGCTCACCCATTCGCCAGACAAGGGTCACACTCTGCTCCGCCAACGAGCGGCGCAATTCCTCCAGACAGCCCAACATGAATCCCACGCAGGCAGACCCGAATAGGTGATCGAGCAGCAACGGTTCATCGAACACAAAGAGCGGGACGATCTCTTTGCATTCCTTGCAGGCCGCCGACAGGGCCGGGTTGTCATGAAGCCGCAAATCCCGTCGAAACCAGACCAGACCCTTCATGAGTGAACCTCGGGAGACGGAGAAGCAAGTCGCGTCGTGGGCGGAACTGGATCAGCAAACAGAACCCGTCTCCAGGCGACATAGAAGAGGAACAAGGCGGTCGTGGCCATAAACCCTGTGCGCAGTTGATGGAACCCGAATTGCCATTGATTCATGAGTTCACTGGTGAGACCGAACCCGCCATAGGCCATCGCCAATCCCCAGGCCCATGGACGCAAAAACAAAAACCCGTAGCCGATCAAAAAATGCGCGGCCGGAGAATGCAACTTCACAACATAGGCCATCGGACCGGTAATCGTCACGCCGAATAATTTGAGGGCATAGGCGGGGAACCATTCAATGATGAGCACATCGAGTAATCCCACCAACACAAAGAGCGCTCCGAACAATTTAATATCGATGCCGCGCTGAGTCGATCGCTGGATCATGTTCCGCCCTCCTTTCCTGGACACGCGGCGCCCGGGCACCCATCCCGTCACTGCACCCAGACATCGGGAAACGCCTGCCACCAGGTCGTGGGATGCGCATTACGCCACTGAGTCTGTTCCTGCCAGAGGCGATCGGAGGCCGCCTTGTTCAACCGCACGGCCATCGCGGCGCTGAGATCCGACTGTTGGCGCACACTGGTTTGAATCATTTCTTTCGCCATGCGCGCGAGACCGCCTGGAGGATCGACCAGATCCTCGGTGTGCCGGTAAGCCAGATTCAGATACAGTTGCTCCACCGCCATCCAACTTTCGTCCTTGGACAACTGTTCAAGGTACGCATCGATGGCGTGATACACATACGTTAGACGAACGTACGCCTCGACCGACGGGCGCTCCTGTATCGCCTGCTCGCAACTCTCCAGTGCGCGGCGGTAGTCACCTGCCAGCAGGTACAGTCCTGTTTTCTCGACCACCGATAACGACGATCCGGGCGTGGGATGCGCATGGACGTCAATGACAGAAGCTCCCACGAGCATGACGAACCACCCGATTACGGTCATCACTTGTTTCACATGTCACCTATTTGGCGGGGCCGCCATGTGAGCCCATTTGGCCTTTATAGAGCGTCTGACCGGCCACCCTCGTCACCGCCACATCCCGCACGGCGTTGTCAGCTTTGATCCCCAACGTGACCACTGTGCCCGGCTCGCCCCGGACCATCAGGGCCACCTGCTCATACGTCTTGCCGGTCACTGCCACGCCGTCCACCGTCGTGATTTCAGTACCTTGTTTGAGTCCGGCCTTCTCCGCCGGACCCTCCGGCAACACGTGTGCGATATACAGTACTGCGGTCTCACCCACTCGCTCTGCTCCGACATGTAACGATACCCCGATGACGCCATCCGGAATGGCGACCTCCAGCCCATAGGATCCTCCCGGAGCCCCCGCCTTCTCATGTCCTTCCGCAGCCCATGCCCTGCTCGTTTCATTAGGCCACTCACCCAGGCAGAGGCTCAAGAGCCCAAGGGTGACGCATGTCGCCATCAACGTCTGTCTTTGCATAGTGCTTCTCCCTTCATCACAACCACCGTTATTAAGCCAGCCCCACCAACCAGAGCCCACCGAAGAGCACCAGCGAATTCAAATACAACGACCGTTGATGCAAGCGCTCCCAGGCCGCCTTCAAGACCGGGTCGACGCAGCCCCGACCTTCCTGCTCCTTCAACTGGTCCCTCATCGCATTGCTCTGGGGGGTCAGAGGCGACCGGCAATAGGACTCTGCGAACAAAATAACCAGCCAGATGCCGCCGGCCGCCGAGAGGGCAGGACTCAGTCCGCGGATGAGCACCAGTGCGGTCACCGACACCAGACCCCCAACCGCTGCGCCCATCCCCCAGAGATAGTAGGCGGGAAACAATTGCCGCACGACGTTCCCGAACTGCTCCGGCGCCAATTGCTTCGCCAGAATCGGAGCAACGACAAACGACAACAGCACCACCTTGCCGACGAGTATCGCCACAGCCAATACATGTAGATACTGCATGACCGATTCAAAGAGCGGGCTCATCCCCGGTTCTCCTTCGTCACGATTGCTCGCAAGGCCGACTCCACGCTCGGGTATCGAAAACTATAACCGCCGGCTCGGGCCTTGGCCGGTTCCACACGTTGACCGGTCGTCATCAACGTCCCCAACTCCCCCAACATCAGCCGTAACGCCAGACCGGGAACCGGGAGCCACGATGGACGATGAAGTACCTTCCCCAGGACGTCGCAGAACGCGTTCATGGTCACCGGCTCCGGCGCGACGGCATTCACGGGGCCGGAGATCGTCGGCGTGGCGAGGGCCCATTGAATCAAGCCGATGAGATCCGCTCGATGAATCCATGACACCCATTGCGTCCCTGGCAGTACCGGCCCTCCCGCAAATAAGCGAAAGGGCAACATCATTTTTGGCAATGCCCCGCCATCCCGCTCCAAAACCATCCCGGTTCGTAGGAGCACCACACGCGTACCGAACTGGCCGGCCCGCAACGCCTCCGCTTCCCAGGCGGCAGAAAGCTCGGCGAGAAAACCCTGGCCGAGCGACGAAGCCTCATTCAGAAGCCGATCATCGCTCGGGCCGTAGTATCCGATCCCCGATGCGCTGATCAGCAGCGGAAGGGGAGCAGACCGGACGGCAAATGCCTCCACCAGAAGCCGGGTCGACAAAATCCGGCTCTCCACCAGCAGCCGCTTGCGGGCGTCCGTCCATCGTCTTTCGGCAATCGGGGCGCCGGCCAGGTTGACCACTGCGTCCGCGGACGCTACCTCGGTCTGCCAGGGCCCTGCGGAACGAGCATCCCATTCCACCAATCGGCCCGGGAAGTGAGGCGGGTGGTCGGCCTTGCGGCTGAAGACGACCACCTCATGCCGCTGCCCGGCCAACTCATTGATCAACGCACGACCGATGAAGCCTGTTCCACCGGTCACGATGATTTTCATCTGTCATCCCTCCGCTAGGGGAATGGTCTGATCCAGCAATCACTTGCCATCCAACTCATCGGACGGATCCTCTTGATCTTCAGCGACCGTTGCCTCATCTGATGCATCGATCATGTCTCTCTTGTCAGAAGCAACCGTCATCCGCTGACTGAACTTTCGCGCCTTCGTGCCGTAGAGCAAATTGGGCGGCGGGCTGTGTCGGTTTTTCAAAATCACCGAATCAACAACCTCGCCGCATATCGTACAATGCCAGGCGGTGATATCGATCTGACCGGTGTCATCAAGCAAATCCATATAGTGCTGCGTCAGCAGCAACCCTCCGCATCGGGCGCAGGTGCCGGCCTGCGGAGCGGAGGAAGGAGACGTTTCCGGTGTCCCATGTGAGTCCATTGGAACCCCCGACTGCGAGAAATAAGGACGACCACAAACTTATCCCGGCCCCCTGAATTCGAGTGCAGACAGTTCCGATAAGCCCGGGGCTGTTATCAAGCACGGTGCCTCCCTGATCCGGGTTGCTGTACAAGCACATAGGTTGCGCGGCTCTGTCGGACATGCATCACTCCAATGCTCAAGCTCATGAGCGCAATGCCGTAGAGAATCATCTGGAACATTGAAGCCTCCTTGTCGCTGCGCCGTAGCGCGTATCGATCATCCGGTGCCGTCACATGTTTCACCGAGGGGACAGGCCCTCCCAAGGAAGGACCCATCCCTCTCAGCGGGAGGCCGCGTGCGGAGGCGCGGTACCTCACCAGGACACAACCAACGCCTTACGTTATTCGAAGACTGATGCATCCACCACTCACTTCACCGCTGACTCGGAGTTTGCTGGACCCTCACCACCCCGTACACATCGGAAGCCGGTGCCGTGTGTCTGCAAGGCGAACCCGCCTCGCCCCCGTGCGGTCGCCGTGATATCCGAGAGGGGGCTGTGCCAGGACCCTCCACGAATCACGCGGACAATTCCCTTCTCAGGTCCCTGGGGATTCCTGTCCGCCCCATTCGCGTAATAGTCAGGATCGTACCAATCCTGCACCCACTCTCGAGCGTTGCCAGACATGTCCTTAATCCCGTAGGGAGAATCGCCTCCGGGCAGCGAGCCGACCTGGTGCAGTGTCTTGTCCTCGACCCACTCCCGGTCAAAATTCGCTCGCTTGGGGGTCGGCACGTCGTCTCCCCAGGGAAAGGTCCGGCCATCGGTACCACGCGCCGCCTTCTCCCACTCAGCTTCCGTTGGCAACCGTTTCTTGGCCCACGCGCAATACGCCTTGGCGTCGTACCACGTAACCTGCACCACCGGCAGCTGCTCGATTCCCTTGGCGGATAGCAGCACACCGGTCCCATAGGGGTTGGGCGGGCTGCGATGGCCTGTCATGGCGACAAACGTCATGTAGCGTTCATTGGTGACTTCCACTTGATCGATGGCAAACGTATCGACATAGACGGTTCGTTGCGGCCATTCGTCTGCCCGCCCATTCGGATTCTGACTGCCCATCAAGAACGATCCGGCCGGAACGGTCACCATGGGAACCGGGTCAAGTTCTTTGAGGGACGGCGCAGCGAGCACAGGTGTCAGGGCGACGGCACAAGCTGCCGTCACGAACAGCCCGATACGTCTCCATCCGGCTCTTCTTCTCTTAGGACCTTGTGTCATTTCTTCTGCTCCTTGCTCCCCGCTATGGCCTGGGCCGTATGAAGCTTAATTTCACCGACGAGGCGCTCCACTTGGCGGGTGTCTCCCTGCTCAGCGGCCTCTTGCGCCTGGGTAACGAGAGTTCTGGCTTCATGCAGGTGGTGTTCGATTTGGGCCTGCAGATCCGGCGACGCTACGGTGCCTCCCAGGGCCGCGCGATGATAGACCTCCCAGGCATGGTCAACGCTATGTTCCGCCTCATGCACCAGTTGCACCTTCTCCGGATGAGTGTGACGCACGGCATCGATCGGACCGGCCTGGACATCCGTCGCGGACAGCAGCGCCGCCAACCCACCTGCCACTGTGACTACTGTCATGTACCTCATGCCTCTACCTCCGTCATAGAAACCGTGGGGATGCGACCGGCCTCCGTCATCGTGAGGGTCGTTTCATCGATTGGTCGATGAGGGGTTTCAGTTCCAACAGTTCGACGTTGACCGGATCCATGGCCAGCCCACGGGCGATCGCCTGTTGGGCGTCGGCGAATCGTTCACGACCCATTTCGACCAGGGCGGCAATGTAGCTATCCCTGATGCGTTGCTCCAGGTCAGGTGGAGATGCCTTGGCGCATCGAAATCCGAGTCCGACGCCATAGCTGTTATTCAACGGATGGTTCCAGAACCGGTGCGTCGAGCGTATCGTACCTTCCGGCGCTATCCAGGAGCCGCCCCGAATCACCCGCTTTTCGCCGACCGTCAGGCGGTCCACATAGGTGCCGGTGCCCCCGAGCCACACGGCCTTCTCAGGACCGGTTGGATTCACCATGGTCTGTAACCTGCCGTAATAGTGCGGGTCATACCAGTCGGCCACCCACTCGAAGACATTGCCCGCCATGTTGTAGACACCGTAGTAGCTAGCTCCCTCCGGATGAGCGTCCACTGGCAAGGTCGCGTGATGGTGCCGATCGTAGTTCGCCTTATTCGAATCGAAATCGTTGCCCCAGGGATAGAGATTCCCGTGTGGGCCACGGGCCGCTTTTTCCCACTCTGCCTCCGTCGGTAATCGCTTCCCGCGGTACTCGCAGTACGTTTTGGCATCGATCCAATTGACACCCACGACCGGCTGCTGCGGCTTGTTCAGGCGCGGATCGTCCCAATAGGCCGGAGCAGGATGGCCTGTCGTCTTGATGAAGTCGCCGTACTCCTTGTTCGACACTTCGTATTTGTCGATGAGGAACGAATCCAGGAACACCATGTGGGCCGGCCCCTCGTCGTGAAACGCCTCCGCGGACCAGGCTGTCTTCATCCGTTTGTCGTACGCAGTGAGGCGGCGGCTCGAGGCTGCCGCTTCGTCTTTGTCCAATCCCATCACCGACGGTCCCTGTCCCACATACACCATGTCTTTTGGAATCAGCGAGTCGTCCGCATGGACTGTCGCAGTGAGCATGGTGACCCCCACCAACAGGCCCGCCCTGAATATGTTCCCTATCCTATTCATTCCAGACCTCCTGCCCGTGAGGGCTCTGGTAGGGAGGCGGTCTCACCGCCCCCCCCTCCTCGGTTGCGAGCTACTTCTTCATGCTCTTTTGGATGAGACTCCGGGTGGCTTGATATTCTTTATTGTTGGGATCTGCGGCCAACGCCTTCTCGATGGAGGCCATCGCATCGGCATTCTTCTCCGCTCCCATGCTCACGAGCGCCTGGATGAACGCATCGCGTCCCGCCTGCACGGCTTCATCTGAAACGGTTTGGGCCGATTTCGCGCAACGGAAGCCAAGCCCGACGCCGTAGGAGTTGTTCTCCGGCTGATTCCAGAATCGGTGGCTGGTATGCAATGACGTTTCAGGAGCCAGCCATGAGCCGCCGCGCAGGACCCTCACCGGGCCTTGATTGGCAAAGTTGTAGCCTTTGTCCGCTCCCTTGGGGTTCAGCGCGTTGCTAGCCTTGTAGTATTTGGGGTCATACCAGTCTTCCACCCATTCAAAGACGTTCCCGGCCATGTTGTAGAGCCCGTATCCACTCACGCCCTCAGGATAAGAATCGACCGGCATCGTACGGCCTACGTTTTGTCCGTAGTTGGCTTTCTTCGGATCGAGGTGATGCCCCCAGGGATAATGGTTATCCCCCTCCGGCCCCTTCGCCGCTTTTTCCCATTCCGCTTCGGTGGGCAAGCGTTTGCCTTCCCACTTGCAAAACGCACTGGCATCCGTCCAGCTGACTCCCACCACCGGCTGCTCAGGCTTGCTCAGACGGGGATCATCCCAGTAGGCCGGTGCGGGATGCCCGGTCGCCTTCATGAACTCCTTGTACCGCGCATTTGAGGCTTCGAACTTATCGATCAGGTAGGCGTCGAGTACGACCTGGTGTTTCGCCTCATCTGAATGTTCGTTGCTCCCCATGGTGAACTCGCCTTTGGGAATGTGCACCATGTCCTTGTTGTCACCTGACACGTCCGTCGCACCGGCAACGGGCACTGCGCCTGCTGCCAGCATGATTCCCAATCCGACCTGAAGAACCGTGTGACTCCGCATGAGAAACCTCCTTGGTTAGAGCACTAGAGCGCCTTGCTGATCATTCCGGGATCGCCTTGCGCTCCCGGGCGGTGAGGCGACTACCTGTACAGCAAGCCATAGACCAACTCTCTCAAAGATGAGATGCCTTGAACGCTTCACCTTACTTATCAACATCCGGTCCTCCCCCCCTTCCGGCGACCGAGACTGAATGGAGCTTTATGCGACATCCGCTAAAGGCCTCGTGTCCCGGATGGCGACAGAGCGTGCTTCAGGAGTGCAGCCCTGGACGGGGGCTTGTGTGCCGCGAGGAGCCGTCGATTTCGTTGAATAATGGCATCGACGACATCGCCGCATTGCACACAGCGGGCAACGGGACAGTCCAGCTCACCGTTGCTGTTGAGCAGGTCGATGCAAAACTCGCCCACCATCAGGCCGCCGCATCGGACACACATGGAACTCGGGATCAAGGTCGGGAACTCGCTCTGCTGATCCAAGCCCGGCGTTTCTTTCACTGTCCCCCTGGTCGTCATGATCACCTCCACATATCTCTTGTTCAATGTTTGTAACGAGTATGTCTAATGTATAGCGCTTTTAGTCCAATGTGTCAATAGTTATTCTATATAATATTTGACAAACATTAGACATTGGATCTATACTTCGATCTAGCCATGAATCTTCACAGAATTCATAGGGTTGCGAAGCTGACTGGCCTAAGTCGGGATGTAATCCGGGTCTGGGAGCGCCGATTTGGGCTCCTCAAACCCATGCGAGGAGCCAATCGTTATCGCAATTATTCCGATGAAGACGTCGCGCTGCTGCGCTACCTGAAAGAGCAGTTGGATGCGGGCGCGTCGATCGGTGACCTGGCCAGAGTAGGGCGGGAGGAATTGCTGGTCCGGATGCGAGCGACGGCACCGCGCGCCACCATCGTGGACAATACGTTCAGCAGGCTCTTGCGGGAGTTGCTGGCGGCACTGGACCCCTTCGACCGCATCACGTTTGAAAAAAGATTGAACGGTGCCGTCGCGGTGGTTCCGTTTGATGAAGCGCTCCATGGCATCTTACTGCCGCTTCAGGAGCACGTAGGGCAGCTCTGGCATGATGGTCATGTGAACATTGCCATCGAGCATTACGTGACGAAGCAGATTCAGCAGAAGATATTCTCCGCCATGAATCAGCTGCCCGTAGCCGAATTCGGCGTCAAAGTGGTCGTGGCCTGCCCTCCCGGCGAGGAACACGACATTGCGGCATTGGCAGTGGCTTATCGATGCCGCGTGCGCGGCTGTCGCGTCTACTATCTCGGAGCCAATGTCCCTGTTGCCGCGCTCACGAATCTCTGCCGAAACGTGGAGCCGGACATCACCATCCTGTCTTTCCCGCGTGCTCTTCCCGAGGACCAGGCAGTGGAACTGATTCACGCCCTCTCGGGTGAATTGAAACCCGTCTCCACGGTGATGGCCGGCGGCCGTGGAGCGCTGGCTATGCGTCAGTACTTCGCAGAATCAGACATTGATCTCCTGGAAACCTTCAGCGAATTGGATGAGGCGTTGGAGCGATTCAGCCGACGATTTCCGATTCCCCGATGACGGAGGGAGCCCCTCAGATGATTCGGTATCCGCTTACCGTGATGTATGACGGAGCCTGCCCTCTGTGCTCCCGCGAGATGGCCTTCCTGAAGCGACTCGACCGAAAACATCGGTTGCGCTTATGCGACTTCTCCTCTCCCGACTCTGATGTCGCCAACATCGGAATTCCTGTACCAGAGCTCAGCGCTGTCATTCATGCACGATGGGACGATGGAGGCGTCATTACGGGCGTCGATGTATTCCGTGCCATCTGGCAGGCTGTGGGCCTGGGAGCTCTCGCTCGAATGAGCCGACTACCCTTCATCGATCAGGTTGCGATCACGGCTTATGCCTGGTTTGCAAGAAACCGCCTATGGCTCACGGGCCGGGAGGTTCGTTGCGCAGAACGGTGCAGGAACGAATCTGTCACCAACACGACGCATCCACCTGCATAGCCGTTGCAAGGGCACCGAGAAAAATCCCTACGCTGTACAGCATCTCATCACCCGCCAGCCCACGTACTCCTTCGCACGCACCAGCACAACCCGTGTTTTGCTCACCCGCACACTTCTGCCAGTTCGTTCCTTGACGTAAGACAGCGCTGACATAACCGGTAATCTTATTGTTTTTGGCGGCGGGAATTTTCTTACAAAGAGGGAATTATCTCCTTCTGTGATGCATGTGCCCTAGGAATTTTCCCAGCGAGAGACCACGCTCGACTACGTACAGACATATAGGAAATAAGTGGTACCATTGTCCAGAACGTCGGCAGGGTCGAACGACCATTCACGCCATAGCGCCTTCGTGAATCCGCTTCATCCACCGTTCATTTCGGGGACCATGACATTACGCCTCGGCATCGCGCTGTTCCTCATTATCTCCAGCATACTGCTCCTGGTGGGTTACTTGGGAGGCATCTCTTACTCGGATCTTTTGCCGCGCACGTTCTCCATCAAAGACTCGCCGGTCGAACCACAGCAGAAATCGGCGGGGCTCGTGATCAACCTGCCGCCCATCATCGCGCCTGTGGACGACGGCGAGCGGTTCTACTATGTTCAAGCGAACCTCGCAGTGGAGATCGATCGTCCGTCAACCGGCACCGTGGTGAGGGATCGACATGAAATCATCGACCGGTACATCATGGAGATGCTTCACAGCTACCCGATGCAAGATTTGCGGGCTCCTGGCCACTCAGTCACATTGCGAGACGACCTTAAGCGCACCGTGAACAGAGTTCTCCCGAAGGGACAGATCCGCAATGTCTATATCACCAGCTGGTTAATCACCCCGATCGGATACTAAGCGCCTTTGTTTTGACAGGTCGCCGACTTTTCCTGAATTCTCTTCGTTTGTGCACCCGCTTCCGCTCAAGACCAACCAGATCTTCTGCGCCACTGGAGTGCACGACCGAAGTGATAGCCTCACAGCCCATTTCGTGGAGAAGCGTATGGGCCCTCACTTTGAGTCATTGACCCGATTCCGCCTCGTACCAGGGATGTTCCCAGCTCACAAATGTCGCGTAGTTCTGTGATTGTGATATGGGGACGTATCTGCCCGGTTCCTGATGCTCGCAGCGGATGGCGACCCCACGCAGTCGAAGGGCGGCGGCATGATCAGCGACGGAAAGTCCCCGAGGATCATTGTTTTTCTTCCCCGCGTCATGCAGGCGTGACGCCAGCATTGAGCCGTGAGGGCGATTCAAGGGGTGCCCACAACAACCAGCAGGCTTGATCATGAGCATTGAAGACGAGAAGATTGAGGTGATTCGAAGATACTTATTAAACGCACTTCCTGGCCACGACGTGCGGGATGGCTCACGCACACATGTGGACCGCACGTTAACGGTCTTTTACGGCATGGAGATTATCTGCACCATTCAGGTCCCCCCGGTGATGCTGGATAAGGACCATCCTTCCACCTTCGAATTAGAACAGGCGCTGAAACAGAAAAATGTTGCCGCGTGGGTCTCATCGGCTCCCGTTGTCTACCTCCATCACAACACCTTAGGCCTCGCCAGCCAGTAACACAGACGCCTACCTTTAGCTTACGCTGACGGCACTCCGTGACCTGGACGCGCCTGCGCATGCGACGCACGAGCGCGGACCAAAGGGCTACACGCCTCTGAAAGAGCCGACGATTGATCGGAAACCGGGAAGAAGAATAAACGACAGCACACTACCGACGGTGAGAACCAGGAGGAGAAGCGCAAAAGAGAGGCTGAGCTTTATCAAAAAGCGTATGCAATAGAAACACAGAACCACGCCAAGAACCAGGGCGATGAGAGATGGAATGTCCATAGGGTACCTAGACACATCTACTCGCTTGGTGCGTTGGGAATCAAGGCCCAGGCCTGCCTTCGCCTAGACTGCCGACGAGCCCTTCACCTTTCTCCGACTGCCAAGGGATGATTCCCGGGAAGTGCGATGCCATAGGGGCCCCTGCCAGGAGTGGTGCCGGGTGGGATTGGCGGACTCGCCGAGGAATCAAACAACTCGGACCGATTGAGGATCGCCGGACCACTCGGCTTGGGGGACACATTTGACCAGGTATAGGGACTTGTGGGTACGATAGGGCCCCGGCCAGGCACGGAAGGAGGACTGAGGCTGTATGCGCCGCCCGAATTAAAGGGGTTGCCGATTCCGTTGTTGCTGTAAGGGTGTGGGCTGAGGTCGCCCACATACTGGGCCAAAGAGCCGTCAGGAGCAACGAGGATGATCAGCACTGCAATGAGCCACATACAAGTCCTCCTGCTTCGGTGAAATCTACAGTGAGGATGAGATGGGAAATGCTACGCGTCTCTTCACACGATGTCAAAATCCGGGCAGGCACTAAGCGTTGTCGCGCTGACCCTCCATCCCTTCTAAATCATGAACCGAGAACCATCCCTGCTACGGTTACAAGACACGATGGTTAGCATCGTGATGTATCTGCCTCGGGTCGTGACGACTGCGGATAACGGCCAAGACTTCTATTATGCGCGAGCGAATGCCGCGGTGGAGATTGATCATGAAGAGACCGACCGCATTGATGCGAGCCTGCCATGAGGTGATTGAGCGCCGCCTCATGCAGCGCTTGAACCCGTATCAGTTCCTGAGTTGCGCATCGGAGGGCAACCGTCCACCATCCGAAAGGATAGAAGCGTGTGATCAGCGCGCTTGTTCCCAACCGGCACGCGCGCAACGTCTATCTCACAAATTGGTGACTGAGTTCGGCCGGGTCCTGAACCAGCTGAGCCCTATCACGAACGAAGGAATGGAAGTCTCATGTCCATGTTGACCTCGGCACTGAAATTGCCGCATCTGTTCGTTTCGAACTTCCTGGAAGCCGTGCAGTGGATCGACGTCGAAACACCGGAATCGCAAAGGAAAATGAAGGCGGCGAAAGCCCATCTCGTGTCCCACTTCAAACTCGAAGAAACGCACTGGTATCCCGTCCTGTTCGAAGCCGCCGAAAAGAATGTGCAGCTGAAGCAGGCTGAAAGCGTCCCGAAACTGTTTCTGTTCAACGATGGTCCACGTCGATCGAAACTCGAATTCTAAATAGCGTATTGTGACGAGATCGCCCTGGCTGATGCGTGAGAGAATCCTTCCCGCCATCAAGCAACATCCGGAGAAAAGGCTGCAACACCTTGACTTCGTCCGTATAATCAAAAATACTCACTACATCCTGCAATTCGCAATTCTGTCAGCTATTTGCGCTAATCTGCGGGCACCTAAGAGATTGGTGTTCCACGAACCATCAGAAGCTAATGGGGTCCGGAGCCAACTGTATGCCTCACGCTTTCCGTCACCAATGTTTCGTCTATGAAGGCACGCCCTCGCAGTCTCTCCCAGGGCTTGCTGCATCAATCCGGCAACACCTCGACGAACAGTATCGCTGCCTCTACCTCCACAGCCCGGCCATGGTGGACGAAATGCGTTCGCTGTTACTCGCCGGCGGCACTGACGTCACACAGCTCATCATGCAAGGTCAACTCGTGCTGTCGTCGGGGAGGGATCACCTATTGAATGGGCGATTCGATATTAACCGAATGCTGAGCATGCTGGAGAACGGGGTGAAAGCGCTCGATACGGCGATCAGAGAACTGTGCAAAATGCCCGACGCGCTAATGTTACGCGCTCTCCCCCCCGACTATCTGCGTTAACCATACCGGTCTGCACCACTGATTCCGCGATGACTCCATGCAGATGTTCGCTACTCTCCGAACCCACACATGGCTCTCGCGAAAAATCATCACTAGGAAATCGGGTAGGACTTTGACGAGGGGGACCATGCAGGGAGTTCATCCTTCTCTTCGAAGTCTTTCGTGAGGGCCTCGTCACATGGCAGGAACGACAATTCATCCGGATGAGTCTTGAAGCCGGCCGCGAGTCCGACCGATTCTGGCCAAATCA
>CAZKVY010000046.1:0-28666 GCA_964556305.1 uncultured Nitrospira sp. | reverse complement strand
AACTTCTTGATAATGTAAAAGAATAAGAGTTAGCTCTTTAGCATTTCGTCTCCTAAGCTGTCAACCAAATGCGCGGCGCGGCAGCTGTGAATTGACACGTCCCTATCGATCTGGTACTGGCTCCTTATCATGATCATGCGTAGCACTCGACGATGGTATGTCGGCTTCGGACTTCTGCACTACCTGTTCGTCGTCACCGCGATGAGCGTCCCGGTAGTGTCATTCGCCATCGAAGTGCAGCCGACTCCCGAACACATTCAGACCACGCTGGAACGGGGAAAGGCCGCCGCCGCCCAGGGTGTGTCCCCGGATCAGCTGCATACGTGGTTCGGCGCCAAGGAAGACCTGGCTCCGCGCGGGTTCATCATGACCAAGTTGGGGAGTTTGCTCGTAATGGCGAATCATTTGTCGTTGCGGGCTCTGGCTCCTACCGATCAGGACATCGCGCAGGTCATGGCCAACGACAATCTCCTGGTGAACGTCGTGCTGTTCGGCGAGCGCGTGAACTTTGCCGCCGATAGTTATGTGGTACTGGAGCAGGCCGGGCGGACGGTCAAACCATCCTCGGTTCGGTTCGATGCCCGTGGCGATCGTACGAACGTCTGGCCTCAACAACCAGCCTATCGATCGAAGGTCATTGCCCAATTCCCCTACGCAGATCTGGATCCGCGCGCGAAGACGACCCTCACGGTATTTCCCTCCAGCGGCGGGAAAGTCAGCTTCGAACTTGATTTCGCCCATATCGAATAAAGTGAACATCCCCTCAACGCCTTTTCCGAGCACAGAGGTTGATTCTGCATGAACAAGTCGAAAGCCTGGACGGCTGAAACCATCGCCATCGGGTCCGAGCTGTTGCTCGGTGGCAGGATGGACACCAATTCCCTGTTCGTCGCTGATCGCCTGGCTACATGCGGGGTGGAGCTTCGATACAAGACGATCGTGGGAGATGACTTGTCCGATATGGTGGCGGTGCTCAAGGCGGCGGCCAGGCGCGCCCGCGTGGTGATCATCACGGGCGGGTTGGGGCCGACCATCGACGACCTCACGCGTGAGGCGGTCGCGCAGGCGACGGGGCAGCGGCTGAGTCGGCGAAAGACGGCACTGGATGGCATGATTGCCCGCCTGGCAGAGTGGGGCAGAACTCCCACGAAGGCCCAGTTTCGACAGGCGATGATTCCCGCGGGCGCGGATATTGTGTCGAATCCGGTGGGAACGGCGCCGGGGTTTGTGCTGCTCTGGAAAGGAACCTTCATTGCGGCCTTGCCGGGAGTGCCGCGTGAGATGGAGCCGATGATCCATGACGGGGTCCTACCTCGCCTGCAGGCCTGGATGGGCAGGCACAAGGAGATACAGGCTATTCCCGTGATTCGGCGGGTACTCCACACCTCAGGCGTGCCGGAGTCAATTGTGGATCAGAGATTGGAAGGATTGCTTCCGGCAGGGACGACGGTCCAGCTCGGTATTTATGCCTCTCCGATGGAGGTCATGGTGTCGCTGACGGGGCCGGACAAGGAGTCGGGACCCGTCACGATCGACCGGTTGTTTGACGAGGCGAGAACCAGGCTCGGAGAGATCGTCTATGGGGAAGCAGACGACACGATGGAATCGGTGGTCGGACGGCTACTGGCCGAGCAGCACATGACGCTGGCCTTGGCCGAATCTTGCACAGGCGGATTGATCGGCCATCGACTGACGCAGGTACCCGGATCCTCATCCTACATAGATCGGGGCGTCGTCAGTTACAGCAACCGCGCGAAAGTGGAGTTGTTGGGCGTGTCTCCGGATCTTCTCGATCGGCATGGCGCCGTCAGTGCAGAAGTGGCGGCAGCCATGGCGCGAGGTATCCGTGAGCGCAGCGGCGTATCTGTCGGATTGAGTGTGACCGGCATTGCCGGTCCCGGCGGAGGTACCAAGACCAAGCCTGTGGGACTCGTCTACGTGGGGCTCGACGGCGGGCCCAACGAAGCCCTGACAAAAGAATTCCGCTTTCACGGCGGAGACCGCAGCGTCATCAAGCAGCGCTCCTCGCAGGCTGCGTTGGATCTGTTGCGTCGTTGGTTGATCAAGAAAGGAGGCGGATGATCAGGGCGTTTCTCGCCGTCGAATTGCCACTGGATCTTCGCGCGGCTTTATCGGCGGTCCAGCAGGACCTCAAACGACGGCTGGAACGAGCTGCCCACCGGCAATCCCGGATTAGTTGGGTACAACCGGCCTCGATGCATCTGACAGTAAAGTTTCTCGGCGATACGCCGGAGAATCTGCTGGAGTCGCTTCAAGCGAGGATTTCGGAGTCGGCAGCCGAGCATTCGACGATCCAGATTCCCTTCTCACGACTAGGGACATTTCCTCGCCTTCATCAACCCAGGGTGCTCTGGGTAGGCCCGCCTGAAAGTTGGGAGCAAGGGAACGAGGGAGACCGGCTGCAGGCCTTGTCTCGGGCGGTGGAGGAGGTGTGCCGGGCGGCGGGGCTGGCGGCGGAAGCACGGCCATTCAGTCCCCATCTGACCCTGGCACGAATCAAAGAAGGGGAGCGGCAGATCGGGCAAGTACTGGCTCAAAGCGGGGTGTTGGATCATCCCGTGACGATCGGCCTCTTGCCAATGCAATCGCTGGTCATGATGAGAAGCGAATTGCGGCCGACCGGCTCAGTCTATACGAAGCTCTGGGAATGTTCGCTTGCGCGTTCGTCAGCGTAAGCGAACCACTATGGCCGCATCCTCACGGTGCGCGGGTCAGTTACCGCGTGAGACATTCTTCAGCGGAGGAAACGGCCTCCATCTCAGTCAATGAGGCCACCTGCAGGCGGCACATGGCTGACACGATCCCTTCATACACGGCTGCTGCGGCGACGGACCAAGCAGGATTGAAGGGTTCGCCACGGAAAGCCGCCTCGGCGGCTTTCTTTTCGTCATACGTCAGATCGCGTGGAGCGCGCGCGGCGGGCTCCAGCGGGTGAGAGGCGGATTGTCCGGATCGATCATCCACGTGCTGTTGTGGCATGGAGTCCTCCTGCATCAAGTAAGTGATGAGCGAACACTGCGTAGAGGGAGCAATCTTGGTGCCAAGCGCATTGTCCCTCACCTAGAATGTCGGCGTGTCTGCGTTGTGACTTTAGCCGGCTAGCCTTTCACCGAATCTCTTCAGTCTCCAAAGTGTTTTCATATACTTACGCGTGAGCTCGTGGGTAGGAGCCCACGAGGAAGGACAGGAGGCGGCTGATGGACCCTCATGTCGGTGACGTGGCGGCTATGACGGACGGGCGCGGGTTTTTTGACGTCGATGTGAAATCCATGCCTGTGGGGCGACGGTATTTCCCTGCGCAGCCTCGCACGATCACAGAAGGGCATGACCAGATCTGTTGCCGGACGAGATCGGATGACGGACCTGTCCGGGCTAGGCTTCTTCATTCTAAGTCCGGTATAATCCGCTGTTCTATCTGCTTTCCTGGTCCGAGTCTGGTCCGGTTGGCGCGTGGTCAACTCATGGCCGGCTGGTGCGTTGTCTCCCACGGCATGCGAGACACGCACACTTCACGAGTCATGTCGCGAGAAGGAGTTTGGAATGACGGAAAAAGATGAGAAAAAGCGCGCGTTGGACCTGGCCCTGGCTCAGATTGAAAAACAATACGGCAAGGGCGCGGTGATGAAGTTGGGTGCCGACGATCGACCGGCTGACGTCCCGGCGATTTCCAGCGGTTCCCTGGGGTTGGATATTGCGCTCGGTGTGGGCGGATTCCCGCGCGGGCGGGTCATCGAGATTTTTGGTCCGGAGTCGTCCGGTAAAACCACGCTCACGTTGCATGCGATCGCTGAGGCGCAGAAGGCGGGTGGGGTCGCCGCCTTCATTGATGCCGAACATGCGCTGGATCTGACCTATGCCAAGAAGTTAGGCGTGCACACCGACGACTTGCTCGTCTCCCAGCCGGACACCGGCGAACAGGCGCTCGAAATTGCGGAAACCCTCGTGCGTAGCGGCGCGATTGATGTCATCGTCGTCGACTCGGTGGCCGCGTTGGTGCCCAGAGCGGAAATCGAAGGTGAAATGGGGGATGCCCACATGGGTCTGCAGGCGCGATTGATGTCGCAGGCGCTGCGTAAATTGACGGCGGCGATTGCCAAGTCCCAGACGACATTGATCTTCATCAACCAAATCCGCATGAAGATCGGGGTCATGTTCGGGAATCCCGAAACCACGACGGGCGGCAACGCGTTGAAGTTCTATTCGTCCGTGCGCCTCGATATTCGTCGGATCGAGTCGATCAAGGATGGACAGGAGGTCACCGGGAGCCGTGTCCGCGTCAAGGTCGTCAAGAACAAGATGGCGCCCCCGTTCAGACAGGCGGAATTCGACATCATGTTTGCGGAGGGGATTTCCAAATCGGGTGAGATCGTCGATATGGGTGTGGAGAAGCGCGTGGTCGAGAAGGCCGGCGCCTGGTACTCCTATAAAGGCGAACGATTGGGGCAGGGGCGGGAAGCCGTCCGCGATTTTCTAAAGACCAATGCATCGATTGCCAAAGAGATTGAAGATAAGGTGCGCGAACTCGCCGGGTTGCCATTGCGGGGTGCCGACAAGAAGGTCGATGCCAAAGAAGCCAAAGACGAGAAACCGGAGCGCAAGGTTGAAAGTCGTCAGGACGAGAAGCGCGGGCATAGTGCGAGAGTGACGACTTAGGGAGCAGCATGCCGGCTGGACGCGGTGGACGAGGACGCGGGGAGGTACCGCCGGATTTTCTGACCATGGCGATCCGGTACCTTGCCCGTGCCGAGCGGACTGCGGCTCAGGTCGAACAGTACGTGCAGGGGAAAGGAGCGAGCCGGGCGCAGGGACACGGGGTCATCCGCGAGTTGCAGCGCCAGGGATATCTTGACGATCAGGCCTATGCCACGCGTTGGGCTGAAGCGAGGCTTTCGCGACGCCCGATGGGGCGTGAGCGGTTGAAACTGGAACTCCTCAGTCGAGGCTTCGAGGAACCGGTGGCCGAGCGGGCGTTGAAGAGCGCCTACCGGTCGATTTCCGAGCAGGAATTGGCGTGCCAAGCGCTGGAAGGGCGCACGGAGAGAACGCGCCCACTACAGTGGGTGAGATTTTTGCGACAACGCGGGTTTGATGACGACACCATTCAGCAAGTCACGCAAGTCGACTTGGAGACGGGGTTAGACGAGTTATGAGCCAAAGTGTAAACGATCTGCGGCGAGCCTTCATCCAGTATTTCGAACAGCAGGGTCATCGGGCGGTTCCGAGCGCACCATTGATTCCCCAGGCCGACCCTACGCTGCTGTTTACGAATGCCGGAATGAATCAATTTAAACGGGTGTTCCTGGGTGAAGAAACGCGCGCGTATCAGCGAGCCGTGACCGTGCAGAAGTGCCTGCGGGCCGGCGGCAAGCACAATGACCTTGAAAATGTCGGGTACACCAGACGGCATCACACCTTCTTTGAAATGCTCGGCAATTTTTCCTTCGGCGATTACTTCAAGGAAGACGCCATCCGCTTTGGCTGGGAGTTTCTGACGTCGGTAGTCGGGCTCTCGAAGGACCGGATGTGGATCACGATCTTTCGCGAGGACGATGAAGCTGATCGGCTGTGGCGGAAAATCGGCGTCTCCCCGAGTCGAATTGTGCGTTGCGGCGAAAAGGATAACTTCTGGCAGATGGCCGACACGGGCCCCTGCGGACCATGCTCGGAACTGCACTTCGACCAGGGGCCGTCGGTGCCGGGCGATGATACCCCCAACGGTGAAGGGGACCGGGTCATTGAAATCTGGAACCTGGTCTTCATGCAGTTCAATCGCGATACTGCGGGGACGCTCAATCCGCTTCCGAAGCCGAGCATCGATACCGGTATGGGACTGGAGCGGCTCACCGCGGTGGCGCAGGGTCGGCTCAGCAATTACGACAGCGACTTGTTCGCCCCGTTGCTGGCGGCGATCGGCCATCGCGCAGGTGCGGAGTACGGAACGATGGAGCAGGCGGATCGTTCCATGCGGGTCATTGCCGATCACCTCCGCGCGATTACATTCCTGATGGCCGACGGTGTGTTGCCGTCGAATGAAGGGCGTGGTTACGTGCTCCGGCGAATACTCCGGCGCGCGGCCCGTCACGGCCGGTTGCTTGGCATCACCGAGCCGTTTCTGCATGAGTTGACGGCGACGGTCGTGGAGAACATGGGCGAGGCCTATCACGAGTTGCGGCCGGCGGCCGGTACCGTGGCCGAGGCGACGCGCGGCGAGGAAGAGCGCTTTATCGCCACACTCGATCAAGGGTTGCCGATCCTGAACGATATGGTGTCGAAGGTGAAAGCAGCAGGTCAGCAGATCCTGCAGGGGACGGAAATTTTCAAATTGTACGACACGTACGGGTTTCCGATGGATCTCATCGCGGAAGCCTGCCGTGAGCAGGGCATTACCCTCGACGAAACCGGCTTTGAAGCTGCCATCGAGGAGCAGCGGACGCGCGCCAGAAAGACGGGGGGCTTCGAGCATGAAACGGCGAGGCCGGCCCTCAGCGACGTGGCGGCTCGTGTCGGAACCACCTCCTTTGTCGGCTATGACCGGTTGGATTCCGAAGGTGTGGTACAGGCGCTTCTCCAAGGTAATCGCCTGATCAAGGAGGCCCGGGAGGGCGACGAGATCGAAATCGTGTTGGACGTCACGCCGTTCTATGCGGAAGGGGGCGGACAGGCCGGAGATCAGGGCGTCTTGACCGGCACCGACGGTCGAGTGGAGATTCGTGAGACCACCAGGCCGGTGCCCACGTTGATCGTGCATAAAGGCCTTGTGACGGCCGGATCCATTCGCGAAGGCGAACGGCTGCAACTCTCGGTGAATGCGCGGACCAGGCAGGCTGCGGCTCGTAACCACACGGCCACGCATTTGGTGCATGCTGCATTGCGCGATCTGCTCGGCCCGCATGTCAAACAGTATGGTTCGCTGGTGGCCCCCAATCGCCTGCGGTTCGACTTTGCTCACTTCCGTCCCCTTGCCTCGCGCGATATCGATGAGATCGAATCGATCGTGAATGAGCAGGTGCGCCAGGACCAGCCGGTACAAACGGCTGTGATGGGTGTGCAGGATGCGGTAGCGGGCGGGGCGTTGGCGTTTTTCGGCGACAAATATGGCGACCGGGTACGGGTGGTCCAGATCGACACTTTCAGCAAGGAATTGTGCGGGGGAACCCATTGCCGGCGCACGGGTGAAATCGGGTTGTTCCGGATCGTGTCTGAATCGGGGGTGGCGGCCGGAGTACGCCGCATCGAATGTTTGACAGGGAGCGGCGCGCTGGATTCCCTGAAGCGGCTGGAGGCGGATGTGCGTGAGCTGTCCGATCTGCTCAAAGTCGCACCGACTGAAGTCGTCGCGCGTACCCGGAAGTTGAGCGAGCAGTTGAAGGACAAGGAGCGGGAACTGGCGGACGTGAAGCTCAAGATGGCGAGCACGTCCTCAACCCAAGCACAGGCACGCGACATCAACGGGGTGCAGGTCCACGCTCAACGCACGGATGGCCTCGACGTGAACGGTATGCGGGCGCTCGCCGACCAACTGCGTGACAAACTCCGGAGCGGCGTTGTGGCACTCGGCGCGGCCAACGAGGGCAAGGTCTCACTGCTCGTGGTGGTGACCAAGGACCTGGTGGGCCGCCTCAAGGCGGGCGAATTGATCAAGGACATGGCGGTCGAAGTCGGCGGGACCGGAGGGGGGCGACCCGAGATGGCGCAGGCCGGAGGAAAGAATCCCGAAGGGCTCGGTACGGCGCTCGAAAAAGTTTTTGGGTTGGTCCAAAAGGCCTTGGAAGGGTAGACTGATGAAAGGCCAGCGGATTCTCGCGATCGATCACGGCTCCAAACGGATCGGCTTTGCCTTGAGCGATGAGCTCGGGTGGACGGCCCAACCGTTGGAAACCTTTTACCGGCGCAATCCCGAAGCGGACATTCGGCATATCCAGGAGTTGGTGCGCGAGCACGAGGTCGGTAAGGTGCTCGTCGGTATGCCGTTTCGATTGGATGGAGAAAGCGGCCCCGCAGCCAAGGTGGTCGAAGCCTTCATCCAGTTACTCGAACCGGCCTTGTCCGTCCCGGTGGTGACGTGGGACGAACGGATGACGACCTGCGCGGCGGAGGATTTATTGATTGCCGCCGATGTCGGGCGCCGGAAACGGAAAGGCATCGTCGATCGGATCGCCGCCGCCATTTTGCTCCAGAGTTACCTCGCGAGCCTGGAGACGCCGACGGCCACACAGGAGCAGACCCTGAGCGATCCTCAGGACGAGGATCCATGGATTTTTGACGAACCACGAGTCGATGATGCAGAAGAGATTGATTGCGGGTCTGGTGCTAGCGGCAGTGATACTCCTGGCCCTCTCGGGGTATCTGGTGCTGCGCTGGGCGCAAAGTCCCATCGCCAGCGGGCTTCCTAAGCCTCCCTCCAAAATCGTCGTCATTCCAGACGGCAGTACCTTCCAACATGTGGCGGGCATCTTACAGGGCGAGCAATTGATCCGCAGCCGCTGGGCATTCCTCCTGCTCGGTAAGACACGCGACATCGACCGAAAAATTCGCCCTGGTGAATACGAGTTGGATGGGAGCATGTCTTCACCGTCAATCCTGGCGAAGCTGCTGTCCGGCCGAGTCGTATTGCATCCGGTCACGATTCCTGAAGGGTACAACCTGGCGCAAATCGCCGACGTGCTGGAGGCGCAGCAGGTGACCGATACCAAGGAATTCTCGAAGCTGGTTCGTGATCGCACCTTTATCGCGACGCTTGGGATTGAAGCCGATTCCCTGGAGGGGTATTTATTCCCGGAGACGTACTCCTTTCCCAGGGAGGCGAAGGCCCGCGACGTGATCAAGGCGATGGTAGACGGTCTGCATCGCGTGTGGAGCGCCGACCTGCAGGAACAGGCGACGCGCATGAAGTTGTCGCTGCATCAAGTGTTGACGCTAGCGTCTGTCATCGAAAAGGAGACTGGCTCCAAGGACGAGCGTGAACTGATTGCGGCGGTATTTCACAACCGGCTGCGAAAGAAAATTCCCTTACAGAGCGATCCCACGGTCATTTACGGACTTCCCGCCTTTGACGGCAACATTCACAAACGCGACCTGTCCGTGATGAGCCCCTACAATACGTATCGCGTGCAGGGACTTCCGCCGGGACCGATTGCCAGCCCGGGAGCCCACTCGCTCCGCGCGGCATTGTTTCCTGCGCAGGCGTCATATCTCTATTTCGTGTCGCGCAATGACGGAACCCATCAGTTTTCCTCCACACTCGCCGAACACAATCAAGCCGTGGAAAAGTATCAGAAACAGCCGTTCCGTAAACGCGCGAGGGGGAGCCTCGTCACTCACGGCGCCTGACCTTGTCGTTGTCTGCACCTGCACGACGTATCACTTCACTGCGTTCAATCACACCATCGAGAGTCACGATTGGAAAGGAAGAGGGACATGGGATTTGTGTCGTGGAACGAGAATGTGCCCGGTTTGTTGGATCACACTGTGTTGCGACCGGAGGCGACCAAGGCCGATGTGTTGCGTCTTTGTGCGGAAGCGAAGGAGCAGGGGTTTGTCGTGATTTTTGTGCCACCCTGTTACGTCGATGACGCGGTCGCGGCTGTAGCCGGGACGCCGGTGCAGGTCGGCATTCCCATCGGGTTCCCTCTCGGCGGGCACTCGACTCATGCGAAGGTGACGGAGGCGATTGAGGCGGTGGCGCATGGCGCGCGGGTGCTGGATATGGTCATCAACATCAGTCGCCTGAAATCCGGCGACTATGATTTCGTTCGGCAGGATATGGCGGCCGTGGTACGGGCTACACCGGGCGTCAACCATAAGGTCATTCTCGAAACCTGTTTGCTCACCCGCGAGGAGAAAATCACGGCGTGCCACCTGGCCGTCGAGGCGGGTATGGACTATGTGAAGACCTCGACAGGATTCAATCAGGCCGGCGCCACGGTGGAGGATGTACGGCTGATGAAGGAAGCCGTGGCCGGACGGGCGAAGGTGAAGGCCTCGGGCGGCATCAGGGACTGGAAGGCGACGCGGGCGTTGTTGGAGGCGGGGGCAGACCGCATCGGCACGAGCGCGACCTTGAAAATCCTGAGCGAATGGCGGGCGGAACAGGTCGCCGGTCGCTGAGTGCATCGCGGCTTGTTCAGGAAAAGTGCGTGACCGTGCCGGGACGGCGAGATTGGCTTGCTCGTTTCGACGGATTTGATATAGTGCCCCGATGATGACTCGAATCGTACTGTTGGTGTTGGATGGATTCGGCATCGGCTCCCTGCCTGATGCCGAATCATACGGCGATGCCGGTTGCAATACGCTGCAGCGGCTGGCCGCGATCTCCAAAGGGCTCACCCTCCCGAATCTCGAACAACTCGGCCTCGGTCTCCTGGGACAATTTCAAGGTATCCGCCCCATGGCCCAGCCCGAGGGTTGCTACGGCATGCTTGGGTTTTCGACCAAGGGCAAACACTCGTTGGCCGGGCATTGGGAGTTGGCCGGCTATGTGATTGAAGACGGCCCCCCTTCATATGAGGCGTTTACCAGTGAGCTGGCGTCAGGACTGGAAGCCGCATTGGGACAAAAGACGCTGGGGAACTGCCGAACCGTTCGCCTGGAGCCGATTGTGGAGTTCGGCGCGGAGCATCAAAAATCCGGCATGCCCATTGCGTGGATCGATACGGCGGGGACCGTGATGCTGGCCGCCCACGAGCAAGTCATCCCGCCGGAGGAGTTGTATCGTCTTGCTCGTGAAGCCAGACGGCGGCTCAAGGCGACGATGCCGATCGTCCGCGTGGTGGCCCATCCGTTTACCGGACAAGTTGGGCAGTTTGCCGTCACGGAACGTCGTCGGGATTTTGCCGTGGAACCACCGGGTCTCACGCTGTTGGATCATTTGAGTCAAGCCAGCCAACTGGTGTTCGGTATTGGAAAGGTCGCCGATCTCTTCAGCGGGCGCGGGGTCACCAGGTCGGTGCCTCTGTTTCAGACCCCCGCCGTCATGGACGAGGTCATCGGCATGTTCAGCAAGGTGCCGCGCGGGTTGATCTATGCCAGTCTTCCCATCATGAGCCCCGATCTGCAGGACACGGTTTCGACACTGCAACATGTCGATCGACGGCTGCGCGACTTGCAGGAGTCTCTCAAGGTCGGCGATGTGCTCATCATTACGGGTGATCACGGCTTCGACTGTGCCAGGCCGAATCCCGGGCATTCACGCGAGTATGTGCCTTGTCTCGTGACCGGCCCGCGTCTCGCGCGCGGCGTCAATCTCGGAACGAGAACCACGGCTGCCGATCTCGGCCAGACCATCGGCGAAGCGTTAGGCGCTACGAGATTGCCCTGGGGAGACAGCTTCCTGGATGCCCTGCAGTCCCGCTAGCGGGCATTCTGCCCAATTCATCGGCCCGCCATCGGCTTCGACCCGCTCGCCACTTCGTCAGCGTCAACTATCTAATACTGTGCGATTCCCAAGGCTTTGCCCTTGGCGCGGTCGGGAAACTGATCGACAGGCGATGCTGTTGTGAATATGGGTAACAGCTCAACGCGGCGCGAATTTCACCTGCCAAATATCAGGACAATCGGCGTCGCAAACGTCAGGGTCGTTCTGGAAGAGGGCCTGATTGCCGAGCGGTGATTTCATATGATTACGATCGCTGGAAAAATTGGACCCAAAAAACTCTCCAAGAAATCGGGGCAGGGGGCGAGAGGCATTGGGTCGTCCGCCGAATAATCGAATATTTTCCTGATTGATGTTGGTTCGTGAGACAAAGGCTCTTTGTGGATTTGACTACGAAGGCCTAAGAAACTTGAGAATCAGTGTGATCCTCACCCATCTGACTACGACACCTTTTATCGTCTCTTCTTGCCGCGCTGATACCCACTTGTCACGACGATGGCAGCCGCACTGAGTGGCGTCCAACTTTCAATTTTCGCTATAGGTGGTTTCGACTGCCTGCCTCCCTGAAGCGCCTGATCTTGCCTGATGACCTGCGGATGACGTATACGTAGGCGTCGGCTTGCCCGATATTTCTCTCCTTCGGCAGAATTGGACAGTTGAGCCGCGCGCCTCTTCGCGTAAACCGAGCGCTTGCGCATGAAAGGATCTCTGGATGTCGATCGACGAGAAACTCAGCAGCCTCGGTATCACGCTCCCGGCTCCGCCGAAGCCGGTTGCCAGTTATGTTCCGGCGGTGCTGGCCGGTGATCTATTGTTTCTGAGCGGCATTTTGCCGTTTCGCGACGGGCAGGTGGCGATCACAGGCAAACTGGGGCAGGAGGTGACGGTCGAGCGGGGAGCTGAAGCGGCGAAATTGGCCCTGCTCAATGCCTTGGCGGTCGTGAAACACGAGCTTGGTTCGCTGGATCGTGTACAGCGGATCGTGAGAGTCGTCGGTCATGTAGCGTCGGCTACCGGATTTGTGCAGCAGCCTGCCGTGATCAATGGCGCGTCCGATTTGCTGGTGCAGATTTTCGGTGAGGCGGGACGGCATGCACGAGTCGCGCTGGGCGCGGCGGAGCTGCCGCTGCATGCGGCCATCGAACTTGAATTACTCGTGCAAGTAAGAGCCTGACGTAACTGCTTTAGTTTCTCTCCTGCCCTTGTCGCTTGCCTTGACATCAAAAAAAACCGCTTGTTATAGTCCGGAAGTCCCCTGGTTTGATGCCACACCCCCCATCCGGCTTCGTTGCCTCAGTTGCGTGGGGTTTTTGTGCCACGTACGGGGCGTTTGATCTGGCGTATCATCATTTCATCCTCATCCGGCCTGTCCGGCAGGCTCACTCAGAGGGTATCCGTAGGGAGTGAATCCCATGAAATATATGACTTGTGCCATCATCGGGTTGGCCTTACTGGCGAATTCCGTCGATTCCATGGCAGCCAAGGCTGAACCACCGGCTTTGCATCCCAGTGCCGCCGTGCCTGGAGCCACGCTGTCGATCACCGGCAAAGGGTTCGGTCCGTTCAAGTCGACCCGGTTCAATCAGGTGATGTTCCAGGGGGTGCCGGCGCTGATTCAGCGGTGGGATCCGGATCTCATCGAGGTGCGGGTGCCGTCACAGGCTGCGAACGGACCGGTCGATGTCATTATCGGCAAGAAGCACGTGAAGGCTGGGTCGTTCACCAGGCTACAACCTGTGATTCAGTCGGTGTCGCCGGCGGAAGCGGAGCCGGGCTCGATTTTAGAGATCGCTGGCGAACATTTCGGGAATACCCCCGGTCCGCGTGACCCGAACACGATTTTCGGCGTTAATAGCGTGGCCGTGGGTGATGTGACGGTGCGCGTCCGCAAGTGGCGTGACGACAAGATCGAAGTGGAGCTGCCGGGCAATGTGCAGTCGGGAGATGTGGTGATTCGTATGGCTTCTTCCGATCCGTTGCCGGACGGGTCTTGCTGTGCGCCGGTCAAGCAGGTGGTAAGCAATTCGATGCCGATGAAGGTGCTGGCCTCGGTGCGGGTTGATCCCACGAGCGGGCCGGTCGGAACGAAGGTGGTGCTTTTCGGTAAAGGATTCGGCACATCCAGGAACCCAGAGGATGGCGTGCTTTTTGGCGGGCACCTCGCCACGGTCTCGCAGTGGACGGATACGACCATCGTGGTCCATGTGCCGCTCGACGCACAAACCGGTCCGGTCGTGATGAAGCGCAACGGGCAGGAACGGACTATCGGAACCTACACCGTGCAGACACCCCGGGCCACGGCGCTCACTCCGACCGAGGCGCCTATCGGCACGTTGTTGAAGATCACGGGAGAGAATTTCGGATTCTATTCGGAGGCCGGGTCTACGCCCTTTAACTATATCGATTTTTCGTTGAGCGAAAACACCGTCGAAATAGGCGGGGTGCAGGCGATCGTCTATCGATGGGGTCATGACCGCATCGACGTCTGGGTGCCTTTCAGTGCGAAGACTGGTCCGGTCGTGGTGAAACGCGCTGCCAACAGGCCGAAGCCTGATGGCACCTGCTGCGCCGATAAGCAGGTGCTGGAGACGCAGGTCGGCAACTTTACGCTCGTCACGCCGAAGATCGACTCGTACAGTCCCAATACCGGTGGGCTCGATGAAGTGGTGACTATCAAGGGGAGCGGCTTCGGCAAGTTTTTAAAGACGGCAGAGCCGAGCAAGGTCATCACGGACAGTGTCTATGCCCGAGTGGCTCCGGAGTTGGGCGAAAACGTCTCGCGAACCGAAGTCTTGTTCAACGGGGTCGGGGCTATTGTCCAATCCTGGACGGATACGGAAATCAAAGTCAAGATTCCTCATCGCCATTCCTATGGCGTGGGCAAACTCGGCGAATTTAATCCGGATCTGACCTCAGGGCCTCTGGTGGTGCGGCGTGGATCGTGGGATTTACTGCCGGACGGATCCTGCTGCACGCCCAAGAAATGGGTCACGTTGGAGGCCGGCACCTTTACGATTCAACCGTCGGGACTTCCTGATGCCAGTTATTGGCGCAATCCTAATCCCGACAATTCTCACTTTCATTGAGGCACCTAACGTTGCGTACCGTGGCTGCAGTCGTATGTTCGCTCGTGACCCTGTTATGCGTCGGCGCGGTTAAGGCTGCCGCTCCCACCCCTGCGGTCACCGTGGCCATGCAGAAGAGCGGGTCTGAGGCGACACTGTTGGGGATGTTTTTTCACGACCATCAACTTGGCTGGGCCGTCGGCTCAGGAGGTACAATCCTGAAAACCAGCGACGGTGGCCACAAGTGGAAGAAAATCTCCAGCGGCACGAGTTCTCTCCTGACTGCCGTCTATTTTCGTGATGCGCAGCGGGGATGGGTCGTGGGGGCGAACGGCACGGTCAGAACGAGCAAAGATGGGGGCGAGACTTGGAGCGTCGTCGTGGTCTCCACTCAGGCGCCTCTCTATGGGATTGCCTTTGCCTCTCCGACGAAGGGGTGGATGGTGGGTGGGAACGGCACCATTCTGCAGACCACGGACGGCGGAGAGAATTGGATCGATCAAGCCAGCGGGACGAGCGCAGCGTTGTATGCCATTGCCCTGACCAGTGAACAGCAGGGCACCGTCGTGGGGGCATTGGGTACGATTCTGACCACGGCAGACGGGGGGAAAAACTGGACCGCGCAAGTGAGCCAGAGCTCGGCCACGTTTTTTGACGTGGCGTTTGCGGATGATGTCAATGGCTGGGCCGTCGGTAATGCCGGGGCATTATTTCAAACGACCGATGGAGGAAGCCATTGGATCGACCGCACCTTGCCCTGTGGACGGACCTGTAACAAACTCACGGACCTGATTCGTGTGCGATTTACGGATCCGCAGCAAGGTTGGATTGTCGGTGAACATGGTCAGATTCTGCGAACCAGCGACGCAGGGTACAACTGGGTCGAAGAAACTAGTCCGGTGAAACGTTCTCTGATGGCGCTCAGCTTCCCTCGTGCGACGGCAGGCTGGGCGGCCGGTGAGGGCGGGACCATCATCTCCATCAGTGCGGGAACAAAGTAAGCCCCAGGCCCTTCTCAGCCTCTCTAGCCCAATCGTCCCAATCGACTCTGCACGATACTGAGCGCCGTCACCGCGGCGGTGTCCGCTCGAAGAATGTGCTCGCCTAAACTCACGGCCCGGCACTGTCCCTCCATGGCCATGGAGAGTTCCTCCTCCGACCATCCCCCTTCGGGTCCGACGATCAGCGCCAGAGTGTCTGTTGGAAGGGTCGGCAGGGGCACCTGTGCCAATCCCAGGGTATCCTGACGCTCCGCCAACAGCAGTGCAAAGGTCGCCGCAGGGTCGGAGAAAAATTTGCGCGACTCCAGTGGTTCCAATACCAGCGGAGGTTGCCATTGTTCGGACTGTTGCGCCGCCTCGGTGGCGATGCGTTGCCAACGGGCTACTTGAGCAGCGACTCTGTCGGGTTGCGGCCGAACGACACCATGACGTGAGATGAGCGGCAGAATTGTGCGCACACCCAATTCACTCGCCTTTTGTACGACCCAATCCATATGATCGCCTTTGAGCAAGGCCTGGGCGAGAAGAACGGCTGGGGCCGCGTCGATTGGTCCCGGCCGGCGTTCGAGAATGTCTGCCGTCAAGGTCTGCGAAGCCACCGCGTTCACGCGCACCTGGTACCGTTGACGATGCTCATCGGTGACGCGCAACACCTCGCCGGGCTTGACGCGCAAGCTGGCTCGAAGGTGATGGCTGAGGTCGCCGGTAACGGTGAGTGTGGTTCCGTGGATATCGGCTGAGGAGATAAAAAAGGCGGGCATGACGGTCGGCGAATCAGGACGGTGGAGCTGCTTGATCTATTCGAAGAACGTCTTCATTTTGTCTAAAAAGCCTTCACCCTCGCTGTCTTTCGTGTAGCCGCTTTCCTTGGCGAATTCTTCCAGCAGTTCTTTCTGCTTCGAAGTGAGCTTGGTGGGGATTTCCACTTTCACATTGAACAATTGGTCGCCGGTATGGCCGCCCTTGAGATTCGGAAATCCGAGTCCCTTGAGCCTCAACACTTTATCCGGCTGCGTACCCGCGGGAACCTTCATGAAGGTGTTACCCTTGAGCGTGGGAACTTCCACCCGTCCGCCCAGGATCGCCGTCACGAGATTGATCGGAAGGTCACAGGTGATATCCTGTCCCTCGCGGCGGAAGTGGGGGTGGGGTTTGACCGTGACGGCGACATACAGGTCGCCCTGCGGACCGCCTTGAACGCCGTGCTCCCCCTCATTGGCCAGACGCAAGCGCATGCCGGTTTCGATGCCGCCAGGTATGTTGACTGAGAGCATGCGTTCCTTGCGGATGCGCTGCCGTCCACCGCAGGCTGGACAGGGTTCGGTGATGATTTGTCCGACGCCTTCACACTGACCGCATGGGCGGCTGACGCTGAAAAATCCTTGCTGGAAACGCAGTTGTCCCTGTCCTTTGCAGGCAGGGCACATTTTGATGGCGGCCGCGGATTTTGCGCCGGTTCCCTTGCAGTCCGCACAGGTTTCCCATCGGGGTATTTTGAGTTTGGCTTCTTTCCCGAAAACGGACTCTTCAAACGTTACTTCGAGATTGTATTGCAGGTCATTGCCGCGCTCGGCTCGCGCACGGCCACGAGGCTGACCGAAAAAATCTTCGAAAATATCGTTGAAGATATCGCCGAAGCCGCCCTGTCCTCCGAAGTCGAATCCCTCGGCACCCTGAGGTCCGCCGGCATGGCCGAACGTATCGTACCGACGCCGTTTCTCCTGGTCGCTGATGACTTCGTAGGCTTCGTTCAGCTCTTTGAACTTTTCTTCAGCGGACTTTTTGTGCTCGGGAGACGTGTGCAGGTCGGGGTGATGTTGGCGAGCGAGTTTTCTGAAAGCCTTTTTGACTTCGTCGTCGGTCGCATTCCGTTCGATGCCGAGAGTTTCGTAATAATCGCGTTTAGCCACGGAAGAGGGTTACCCGTTTTAAGGTGCAACAGGACCGAACTTCACTTTCGGCGAAGCTCGGTCCTGCAGACAGTGAGGAGCTTACTTCTTATCCTTGTCGACTTCTTCGAATTCCGCGTCCACGACCTTTTCATCGGTCTTGGCTTGCGCGCCAGCGTCTCCGGCCGAAGCGCCCGCGTCAGCAGGACCAGCGGCAGCTGAAGCCTTTTTGTACATTTCCTCAGCCAGTTTATGGGAGGCAGTGGTCAAGGTCTGTGTTGCCGTCTCGATGGCGGCGGGATCATCACCTTCCATGGCCTTACGCAGCCCGGCAATGGCTTCAGTGATCTTGGTCCTGTCGTCTTCACCGATCTTATCGCCATGCTCACTCAGGTTCTTCTCGGTGCTATAGAGCAAGGAGTCCGCCTGGTTGCGGGCTTCAGCCACGCGGCGACGCTTCTTGTCGTCTTCAGTGTGAGACTGAGCGTCCTTGACCAACTTGTCCACTTCCTCTTTGCTGAGTCCGCTGGACGCCGTAATCTTGATGGACTGTTCTTTCTGCGTGGCCAGGTCTTTGGCCGCCACGTGGACGATGCCATTGGCATCGATATCGAAGGACACTTCCACCTGCGGCATGCCGCGTGGGGCGGGGGGAATGCCGACCAGATCAAACTGCCCCAGCAGCTTGTTGTCATTCGCCATTTCACGTTCGCCCTGAAACACCCGGATGGTTACAGCAGTTTGATTGTCGGCCGCCGTCGAGAACACCTGGCTCTTCTTCGTCGGAATCGTGGTGTTGCGCTCGATCAGTTTGGTAAAGACGCCGCCGAGGGTTTCAATGCCGAGCGACAACGGGGTCACGTCCAACAGCAGGACATCCTTGACTTCACCCTTCAGCACACCGCCCTGGACACCGGCACCGATGGCCACGACTTCGTCGGGGTTCACCCCGCGATGTGGCTCTTTGCCGAAGAAATCCTTGACGACCTGAATGACTTTCGGCATACGGGTCATGCCGCCGACCAGGACGACTTCCTGAATATCCTTGGCGCTCACTCCTGCATCGGCCAGCGCCTTGCGGCAGGGTTCGATCGTCTTCTGAATTAGATCGTCTACCAGCTGTTCCAATTTTGCACGGGTGAGCTTCGTCACCATGTGCTTCGGTCCGCTGGCGTCCGCCGTGATAAACGGCAGGTTGATTTCACTTTCCTGAGAGGAGGATAGTTCGATCTTGGCCCGCTCGGCCGCTTCCTTCAAGCGTTGGAGTGCCATGCGGTCCTTGCGGAGGTCGATGCCCTGATCCCTTTTAAATTCTTCGACGAGCCAGTCCATCACGCGTTCATCGAAGTCGTCGCCGCCGAGATACGTGTCGCCGTTCGTGGACTTGACTTCGAAGACGCCCTCGCCGATTTCAAGGACGGACACGTCGAAGGTGCCACCGCCCAAGTCGTATACGGCAATGCGTTCATCTTTTTTCTTGTCGAGGCCGTAAGCGAGCGAGGCCGCTGTCGGTTCATTGATGATGCGAAGGACATTCAAGCCGGCGATCTGCCCTGCGTCCTTGGTCGCCTGCCGCTGGCTGTCATCGAAATAGGCCGGAACCGTGACTACGGCTTCCGTGACCTTTTCGCCCAGGTAGTCTTCTGCCGTCTGCCGCATTTTCTGCAGGATCATGGCGGAGACTTCCGGCGGGCTGTAGCGCTTGCCGCGCAACTCAACGTGCGCATCGCCATTGTCCGCCTCGACCACCTTGTAAGGGAGCCGCTTCATGGCTTCCTGGACTTCTTTGCTCTTGAATTTGCGCCCCATCAACCGCTTCACGGAAAAGATGGTATTTTCGGGATTGGTGATGGCTTGCCGCTTGGCGATTTGTCCCACCAGGCGTTCATTCTTATCCGTGATACCCACCACCGACGGAGTGGTGCGACTTCCTTCCGCATTGGCGATGACAACCGGGTCTCCACCGCTCATGATGGCGACGCAGGAGTTCGTCGTGCCGAGGTCGATTCCAATAACTTTGCCCATGGGTTGGCTCCTTCGCAAAAAATATCAATACGTGAACGATCGGGTCAGCTGTTCTCGCAAAACGTGTTGTGCATACGTACGGTCTTAATTTGGCGCTCCGGTTGATACCGTGACCATGGCGGCCCGGAGGATGCGGTCCTGGAGGAGATACCCCTTTTGATATTCTTCCACGACATGGTTTTCAGGGACAGTTTCCGACGGGACCTGTGCGACCGCCTGCTGGGTGGCCGGGTCGAACGTCTGCCCGACGCTTTCCACGGGCTTAACGCCGAACTTTGTCAGGGCACCCACGAGTTGCTTGAGCGTCAACTCGACACCCTCCGTGAGCGCATCGACTGAGCCAGCCCCTTTCGCGGACTTGATTGCCCGTTCGAGGTTGTCTACGACGGGCAATAGCTCTTTAAGAATCTGTTCATTGCCGAACTTGATTTGTTCCCGCTGATCGCGTTGGGCCAGCCGTTTATAGTTATCGAATTCTGCTGCCAATCGTAAATACTTTTCGTTGGCGGCCTTACATTCGTCGGTCTTCGCATCCAGCGCCTGCTGCAATTCGCCTGCACCGTCAATGGTGGCCGAAGAGGGCTCGTCGGAACCATCTAAGTTGTCGATACTGTGAATGTTCTTCTCGTCTTCAGACATTGATTACACCTTTGCTGGTCAGTGAGATAGCCACCGGAGAACAGAAGTCAACGGCGCATGGAAAGAAATTGTCGTTTTTTCAGCTCAGTTAGAGTTGGGGTGAGTCTGCTCTCAGCCTGTGCAAGGCTTGAGTCATGTGAGTCGGTTTCGGCGGTACAGCAGTTCCAAGCCTTCAAGGGTCAGGAAGGGAAGGACTTCCTGGATCGTTTCGGTTTCCTGTGCAATGACGTTCGCCAGCCCGCCGGTCGCGATGACAATGGAGGTGCGGCCGAGTTCCCGCTCCATGCGCCGGATAATCCCATCCACCAGCCCGACATACCCGAAGAGGAGCCCGCTTTGAATGCCCCCGATCGTATCGGTGCCGATGATGGTTTTGGGACGGATGATTTCAACCTTAGGAAGCTTCGCAGTACGGGAAAACAGAGCATCGGCGGAGATTCCCAGGCCCGGTGCAATGACGCCCCCGAGGTACTCAGCTGATTTTGTGACGGCGCAGAAGGTAGTGGCGGTACCGAAATCCACGATAATCAAGTCTGAGCGGTAGCGCGCATGGGCGGCGGCGGCATTCACGATGCGGTCGCTGCCGATTTCCTTGGGGTTGGCGTAGCGCAGGGTCAATCCGGAGTCGGTCTCCGGACCGACGATCACCGGGATATGGTGGAAATAGGTCTGGAGCAGTGAGTCGAAGGTCGAGGTCAGCGCGGGTACGACACTGGACAGGATGCAGCCGGTGATCTGATCGGGAGTGAAGCCTGCATTCTGGAGCAGATTCAGCAGCAGGATGCCGTATTCATTGTCGGTTCGACGGGATTCGGTGGCCAGGCGCCACTGCCCCTCCAAGGTTGATCCTTTGAAGAGGCCGCAGACCACGTTCGTGTTCCCGATGTCGATCGCGAAGAGCATCGTGTTGTCACTCTAACTCAAGCGGGACCCTGATTTCACCCCCGCAGATGGACAACCTCGGCGCTTCTGACTTCAACAAGTGTGGAGAGAGGAGTGGGGGACTCGCTCGATGTCACACGCAGGCGAAGGCACCCATCAGGACCAATAGACTCGGCGATTCCCTGCACCACACCTTTTTCTTCAAGGGTGACACGAACGGGTCGGCCGACCGTCGAGCAGCGTTGCGTGAATTCATCGGCCATGCTGCCTGGGCCGTCGAGGAAGAGGCGATCCATTCGTTGCTCGAGCTGGAGCAGTAAGTCGGCCAGAATGGCCACGCGGTCGAACCGCCGGCCGATTTCTGCAGCCAGGGTGGTGGCGTTGGGTCGGAGCTCGTCTGGAAAGCTCTCGAGCGCGGCATTGATGTTCAAACCGATGCCGATGACGACGGCCATCGTCCTATTCGACGTGGTGGTTTGCTCGCAGAGAATGCCTCCGATCTTTTTGTCGTCGATCAGCAAATCATTCGGCCATTTGACGGAGACCGTCCGGCCTGCGTGGGAGGTGAGGCAATCAGCCGCCGCCAAGGCGGCACAGAGTGGAGTCCAGGATAACCAGGGGCCGATGCGTGCGGCTCCCGGTCGAGGCACCACGACAACGGAGATGTAGATGTTGCCCTGGGGGGGCGAGTGCCATGTTCGTCCCCGCCGTCCGCGGCCGGCCGTCTGACGGTCGGTGAGGATGACCACCCCATGAGGATCTGGTGGTGCTGCCGGTTGTTGCAGATAGGCGAGGGCGTCTGCGTTGGTTGAGGCGGTAGATGGTGTGTATTGCAGAACCCTGCCAAAGGCACGGGTCTTCAAGGAGGCCTGGAGGCGGTCAATGTCCAGTCGGTCGTCGGCGGAGGGCGGATCGTTAGCGGGACCGCCCACGGCGTCCTCGCTGTGCGCAGAGATCCATGCTCAAGTTAGCTGCGGGGGCCGAATGGGTGAGGGCGCCGACCGAAATATAATCCGCGCCGGCCTGGGCCATGGCAGCGACCGTCTGCAATGTCATTCCGCCGGAGACTTCCACCAGGGCGCGTTGTTTGATAAGTGCCACGGCTTGCCGCACCAGGGCGGGCGACATATTGTCGAGCAGAATGATGTCGGCCTTGCCGGCCAATGCCTCTTTCACCTCCTGCAACGTTTTCGCTTCCACCTCTATGCGAAGGCCATGGGGAGCGTTGGCGCGCGCCAGGCGGCAGGCTCCGGCTACATCAATGCCCGTCGAGCGCAAGACCGCGAGGTGGTTATCCTTGATGAGCACGCCGTCGCCCAGCGAGAACCGATGGTTCTTGCCGCCTCCCAGCTGCACCGCCCATTTTTCGAGGCTCCGTAAACCCGGCGTGGTCTTGCGTGTATCAAGTATCCGGGTTGGGTAGCCACGAACAGTGGCGCAAAACTGCGCGGTGAGCGTCGCGATGCCTGAGAGTTGCTGGAGGAAATTGACAGCGACGCGTTCGGCCATCAGCAAGGAACGTGCATCGCCACGAACAGTCAACACCGCTGTTTCAGGTTTCACGGCGCTTCCGTCCTTGACGGCGGTGGTAATGCGCACCGATGGATCGACCGCCACGAAGACTTCTCGGGCGACGGCGACGCCTGCAACCGTCATCGGCTGATGGGCAACAATGGTCGCGGTAGCCTGAAGCGCGGTGGGAAACAGCGCGCTGGTGGTCACGTCGCCTGAGGCGAGGTCTTCGGCGAGCGCTAATTGTACGGCGCTGCGGATGGTTTGGGGACTAAGAGGCTTGGTGTGGTGTTTGTTCAAGGGTGATCTGGCTCAGCGCCTGTTGCATCAACTCAATCATGCGTGATTCACGAGCAAGCCGGTCATGGTGATCGGTCAGCACCTCGGACGGAGCCTTCGCAACAAAGTCGGGATTGCCCAATTTTTGTTGGGTGCGCGCGACTTCTTTTTGCAGTGCCGCTATTTGTTTGCTCACGTTGTCCTTCGCCTTGTGAAGATCGGCTCCCTCCATGCTCGTCCCGACTTCGGTCGAACCACTCGTCAGCGTCAGCAGGTGTGGCGCGGCAATCTCTGAGGTGTGACCAACCCCTAGGTCCTCCGCGTTCTCCATATACTCAATCAGCGCTTTATGTTTCTGGAAGGCTGCACGAGCCCCATCCGTTTTCCCATGAACCTTGAAATGGAGACGTTTCCCAGCCGGGTACCCGAGGATCGCGCGTTCCTGGTTCATCAGGGCCCGACATTCCTCCAGCAGGGCGAATTCTTGCTCGATCTCCTGTGACTCCCATTCCGCTCTGGCGGTCGGGAAAGGCTGGCGGACGATGCTGGTTCCTTCGTGCGGGAGCGTTTGCCAGATTTCTTCCGAAATAAACGGCATGAAGGGATGCAGCAGCCGCATCATGGTTTCGTAGGTCTCTGCCAGGGTTTGCCGCGTGGTCTTTGCCTGTTCGGAATCCGGATCCTTGAGTGCGGGCTTCACCATCTCGATGTACTTGTCGCAGTACTCATGCCAGATGAATTGATAAACCGCACTGGAGGCGCGGTCGAACCGATACTCCTCCAACTCTTGCGTGACGGTACGAATGGCGGCATTCAATCGACTGAGAATCCAGCGGTCCGGAAAAGATCGTTGCGCGGGCGGGACATCGACGCGTTCGCCGTCCAGGTGCATGAGCAGGAACCGTGCGGCGTTCCAGATTTTGTTCGTGAAGTTCCGGTAGCCTTCGATCCGTTCTTCCGCCAGCTTCACGTCGCGCCCCGGGGAAGCCATAGCCGCCAGGGTAAAGCGCAACGCGTCGGTGCCGTATTGCTCCATCACGTGCAAGGGATCGATGACGTTGCCCTTGGACTTGCTCATCTTCTGGCCTTCGGCATCCCGGACGAGCGCGTGGATGTAGACATCGCGGAACGGCACCTCGCCCATGAACCTCAGCCCCATCATGATCATGCGCGCGACCCAGAAGAACAGAATGTCGAGGCCGGTCACGAGCGTGGAGGTCGGATAGAAGGCCTTCAACTCCGGCGTCTGCTTGGGCCATCCCAGTGTCGAGAACGGCCAGAGCGCGGAGGAGAACCAGGTATCCAGCACATCGGGGTCTTGGACCAGCGCATCACGGTGGCCATGCGGGCAGGTGTCCGGCTGCGTCTTCGCCACGATTGCGACGGCGTCTGACGGAATGAGCGGCGCTCCATCCGAACTGCGCCGCAGAAATGGCGTGCCGTAACAGGTTTCGCAGTACCAGGCGGGGATCTGATGGCCCCACCAAATTTGTCGCGAGACGCACCAGTCTTTGATGTCGCGCATCCACCCAAGATAGTTATTCTTCCAGGCCTCGGGGATGATTCGCACGCGCCCGTCTTCGACGACCTGTATCGCGGGTTCCGCCAACGGCTTGATCTTCACGAACCACTGATCGGACAAGAACGGTTCGACCACTGTCTTGCAGCGATAACATTTGCCGAGCGCCATCTTGTGGGGCTCGGATTTTTCCAGGAACCCTTGATCCGTGAGGAGTTGTTCGATCGTGGGACGAGCCTTCGCCACGGGAAGATGCTCGACCGCTTCCGCCACGGTGGGATCCGCCAAAGAGTCGGCCAACCGAAGGTGCGCATGGAGGTCAAGGATCTTGATCCGCTTCAGTCCGTGCCGCTCTCCCGCTTCGAAGTCGTTAAAGTCGTGTGCAGGCGTAATCTTGACGGCGCCGGTGCCGAATTCTCGATCGACCAGGATTGAATCCCCCACGATTGGAATGGCGCGAGTCGTCAGGGGAAGACGGACCTGCTTGCCGATCAGGTGTCGATAACGTTCGTCTTCCGGGTGCACGGCAACCGCCGTATCTCCGAACATCGTCTCAGGTCGTGTCGTCGCAACCAGCAGCACCTGTGTGGGATCGTCAACCAGGGCATATCGAATCGTATAGAGTTTGCCGGTGATCTCTTCATGTTCGACCTCGATGTCGGACAGCGCGGTTAGACACCGTGGACACCAGTTGATCAACCGCTCTCCGCGATACAGCAGCCCATCCTGGTGTAGGCGAACGAATACTTCGCGGACTGCTTCCGAGAGACCGGGATCCATCGTAAATCGTTCCCGCTGCCAATCGCAGGAGGCGCCAAGCTTCTTGAGCTGGCCGATAATGGTTCCGCCGGACTTTTCTTTCCATTCCCAGACGCGAGTGAGGAATGCTTCTCGACCAAGTGCTTCCCGCGACGAACCTTCGGCCTGCAATTGCCGCTCTACGACGTTCTGCGTCGCAATGCCGGCGTGGTCTGTGCCAGGCATCCAGAGCACGTTACGCCCTTGCATGCGGCGCCAGCGGACCAGGATGTCTTGCAGGGTGTTGTTTAACGCGTGTCCGACGTGAAGCGACCCTGTGACATTCGGCGGAGGGATCACCATGGAATAGGATTGCCCGGCATGGGCGGGATCAGCATGAAACAGGCCGGCGTCGATCCAACGCTGGTACCAGCGGTTTTCGACGTCGTGGGGACTGTAGGTTTTGTCGAGTTGTGGGGTGGACATAAGGTGCGCATGCTGCGGCGCGGGCGCATCTTAACATGTGCTGCCGGGGCTCTCAAGATAACGATGGCGCGTCAGTGGCGGTGCAAAAGGTTGTAGCGGAGTGAACCCCTGTGATATACATCCGGCGGTTCAATCGATGTCGATTGAGCTCGCCGGCCAGCATGCCGATTTACCGTTGAAGGAGAGACTATGCCGAGGGGACGAGAGAAAGATCGCAAGACTCGTAAGAAACATCGGAAGAACGTGGATCGTATGAAGGGGCTGGTCAAGGCCCGCCGTGCGGCGGCTAAGAAGGTGAAGCGAGGATAGCGCAGCGAAGCGTTAGTCGGGTGAGCTCAATCGTGTGATCTCGGCCCGGATCTGAGTTTCTGCCACGTCTGGAACGATCCGCTGCACCGCCTGCTGGATCGGATCTTTCGCCATTTCGCGCACAATCTCATCGGCCACTTGTCTTGCACAGGTCGCGGCCGCATGCTCGACTTCCTTTTTCACCAGCTGGTCGATTATTCCAAGGTGTGATTTCAAGGCTTCCGGCAGGTGTTTCTTTACGCCCGTGTCTGCGAGCTCGCCCAGTCGTTTATCTGCAGTGTGCTCCACGAGGGCAGGCGCCAGGTTTGTCACGGTCTGGCGGACGGTCGTGTCCACACCCGCAAGTTGTGCATGGATCTGTCGGTTCACCTCCGCTTGAATCATTTCACGCAGACTGCTCTGCAACCGATCCGGTGCGAGCGCCTCCGCAAGATGTCTGCTCACTTCTGTCTGCACGGCCTTTCCCAGGGTGGTCCCCAATTGGCCAGCGACTTCCTTGGCAATGGCGGCAGGGAGGAGATTGGCGATGGTCCGGTCGGCCTGAACCGTCGTGGAGTGCAACAGGTGATCAACCAGGCTCTTCATCAGGTCTTCCCCCTGCGACCTGGTCAAGTGCTGGGCTGGGGTAGAAGTGGAGACCGGCTGGGTCGATGATGGGGACATGGGGGCCTGTTCCTTCTCCCTCTCATGGCGAGGGGCGTCAGCGGCGGCTGCCTCTAACGGCGATTCCTGCTCTTCCTCGTCGTCGGTCCCCGTAGAAACGGGGGGCCATGTGCGTGACTTGGCCGGCTTTGCGTTGCGACGTCCCGCGGCGCCGGCCAGGGTGTCTTTGATCGTGTCGAGGAGTTGTTCGCGTTGGAACGGCTTCTTGAGAAATGCGCGGACCCCGAGCGAGCGTAATTTGCTTTCATCCAGGCGGTCGGCGGCATCCACCATGGAGACGATCACCGTCTCGGCCAGGTTGTCCTGTCGTCCGATTTCCTTGCAGAAGCCTGAAAAGGTGATGTGCTCAAGATGATAGTCGGCGATGACCAGGTCGGGGCAGAGCTTGCGGGCAGCTTCGAGCGCCGAAGGGCCATCGTGAAATCCAATGAGCGTATGGCCATCCTGGGCTGAAAGTTGCTCCACCATGCGATGCACGGCGGGGCTGCTGTCGATGACGAAGACAGTGGAACCCATCTTACATACCCTGTGTAGCCATAGAAGCGAAGCTAACAAAGGGTCCGGAAAGTGTCAAAGAAAACGCCGAATCCCACTGGTTGTGACGCTACCGTCTGTTCTTTCGGCGGGGGCACGGCTGGCGGAGTTTTTATGCATCCTGCTACAATCCGGGGACGTGGCGACTCGCTGAGTGGCCGCGGGAGTGCCGAACATGAGGAGCGAGTCAGCACGATGAGCCAGAGCCGCATTCAAGTCGTTTTTTTCGATGCTGCCGATACCCTCTTCCACATTCAGGGATCCGTAGCCGAGATTTATCTTCAGCATGCGCAACGCCATGGCTTCCGTCACACACCTGACTCGTTAGCTGCCATCAAAGCCGCATTTGCCCGCTCGTTTCGCGATGCGCCACCGCCGGTGTTCGCGGCCACCGAGCCTGCTGCCATCAAGCAATCGGAGCGCTTGTGGTGGTTCGATATCGTCCACAATGTGTTCTACCGCGTCGGCATGTTCGAGGGCTTCGATGAGTTTTTTGAGGACGTGTTTGCGCGGTTCGCGGAGGCAGAGTCCTGGAAACTGTTTCCCGAGACACTGGATGTGCTCAAGACGTTAAAAGATTTGGGATACGAGTTGGGGATCATTTCCAATTTCGACTCGCGTTTGTTTTCCGTGCTGAGAGGACTGGGGATCGCCGACCTCTTCGATACGATCACGATTTCCAGTCTGGCCCATGCCGCCAAACCGTCCGCGCGTATCTTCGAGCAGGCGTTGGATAAACATGCGGTGGATCCGGAGGACGCGCTGCATGTGGGCGATAGCGAGCGTGATGATGTGAAGGGCGCGGTGGCTGTCGGGCTGACGGGCGTCTTACTGGACAGAGCCATGCCGGCCGGCGCATCGAGCGGAACGACGATCGCCACCCTCGACGAACTCCTGCCGCTGTTGTCACGCCTCCAATAACAATGGCACCAGATCTCGCGCGCGTCCCTGCAGGGTGGCGTCGGCCAGATTCGAGTGCGGCGTCGAATCGAGATTGATCTCCACGATATAGGCGCCGGCCTGCTTGGCGATGGCGCCGAATCCCGCTGCCGGATAGACCAGGCCGGACGTGCCGACGATCAGGCAGACGTCGCTTCGTTGCAGCGCGGCCGCGCTCCTCTCAAGATCCTCTTCCGCCAGTGACTCCCCGAACCAGACGATGTGTGGCCGAAGCAGTCCGCCGCAGGATGGGCAGAGGGGCAGAATGGTGATCGGTACCGCTCGATTTTCCAGAATCTTCCGGCATTGGGTGCAGCGGACCATCCAGATGTTGCCGTGGATCTCGGAGAGTTGTCGGGATCCGGCGTCGCGGTGCAGCCCGTCCACATTCTGCGTGATGAGCCAGAATTGCTTGAACCGCTGCTCCATCGCGGCCACCGTCTCGTGTGCGGGATTCGGTCGCTTGGTGGCGATGAGTTCCCTGCGCCAGTTGTACCATTCCCAGACGAGACGCGGGTCACGTGCAAAGGCTTCCGGCGTCGCCAGATCCTCCGCACGAAAATTGCGCCAAAGCCCGTCGGCGCCGCGAAACGTCGGCACTCCGCTATCGGCGGAAATGCCCGCTCCGGTCAGGACGGTGACAGACTGTGCGGCAGACAGCTTGTCTCGAACGAGGCCAAGAGTGGATCCGGTGCTCATGAGGTCGGTTGCCCGTTGGTGATCACTGTTTCAGGCGCGTGGCTGCATGCTATAGTACGCGTCTTTTGAACGCAATGAGTGAGGCATCTCATGAA
>CAZKVY010000045.1:0-28708 GCA_964556305.1 uncultured Nitrospira sp. | reverse complement strand
TTGCGATCGAAGATGAGATGCGCTCGTCGTACCTTGATTACGCGATGAGCGTGATTGTCGGTCGCGCGCTGCCCGACGTGCGGGACGGGTTGAAGCCGGTCCACCGTCGCATTTTGCACGGCATGAATGAGATGGGGCTGGCCGCGAACCGGCCGTACCGTAAGTCGGCGAAGATCGTCGGCGAAATCATGGGGAATTACCATCCCCATGGTGACTCGGCGATCTACGACACCTTGGTGCGCATGGCGCAGAACTTCAACATGCGCTACATGTTGGTGGACGGCCAGGGCAACTACGGGTCCATGGATGGCGACGCGGCGGCGGCCATGCGATACACCGAAGCCCGCTTGACCAAGCTGGCCGAAGAGTTGTTGGCGGATATCGAAAAAGAGACGGTCGACTTCGGTCCCAACTACGATGAGTCACGCGTCGAGCCGCTGGTATTGCCCTCCCGGGTGCCGAACCTTCTGGTTAACGGGGCAGGCGGGATTGCTGTGGGCTATGCGACGAACATTCCGACGCACAACCTGCGCGAGGTCATCGAAGGGCTGCTTCTGCTGCTGGAGAATCCCGAGGTCACCATTGCCCAGTTGATGAAGAAGATTCCCGGCCCTGACTTTCCCACGGCCGGATTCATTTATGGCACGTCCGGGATTAAGGATGCCTATGAGACGGGGCGCGGGCTCCTCACAGTCCGGGCCAAGGTCGCCATCGAGACGGACGAACGCACCGACCGCGAGCGGCTGATCATCACTGAAATTCCTTATCAGGTGAATAAGTCGAAGCTGATCGAGAAAATTGCCGACTTGGCGCAGGAAGACCGCGTGACCGGCATTTCCGATATCCGGGACGAGTCCGATCGTGAGGGTGTCCGGGTCGTAATCGAGCTGAAGCGGAATGAGATTCCGCTCGTGGTGTTGAACAATCTGTATAAACACAGTCAGTTGCAGACGACCTTCGGCGTCAACATGCTGGCGCTGGTCAATAACCGTCCGGAGGTGCTGAACCTCAAACGGATTCTTGAAGCCTTTGTCGAGCACCGCCGCGAAGTGGTCGTGCGTCGCACGGCTTATGATTTGCGCAAGGCGGAAGAGCGCGCCCATATCCTCGAAGGGCTCAAGATCGCCCTCGACAATCTGGATGCCGTCATTGCGCTCATCCGGCGTTCGCAATCGCCCGATGTGGCACGTGCGGGTTTGATGCAGCAGTTCCGGCTATCTGAAATCCAGGCCAATGCCATTCTCGAAATGCGTCTCCAGCGGCTCACGCAGCTGGAGCGAGACAAGTTGGTGGAGGAGTACCGTGAAGTACTGAAGACGATTGAATATCTGCGTTCAGTCCTGGGCAGTGAAGCGTTGGTGCGCAAGATCATCCGCGACGAATTGACGGAGATCAAGGAGAAGTATCAAGACGAACGCCGCACGAAAATCGTCAAGGAAGAAGCGGAACTGACACTTGAAGACCTGATCGCCGAAGAGGAAGTCGTCGTGACGATTTCCCACGCCGGGTACATCAAACGGAACGCCGTGACCCTGTATCGCGCGCAACGGCGAGGCGGTAAAGGCAAAATTGCAATGGGTATCAAGGAAGAGGATTTTGTCGAAACCCTCTTCACGGCCTCCACGCACGACTCCCTGCTGTTCTTTACCGATGCCGGCAAGGTTTACTGGCTCAAGGTGCACGAAATTCCCGAAGCGAGCCGGGCCGCCAAGGGCAAGGCGCTGGTCAATCTCTTGGCCCTTTCCAAAGACGAAAAGGTCACGGCAACCCTACCGGTGAAAGAGTATCGAGCCGATCGGTTTGTCATCATGGGCACCAAGCAGGGCGTCATCAAGAAGACGGAATTGTCGGCCTACAGCAATCCGCGGCAGGGCGGCATCATTGCGCTCTCGCTCGATGCGGGTGATAAATTGATCGGAGTAGATCTCACCGACGGCCAGCGCGAGATTCTGTTAGGCACGAAGCAGGGCATCACCATCCGCTTTAAGGAGGAGGATGTGCGTGCTATGGGACGCACCGCCCACGGCGTGCGCGGGATTACCCTGGAGCCGGGCGATGAGGTCATCGGCATGGAAACCATCACACCCGATTCCACGACGGCGATTCTCACCGTGACCGAAGGCGGTTACGGGAAGCGCACCCCCGTGAACGAGTATCGCGTGCAGGGACGCGGCGGCAAGGGCATCATCAGCGTCAAGACGAATGAGCGGAACGGGCCGGCCGTCGGCTTCCTCCAGGTCCGAGATGAAGATGAAATCATGCTGATGGCTGCGCAGGGAAAAGTGCTGCGCTGCAAGGTCGACGACATCCGTGAAATCGGACGCAACACGCAAGGGGTGCGTCTGCTCGATATGGATGGTGATGAGGATCGCGTGGTCGCCGTGGTGCGGTTGGTCGAACGCGAAGAAGGGGTGCCCGAAGAGGGCGAGTAGTGACTCCGTGAACGGCGGCGGTTTCAGGCGGCCCTCATCATGGTTATGAACCACCAGGCTCCGCCGGCGGCCGGGGTTCCGGCGGGACCTCCCGGTAAGCGTCCGCTGGATACGGTCGTGAAATTGGCGCTGGGCGTTCTGTTCAGCTCCTTTGCTTTGATCTGGGGCGGCATGTTCCTCAGCCGCCCGGATCGTTCGATTCCTCCCTACAGTATAGGCTCCCAAGAGCGTTCCATCGTCGCGGTGCACGTGCCGTCCTGGACCAGCGATACGGAGATCGAAACGCTGATCGAACGATTCCGGAAGGTTGCGGCAGAGACCCGGAATTTCGGCAGCATGAAAATCCAGCCGACGACTGCGGACGATCCCCGGGGGCGTTACCAGCACATCGCGATTTATATCTTCACCGATGAAGGGTGGACGGAACCGGAGGTGCTGCACAAGTACGTGACGGGTGAAGACCCGGCGGTGCGCGACGGATTCGAAGGATCAGTGCGAGGCTTCTACCGACTGGACGAGCAGGAAGAGGAAGGCCGCATCGGGCCGGTTCCAAAAGGTAAAGACAGCGCGGCCACCGCTGCCTATTCGCGGCAGTTATTCAAGGGGCTCGTCGAGAAGAGTCCGGCGGCGTCACAGACAACGCCTGCGCCATGATGGCCGCGAGTTGTTCCCTAAGGGCCGGATCCTGAATGCCTTGCGTGTGGAGTGTGGCTTCACGGAGCAATTCGGCGCTCGGCTGAGGTGGAGTGGCTTGTAGGGCCGCAGGCGGCGCGCTGGTTGTGTGATCGGCAGAAAACTCCCCGATGCGCAGCACGATTTCAGCCACCAGCTGTTCCCCGGCCATCCTATTCACCTTCTCCAGCAGCACCGGCTTGAGGAAGGTCAGTTGCTGCAGCCACACGGAATTATGAACATACACGTGGAGCTTTTTGAATCGGATTTGGTCGGGGCGCGTGTGAGTGGCGATCGGTTCGCCCACGATCTCGGGCCAATGGCGTCGCAGGCGCGCCTCGAAGAGTTTGCTCTCCAGGCCCAACCGATGGGCCACACCTGCTAGAATGGTGCCGAAGGAATCGAGTTTGCTCTGTCCTCGCATGGCGACATCATAGCAAAATGAGCGTGGATGAAACAGCGGTCGGCGACTACATATGACCAAGGCTGAAGATAAAGACGATCAGTATAAAGTGGTGGCCAGCAATCGAAAGGCCTACCATGACTATTTTATCGAAGAAAAGTTCGAGGCGGGCGTCATCCTGCGTGGAACCGAGGTGAAGTCTCTGCGCGAGGGCCGCGTGAACCTCCAGGATAGTTTTGCGTCGGTCGATGACGGCGAAGTATACCTGCACCATTGCCACATCAGCCCCTATTCGCACGGCAACCTGATGAACCACGATCCGCTTCGCAAGCGGAAGCTCCTGCTGCATCGCAAGGAGATCAGCAAACTGATCGGAAAAACTCAGCTCAAGGGCCTCACCCTCGTTCCTCTCCGCATCTACTTTTCCAAACGCGGCCACGCCAAAGTGGAATTGGCCCTGGCAAAGGGCAAAAAGCAATACGATCGTCGCGAGTCCATCAAGGCTCGTGAGGCCGGTCGCGAAGTCGAGCGGGCGATCAAGAGCCGGAAGTAGCTGCTTCCATTTCTGATTGGCTTGGTTCAGCCGTAGGCTTTCCCCCTGCTCGACTGAGTCTCGTCAGAGCCCTGTCCTCGCATTAGTCCTGCATATCCCTCGCTTCCCTATGACACGGGTTTATACTCGGTGAGTCTGCGATCGCACTGGTGTAACGTAGAGGCGCAGGCATGGAGACCATGTGGATTGATGATCAGGGAGACATTTGCTCTTGACTTGGTTCTAACTAGAACTATCATAGTGGTGCAGGAAATCGAGGATGGGCACGTCCTCGGATTGAAATCTTGGATGTCCCGGTAGCTTCCAACCAGGAGGTGATCTATGAAGGCGCTTTTTGCGACCGACGATAGCTGGGCCGGTTTGATCTTGCGGCTGACCCTGGGACTGGTCCTGCTGCCCCATGGCGCCCAAAAGTTGCTGGGTTGGTTCGGGGGGTTCGGATTCGATGGCACGATGGGATTTTTTACTCAAAAGATGGGACTGCCCTGGATCATTGGGTTTCTCGTCATCATGGGAGAGTTTTTCGGAAGTCTGGGATTGCTGGCCGGTCTCTTGACGCGATTCACGGCAGCCAGCTTTATCGTGATCATGCTCGGGGCTATTGTGACCGTCCATCTGCCGGTCGGCTTTTTTATGAATTGGTTCGGACAGCAGCAGGGGGAAGGATATGAGTATCACCTTCTCGTGATCGGGTTGTCCACCGCCTTGCTGGTGACGGGTGGCGGTCGATGGTCGGCAGATAAGCTCATCGCGGAACGGCTCGGCTAAGTCTGAAGAACACGTGGCTTGTCGTCCTCATCACTCCGCCGCGGACAGAGGTCGTGCGCGTGTGGAACTCCCGGGGGCGGAGGTGTACAGTCCTGAATCAGCAGCCGGCGCGCCTGGCGGCATTCTCGGGGTAGCGGTCGCCGTCGGATCTGAGTGTTCCGAGTCACCAGTGCGGGGAACGATCTCTTCGCAGAGACATGGCGGGAGAAGGAGTAGGAAAGGGGGCCGATATGCGAGCAGAAACAATCAATGCCAAAGAACTCGTGGGAGTCTATCAGGCAGGGTCGCAACATATGGTCGGTGACGGGTTTCCTGTACGCAATATGATTCCGGGCGCTGGGGTTGAGGAACAACTGGCACCGTTTTTGATGCTCGACTATATGGGACCGGAGGAATTTCCGCCGACCACTAGGCGGCTCGGCGTCGGTGAACATCCGCATCGAGGGTTCGAGACCGTGACGATCATGTATCACGGGAAAGTGGCGCATCGAGATTCGACCGGCAGCGGCGGCGTCATCGGTCCGGGCGATGTGCAGTGGATGACGGCCGCATCCGGTGTCGTGCATGAGGAGTTGCACGAGAAAGAGTTTGCCGAGAAAGGTGGTCTCTTGGAAGGCGTGCAACTCTGGGTCAATCTGCCGAAGGCGTTCAAAATGACGGCTCCGCGGTATCAGACCTTGCTCAGCAGCGAAATTCCGGCTGTTGATCTCGGCGAAGGTGCGGGGCGGCTGCGCGTGATTGCCGGAGAGTTTCGTGGAGTCACTGGGCCGGCGAAGACGTTTAGCCCGGTCCACCTCTATGACCTGTATCTGGCGGCCGGACACCGGATCGAACTCGACTTGCCGGAGGGGTTCAATTCATCCCTGTTCGTGCTCCATGGGCAATGTCTCGTGAACGGGTCTCAGACGGTGGGTGAAGTGGAAATCGGGCTGTTCGGTCAGCGAGGCGAGCGAGTGGTGTTCGAGGCGAAGCAGGATGCCACCATGCTTGTGCTGAGCGGGGAGCCCATTGCGGAGCCGATTGCCCGCTACGGTCCGTTTGTGATGAACACGCGCGATGAGATCATCCAGGCTGTGCAGGATTACCAAGCGGGAAAGATGGGACATTTGTCATGACCGGGCCCGTGCTGACCATCGAAGTGTATTCCGACGTGGTGTGTCCCTGGTGTTATGTCGGGAAGCGACGGCTGGAGCAGGCCCTGGAATCTTCGGGGCAACAGAAGTCTGCCCTGGTATTTTGGCGCACGTTCCAGCTGAATCCGACCATGCCGAAGGCCGGCATGGATCGCCGCGTCTACCTCGAAGCGAAGTTCGGGGGTCCCGGGGAAATGCAGGCAATTCAACATCGCATTGCTGGCGCCGGCGTGAGTGCCGGCATCGAGTTCGCATTCGACCGCATTGCATGCACGCCCAATACGTTTGATGCTCACCGCTTAATCTGGTTTGCGCAGCAGCAAGGCCGCCAGGATGCCACGGTTGAAGAACTCTTTCACGGATACTTCACCGAAGGGCTGAATATCGGGGAAGCGGACGTGTTGGTGTCCCTTGCCGCTCGTGCCGGATTGGACGGAGCCGCGGTCGGTCGTTTCCTGAAAAGCCATGACGGCGTGGAGGCGGTGCGCCAGGAAGAGGCCCGTGGCCGGCAACTGGGCATCAGAGGCGTTCCTTACTTCCTGTTGAACGGAAAGACGGTGGTATCAGGGGCCCAGCCGGTCGAGACATTTCTCGAGGCAATCGAACAGACTACCAGGTGAGGAGATAGGGACATGGCAGTTCACGTCTACGGATGCAACCATATCGTGATCGAGGTCACCGACGCCAAAAAAGCCGTGAGGTTTTATTCGGACGTGTTCGGACTCAAGATGTTGCGTGGAGGCGAAGGCGCCGCCTGGTGCAAACTGGGCGAGCATCAATTCATGGCGATTTTTGAGGTCGAGCGGTTGCAGCCGGATCGGGTGAAGCATTTCGGCTTGATGGTTCGCGATGCTGATCAGATCAAAGAAGTCCGGCGCAAGCTCACCAAGAAGTACAAGCTCAAGATGGAGCCCCATTTCCGTTGCGACTTCCGCGATCCCTGGGGAAACCGTATCCAAGTGGGGGACCTGTCGGATGAATCCCTGGTCTGGCTGCTTCCTTATCAGGAGGTCCAGAAAGCGGGCATTACATTTTCCAAGGCCTCGCGCGCTGGGGAAAGGAGCAGGATGCCTAATGTAGAGAAGGTCCGAACGATTGCAAAGGATCTCACCGCGTCCTAACCTCGGAGCCCGAGGGAAATGCTCGGCGGCTATGTCATGAGCGCCCGTTTCGCAGACAAGTGCCGGGCATTTCTGCTCGGCATGAATGGAAAATACAGTTACTGGCCTTGTTCGCTGGCGGGATTGTTGTTTGCGTCATCGGGATCAGGCCGGAACAGTCGTATATGGAAGACTACATCCCGAAATATGTGCCGAGTCACCGCCCGGTCTACGTCTATTTCGATGTGTATGATCTGGAAGAGAAGCGTTTGTGACGGGCAACCTAGAGAGAACACCTGAAGGAACTCGACATGCCGGATGAGACATGGACTGAGATCGGTTCGGTCGATAAACTCACACAACGCCCACTCCAGCAAATCGTCTGCGGCCAGACGAAGCTGGCCTTGTCCTACAAGGAGGGCCGGTTCGCGGCAATTTCAGGCGTCTGTAATCACATCGGCGGACCGCTGGGTGAAGGACGGCTCGAGGGCGACTACGTCGTCTGTCCCTGGCATTACTGGAAGTTTCACCATCGAACAGGCCAGGGCGAGCCCGGATACGAAGGCGATCAGGTTGCGACCTATGCGGTGAAGGTGGAGGATGGACGCGTCCTGATCGATCTGACCCCCGTCACGAAGCGACAGAAGCAGTCGAAACAACCGCACCCGCTGGCGCGCCCGATCGTTCGAGCCGAGGGTCCCATTCGTGTGTTGGGCCTCGCCACGACTGCGATGACGGCGGATCAGCCGCGTTTCAGCGCCTCCGACGCCCTTTTAGAGGAGGCCCTCGCGCATGCGCGCGAACACCTGCAGCTCGACACGCAACTGATCAAGCTCAGGGACCTCTCGTTCCGGGCCTGTGAAGGGTTTTATTCCAAGTCTGCAGAAGCCTGCACCTGGCCCTGCTCGATTACGCAGATGGACCCGACTGATCAAATGGACCGGGTCTACGAAGCCGTAGTGCATTGGGCGGACGTGATTCTCGTCTCGACTCCGATCCGATGGGGCGGCGCGAGCAGCCTCTATTACAAAATGGTCGAACGGATGAACTGCATTCAGAATCAGGAGACGATCGCCAACCGGCACCTGCTCAAGAATAAAGTCGCCGCGTTCATCATTATGGGCGGACAGGACAATGTGCAGGGGGTGGCCGGCCAACTGATGACCTTTTTCGCCGAAGTCGGCTGTCAGTTCCCGCAGTTTCCGTTCATCGCCCATTCGCGTGGATGGAGCGCGGAGGACATGGAGCGGAACAACAGCGAGGTGCAGAACAGCCGGGAGTTACGCGAGGGGGCGCAGGCGCTCGTCTCACGCGCGGCGGACATGGCGCGGCTCATGGTGGAGGGGCAGCTGGCGATGCAGCCGCTCACCCGCGGCGGCCGCAAGGCGCATCAATTGGATAGTGAACCGACGGGATAAGCGGGATCGATTCGCAAGGAGGCGAGATCATGTCAGGTCAGGATCACATGCGTGCGCACTTGGGCAATCTGTCGAGGTCATTGCTGCGTCTGCACAAGGCGTTGCTGGACAGCGAACGGGTCTCCTATGAGCGGGTGCATGGGCGGATCGAGACGAATGGTGCCTTCTTTCAGCTTGTCTTAGGTGACGCGTGGTTCGCCTGGTTGCGCCCGCTCTCTCAATTGATGGTGAAGATCGATGAGCTGTCCGAGGAAGAGGAGATCGCGGACCGGACGGAGATGACTCAGACCATCGATGCGGTGCGGACCATGTTGACGCCCTCGGAAGAAGGCAATGGATTCGGCAGACACTATTACGACGCCCTGCAGCGCGAACCCGATGTGGTGCTGGCCCATGCGGCAGTCAGGGCGTTGCTTCGATCATCGTCGCCGGGGAAGGAGTCGAGCACATGAAAGCACATTATCTCGGCCATGTCGTGTTCTATGTGAAAGATCTTGGGCGCTCGCTCGCCTTTTATCGCGATCTACTGGGATTCCAGGAAGTGGGGAAAATTTTCAACGGCGCGGCCGCGGCTCTCACATCGGGCCGCACGCATCACGAGTTGCTGTTGATCCAAGTCGGCGATGCGCCGGGGCCTCCCTCAGGGAGGCGGCGGGGGCTGTACCATATCGGCATCAAAGTCGGCGACAGCCTCGATGAGCTCCGTGCGGCCAAACAAGAACTGGAGCAGGCAGGTGTGGTCATCGACGGCATGAGCGATCACACCGTCAGCCAGAGTCTGTATCTGCACGATCCGGACGGCAACGAAGTCGAGGTGTACGTGGATGCCGATGAGGCTATATGGAAGAATAACCCGTCGGCTGTGGTGTCGCCGATCAAGCCGCTGCACTTGTGAAGACAATGGGAATTTGAGCGGCGTCTCTTCTCGCCCGGTCTCACCACGGTAAGCGTTTGCCTTACTCCTCGCCCTGTTCAGCAGCGGACGTATGGGCCTCACCCCATTGATGCATCGCTTCGACCACGGGTCTTAAGCTGAAGCCCAGGGAGGTGACGGAGTACTCGACCTTGGGGGGTACCTGGGCAAAGACTTTGCGCGCGATGATCCCGTCCCGCTCCATTTCCCGGAGTTGCTCGGTGAGCACCTTCTGCGTCACGCCGGTGAGGGCACGTCGTAACTCGGAAAATCGTTTCACATCTTGAAAGAGATACCACAAGATCACGATCTTCCAGCGGCCGGCGATCAACCTACTCGTCAATTCGGCCGGGCAGGTGCGGGTTTGTTTCACCGGCGCTCCTCTCGAATCGGTTACCAGGTGGTAACTCGCCCACCTGACGGTGCCTTCTTGTCTTGCGCTCCATCGGCTTTATACAGAAAGTGCAGCGGCGAACCAAGATAAAAGCAACCATGCCGCCAACAGGAAAGGAGCGCGACTATGACCAGGCAAGAGATAAGCAGGCAGCATCCGGCGGTGGATATCCGTCGTGCCGAGGATCGGTTTCATTCGCACATCGGCTGGCTGAATTCCCGACACAGCTTCAGCTTTTCAAATCACTATGATCCGGACAACACGCACCACGGGCTGCTGTTGGTGAGCAATGACGACATCGTGGCGCCTCAAAGCGGGTTTCGGACCCATCCCCACCGGGACATGGAAATTGTGACCTGGGTGTTGGACGGCGAGCTGGAGCATAAGGATTCAGAAGGTAATAAAGGCCTCCTGTTTCCAGGACTGGCACAACGCATGAGTGCCGGCACCGGCATTTGGCACAGCGAGATGAACCCCCTGGGGGAGAAGCCCGTGCATTTTATCCAGATGTGGGTGCCGCCTGACACGGAACGGATCAATCCCGGCTACGAGCAGCTCGACATCAACGGAGAGCTGAACAAGGGCGGGCTCATACCTATCGCGTCCGGACGGGGGCATCACGCAGCGATTTCAATCCGCCAGAGGGGCGCAGTCTTATGGGGTGGCCGGCTTAAGGCCGGCGAACCAGTACAGGTTCCGGATGCCCCCTATGTGCATGTTTTCATCGCAAAAGGGACGGCGGAACTGGAAGGCGCCGGTGAGCTACAGACCGGCGATGCCGTGAGGCTGACCGCCGCCGGTGCCCGTCGATTGACAGCAGATCGAGCCGGCGGGGCGGAAGTGTTGATATGGGAAAGCGACGCGGACGGTTCCTTCTGAACCAGGGCCACCAAAGCGCGCTCAGCCAGGGCCGGGTGGCTGGCTGAGCGGCTCATTCATGTCAGACAGAACGTCACGTCGTCCATGCCAAAGAGAGGGGAAGACCGGGAGCGAGAGGCCGTGTTGGCGGCGTTGCGTACGAAGCGGGTCGCGGTCATACTACGTCACGACTCATGAATGACCGGCCACCCCTACCATCCCCACATGAGGTGCAAGGAGACAGTGCACGGTATGGCGCGCTGTTGCAGGTGGTGGAGGCCATCGCGACCCATTCCGACCTGCCGGCCCTGATCCAGGATCTTGCCCGTCGCTTGCCGCTGCTCGTTCCCGTCAATTTTGTGGGTCTCTCCCTCTACGATGCCCAACGGGGTGTCATGCGCCTACATGTGCTGCAAGCGAATGTCCCGGCTGACATCATCGGCGGCCAGGAAGCCAGCTGCGCCGACACACCCGCCGGCCAGGTATGGGACACGCAGCGCCCGTTATTGATCAATGATCTGACCAAAGAATCCCGTTGGCCGACCATCGTTGGGCTGATGCGCGAGGACGGCGTGCAATCCTGCTGTCTTGTGCCGCTGACGTCAGTCGACCGCCAGCTGGGTGCGCTGGAATTTTCCAGCCTGCGATCCGGTGCTTACGGCGAGCAGGATCTGGACTTGATGCAGCAGATCGGGCGTCAGGTGGCCGTCGCGGTGGAAAATGTACTCAACCGGGAAGCGGCGGACGCTTCTCGGCGCGATGTGGAACGGCAGCGCGATCGCTTCGGTCTCTTGCTGCGCATGACCAACACGATGGCCTCCACGTTGGATTTGCGTGAGGTGTTCAAGGCGGTGAGCCTCTGCCTGCGCGAGATGGTGCCGCAGGAATACGCCAGTTTGATTCTGTACGATGGAAAGACCGACCGCGTCCGCCTTGAGGCCTTGGATTTTCCTGACAATGAGGGCGCGTTGACCGAGGGGGCGATGTCGGATGTCGCCGGTTCCCTGGCCGGCCTGGCCTTCGAGCGGAAGCGTCCCGCGGTCGCCAATACTCTGCCGGATCTAAAGGCATTTCCTCACTCCGTGCCACAGCTCCTCGTGAGGAAAGGGTTTCACTCCATGTGCTCACTGCCGCTGCTATCACGCGATCGCGTGATCGGCTGTCTCAATCTGGCCAGCCGACAAGAGGAGGCGTTCGGCGAACCGGACATCGAGTTTCTGAGCCAGGTGGCAGGACAGATTGCCCTCGCGGTGGAGAATGCCCTGGCCTATCAGGAAATCACCGAACTCAAGGACCGGCTGACCGAGGAGAAACAGTACCTCGAAGAGGAGATCCGCCTCGAACATGGGTTCGCCGACATCATCGGCGACAGTCGGGCGCTTAAGCAGGTGCTTTCGCAAGTCGAGATCGTCGCGCCCACGCAGGCGACGGTCTTGATTCAGGGCGAAACGGGTACGGGGAAAGAGCTGATTGCCAGGGCGATTCACCGGCTCAGCGGACGGAACCAGCGGACCTTCGTAAAACTTAACTGTGCCGCGATTCCTACCGGTCTGCTGGAAAGCGAATTATTCGGTCATGAGCGGGGGGCGTTCACCGGAGCCATCGCGCAGAAAGTGGGCCGATTCGAGTTGGCCCATGGCGGGACGATCTTTCTGGACGAGGTGGGGGAAATCCCGCTGGAGCTGCAATCCAAACTGCTCCGTGTTCTGCAGGAACAGGAGTTCGAGCGGCTTGGCAGCACGCGCACCGTGCACGTAGATATCCGACTCATCGCGGCCACGAACCGAGACCTCGCCACGTTGGTTGAGCAGCAGGAGTTCCGAAGCGATTTGTACTACCGACTCAATGTCTTTCCGGTCACCTTGCCGCCGCTGCGCGAGCGGAGGGAGGATATTCCCGTGCTGGTGCGCTATTTCACTCAGCACTATGCCGCCCGCATGAAGAAGCCGATCGAATCGATTCCCGCAGCGACGTTGGAGGCCCTGTCTCGCTATCACTGGCCCGGCAACATCCGCGAGTTGGAGAACCTGGTTGAGCGTGCCGTCATTCTCACGCAGGGGCCCCATTTGCAGGTACCGATTCCGGAACTCAAAATTCAGGCGCAGCCTCCAGTTCCCGCAGCCACACTTCACGATGCCGAGCGCGATCAAATTCTGAGAACCTTGCGTGACACCCGATGGGTCATCGGTGGCCCTGACGGTGCTGCCGCCAGGCTGGGCCTGAAACGCACGACACTCACGTCGAAGATCAAGAAGCTGGGCATCGATCGTCCACGCGGGTGACGATCCGCTTCGTCACCTGACGACCGTCCGTCAGTCGGCCTTCGTCACTTTCCTTCGTCATCGCATCGTTTTCTCCGGCCTGTAACAGATCATTCCAGTGTTTCGAGTAGTTAGCTGCTAGTGCGTGATGGCGCACTGGCTGGAACGGGCTTTGCCATTACTGATGCATAGCAACGCACAAGGAAACCGGGGGACTCCATGAAAGACATGACACTGTGGGTTGGATGGTACGGAATGCTCGTGACCCTGCCGCTCTTCCTAGCAGGGCTGTTGCTGAAGGATCGAATGGCGAGTGTGGTTCCGCAACGGGTGCGGAGCCACCGACGGTAATTCATATCAAGGAGGTGTGACATGTACAGCTTTTTCAAAACAGACGATTCCTGGGCAGGATTGATTTTGCGGGTGGTGCTGGGAGGCGTGATCTTCGCGCACGGCGCTCAGAAACTATTGGGCTGGTACGGAGGGTTCGGGTTTGAAGGCACCATGGGATTCTTTACGCAGAAGATGGGACTCCCCTGGCTGGTGGCGTTTCTCGTCATCATCGGTGAATCCATCGGCAGCTTGGGCTTGCTGGCCGGCCTGCTCACACGGTTCACGGCGGCGAGCTTCATCGTGATCATGCTGGGGGCGATCATGACCGTGCATCTGCCGCAGGGGTTCTTCATGAACTGGTTCGGACAACAGACCGGTGAAGGGTTCGAGTATCACCTCCTCGTAATCGGCATGAGCCTGGCGTTGCTGGTCGTCGGCGGAGGCAAGTGGTCGCTCGACAGCGTGATCGCCCGCTGGTTCGCCGGGCGGGCAGCCGCTCCGGTGACGAAAGCACGGGAAGCGAGCTTCGTGTTGCGCATGTTCTGATTGCCATGATGAGGCCGGGCTGATGCCCGGCCGTGCTCGAGGGACAGAGAGGTCCACGACCATGTTGAAGATTACGGTATCGAATGAAAGTCCGGGAACCACCTTCATTCTTTCCGGGCGGCTGGCCGGTCCCTGGGTCGACGAATTACGGAATTGCTGGTTGAAGCAGGAGGTCGACAAGCCGGCTCCATGCCATGTCGACCTCCGTGAAGTGACCTTCATCGATGAGGCGGGAACCAGGCTGCTGTTCCAGATGTCCCGGGAGGGAGTCACCATTCGGGCGTCAGGCTGTCTGACGACGGCCATCGTGCAGAATCTTAGCAGCACACCCGAACGGAGCCATGGAGGTGCTTGATGCCGGTCACATTGATCAATGCGTTTTCGGTTCCCGCAGTGAAAGAAGGCGAGTTTGTGCAGTGGTGGCAGGATGTCAAGGAGCATATCACGAAGCAAGAGGGGTTCATCAGCGGCACGTTTCACAAGAGCCTCAAGCAGGACAGTCGATTCAACTTCATCAACGTCGCGATCTGGGAGAATGAAACCTTGTATGGGAAGGCCTACGAGAGAAGCGTTACGCCCATGAAGGAGAAGTTGAGGCGGTTGGGAGTGGAAATGACACCGGCGCTCTATCACGTCGCCTTCGAATACTGATTTAATATTCATATGCAGCAGGGTTCACGCACAGGTCACTCACCAACTTCACCAGGGAGGGCAGCATGAAGATGCACAGCACAGTTCGGGTGGCGATCGGGGCGCTGGTTCTGGCCGGGGCGCTGGTCGGGGCCGGTTGTCATCGTCACCACACACCGGCGGATCGCGCCGACTGGATGACGAACAAGATTGCCAAACATTTGGATTTGGACGACCAGCAGAAGGCCAAGCTCATGGCCGTGAGGGATGAAATGGTGGCGGCCCGTGCCGAGTCGCAGCAGGAGCATAAGGCGATCATGGAAGACGTGGTGGCCCAGGTGCAAAGCGACCGGCTGGATCAGGCCAAACTGACCCAACTGATGGATCGGCACCAGGCCGAACAAAAGCGCATCATGCAGCGGGTGTTGCCCAAGGTTACGGAGTGGCATGCGACTCTTCGGCCGGAACAGAAGGCTGAAGCTGTGGAGCATATCCGCAAGTGGATGGACCGGTACGAAGGCAGTCACTAACCTCAGATGAACAGGATGTGGCTCTGAAGTGAGGGCGAACAGGGCTTGAATAGACGAACGAGACCCTCTAACGTGACCTAGTTAGGGAGCAATGAGTGAGCTGATTCGAAGTGAGCATGGGCTGGCGTAGACCGGTGCAGCAAGAAAGCCTATTGTTCAACGATCCAAAAGGAGGAAGACCATGGCAGCACCCGTGATGATCAATGACCCGGCAAAAGCAAAAGAGTTTTTCGAAGCGAAAATGGCCTTCACCACCGGTCCGGTAGAACTGGAACGGATGATGAAGAACAAGGAAGTGAATATCGTTGATGTACGCGCGGCCGAAGATTATGCCGAGGGGCATATCCCGGGGGCGGTGAATTTGCCGAAGGATCAGTGGCATTCCCTCAAAGGTCTGCGCAAGGATAAGACCAACGTGCTCTACTGTTACTCACAGGTCTGTCATCTTGCCGCGACCGCCGCCGTGCAATTTGCGGAGCAGGGCTATCCCGTTATGGAACTCGACGGCGGATGGCGCTGGTGGAAGGATGATGGATTCGACGTCGAGAAGTGAGTACGTTGCCGATCGGTTCATCCTCGCTCACATGACATGAGATGAATCGCGCAGGAGGTGGTGCAGCCTCTCCGGAGAATGCGGCTGCACCGCTCTCGTGTCACGAAGCTACGATCCAGAAAGGAATCATGATGGCTCGTATGAAGGCCGTGCAAGCCACCAGACCTGGCGCGGACTGGGAGCTGGTCGAACGCGATGTTCCCCGACCGAAGCCTGGTCAGGTGCGGGTGAAGGTGCAGGCCTGTGGCGTCTGTCACAGTGACATGTTTGTCAAAGAAGGCCATTGGCCGGGGCTTCAATTTCCGCGTATTCCGGGGCATGAAATTGCCGGACTGATCGACGAGGTGGGGGCCGCCGTCACGGCCTGGAGACCAGGTCAACGTGTCGGTGTCGGCTGGCACGGAGGCCATTGCGGTCAGTGCGACGCATGTCGCCGAGGAGATTTTATCCTCTGCCGTTCGGGGCAGGTCTGTGGGATCAGTTACGACGGCGGGTGGGCGGAGTATGTGGTGGTGCCGGCGGAAGCCGTGGCCGCCCTTCCGGATGAACTCTCGTTCGAGGAGGCCGCTCCCCTGCTGTGCGCAGGCATTACCACCTTCAATAGTTTGCGTCACAGCGGCGCGAAGGCTGGGGACTTGGTGGCCGTGCAGGGAATCGGCGGACTGGGACATCTCGGCATTCAGTACGCGTCGAAGCTGGGGCTGAGGACCGTGGCGGTCGGGCGCGGAAAAGACAAAGAATCTCTGGCCCGCAAGCTCGGGGCAGCTCTCTACCTCGATGCAGCGGTGGTGAACCCAGCCGAAGAACTCCAGCGACTGGGCGGCGCACGGGTCATTCTGGCGACCGCGCCGGACGGCAAAGCCATCGCCTCGATGGTAGACGGACTGGGTGCGAATGGGACATTGCTCATCGTGGCCGCGCCCGGCGAACCGGTGACGGTGAATGCCATCACCTTGATCGGCAAGCGCGCCTCCGTGCAAGGCTGGCCATCTGGCACGGCGAAGGATTCCGAAGACACCTTGCGGTTCAGCGCCATGACGGACGTGCGGCCAATGATCGAACGGTTTCCTCTGGCACGCGCGCAGGAAGCCTATCAGCAGATGATGAGCGGCAAGGCGCGGTTTCGCGCCGTACTGACGATGAACGATTAACCTTGGAGGATGCGATGAAACGGAACGCGTCAGCAAAATGGCAGGGAGATCTGAAAACAGGCAAAGGGACGGTGTCGACGAATAGTGGTGTCTTGAGCGAGACGCAATATTCGTTCAGCACCAGGTTCGAGGATGGAAAAGGCACCAACCCTGAAGAGTTGATCGCGGCCGCCCACGCCGGTTGTTTTACCATGGCGCTCTCAGGCCAATTGGGTGCGGCCAATCTCGTGGCCGACCAACTGGCCACGACCGCTACGGTCACCATGGAGAAACTGGATGCCGGGTGGACGGTGACGGGCATTCATCTGGACGTGAAAGGGAAAGTGCCAAAGGCGGATACGGCGGCCTGGGAGAAAGCCACCACGGCAGCTAAGACCGGATGCCCGATTTCCCGTTTGCTGAATACCACCATCACGATGGACGCCAAGCTGGAGAACTGACAGGCATGAGTCTTGTGGAAGATCACGATTCACTCGCATTTCTCTTCGACCTGGACGGCACGTTAGTGGATAGCGTGTATCAGCATGTGCTGGCCTGGCGCGAGGCGACTCAGGCGGCAGGCATCGAATTGCCGGTGTGGAGGATTCACCGGCAAATCGGGATGAGCGGCGGTCTCATGCTCCATGCGCTGTGGCGGGAAACCGGTCGACCGGTGTCCAAGAGCGAAGCGGAGAACATCCAGCGCGTGCACGCGGAAGCGTTCGAAAAACAGGTCCCTTCGCTGCGGGTGCTGCCGGGAGCGCAAGAACTGTTGGATGCCCTGACGGCGGCCGGCGTGCCCTATGCTCTTGCCACCAGCGGACGACTCCGCAGCGCGCAACATACCTTGAAGTTATTGAAGTTGCCTGCCGGCACGCCAGTGGTGACGCGCGATCAAGTCAAACGCGCGAAACCAGATCCCGACCTGTTTCTGAAGGCTGCCGAACAACTTCACGTGCCGATTGCGAAGTGCATCGTGGTCGGTGACAGCGTCTGGGATCTTCTGGCCGCTCGCAGGGCGTCCGCGCTCGGCGTGGGTCTGCTGTCAGGAGGGTATGGCCGTGAAGAATTGGAACGGGCCGGCGCCTATCGGACCTATCAGGATCCGGCAGACTTGTTGCGCCACCTGGATGAATGCGGTGTCCGGCCCGATCCGCCCGTATAACCGATCCCACGCGTAGGGTGATGGTACACAAGACCCACAAGTGTCCGACTCTGGCGGGGAAGTGCGCACATTGGTAGGAATAACCAAGAAGGATCATTCATGGAAAAACCGGCTGAGACACAATATCCCATTCATGATGTACTGCGGCGTCGCTGGAGCCCGCGGGCCTATTCGGAACAGATGGTGGAGACGGAAAAGTTGAAGAGTCTGTTCGAAGCAGCCAGATGGGCGCCCTCCTCCAATAATGAACAGCCCTGGCACTTTATCGTCGGGACGAAAGCCGATCCGTCCGGGTACGACCGGCTCTTTGCCTGTCTCAAGGAAGGCAACAAGAAATGGGTATTCCGGGCTCCGGTGTTGATGCTATCTGTTGCGCGCCTCAACTTTGAGGACGAAGGCACCTCAAATCGGCATGCTTGGCATGATACAGGGATGGCCGCGCTGAGCTTATGCTTGCAGGCCACGGCGATGGGATTGATCGCGCACCAGATGGCGGGCTTCGAAATAGAGAAGGCTCGCACCGATCTCGGTCTGCCCGCCGGGCATGAGCCGGTGGCAATGATCGCGGTCGGATACCCTGGTGATACGGCCGAGCTGCCTGACTATCTGCGGGAGCGGGAATTGAAGCCGCGGGAACGGAAGCCCGTGACCGAGTTCGTGTCTCACGGAACGTGGAAGGGCTCCCCCGAGTGGCTCATTCGGTAGCAGTCCTTGCTCACATGCGTCGCAGGCGCATCGTCTTATTGCCGCCTACTCGTCCGTCTGCATGTCCCACAGAAAGTGCACTGTGACGATCATCCGGTTCCGCCGGGATCCTCAGGATCGCGACGGGAACCTCAGGCCAGACTTTGATCTGTGGCTCGCACTTGGGGTGTTCACGGTAGCAAGAATTGCTGTTGGAACTCGGCTCCGGTGAATTGATACAGTGTGGCCCGCGAACAGGTTGTCCCGCTGCCGATTTTCACGGCTGAGTGTGCTCCCTGTTCGCGCAACGAACACTCCAATGGATCAATCGATGGAAAATATCGCCAAGGCGGAGGCGTCGGTTATGGGAGCCTTAACAGGTAAAGTCGCCATTGTGACTGGATCGTCCAGTGGCATCGGGCGGGCGATTGCCGAACGATTGGCCCGGGATGGCGCCACCGTCGTGGTCCATTATCATGTGAATACCGAGAAAGCCAAACACGTAGCCGAGGGAATTCAGGCTAGCGGAGGGAAAGCGTTGGTACGGCAGGCCGACATGAGCCGAGTAGCCGATGCTCAACGAGTGGTGCGGGAGACGGTGAAGGAATTGAGCCGTCTGGACATTTTGGTGAATAATGCTGGCCGGTTTCTTCCCCGGACATTACTGGAGACGACGGAGGAAGAGTTCGACGCCATTCTTGCGCTCAATGCGAAGGGACCGTACTTTGCCATGCAGGAAGCGGCGCGGGTCCTCAGTGACGGGGGACGCATCGTGAATATTTCCTCGGCGTTGACCCACCTGAAGTTTCCCGGCGCCACAGCCCACCTGGGAAGCAAAGCGGCGCTTGAACAGTACGGCAAAGGGCTTGCGCAGGAGCTGGCACCCAGAGGAATTACGGTCAACACGGTGCTCCCTGGTTTTACGGATACTGGAGTGTTGACCGAGCCCTATCGCCAGATGGGGGCGCAGATGTCGCCCGCGCAGCGTCTCGGACATCCCTCGGATATCGCCGACGTGGTGGCGTTTCTGGTAAGTGAACAGGCGCGGTGGTTGACCGGTCAGGTGATCCATGCGGGCGGCGGCCTCGTCATGTGACAGGTCGCGCGGCGGTCGAGATACCGCGCTGTGAGTTGAAAATAAAACGTACTAGGTGGTGCAACAGGAAGTTTTCCGTAGGTGCGAAGGAGGATTCATGGCGAGGCAGAACGTTTCGACGGGGGGACCCTGGGAAGGCAAAATCGGCTATTCGCGCGCGGTACGCGTCGGCCAATCCGTACAGGTCTCCGGCACGACCGCGATGACAGGGGCGGGACTGGTGGGGAAGGATGATCCCTATGCGCAGACCATTCAGGCGTTGAAGACGATCGAGGCAGCGCTCGTGCAGGCGGGCGCGTCGATCGCGGATGTGGTCAGGACGCGCATCTATATGGCCAATATCGATCAATGGCAGGAAGTCGGTCGCGCGCATGGCGAGGTTTTCGGGGCGATCAGGCCTGCGACTACCATGGTGGAGGTGAAGCGCTTGATCGATCCGGAGATGCTGGTTGAAATCGAAGCGGATGCCATCGTCGCTTAGCCGAAGGGTGAGCACCATGGGCGGGCCTCCTCCGGAAATTGCCCATCTCTGCAGGATCGATCCGGTGATGAAAGTCCTGATCGGCGAGGTCGGCTCCTATGCGCTGCCGCCTCCTCCAAGGCGAACCCCGTTCGAGTCGCTAGTCCGTGCCATTGCCTACCAACAACTGCATGAGAAAGCGGCGGAGAGTATCCTCAAGCGGTTCATCGCGTTGTGCCCGGGGCGTCGCTTTCCGCAGCCTGGGGATGTGTTGGCCTTGGCGCCGGAACGTATTCGAGGAGCGGGGTTCTCCCGTGCGAAGATTGCCGCGCTCAAGGATTTGGCGGCGAAGGCAATAGACGGGACCCTGCCGACCGCAGCCGTCATTCGGCGGCTCGAGGATGACGCCATTGTCGAACGACTGGTGGCGGTGCGGGGGATCGGCCGGTGGACCGTTGAGATGTTGCTGATCTTCCAACTGGGCCGTCCTGACGTCCTGCCGGTCGATGACTTCGGTGTGCGTAATGGATTCCGGATCGCCTACAAGCAGCAGGCGATTCCAACCCCTCAAGAACTGTTACGATATGGAGAACGATGGCGACCGTATCGCACCGCGGCCGCCTGGTATCTCTGGCGTGCGGTAGATCTGGCCAAAGCCATACGGACAGTGATGCCGCCGTCGAAGACTTCGACACAGCGAGTCTCAAATGGCCGACCCGCATAAGCGATTAGACGCGAACCGCTCCGGCAACTTCTTTGTCGATGCGACCTGCATCAATTGCGACGCCTGTCGGCAGCTGGCCCCTGCCAGCTTCGAGGAAGTCGGCGAATACTCCGCGGTGCTGCATCAACCTACCAGTGCCCGGGAAACGAGGGAGGCCTACCGTGCCCTACTCGCCTGCCCCACCGGTTCAATCGGAACCGAGCAGAGCGACAACGCGGTGATGCAGGCGGCCAAGGCCGACTTTCCGCTACCGGTGGACGATGACGTGTACTACTGCGGGTTCAATTCAGACAAATCCTTCGGCGCGAACAGCTTCTTCGTGCGGCATCCGGAGGGCAATTGGTTGATTGATTCACCGCGGTATCTCAAACAGCTGGTCGACGCCTTCGACCGGATGGGTGGAGTTGCGCACATCTTCCTGACCCATGAAGACGATGTGGCCGATGCCGCCAGATACGCGCAGCGATTCGGGGCGAAGCGGATCATTCACCGCGCGGATGCCCATGCCATGCCTGATGCAGAAGTAATCATCGATGGAGTGCATGCCCGCTCGTATGGCGAAATGTTTCACATCCTTCCTGTTCCCGGCCATACGGCGGGCAGCCTCTGTCTTCTGTACCGGAAGCGCTTCCTCTTTACGGGCGATCATCTTTGGTGGGAGCCGGAGACCAATGAGTTGGCCTCCCCGCGGCAGTTGGTCTGGGACGCGGACGCGTTGCACCAATCGATCGCCCGCCTCGCGTCCTACACGTTCGAATGGGTGCTGGCCGGTCATGGAGGCCGGATTCATATGCCTCAAGCGCGCATGCAAGGAGCATTGCGCGCGTTGATCGAACGGCGGAAGGGAGATAGACGGCCATGAACGTCGTGCTTGCGGCCGTGTGTGCGGGGCTCGTCATGATCGTGGTGGGCATGGCCCGAGCCGACTCCCCATCTGCCGAGAAGGACCAGCTATTGATCAGCGCAGCGGAAGGCAATGACGTGGAGTCGGTGAAACGGCTGCTGAGAGAAGGCGCCGGCGTTCAAGCTCGTGATCAGCAGGGTCGCACGGGCCTGATGGCCGCGACCTATCACAACCATGTCGAGGTGGCGAGGTTGTTGATCCAGGCCGGTTCGAATGTGAATGCTCAGGATCATATGCAGAACAGCCCGCTGCTGCTAGCCGGGGCCAGCGGTTACGTGGAGATTCTACGGATGACGTTGGCCGCCGACCCTGATTTCACGGTCTACAATCGCTACGGAGGCACCGCCTTGATCCCGGCCTGCGAGCGGGGCCATGTGGACGTGGTGAAAGAATTGCTCAAGACCAGGATCGATGTAAACCACGTGAACCGGTTGGGCTGGACGGCTTTGCTGGAGGCTATTTTGTTGAGTGATGGCGGGACGAAACATCAGGAAATCGTCCGGCTGTTGCTGGGTGCAGGGCGAATCCAAATCTTGCCGACCACGAGGGTGTGACGCCGCTACGGCATGCCAGACAGAAGGCCTATCAGGTCATAGTCGACCAATTGGTGGCTGCGGGAGCACACGAGTAGCTTCAAATGGGCTCGAATAGGTCACTCAGCTCCCGCGATAGCTGCTATAGCCGAAGGGGCTGAGCAGCAGCGGGATGTGATAGGTCTGCGCCACGTCTTGCACAGTGAATGCCACCACCACCTCTGGAAAGAAACTCGCCACCTTTCGGGCGCGAAAATAGCCGGAGACGTCGAATGTGAGGCGATAGGTTCCGGCTTGCATGCGAAGGGCGGCGGGATAGAGGTCCTTGCTGCGACCCTCTGCATCGCTTCGGCCTTGGCCGAGGGGTTTCCAGAGACCCGCCAAGCCACGAATTTCCAACGTCACGGGAATTCCCTCAGCTGGCCGCCCTTGCGATTGATCAAGCACATGGATGCTAATGCGCTGCGAGTCCGCCACAGATCTCCCCTTTCACGCGTCCGGTCAGGCCATTGCGGAGACCGGCTCGAGTCCCGGAATCTTTAACATCCCCACCGCGTCCTGAATGACGGCAATGACGGCTGGTCTGGCAAAGCCCTTGCGCCACGCCAAGGCAATGCGCCGCTCGGGCACTGGTTTCGCGAACTCCACTACGGCCAGACGTTTGTTTAAGTGTCTGCTGGTAACGGCGCTGGAGGGCATGACCGTAATGCCCAGGCCTGAGGCCACCATCTGACGAATCGTCTCCAATGAATTGCCCTGCAAGCCTTCCGAATCCGATCGGCTGAGCTCGGGGCAGGCCTCCAGCACCTGGTGCCTGAAGCAATGACCCGCATGGGGCAGCAGGACGCGCTCACCGGTTATTGCGGCGGGATCGATGTTCCCCTTCTTTGCCAGCCGATGATCCGCCGGTACAACGGCTTTGAATGGTTCGTCGTACAGGGCTTGCACCAGAATGCCGGGCTCTTCGAACGGCAAGGCAATCATGATGACGTCAAGCTTCCCGCTCTTCAGCATGGCGGTCAGGTTGACCGTTAAATTTTCCTCGATCTCCAGTGGCATCTCCGGTGCCCGCTTGTGCAGGAGAGGGACCAGATCCGGCAGCAGATATGGGCCAACCGTGGCGATGGCGCCGAGCCGTAACGCTCCCACCAACTGATTCTTTCCTTGAGCCGCAAGCAGTTTGATGTGATCCACTTCCTCGAGTACCCGCTTGGATTGGTGGACGATCTGTTCCCCCAATGGCGTCAGCACCACCTGATTCCTGCGCCGCTCAAAGATCGTGACGCCCAACTCATCCTCCAGCTTCTTGATGGCCAGACTCAGGGCCGGTTGCGTGACGAAACTCCGCTCGGCTGCCCGGCCGAAATGTCGTTCTTGTGCAAGGGCGACGATGTATTGCAACTCGGTCAGGGTCATAAAGAGAAATCCTCGCAGGATAAGGTTATCTAATCAATGATGAATACACTATCAATTGGACTGATGATTGGGCAACCGGTATCGTGTGTCGTGAGGTCAGAACCATGCAGCCAAGGAGGTGGATCAATGCGAGGGCTCGTAGCAGAAATCGCGATAGGGGTCTTTGTGGTTCTGTTGCTAGGCTGTGCCGGACCGGCAAAGGTAGTCGATCATGAGCCTGTGGTTTTCGCGGACGAACAAACCGGGATGGCTCCATCGGATGAAGCATTCTTCAAGAAGGTCGAACGGCACCTGGATCGGCAAGATCGTCCCGGTACGACGTTGACGTTTCGGTGATCTGCCAGTGAATGATTTCGAAGGGACAGGAAAAAGGGAGGGATTATGGAAAAAAGAAGGATGAGATGGGTTGCGGTTATGGCGGCAGGTGTTATGGCTGGAATGATGGGGGTGGCGGCCACGAGAGTCATGGGTGAATCGTCTGCGCCGTCACCCGGCACGGTTCCAACTGCGCAGGGGGTGCCGCTCGGATTAGAGGATCCCTCGGGGTACATTCCTGCCGACAATCCGCAAACGGCCAAGAAGATCGAACTCGGGCGGATCCTGTTTTTCGACAAGCGGTTGTCCAAGACGAATACCGTGGCCTGTGCGAATTGCCACATGCCGGAATTGGCCTTCACCGATGGGCAGGCCGTGTCCTTGGGCATCAATCGGCTGCAGGGAGGACGAAGCGCACCCACAGCCCTCAATAGGGTCTATAGCAAAGTGCAATTCTGGGATGGGCGGGCTCAGACTCTGGAAGAGCAATCGACCGGGCCGTTCATCAATCCCGTTGAGCATGGTTTTCTCGACTATGATGAAATGACGGCGAAGATGAAAAAGCTGAGCGGCTACCGTCAATTGTTCAAAGAGGTGTTCGCGGATGACATTACGGAGAAGAATATCGGCAAGGCGATTGCCAGTTTTCAACGAACGCTGATCTCAGGCAATAGTCCTGCGGATCGCTTCGACTTCGGCGGGGAGGAGCAAGCTTTAAGCGCCTCTGCCAAGCGAGGCCTGGAATTGTTCCGCGGCAAAGCCCGTTGCACGCGTTGCCACTCCGGCTTCAACTTCACCGACGAAAAGTTTCATAATCTGGGTATCGGCTGGGATACGAATACCGTGGACCTGGGCCGCTACATGGTGACGAAAAATCCTGAGGACATCGGCGCGTTCAAGACGCCGACGTTGCGGGAGATTTCGCGCACGGCGCCGTACATGCACGATGGGCGGTTCGGGACGCTGGAGGAGGTGGTGAACTTTTACAATCAGGGCGGGATTTCGAATCCCCACCAGGACAATACGGTGATTCCCCTCGAGCTCACCGAGACGGAACAGCAGGATGTGGTGTCCTTTTTGCGATCGCTGAACGGCGAGGGCTGGCAACAGGTGGCCGCTCCCATCGAATTTCCTCAGTGACGGAGGCGCCCAAGACGAGAAGGATCCTGGTGTCCACCCCCCGGTCCTTCTCGTCGGACCGTCGTGCCTGCTTGCAAATGCCCATCCGGTACGGGTAACAGAGAGGATGACAATGGATCCTGTGTCTCTGCTGGTTGCGCCGATATGACAACTGCCGTTTCCCGCTGGATCGACCGCAATATTCTGGAGCTCGCCCGCGACTTCCAACTTTCCTATCTGCCGCCGCTCATGGTCTACATGGCGGCCGGTATTTCCGGGCTCACCGGCATCGTCGGCACGTTCTTCGTGAAAGACTATCTGGGTTTGTCCGCTGCCTTTCTCGCAGCGTTGGGTTTCTGGGCCGGGATCCCTTGGGCACTCAAAATGCCGTTCGGACACCTGGTGGACCTGCTGTGGCGCTGGAAAAGCCTTCTCGTCTATTTCGGCGCGGGAGTGATTGCCGCCAGTCTGCTGATCATGGTCGGGTTGATCGGTCATCGAGAAGCAATGATTACCGTGATGCCAGCCGAAGTCTGGTACGTGCTGAGCGCGCTTCTCGCGCCGATCGGGTATGTGATCCAAGACACGGTGGCCGATGCTATGACGGTAGAGGCTGTTCCGAGAGTAGATGAGGGAGGGCTTCCGATCGATGAAGCCAAGTTGAAGCTGATGCACACGACGATGCAGACGCTCGGCCGAGTGGCTATTATCAGCGGCGGGATTTTGGTAGCGCTGATCAATCTGTATCTGTTCACGGGTGTCGAAAATCTGCCCAAAGAACAGGTCGCGGAGATTTATCAACGTGTGTATCTCCTGGCCCTGACCATCCCGGCTGTGTCGGTGCTCGGCGTGATCTCCGCATCGATTCTTCGCCTCCGAGCAAAACGCCGGCTCCTCAGCCAGGGCATGACGTCCGCCCGGGCGGCCGCGCTCCTGGACAGGCCTGAGGAACCGACCAAGCCCAATTGGTGGATCCTGGGAGGCAGCCTGCTGTTCGTGTTGTTCACCCTGACGGTGGGAATGGCGAATTTTCCGTTCAACGAAGAAATCGTCTTCGCCGGATCGATGGCCATCGTCTCGGTCTTGATGGTCCGCCTGACTCGCGAACTGGCTCCTGATGCCAGGCATGTGCTCGTGGGCACGGCGTTGGTAGTGTTCGTCTTTCGCTCGGTACCTGGGCCCGGGGAGGGCGCGACCTGGTGGATGATCGACAAGCTGAAATTCGATCAGCAGTTTCTCTCGGTGTTGTCGCTCATCGGCAGTGCCCTGACGCTCGCGGGCATGTTTCTCTTTCGTCGCTTTATGGCGGAACGGTCCATCGCCTATGTTGTGGGGTTTCTGACCGTGGCGGCGTTTGTCCTGGGACTTCCCATCGTCAGCATGTATTACGGGCTTCACGAATGGACCGCTGCGCTGACCGGCGGCGTGGTCGATGCGAGGTTTATCGCCCTGGTGAACACGGCGCTCGAATCTCCGCTGGGTCAGATCTCCATGATCCCCATGTTGGCCTGGATTGCGAACTCCGCGCCGGCGAATTTGAAGGCCACCTATTTCGCGGTCATGGCTTCCTTCACCAATCTCGCGTTGTCGCTCAGTCAGCTTGGGACGAAATATCTCAACGAGCTATTTGTGGTGACCCGGGAGGTGCGTGATCCGGTCACCGGCGCGCTTCAAACGCCTGACGATTACAGTCAACTGGGCATGCTGCTGATCGTGCAAACGGTGTTGGGTCTCGCGCTTCCCTTCGCGGCCATTCTCTTTGCGCGCTTCTCGCGTTTCCGGAGTGCTTGAGCCGGAGGACATCATCGACTATGAACACGTTTGACTTCCTCGCCGAGCATGGTGCGTCGGTGCTGTTCTGGGTGGTCTTCGTCGAGCAGATCGGTCTCCCGCTTCCTGCCCTTCCACTCCTCGTGGCCGCAGGCGCTTTGGTCGGAGCTGGAAAGATGAGTCTTGCCGCGGCCTTGCTGTTGCCGATTGCCGCTTCCCTTCCGCCGGATCTCGCCTGGTATTACCTGGGTCGTCACAAGGGCGGCAAGGTGCTGGGGTTTCTCTGCCGCCTGTCGCTGGAGCCGGATTCCTGCGTACGGGATACGGAGAATGTATTTCACCGGAACGGGCCTCGCGGATTGCTGTTGGCCAAATTCATTCCTGGATTCAGCACTGTAGCGCCTCCGCTGGCGGGCATTGTCGGCATGCCCGCGGCAACGTTTGTCTTGTACGATCTCGGCGGCACGCTGATTTGGGCGGCGGTTAGTGCCGGGATCGGAGCATTGTTCAGCAATCAATTGGAGCAGCTCATCGGGCTATTTGACCAGGCCGGCGGACTGATGCTCGTGATCATTCTCCTCGGTCTGGCCGGATTCATCGCGTATAAGTTTTTTCATCGGCAGAAATTCTTGCGTCATCTGCGGATGGCGAAAATTTCTGCGGATGAGCTCAAGCAGCGTATGGACGCCGGTGATGCTATTAGTGTGGTCGATGTCCGGCATCCGCTTGCCCTCGACCTAGACCCGGAGGGCATTCCGGGAGCCATCAACTTTACCTTGGAGGAAATCGAGCATCGGCATCACGAAATCCCGCGCGACCGCGACATCGTGCTGTACTGCACCTGCCCCAACGAAGTCTCCAGCGCCAGAACGGCCTTTTTGCTTAAGAAGAAAGGCATTCACAGGGTGCGGCCGCTGGAAGGAGGGCTGGATGCCTGGCGGGAGCGCAAGTATCCCGTGACGCGGCGGGTGAACATCGAACTGGGTGAGTGAACTTGTGCGAGGTTCCGGTGAGGAAAGGACGATGGCTATGGCAGCTCTGGTGATTCCATTAGTCGCAGGAGTAGTCCTGCTCTGTGGCGGGATCGACGCGAACGCGTGGACGGGCTGGAAGACGGGCATAGTGGCGGCTAATGTTCTGCAGGTGAAGGATGCGTCGCGTCAGAAGGCTGCAGGGGTGAAGTATAAAGTCGTGGGCTTGTTTCAGCGGGAGAAACAGTTTATCGGTGGATCTGCGGTGGCCGATGTGACCGAACAGGTGGAATTCGAGTTTTCCTGGCCGCTTGAGGAAGGGGTACAGCCCAAGGTGCTTCCGAATATTCCGACGAAAGTGGATACCCTTCGCGATGGTTCGGCGGTCTGCCCGGCTCCCATGCTCAAAGGCACTTATGAACATTTCGATCTCAAGAGCATCACGGTGATTGGAACGATGTTCGGTTTGGTGGGAGAGCGCAGAACCCCGGACATGGACGAATACGTCGGGGGAGGCGGCTGCAAAGGTACCCATCCAGTTCAAGGACAAGTTCGCGAGGAACAGCTGCTCGTGACCCTGCCGCCGGAATTGTTGGCCGGACCTGTGCCAAAGGGACAGGTGTTGAAGCAGCATGATCAGGGCTGGACTTGGACCTTTACGCCGCTGCCGTAATCGCGCCTGTCAGGCAATGCCGAGAGACACGCTCCGCTTCTCTCTGGCTTCCCCTTGATCTATGGGATATGATGAGCATCTAATTTTTGATAAGATGTGAACAGTGAGACGCGAAAGGAAGCGGAGAAGTACGACGAATCCTTTCATGTAAGGGTTTATCACGGTATACGTTTGACGTTTCAACGATCACCAAGAAAGGGGGCGACCGGTTTCGACGGGGATATTGACGCCATCGTTGCATGTCGAGATCT
>CAZKVY010000044.1:0-29118 GCA_964556305.1 uncultured Nitrospira sp. | reverse complement strand
CTTCTAAGCTGAGGGTCGTTGGTTCGATTCCAACCGGGCGCACCATAAGTTCGATAGGTTCTGCAAAATCCTGCCGTCGATGGAGTTCTCGCGGTGTTACCCCCAGTTCCCATTTTTTTCTTCTCTAGAGCAATTGAGTGCCCCCTGTTTGCGGAGGACTCGCAGAAAGCGCGGCGTGAGATGAGCGGAAGCGTCGCATCGTTGCCATGTCTATGTGGCTTAAGATCTCCTTGATGCTGTAGAGATCCCAGTCCAACGAGCGTGCGGAGGGAAGCCGTGCCATGCCGCAAACGACTCTTTCGGCCTTCGGGCATGGGTAAGGCGAGAACCCTATTTTTCAGATCCACTTGTTCCCATTGCACTCGAAACTGTTCAGATCGCTGCAATCGGGTTTCGATCGGCGACCATTCCCAATTTGGGTTCTGCGAATGCGGCGGGTGCAATAGTTGACGTGAGTGACCGATCCAGCGACTACCTACCGGGCGGTGTATTCATTGAGGAGATGGGATTTTGTCCCGGCGCTGAAAGGCCTACAGTGAAATGATGGCAATGTCTGCAGAGGGCCGAAAAGGGGGGCACCTTCGGATCGAAGCGTGTGTGGATGCGGTCTGGTGGTGTATCCTCATCAGGGGCCAATAAAGATTCATCTAATTCAATACGTTCCCCGCAACGAGGGTTCTCGCATATAACGGTATCTGGTGGTAGTTCCGTCTTGCCCCTCTTTTCGTGGCTATTCTCCTTCATCGCTCACCTCCATGGGCTCCATCCACGATCGGGAGGGAGACGGTATTCAATTGTCGTGCGGTCGTCGTCGGCTCATGAATTCGACCATGACCCTCCTATCATGTGTCCAGTCGTCGTGGCTTTAAAAACTGATCCATTCTGACGGAGCGGGGAGTGGAAACCATGGCCATTCGAGTTTCGGCGTCGCTCAGATGAAGCACATGGAGCTTGAGATGCCTGGCGGCGGCAATCAGCTGGGAGCACTTTTCCATTCCTACACTGAGATCGAAAAGCCAAGCGGTTTCGTTCAAGGTATAGACACCGGAATCAAGCGTGAACTGTTCAAAAGACATCTGAGATCGGAATTCCCGTAAGGCCCTTTCCGAGTCGGGGGTCGTATGTTCAAGGACGACTAAGGCGAACGGCATGGCGATCCTTCCGTGTTGGAACTAGCGAGCCTTGACCCCGTCCTGCATCTCTTGCAGAGCGATCAGCCATTGGTCTTTGCGTAGGACAACTTCCTTCACACCGTTTCCCTCATCCAACCAATACACCGTGTATACATCTTGTTCCCGTTTCACGCGCACGATTCGGTCGACATTAATATATTCATCCCGGTTGCGCCAAAATTTCATAATGACACCCTCTCCCTACTCGTGACCTCGTCCGATTATTCAGGATTGATATCGGCACGTTTTGCAGAGCGCTTCGTTGATAGCTTGCGTGGTTCCTTGGAATAAGGCGACCGGGTAGGAGTTCCCGCGTCTTAGGCTAGGAACGAGGCCATTCGTGCTTACAGCGTATGCAGCGCCATGTGAGCTGAGCAGCCTCTGGAATCATAGCTCCCTCGTGGGTGGCTCGACTGACTTCTTTTTTCAACGCAACCACATCCACTCTTCCACACTCAGGACATTCAGGACTAGGAGATTGCCCGTCTAACTGTTTTTGTTCCATTCCAATCCCCTTATCGATTCACATCCGTTTCTTAACCATCGTCCTAGGATCCATCCGCCTATAGTCCCAATTAACGCGCCCACTCCCACTCCGACCCCGAATCCTAAAACAAGATTGGAGCTATCCACTCAATACCTCTTCCAAATCATCACACAGCAATCAATGCTGGTTCCTTACAGTGCAGATGGTGACACGAACATACTGCAGCGGCTTCAGGTTTCATCAAGGACGTTTGACATTCATCACTGCAATATTTCTTGCCTTCGACCTGGCACGAGCAAGAAGGATGTGCACATTTGGTGGTAGCCATGTGAGTCTCCAACAGAAGCAGTCCCGTTGATTCGAGCTGTTAGCACGACCAACACAGGCCAGAACAATTCCGGCGTCGGCTCCGCTATCGTTAAAATTAATCTCTCGACGGGCTCCTGCCAGCTAGGACATATCCTAGAATCCCTGTTAGGGAAAGTGATGGGGAATGGTCGAGCCCCATACCATCGAGAGTGAGCTATCCAGATGCAAGGGGCATTGAGAAAGGTTGGCGGATTAATGTGGGAATCGAGGAGACGCGAGGCTTCGCCTCGTTGCATTTCGGTACGTCCACCGCGCCCAGCCGGTAGCCTTCACAGTGCTCGACGCGCACTGGCAAATGAACGGTCGGCACTTATGCTGCGCGTGCCGGCAATCGTAGAAAATAACCCTGGCATCGAAAACCCAGACTGGCATGGGAGTCCAGGTCGTTGTGGGATTGAATCACAGGTCGATAGAGGATGGCGCCAGTGGTCCTTCCCAGTGACCGTCAAACTTGTCCAGATCCGTCCAGTCCTGGAAGCCGAAGGACGACGCTGGAGTGAGCTGTCCGTGTCCCCCGTAATCCACGCGGATCACTTCAAGGTCAACCGCCTCGTGTCCTGCTTTTCCACGAAACCAGTACCAACCCGGCGAATGAGGTCTTTCCTTTGTCCAAGCCATGCTTGACCTTATCTGCACGACAGCCTGGGAGCAAGCGGAGCACGTAGCAACCATCGTTTGCTAAACCCGCTCAACTCTCAGGTCCATTCTGCCCTAGGATCTGGCTTGCTGAAAAACTAGATGCTTCTGTTCGGTAATACCACTAGTATGGTGATGAAACGTCTTATCCATTCAAACCAGGAGGCTACCATGGGAAGAGGGAAACGCATTTCTCGAATCGTGGTTGCGGCGTTGATATGCGGTGCCGTGGCGTTAGGAACGAACGGACTGTCGTTCGCTGACGAAAAGGGCAAGGGAGCACATCGACATTACAAAGGGGAAGTAGTCGAGAAGGCGGGCAATCTGGCCATTAAGGATGAGACCGGGTCTACCTACTCCTTAAGCGAAAAGGAAGCGGGCCGGCAAGGTCGAGAGTTCAAGGTTGGTGACAAGGTGGATTTCACGGTCAATGAGAACAATACGCTGATAGACGTTCATCTTGCGGGAGAAAAGGGTAAACACAAACATGTCACCGGAAAGCTTGTGCATGTAGGATTAATGAAAAAAGAGATCAAACTGCAGACCGCTGATGGAGAGAAAACGTTCCCGCTGTTACTACAAGAAACCAAGACCAAGGCGTTGGCTGAGGGGGCGGAAGTGACGGTAGAACTGAATGAGGCGGGGACCGTCATCGATTTGCATGAAGGCAAGCATAAAGAAAAGCACTGAGCTTGCTCAGATTATGGAGCCCCGTCACGGCGTCACTGCCTAGGCGGGGCTCACTATTCTTGTGGACTTTATTTGGCTTTGAGGAAGTGAGGCCTCAGTTGTTCCAGGAACGCAGCATTATCTTCCTTAGAAAGCTGATGGACATCAATCAGCGTCGCTATCTGGTCCTAATCATGGGTGAGGTCATCGGCTGAACGTTAGCTGCAATGTACTCCAACCACCTATGCAACCTAATCCGTTGATCAACGGTGTGTGAACAAGGGCTGTTTGTAACGAGATGTGTGGTGAATCTACTGAAGTGATAATGGTTCCCGCAGACATCGCTGCGAGACTGAAACCCAGCTAGATAGTTCCGGCTATGGCCTCATTACGCATGCAGATCAGATCGCGAAGTTAATACGGATTCTGACCAAAGAAATGTCCCGCCAGTTGAGGAGTCACCGGCTCTAGGTTGGATTTAACGGTGATGTAAGAACTGCCTACCCCCAGTACGCCAGCCAATCCGGTCAAGGCAACCTGCCGCGACTCGGCGGAAAGCCGCGGTATGCCGGAGAGTGTGCCAGCTGACATCTTCAATTCTGGCTAGCCGGAACTCCGGTTCATGTCTGTGTCGGCCTTGGCGGTCATCGAGCATTGTTCACTGCCCATGTAGAAGATACATTCACCATGACCCCCTGTCTTTCAATCGAGTGGTCTGGAGATGCGTGAGCGATCATCAAGCTCCACCACCATACGCGTCGCCATCCTCGCTGCCATCAAGACGAGATCTACCCTGCTTGAGGTAATTTGATTTCCAAATGGTCTGGACAGTGTGTACATCGCGCTCGCGGTGTGCTGTGAGGCGCGGATTCAGCCGGCGCAGTATGGAACGCTCGAATAGAGCAGCGTTAATCGGGCGTTGCAGACCTGTCAATTTGAGACCGGGGTTGCAATGAGCAGCTGCAGGTCAGCGCCCGAATAAGGGCTCTCTGCTCTGCACCTTTGGCCAAGGCTTCTCGAATCGGGTCGGGTTCCGGGTATCAGAACGCGAGCCTTACAAAGTGTGTGAGCAGGGCGTGAATCGATCTTTGGATCGCTACTCAATCAGTAAGGGACGGGAAGGCAAGCTAGATGCCTTGCCTTCCCAAGCGGTCACCACTCGTGATTCAGCGGGGCAGTTCTGAATCGGCACGTCATGAGTGCGTAAGGTGACGAGAAGATAGAGCGGCAGATACCTAGTTCGGCTCAAATCCTGGCTGCACTAAGAAGGTTTAAGAAGATAAGGTTCCCAAAAGGAACGGTCATACCTCGGCCATGCATGACAACCGAATGGAAGGCTGTGCTGGTTGATTTGAAAACATTTTCGGGGAACGACTTCAAATGCGAAACGCAGTCCTTCCTCGAACGGCGCCACCTTGAAATGAGGGTCATAATGAATGGCTCGGTCAGACCAGAAATGGTCCTCGTTCTTGGTTCCGTCCTGATGCAGCGGCCAAAGCGCAATTTCGCGTTGGACACCGTTGAATCGATGAATGTGTTTGAACCACTTTCTGAGGCGTCGGACGCCGCGCGTGTACCAGGGTTGACCTGAGGATATACGTTGCCAGTAGTGCTCAGGATCAATCCAATATTTCTCAGATGATAACACGCGCAAAAAGCTCTTGACCTTCCTGAGCGACAACCCGCCGTTTCCTACACGCGACGTGCCGACCCAGGGGCTGTCCGCGCTGTGCAGCCAAGGGGCGCCAATATAGTCCCAATCCGCAGCGCACCATTCCAATAAACGATCTGAAAACACCAATGCGTCAAGATGATAGATAAGAATATAGTCATAGTTCCCGAAGGTCCGATAAAAGCTGCTCGACAGCATCAACTTATTATTGGCGGAGGCACTTCCAAAATATGTGTCGGGGAATCGTTGTATGTGAAAGCCAGGACGTTCGATCTTCAGACTTTGCGGCACTACAAGAAACTTGTCATATCGACCGAGAAAATGTTCCAGATGTCGGAATGAGATTTCTTCATCCGAAGTAAACTCAGCCCGCTGGTATCCCGGAACGACTACCGCTACTCTTTTGGCATCAGGTTGATGTGCGTGGAATTCCATTACGCGGGTGGCTCCTTACAACATGGCTACAAGTCTTTTACTGTGTTCGATCGACCGAACAGTCAATGTCACGTCCATTGCGTGAGGGGCATCAGGAATTACCTGATTGCAATTGACCGCACGTTAGCCTAGATTCACGTATGGCTTCAAGATTTTGGTTCCAGAAAACGGTCTTTGTTGCGGGAGCTACGGGATTTTTAGGCGGGTGGTTGGTACGCCGACTTGTCGAATACGGCGCACACGTGGTTACGCTTGTGCGTTCGCCAAAACCAGAATCCCAGTACTTCCTAGGATCGCTTGACAAGCGCACGACCGTCGAATGGGGGGACATAGCCGATCAAGGAGCGATTGAACGAATCTTCAAACGGCATCCTATCGAAGTCTTTTTTCACCTTGCGTATGGAGCTGATGTCAACCGGGTTCTCGAAGAACCATTGGATTGCTTCCGGTCGTCTGCTCTCAGCACCTGGCAGATTCTTGAATACCTGAGAAAAACACGGCCACAGTGCATTTCGATCATTAGCTCGACCGATAAAGTGTATGGCCGACAGCCGATTCCCTATCGGGAAGACCAGCCACTCCAGCCATTGCATCCGTATGAAACCGCGAAAGCCTCGCAGGACTTTGCCGCGCAAACCTATGGCAAGGTATACAAGTGTCCCGTTGCGATCACACGCTGTGGGAACTATTTTGGCGGCTACGACTTTAATTTCACACGCCTCATACCCGGCGTGGTTCGTAGCATCATGGGGGGGAAGCCTCCCATTCTTCGCTCCAACGGACGATTCAGCCGCGACTTTCTACATATTGACGATGCTGTCGACGTGCAACTCCTCTTGGCAGAACGACTCTCTGAAGATCCGACACTCTATGGCGAGGCATTTAACTTTTCCTACGGAGAACGCATAGAGGTCCTGGATATTGTGCATCGAATTTCAGGACTGTTGGACTCGCCGTTTTCCCCCCAAGTAAATGAAAATTCCACCCCAGAAATTCCCCATATGCAACTCTGTTCCGAGAAGGCACGAACGCGGTTGAATTGGAAACCTGCGCTTGGGTTCAATCAGGGACTCGAACGAACAGTTCGGTGGTACCGCGACTATTTCGCACCCTCGCCAGATTTTGCCGCCCACGGCACAAGTGATCTCACTCGACACCCAAGCCTTGTGCCTGCTGAGTAGGTAGCGGCGGCATCAACTCCCGCCGCGGCAATCTCTGTTGATCCGTTCACCGGTGCCTTAAACCACCGTTTGCTGAAGGATCGCAGAGTGGAAATCGACATTGCCTGAAAGAGTGGTCGACAATCCAAATTGAAGACGCAGGAGAAAACTGGTGCCGATGGAATACGATTCTCTGTTCTGCGGAGAGGCCGGATGACCAAGCGTGCCTGGCGGTCATGGAATGATTTCATATTGCAGGACTTCGCCCTCGCGGCCACAGCGTTCGCAGAAGCCATGAGTGAAACCGACCGAACCCACAGGGCGCCACGAACCTATAAGCTTCTTTAAGCGTAGCTGATCCGCTGTTGATGCTGCGGCGAGAAGGCGTTCAAAGCATGACCGGCAATAGCTCAGTGATGGCATCGTTCGTTCCACGCCCATCCTTCTGCCAACGGTGGCTCCCTGCACCATACGAGATGTGCTGGACAGCAACCTATCTCCAAGTTGCGTAAACTGGACTCAGGACAGCGCAGTATGAAGCGACCTATACGGCCTAGTCTGCCATTCGTGTCGTGAACAATGGGCTCCCTCAAAGCACTCACCTACATTTGATCGGGACGCAACTGCACCAGCAATGACTGTTCTGGCGGATGCAAGTTAGCTGCCTGGCCAAAGACGGGAAAAGACTCGGATTTTTTTTCGGCAGAGTTGATGGTCAGGAATCGATAGAGCATTTTCGCTCGTGACGCCTGTGCGGAACCGCTCGAGCATTTGGTTATACTGAGGCAACTGCATAAGAAAAATCATTCGATTTTGAATTCATTTACCTCTCTTCTACATAAAGAACCTAATTGCCAGCGCAATGCCTGAGCGGATTGTTCCGCATCCATTGACGCGTCGTGCATCGTCGACATACTAGCTAAACATTTGAACCGCGAACTGCTGCCTCGATCGCCGCGACGTCGATCTTTCCCATTTGCATCATCGCATCGAAGGCGCGCTTCGCCACGGCGGGATCGGAGTTGGTGACCGCGTCCCTCAAAACTACCGGCGTGATCTGCCAGGACACACCCCATTTGTCTTTACACCAGCCGCATTCGCTTTCTTCGCCGCCGTTGCCGACGATCGCATTCCAGTAACGGTCCGTTTCGGCTTGATCGGTGGTTGCAACCTGGAACGAGAATGCTTCGTTATGCTTGAAGGCGGGTCCGCCATTGAGTCCGAGACAGGGAATTCCCATCACGTTAAACTCGACCGTCAGCACATCTCCTTTCTTGCCGGAAGGATAGTCCCCCGGCGCCGTGTGGATTGCGCTCACGGATGAATCGGGAAAGGTCTTGGCGTAAAACCGCGCAGCCTCCTCAGCATCCCGGTCATACCAAATGCAGATCGTGTTTTTTGCCGGCCTGGTCATATCGCTCTCCTTTGTGGTTCTTGATCACCGTGAATCAAGGCCTCCGAGGGGAACCAGGTGACTAAACTTATGTCAGTCGTCCTCATGGTTACAGACCATCCATCGAGGGCAGCGCACCGGCCCGCTTGAGTTCCTCGTTGAACCGGCCCATCTTCGCCATCAGCTCCGCATCCGGCGTGAAATGCCCATCGGTCTTCTCGCCGTTTTCCGGCTGATATACCCCTGGAATCATGAGAAGTACGAATCGCATACGATTCCTCTTCAGGTGTAGTTTCAGGCCTTCAGTTATTAGTCGTCACCCGGCTCTGAAATCGACATTGTGGAAATTATGTTGAAAAAGTGTGTATTCCTCCTCATGGAGCAGGGGCGTTTTTCTACAGCCGCTTATCTCTGCGCTGTATGCTCCGCGCATACCTGACCACTTCACTGTAAACCGATCTTCATCAACTGCCGATTTTCCTAAACGCTGATTCTCGATTGCCATGTCACGTTAATCACACGTAGGCGTAACCCACGAGATATTTTCTCCTTGTTCTAGGCGAGTGTAGTAGTTATTCTTCCCTCTCAATCGTTCTGAGTCACCCGTTGGTTTGATTCCACCGGGACCCACCATCTTCCAATGTGTTCGTGACATGACGTTCCTTTCCCGGTCTCGAATGCTCCTCCTCACACTCGGTGGTCTGGTGGCGTTCTATGCGCTATTGGGTTTTCTCGTCCTTCCCTACGCCCTGAAGACCTATGGTATCCCGGCCTTGTCTGAACGTCTGGGACATCCCGTCGTGCTTGACGATATCCGGATCAATCCGTTTACCTTCTCTCTAGATCTCACCGGGTTTGAAATACAAGAGCCGGACCGCACGCCCATGCTCGGGTTTCAGGAACTCTTTGTAAACTTCGAAGCCACCTCGCTGGTCCGTTCGTCCTACCTGTTCGACGAGATCCGACTGACCCTTCCGTTTGGATTCGTGCATCTGCAGACGGACGGGAAGCTCAATCTTCTTGGCCTGCTACCTCGGGCTCCCGAAGGCGCGGACCCGCCTCTGCCCCCGGCGACAGGAAAATCCGACAAGGGTGTAATGCCGTCCATAGATATACGGCTCCTAAGCATCCAGCGGGGCGTTATTGAATATCGTGACGATTCCAAAAAACAGCCTGTGACCATAGACGTGGTGCCAATCGAAATTTCTGTCCGAAACTTCAGCAGCCGGTTGGGTGGCGAAAATGCCTATGCGTTCACGGCGGAGTTCGGGGAAGGGGAAGTGCTGGCCTGGGAGGGCACATTCCATCTGGACCCTTTGGAGTCAGAGGGGCATGTATCCTTGTCGCATGTCGGCGTGAATACGTTCTGGCCCAGTCTTCGTGACCGTTTCCGGTTCGACATTCAGAGCGGGACATTGTCAGCGGATGCCCGCTATCACTTCGACACGCATCTCGCCCCGGTCAATTTGCGGATCACAGAGGGCAAGGTTCAACTGGCGGATTTCCGGTTGTCGGAAGCGGGGAGTCCGGACCCTGTCCTGACGATGCCGTCTTTGGGGGTCGATAGAATCAGCATGGACCTGTCGAAGCGGGAGTTGAGAATCGGTACCGTGGCCTTGAGCGGAGCGGAGATTCGCGCCTGGCTTGGGCGGGATGGTGTCGCCAATTTTACGCCGCTCTTTGCACCGGTCGCGCCTTCTGAGGCTTCGTTACACCCTGATGCGGAACGAGGACAGCCCTGGATGGTAGCCGTACAGACGGTTGCGATCGCACAAACTCACGTAGAGTTCGAGGATCGAAGTCTTGCGACCCCGGTTGAGCTGGTACTCGATGATCTGCACCTGACATTGAACGAATTGCAGGTGCCGTTTAAAGGAGTGATTCCTATAACGGCCGGTTTCCGGCTCAATCAACAAGGCACAGTTGAGAGCAGGGGCACGTTGCGTCTCGATTCCCTTCAAGCTGCACTCTCGCTCAAACTGGATCATATCGGACTCCGGCCGTTCCGACCGTATCTCGATCGGATGGTGCAGGTCGAAATCAGGGATGGCGAATTGGCCTTGGACGGAGACCTCGTCTATCGGAACCGCCCAGAAGCGGAGCCGATGGTGCAGTACAGAGGCCAGGCAGGGCTCACCAATCTTCACCTGACCGACCGGGTTTCGGCGAAGGAGTTTCTTGGCTGGGAAGCCCTCAGCCTGACTAAGATGGCGTTGGATGTGGCGCCGACTACGGTTAAGATCGGAGTGATCGCGTTACGGGATCCGGCAGTGCGTCTGGTAATCGACAAAGACGGGACCACCAATCTTTCGCGCGTGCTGCGTGCTCATGATGGCACGCAGGCACCGGCATCGAAACCGGTTGAATCGGATACGTCCAAGAAGCCCACGCCACCTACGCCCGTTGAGATCGCCCTCGTCCGGTTGACGAACTTGTCTGCCATGTTTGTCGATGAATCGATCATCCCAACCGTTACTACCGGCATCACCGATCTTACCGGCACGATCAAGGGCCTGTCCTCCAGGCAGGTGGCCAAGGCTGAGGTGGCCTTGACGGGTAAAGTGGACGAGGTGGCGCCCCTGAAGATCAAGGGACAGATCAATCCGCTGAGTGAGGACGCCTTTACACATCTGACGTTTGTGTTCCAAGGGGTGGATTTGACGCAGGTGTCCCCCTATGCGGGCAAGTTCGTCGGCTTTCCGATCACCAAGGGAAAACTGTCGCTGGATCTCACCTATCAGATCTCCAAGAAGCAATTGATCGGGGAGAATAAGCTGCTGATCGATCAGTTGACGTTTGGAGAAAAGACCGACAGCCCAGATGCGACCACTCTGCCGGTTCGTCTGGCCGTAGGTTTGTTGAAGGACCGACGGGGAAGAATCGATATCGACATGCCGGTGCGAGGGGATCTCAACGAACCGGATTTTCGATACGGCCGGGTGGTTCTGAACGCGCTCGTGAATCTGTTGACCAAAGTGGCCACCTCTCCATTTTCGGCTCTGGGGGGACTCGTTGGCGGCGGCGGGGAAGAATTGCAATTTGTGGAATTTCGGGCGGGAAGCGAGGTCCTTGAGACTGCAGAGCAACGGAAGCTGGAGTCTATTGCCAAGGCACTGCAGGAACGACCGGCGCTACGAGTGGACGTGGCTGGGGTTGCCGACCCGGCACGGGATCGCCAGGCCCTCGCGCTGCAAAAAATTGCGGCCGACGTTCAACGGCGATTTACCCAGGGAGGGAAGAAGAACCTGCAGGCCGTGCCCTCTCCCTCGCGTGAATTCGAACTGCTCAGTGACCTGTATGCGGAGAAGTTGGGCAAGCAGCCGATGAAGCGCGAAGACCTTCCAGGCGGGAAATCCGTTGAGCGGGTATTGACGACCGAGGAACTCCGGCAGCAGCTATTCCCGGCCATGACGGTAGAGGATTCTGAGCTACGGGCACTGGCGCAAGAGCGCGCGAAAGCCATCCGTGAACATCTGATCGAGCGGGGCCACTTGCCTGATGAGCAGGTGTTTCTGGTCGAGTCCGAACTGGCGGCATCCGAGCAGCAGCAGATTCGGGTCCACTTGAATTTGACGGGAAACTGACCGGGCTATCCAAGGCTAGGGCTTGGTCTGGTACCGCATCCGCGTGCCGTGGAGAAGCGACAGTTCGATCTCACTGGCGGTTAGCTCGATCGGGAAGTAGGCGCCGGAAATTTTGGCGGCATTGATGCTGGCGCCTTCCAGCTTGGCCTTGCGGAAATCGATGCCTCGAAGATCCGCTTGCCTGAAATAACATTCGCTAAAATCCAGGCCATCGACTTCCAGTCCGCGCAAATCCAGCCCGCGCAGGTCGCAGCGTGTGAGGTCCACCGGTTCGCCTGCCGCGCGCTTGACATTAAATTCCTTGATGCACCCCTCGCGGAGTAAGCGGTACATGGGATCGTTGGCGATCCTGAGTCCAGTCGCCGATGGCTTCATGTTGTCCATGCGAACTCCTTTGGCACCTGTGTCTCTTATCGGATGCAGAAGCGGAAACTTGAGGGACCGGCGATTTTTCAATGGCGGCGATTCTTACCGGTGCCCTTCCTGCTTGCGCCATGCTGCTCAGAAACGGTACTCTTACATAATTGTCGGCTCTCATGTGCCAGGTACTTCACACGTTCGACCGGATATTCAAGGAGGGAAATCATGGGATTACGATTGGGCGACGAGGCCCCTAATTTTACAGCGGAAACGACCGACGGGACGATTAATTTCCATGAGTGGCTCGGAAACGGGTGGGGGATCCTGTTCTCACATCCGAAAGACTACACCCCGGTATGCACGACGGAACTGGGCTACATGGCCAGAATCAAGGGTGAATTCGACAAGCGCGGCGTGAAAATCCTCGCCATCAGCGTCGATCCGCTGGATTCGCATCGCGGCTGGATGAAAGACATCAATGAGACCCAGAACTGCACGGTGACCTATCCCATCATTGCGGACCCCGAGAAGAAGGTCGCCAACTTGTACGACATGATCCACCCGAACTCGCTGGACAGCATGACGGTGCGATCAGTGTTTGTGATCGGACCTGACAAGAAGATCAAGCTGATGCTCACCTATCCGGCCTCCTGCGGGAGAAATTTCGACGAGTTGCTCCGGGTGGTGGATTCTCTGCAATTGACCGCCAAGTACAAAGTGGCGACCCCGGTGAATTGGAAGGACGGTCAGGATTGCATCATTACCCCGGCGGTGAATGATGCCGAAGCCAAAACCTTGTTCCCGAAGGGGTTCAAGGCAGTGAAGCCCTATCTGCGTCTGACACCGCAACCCAACAAGTAGCCGCAGCTGCCACGGAGTTAGTGGAGGTTCACCAAGAGGAGTCGGCCGGTTGGCCGACTCCTCTTGTCGTATTCGTGCCGGATATTGCCGCATATGGGGAATTCAAACACCTGGGAGGCGGATTGGTGTCTTGCGCCCCGTTCTGGCGCAGCGAAGTAAATGATCCCTTTGGTATCAGGCACCCGTTTCATGATGACGTAGTGATGAGCGAGTCGGCATGACCCCGTGTATCTTGATGAATTGGCCAGGCAGGCCCTGGGAATGGAGCGGGTGAGAGTCAGACTAGAAGCAGCCCCGCTTGGCGGGCGTTGTGCCAAGCCGCGGTTTTGGCAAATCGGTCGAATCCCTGCGCGCCGGTACGGGGGAAGCGTTCGCGCGCCTCGGCCAACCGTGGATAGTCGCCGCCGGCCCGGTGGGGTGAGGGCGTGGCATTCTGCAGCAGATCGATCAGCCATTCCACCTGATTCGAGGTGACGCTGATCGAAAAATCTTCCATGCGGGTCGGCAGAATGATCTTGGTGCGCAAGGTACCTTCGGCCGCCACTACCGGATGCCCACCGATCCAGACGCACCGTCGCTCTGCTGTCAGCGGTTCGGGGACGGTGTCGGCCAGCGCCCGTGTCAGCCAGCCTTTTGCCACGCGAGGGGGTGGCACGGTTTGTGGAAACCAGCGTTGAACCGGCACGGTGAGTCCTGCCTGCTCAATGTAGTTGAGAATGGCGGTGCGGAGGCCTTCGCCGAGCCAGGGCGGACAGGAGGCCTCGGGGTCGGCATGATGGAGATCGTTTTCGGCAAACCCTTCGAAGGTGGGACCGAGAATGGTGATGCCTTCCGTGGCGGGATTGAGCCCCACCGGACTATGAGCGGTGACGGTGAAGCGGTGCCAGAAGGCTGACTGCAACAAATTGTTCGCAAACAATTGCCGTACGCGTTCCAGAGAATCCACCGTGTCGGCGATGGTCTCACCCGGGAGTCCATACATGAGATAGGCATGCACTAGGATGCCGGCGTGGCGGAACGCCGCGGCCACTCTGGCGGTTTGATCCACGGTGATCCCCTTTTTCATCTGCCTGAGTAAACGGTCCGATGCCGCTTCGAGTCCTGCCGTGAGGGCTATGCAGCCGGATGCTGCCAGGAGTCTGGCCAGATCTGGCGAAAAGGCTTCTTCGAAGCGAATATTTCCCCACCAGGAAATGGTCTGGCCTGTCTCCAGCAAGCGGAGCGCAAGCGCTTTTAACGCGGCAGGCGGGGCGGCCTCATCGACGAAGTGGAACCCGCGCTGACCGGTCTCACGGATGAGGGCGTCGATCTGCCTCATTAGGACATCGGTCGGCGTCATTTCATAGCGCGCAATGTAACTCAGCCCGACATCGCAGAACGTGCATTGTTTCCAATAGCAGCCGTGTGCGATGGTCAGTTTGTTCCAATGGCCCTCCGACCAGAGCCGGTGCATCGGGTTGAGGCTGTCCAGGATCGAGAGGTAACGGCCCAGCGGGAGTCCATTGTAGGTCGGGGTGCCGAGTTCGTGCATAGGTATGTCCGGCTCGGTGTTTCCGTTTCGGAACAGAACCTGCCCGTCGGCCAGCATAAAGGTCCGGCACAGCCTGGTTTGAGGTCGTCCCCCCGCCAGGAAGTCGAGCAGGCAAAGAAAAGGGCGTTCACCATCATCGAGCGTGACGTAGTCCACGTATTGGAAGAGCCGCGTGTCCTTCAGGCGCCGAAGTTCAGTGTTCACATACCCACCGCCAAGGACGACGGCAGTAGCGGGGCGCCGCGCTTTGATCGCTTGAGCAATGCGCAAGGCGCCGAACAGATTGCCGGGAAAAGGCACAGTGAGACCCACGACATCAGGCGAGCTACTGAGGAGGTGGGGCTCGAGGGCCTGGAGGAGAAGTTCGTCGGTGAGGCTGAGGGGGGCAGCCAACGCCTTTTCAATCCGGTCGAAGGAGGAGGTGGCCTGCATAATCTGTTCGGCGTACCGGTTCAGGGACAAGTGAGGCGCAATGGTTTCGTGGAGCAGGTCGGTCAGGTCTTCGATATACAGCGTGGCGCGGTGCCGGGCGTTGTCGGTTGGGGATGTGGAAAACGATCCTGGTTCCGGTCGGCCGTCGGCGGCAAAGCGCGGGCCTTCGGGAAGAAATCCCGGGCGGGCGAGATGCGGGGCCAGCATAGGGTCCTTCCCTTGCAGGAAGGCGATGACCGGTTCGATGGTCGCGAGGTAGCTGTCTTCAAGCGCCAGGAATTGCTGCACCTCGCCGCGCCAAGTCCTCCTATGTGCCTTGATGCGGCGAAACGCTTCCTGTAGTCCGGCCCGTGAGAAGAGGCGCAGAATCATGTCGAGGCCAAGATCGGCCTGCTCCGTCTCATAGCCCCGGGACCGCAGGAAGCCTGCGAGATAGGCGGTCGCGGGATAGGGCGTGTTTAATTGCGTTAGCGGGGGAATGAGGAGGAGCACACGGGGGAGGGTCATGCTGGGGAAATACCATACTGCACCGCGCCACTGCCAGTGATCTGAGCAGGGCTGTAGCACGCCGCCTTACGTCGTGCGCATGGTGGATTGGATGAAATAGCCCGTCCACCGTTTGAGCCGGAAGAAGTCGACCATCGGGCGGGGCAGCTCCTCGCGAGGCACGGCACGGAGAATGGTGAGAGCCGGGTCTTGCAGGAGATCGACGGTGTGGGGTTCGTGGCCCGGAGTGGGATGGTAAATCAGCACCAGAGGCTTCATGCGATTTTTGAAGTTGATGTTCAGGACGAGGCCGAATGAACCATCAGACAAGGACACGACGGTTCCCGGCGGATAGACCCCCAACGTGTGAATCAGGGCCACCACGACCTCGGTTGAAAACAGCTGTTTTTGATGCTTGTACATGGTCGCCAGCGCCTCCGCCGGTGAAAGCGCTTCCTCGGCGTAGAGGCTGTTGACCAGAGTGTCGTAGTGATCGACGGCGCTGACGATTCTCGCAGGAAATGAAATCTGGTCCCCTTTCAACTTCTCAGGATATCCGGAACCATCCAGTCGTTCATGGTGGCTTCGGATCACGTCCAAGACCTCTTCGGGAATGCCGGGAAATCCTCGCAACATTTCCACCCCGAGATAGGGATGCAGTTGGTACTTCACATGTTCCGTTTCGGATCGCCGCGCGCGGGTCTCTAGAATATGACGCGGAATGCGTCGCTCCCCGATGTCGAGCAAAAGTCCCGCCAGGCCGATCATCTGCAGCGCGTCCTGGTCGATATCAAATTGCTGGGCCACCATCATGGAGAGTGTCGCCACGTTCAGGGAATGCAGGACGCTTGCGTTGCCGACATCTTCGGGGTCGAAGGCGCTGGCCACGGTGCCGGCGGACTCCGTATTGGTCAACAGCGTGCTGATGCCGCCAATCATGGTTTCGGCGGAGCGCATGCCTTCTTCTGAGCCATTCGTAAGATTATCCATCATTTGAGTATTGGTGCCGAGCATCTGGCGGTAGGTCTCAGAGGCCAATTCTACTGCCTGATGATAGTCGCCAAGCGTGGGAAGCTCTTGGTCCGTGCGAGGAGGATCCGTATCGGTACCGGTCTCTTCCGGAGGAGATGCGATATCCGCTTCCACAACGGTTGTCGAGGTCGGCGCGGTTTCGGCCGACGTTCCCTCTGCATCCGGGTCCGGGTCTGATTCTCGGGGGTAGACCAAAACGGTACTGAGACCAAGCCCCTTAATCGTGGCGATCTGGCTCGGGGAACTCAGTTTGAACGAACGTCGCGGGAAGGGATGCTTGAACCAGCCGCAATTCAGATCGACATACATCCCTACCCGAAGATTCTCCGGGCTGAGTACGAGTGTGTCGGACTTGTCGAGTTTCCTATTGTCGTCGGACCTTTTGACTAGCGCCATGATCGGTCTGGGGCAGATATCGTTCGGTACGTAGGTACTTCAGGTTATGGCCTGTATCGGCGGGCGGCAGAGGAAACTTGACGAATCGTCTGAGTTTCTTCGCTCAACGCATGGGAAATCCACTCAAAGAATGGGCGGCAGGTCTTAGAAGCGTCGAGAAAGGATGCGTGTTGGTCGATTGCTGAATAAATCCGCACAAACAATGATATGTGAGGAATATCTTGAGTCTATGTGAGGTATTAATTCATCGACGCTGTGCGCTTTGGAAGGTGAATACGTTCAGCCCGACTTATGAAAATCGACGTCCGAAAAAGCAAAGACAGTGATACAACCTTGTTGGTTGCGCTCCCGAGATGTGAGAGGGTACCGTATGTGCGCCCGGCACGGCCTGGCCGGGCTACTGTCACTACCGTTGGGGGGAATCATGGTTCCAAAGGCATGGGCTCTTCGTCGGCTTACTCGGTCGGCTCTGATCGTCTGTGTGGTGATCGAATGGGCGGTTCTGGGCTGGTCTTGGGCCGCCGGGGCGGGGCCGAGAGTGCTTGACCTGACGTACCCCTTTGATGAAACGACTCAAGTGTGGCCCAGCAATCCTCGGTTTCATCGCGACTCCATGCAACGGGGTGGCACGGCAACGGAAGACTGGTATGCCACTGGGCAGGTGGCACTCTCCGAGCATGCAGGCACACACATGGATGCGCCCATTCATTTTGCGCAGGGCCAAGCGGGGATCGACGGAATTCCGGTCGAGCATTTAATGGGGCCTGCGGTCGTCATCGATGTGCGCGCGGCGGCGGCCGTTGATCGTGACTATCGCCTATCCCCAAGTGACGTCCATCGGTGGGAGGCCAGCCATGGGGACATCCCTCCGGGCGCCATCGTTATGATGCTGACCGGCTGGGGTGCATATTGGAAAGACCGCGAGCGATATTTCGGCAGCGCGACGCCGGACGTTCCGACAACACTCCATTTCCCCGGCTTCTCGAAAGAAGTCGCAGAGCTTCTCGTGCGCCAGCGACACATTTCCGGAATCGGGATCGATACGCCCAGTATCGATTACGGGCCGTCTCAGGATTTTGTCGTGCATCGGATCGTCAATGCCGCAGGACTGTATGGCCTTGAGAACGTGGCAGGCCTTGCGGAAGTTCCCTCATCGGGCGCCACCCTGGTGGCGCTACCGATGAAAATTGCGGGGGGCACGGGCGCGCCTGTTCGCATCCTTGCTCTGCTTCCGTCCCTGGCTGCTCAATGACGGACGCTATCACTCAATTTCGATTGTACAGCGATTTCAACTGCCCGTTCTGTTATGCGATGCATGAACGTCTTCATGCGCTTGGTGTCATGGAGCAGATCTCCTGGCATGGGGTGCAGCATGCCCCGCATTTGCCCATACCCCGGGCAACCTGGGCCGGACATTTACGCGCCGAATTGAAGCAAGAGGTGGAGATGGTCCGTCGGCTCGCGCCGGAATTGTCCATCACAGTGCCGACGGGAAAGCCACAGACCAGGTTCGCCATAGCTGCGGCGGCTCGCGCACTGTGCATTCATCCTTCGAGAGCCGGTGAGTTCATCCGTTCGTTGTATCGGTTGTTCTGGGTGGATGATTTGGATCTCTCCGATGAACGACTGTTGCAGGCGGAAGCGGAACGTCATGGGTTTGCGGGAATGGAGATTGCCGGATCGGCCGCGCCGGCGGTTGATCGGGTACTCAATGGATGGGCATCGGTTTGGGCAGAGACGGAACACCAGGGAGTGCCGCTGCTTCAACGATCGGATAAACAGCTGCTGGTCGGTCTGGTTCCACCGGAAACCATTAAGCAGTTCCTCACCGGTTCGTAACTGCCGACTTCTGTACGTACGAAAAGCTACCATCCTCGACCTCTCTGACTAGTTCCCGCCCGCTGACGGCGTGGCCTGTTGCGGAAACTGCCGAATCAGTTTGCCGTGCACCTCCCTCATGATATGAGTGGCCTATTGCATGCCGATCCGGCCCTGTTCGCCACGTATTCACAGGAGTCACCCATGAAATCAGTATGCTGCTTTCTGGCTGCCGTCTTTTTCACCGGTGTATTGGTGTCGGCCTATCCCGCTCCGTCGCTGGCAGCCGATCCTGCAACGAATGCAGCGAAGTCTCAGGCCTCATCGGATGAGGCGAAATCGGCAGACACGAAAACTGAAATGTACATCAGCATTTACATGCAGGGGAGTCGTCCTTTGAACCGCCCGGTTCGGATGCAGGAAGACCCATTCATGAATACGGACGTCCAGGGCGGACTCGGCGGTGGATTGAAGATCGGGTTTTTTCCGGCATTTGCCGGCCGGTATGTAGGCGTGGAGGCCGAACTGTCGGGGCTCGACGGAAAGGTGAATGCGCCCGCGGCGACAAGCGGGGGGGTGGCGAGATCTGCGAATTTCCGCCTGCAATCGATCAACGCCATGGCGAACGTATTGCTGCGGTATCCTGGCGAGATCATTCAGCCGTATGTCGGAATCGGAGCGGGATTGTCAGGAGGATTTGCGCGGGATCTGAATCTCCAGCACAGCACCATTGGCGTGGTGCGTGAGAATGCAGCTGACGGTGCGTTTGCTTACCAGTTCCTCGGCGGCGTCCGGGCCAATGTCACGGACCGCCTGTTTCTCTTCACGGAGTACAAATATTTCGTTGCGAATTATCAATGGGAGAGTGAATTCACGAATGGGTCTCGCGGGCCATCGTTCACCTTGAACTATCGTACCCATATCATCGCCGGCGGACTTGGCGTGTCCTTTTAGCAAGATCGCGGGCCCTTCGCCAGCCGGTTATTCGGGGTGGTCAGGAACTGAGAGTGAGGCTTGCCCCATGCTTGCAGGTCGCTATCGCAGAGGCATAAAATGAGCCATCGCATCCACGCGTATCTCGTAGTACGGAGGAAACGCGGTGTTCTGGGACACGCGGCATTCTACGCAGAAACCAGACCGACGCTGTTCGTTTTGCGGGAAGCCTCAGGCGGCAGGCCGGACGCTCGTGACCAACTCAGAGCCATTCGCCTGCACTTCTTGTCGCACCCCGGCAGCGGTGTCCATCTGCGAGGAATGCATTCAGCACTGCTCCCTGTCCCTCTCCAAAAACAAGCCTAATGGTACCCAGGCTTTAGCCTCGCCCCTCCCACTAGTCATACCCAAGCCCACGGACATCAAAGCCAAGCTCGACGAATATGTGATTGGGCAGGATCGCGCCAAGAAAGTCCTCTCCGTCGCTGTTCACAATCACTATAAACGTATTGTGAATCGGGAACGGCTCAAACACGTCGACCTCGAAAAGGGCAACATTCTCATGATCGGATCGACGGGAACGGGAAAGACGCTGCTGTCCCAGACGCTGGCCCGTATTCTCCATGTGCCGTTTACCATTGCGGATGCGACGGCGCTGACCGAGGCCGGATATGTCGGTGAAGATGTGGAGAACGTCGTGCTGAAGTTGCTGCAAAGTTGCGACTACGACGTCGCCCGTGCCGAGACCGGAATCATCTATATCGACGAGATCGACAAAATCAGCCGCAAATCCGAAAATCCATCATTGACGAGGGATGTATCCGGCGAAGGCGTGCAGCAGGCACTTCTGAAGCTGGTCGAAGGAACGGTGTGTAATGTGCCGCCCAAGGGCGGACGCAAGCATCCGGAGCAAGACTACATTCGTGTGGATACGACGAATATTCTGTTCATCGCCGGTGGAGCGTTCGTCGGGTTGGATACCATGATCGCTCAACGGACGATGCCCAAACGGTTGGGGTTCGGCGCGATCACTCCTGCGGGCGAGCTTGATGGCCACAGTGAAGTGCTGCGATGCGTGCAATCCGAAGACCTTCTCAAATTCGGGCTTATCCCGGAGTTCGTGGGTCGCTTCCCGGTCCTGACGACCCTGGCGGACCTGGATGTGCCTGCCCTCATTCGGGTGCTCACCGAGCCAAGGAACGCGCTGGTGAAACAATATCAGGTCCTCTTCGAAATCGAAGGCATCGACCTTCAATTTACCGATGCTGCCGTCAAAGCCGTCGCCCGTCGAGCCGCGGTGATGAAAACCGGTGCGCGGGCGCTGCGTACGATTCTCGAAGAAGTCATGCTAGATCTCATGTATGACGTACCGGCATTGAGCGGCGTGAAGTCCGTGGTGATTACCGAAGAGGTGATTGCCGGAATCGGGCAGCCGAAGATTCTCGCCTGACACCGCAAAACCATCGATTGTTACCTTCCCCTTCGTATGCCGGCAAACCTTACAGTCGCGCTGCTCCCGCCCATCATGAAGGACAGAGTGCGTTTTGCCTGACGCAGGGCCCAGGTTCAGGCCGCGTGCCTGACGCGCGCTTCGCCGGCAGCGGTGCCGAATGAGGGCCCGCCGTCAGGCGAGGAGGCCGTTCGACGTCTCTCGGATTCGCTCTCGCCTGCCATTGACCAGGCAATCAGCCATACCAACGCAATCATGGTTCCGACACCGATGATCTCGACTTCCATGTGGCACCTCCGTTGATGACTCAACAGATCGTTCGCCTAGGCGTCGATAAAAGCCGCCGCTGTGAGGCGGCCTCTATGGCGTCTCCCTCTATCAGCCTTCGGGCTTGCAGGGCCCTAGGCTGCTTGACGTGAGCCGGTCGAGGTGGATCCGGCCGTCTCGTTCGACTCATCGATCCCATCTCCGAGTGCCGTCGAGGATCTTTTCTCTGCGCCGTACAGAATGTCTATGCAGGCGAAGAGCATCACTACCATGGCAAGGAGACCTGTCACGATTCCCCAATAGACTCCTGACATAGGCCACGCTCCCGCGCGGATATCGCGCGAGTCCTTTTTCATGCGCCGCCTACCGCTCATCAGCGCCTGGGGGAGGGAATGGGTAAGCGTGCGCACAAGGATGCGTTGATCGAAGGGTTGCAACTCGACCGTCTGAATTGGAAAAGTTCGAGGGGAAAGAAGGGTACACCTGCCACGTTCATCCTGTTGGATTGGTGTCCCAAGGAAGAACATAGCTCCGACCTCCAGATTGAGGCGGACGTGAACCAGAAGTGTATTTTATGCTCCGCGGAGATTGTGGTCAAGGGCAGGAACGGTGAGTATCAGCGCATAACTGGGGAGCGTCAGATTACTTCGTCCCTCGGTATGACGGGAAGCGGGGATTTCTTGAGGGATTTGAATCGCAGCGTGAATTCCCGTTGGTCGCTGTCCGGCGCGAGACGATACGACCCTTCGGCACTCAGGTGCTCTTGCGAGCGAGATTTGCCCTGAGGAAAGAGTCTGAGTCGAAACTCTCCTGGCTGTTGCTGCGGCGAGCCCTCGCCCGGCAGGTTGCCCTCCAACTCGATGTATTCGTGCAACGTAGAAAGGGCTTGGCTGTAGAGGTCGCGAAGAAGTCCTTTCGGGATCACGTGGTCGAATAACTGATTCACATCCGGGGCAGAGCGATCTGCGGCTGCTGCGACCTGGAGCTGCGTCGTTAGCAATATCGGGATGGCCAGGAAAACTGTGTTGATGAATGCTCGCATGCTGTCAGTCTATCCGACGCGGAAAAACAGGTCAAGCTGCGCAGGAGCATGTCGGCTCTGGAATGGGCGGTGGGTTCGATCAGTGGGCCGCTAACAGCGCGACAGGAGTTTTTCATTCCGATTCCACTGCGACACGGTGCCGCTGGTATCGGTGAGTTCCATTTTATCCTGGGCCAAGACTCGGAGGGAGAGTGGCGGCGTTTTGCTTTGCGGGACGACCAGTTGGAACCGGTCCTGTCCCTGCTCGATGCGGCCGGTCTGCGACGTCGCTCGGAAGAATTCGGAGACATTGGCCGCGGTAATCGTCCAGACAAACTCCTCCTGCCGATCGACAAATTTGGATGAACCTTCCCATGTGCCTACCAGAGATGGTTCTACTGTCGGAAGCCGTTTGACGGCGACCTTGCGTGGAATCGCGGTGAACGACTGCCAGAGGAGCGGATCGAATTTAGTGGGCCCTTGATTCTTCGCGAGTTTGTCCCAGGTGACGTTTAAAATGCCGGTGGTGGAAAACCGGTCGTTGCCGGCAACTTTATACGTGCCATGCAGAATCTCCTGATACGATTCCGCCTCCCAGCGCCCACGGTCCGCGATGATCGTGCCCGGCATGACCACCGCGGTCGTCATCGTCCACGTACCGCGTTCATTTAACGTCAGATGGCCCTTGCCGTACATCATGCCGACAGGCATGCAGCCGTACCATTCGCCGGCCCACTGTGAGGGTGTTCCGGTGATGCCCGGTTCCGGCGCGGTAGCCGCAGTCGCAGGAATCGGGACGCCGATTCTGGTGGCGGCAACCTTGGCCAGGTTCGTCACCGCTGCCTGCGGATTGGCCTGTTTCGATGACGTGAGTGAAAGGGTCACCAGCGCATCCGACTTCAAAAACGTCAGCTGGATACCCCCGATGGGAGAGCGCAGTGTGAACGCTCCGTCCCCGACGCCGGGAACCGGCTGATGGCCGGCTTTTGAGCGTTGATCCTGGAAGAGACTTTTTCGGTCCCCATCCGCTCCGGCATTCAGTTCGACCATGACCGTCTCTTGCGGATTGCGTTTCGCCTGATAGAGACACTGGCGGTCATTCTGACGCAGCCCCGGGGTCACCGGCGTGCCGATGGCGAATTCCACCTCGGCTTCGGTGACGATGAGGCAGGCGTTCAGATTGGTCGAAATGACATCATTGGATTGGGAACAGCCGATCAATATGATGCCCATCAAGCAGGCGGCAAACGCAGGACGCAGTGAGAGGAGAACAACCATGGAATATCACAGTCTAGGAGTGTTCAACGCTAAATTGCAAGGTACGACCCAGGCTCGAGGGGACGATTGTAATCACCGTGGCAACGGAGATGAGTCGCAGAACCCGGTCGGCCGGTCCCCGGTGCCCTCAGGAGGGAACGAACTTCAACGAGACGCCGTTGATGCAGTAGCGCAATCCTGTGGGTTTGGGACCATCCTCGAAAATATGTCCCTGATGACCGCCGCAGCGCGCGCAATGCACTTCAACCCGCGTCATAAAAAATTTGGTATCGGTGCGTGACTCGACGACCTTGGGATCGACGGGTTGCCAGAAACTCGGCCAGCCGGTGCCGCTATCGAATTTATGCTCGGAGGAATAGGCGGGGAGATCACAGCCTGCACAGTGATACACGCCGGCCTGGTGATTGTCATGCAGCGGACTGGTAAAGGCCCGTTCGGTATCTTCATGCCGCAACACCCGATAGGCGGCGGACGACAACAGCTTTTTCCATTCCTCCTCGGGCTTGGTCACCTTCACGATCGGTCCGATCTCTATGTTGGATGGCATGGAATCATCTCCTTTGCCGGTTCGCGCGAGACGCGCATCAAGCAGATAACTTTTTCATCCTGGCATATGTCTTTACGGAAGGGCAAGGCGGTTGGATGGCTGAGTCATGGACGCACATTGTCTAAGATTGTGCGGCGAGAGGGCGTTCGATGAATGGGCCCCGGCTTCTCAGCCGGGGCCCACAGCTTACGATGCGGTGGACGTCGCCAGGGGCTCCTGTTTTTCCGTCGACGAGGCCGCATCCTGGTTGAATGCCGCCGGAAGAACCTCTTCGATGCGCTCAACAGGAATGATCGTGAGTTCATCGCGAACTTCCTGCGGCACTTCCTTCAGGTCCTTCTCATTGGCCTTCGGAAGAATGATCCGTCTGATGCCGGCGCGATGAGCGGCCAGCACCTTCTCTTTGATTCCGCCGACGGGCAGAACCAGGCCTGTGAGGCTGATCTCGCCGGTCATGGCCGTGTCGCTCCGCACTGGCTTGCCCACATAGGCCGAGGCCAGCGCGGTCGCCATCGTAATACCGGCCGAAGGGCCGTCTTTCGGAATGGCTCCTGAAGGCACGTGGATATGCACACCATTCCGTTTGAAGCGCGAGATGTCCAGTCCCATGCTTTCGGCATGCGACCAGAGGTAGCTGCGCGCCGCGCGAGCTGATTCCTGCATCACGTCTCCCAGTTGTCCGGTGAGCGTCAACTCGTGACTGCCGGGCAGCAGGGTTGTTTCGATATAGAGCACATCACCGCCCGTCGGCGTCCAGGCCATACCGGTGGCGACACCAGCCGGCAAACTCTTTCGGGCCTCTTCCGGTTGGAATCGTTCCTGCCCGAGCCATTCGTCCAGAAGCGGTTGCGTGATTTCGACCGGCGCAGCCGGGGAATCGGCAGGCCGATCGGCAAAGGTCACCGCCACTTTTCGGGTAATGCGGCCCAACATTTGTTCCAGTTGCCGCACGCCGGACTCCCTGGTGTACCGGCCGATGATATGGTCGAGCACGAAATCGGGCAGATTCACCTCTTCTGCCTGCAGACCGGCTTCCTTCAACCGTCTCGGCCAGAGGTACCGCAAGGCGATTTCCCTTTTCTCCCGTTCACTGTAGCCGTTCACGCGGATGATTTCCATGCGATCGAGCAACGGCTGCGACAGCGTCTCGAGCGTATTGGCCGTCGTAATGAAAAACACCTTCGACAGGTCAAACGGCAGATCGAGATAATGGTCGCGGAACGTATGGTTCTGCGCGGGATCCAGAATCTCCAACAGCGCCGCAGCGGGGTCGCCGCGGAAGTCGCGACCGAGCTTATCGACCTCGTCGAGCATGATGACGGGATTGTTCACGCCGGCCCGCCGCACTGCCTGGATAATACGTCCGGGCAGGGCGCCGACGTACGTGCGGCGGTGGCCGCGCAGTTCGCCTTCGTCATGCAACCCGCCGAGGCTGAAGCGCTCGAAGGTCCTCCCCATGGACTTGGCAATGGATTGCCCCAAACTGGTTTTCCCCACACCGGGAGGGCCGACCAGGCAAAGGATCGGCGCCTTGGCAGTGGGGTTCAATTTCAAGACCGCCAGGTGCTCCACAATCCGTTCTTTCACTTCCTTGATACCGTAGTGATCCTCGTTCAACACCTGACGAACGTGTGCGAGATCCAAACCTTCTTCCGAGGATTTGTTCCACGGCAATTCGAGGACCAGTTCCAGGTAGCTGCGGATGACCTGATGCTCCGGCGAGGCGCTGGGCGTTTTCGCCAGTCGGGTCAACTCGCGATCGGTCTCTTTTCTCACATGTTCGGGAAGATCGGCCTCCTGGACCTTCTTTCTCAGTGCGGCAACCTCGTCTTCCTCGCTGTTGCTTTCGCCCAACTCCTGCTGAATGGTCTTCAACTGCTCGCGCAGGAGATATTCCCGCTGGGTTTTGCCGAGTTTCTCCCTGGCTTCGCTGGTGATTTTGTCACGCAACTGAAGAATCTGAACTTCTCGCGACAACGCTGCGTAAAGCCCGCGCAACAGATCCGCGCGGGTCGACGCTTCCAGCAACTGCTGTTCGCCGTCCAATGTGAGGTTCAACAACGAGGCGATGCGGTAGGCCAGCAGCACGGGGTCTTCTTCGGTTCCCAGCGCCGCCACGGCTTCATGCACGCCCGGAGTCTGGATCAGTTTGGGCAGTTCCGTGATGATGTCGAGGATCGCCCGATGCAGCGCTTCGACCTCCGTATTCCGTTCGCTGGGAGCCGGTAACTGCTTCACGCGTGCCTGCAGATAGGGATCAACCTGGTCGAGCTTCAACAGCACGAACCGTTCTAATCCCTGAATCAAAATATTGTAATGACCTTCCGAGGTCCGGGCCGTTTGCTTGATGACGGCTTTGGTCCCGATCGTATACAGGTCTTCGAGCATCGGTTGGTCGGTCTGCGCATCCCGCTGCGCCACGACGAGCAATGTCTTGTCTTCCGTTTTGAGCGCGGCTTCGACGGCGGCGATGGAACGATCGCGCCCGACCGTCAGCGGCATCATCGTGCCGGGGAACAACACCGTTCGTTTCAGCGGAAGTATCGGCAGGTTCGTGAGTATGGGGCCGTTCGAATCGGTCATATCGTCCTCCAGGTCTGAGGTGGTCATCACAAGGAAGATGAAGCGGTTACGAGGAATGATGTTCGTTCCCGTTGATCACCGTTTTTTGAGATAGCCATGGAGTCGAGGGAGTCAAGCGCGGGGAATAATCACCCTGTTATCGGTCGATGAAGAGGCTGCCTGCGTTCTCGATGTAGGTCTTTCGATTGAGCCGTTCCGGTCGCGCATCGACATTCGGAACCGAAACAGGAGAATAGTCGTCTCGGCCTTCCATGTCGAAAAATGCGCCGATGCTCGTATCCGCTCCCTGTCCGAGGCCGCGACCGACAAAGTACTGATCGGCTCCGCCTTCTTCGATGAATAGGCCCCAGCCGCCCAAATCGGCCATGCCCAATCCGGTCGAGGCGGGCAGGTCATACAAGTCGCTGTCCGGGCCGCCGTCTACAGCCAAAGCGACGCTCCCGTCCCAGGCGGTGCCGCCGTTGTAGAACGGTCCCTTTGAACCGTACCGATCCTTGCCCTGATAATCGAGGCTCAGGCCTACGCCGAAATGTGCCGCGGTTCCCAGGCCGTACCGCGCCGCCTGATGGTCGTCATCGCCGGCAAGATCGAGCTTCACGCCAAGGCCGAAAAAATACCCGTGTCCTTGGGAAAAGTTTGAGCTGCGATAGCGGTCCCGGCCGGCCAGATCAATCAGCAAGCCCCATCCGCCGGCCAGACTCTGCGCGCGCTGAACCGGAAGCTTGCTGAAGAGGCGGAGCCCTGCGCCGGTGCCGAGCCCGAAGCAATCGTATTGAAAGACGGGATCGTTTGGGCGGGCATTCGGCGCGTCCGTCTCATTGTAGGCGCTCGGATATTTTCCACCGCATTCATACGAATCGTTGCCGGAAACGTCAATGACGGCGCCCATCCCCAACGGACCTCCGAAGCCCAGCGCATAGCCGAAACTCGTATAGCGATCGTCGCCGGCGCGATCCACCAGGAGGCCGAACCCACCGAAGGCCGCGCCTTGGGTGAAGCGGCTTCCTTCATAGACATCCTGTCCTTCTCCATCATACAAGATTCCCAGCCCCGCAAAACCCACCCCTCCGGATCCCGGTGCCAGCCGGTAGGTATCGTCTCCGCGATGATCGATGACGATGCCGATGCCGGCGCGCCCCGTGGCCAACCCGAGCGCGGAGGGCTGATACAAATCGTTCCCACTCAGGTCGACCACCACACTGTTACCCAGGTCGCTGTTCGGGCTGGCGCCGATGAGCCCACGATAGGTGTCGTTGCCGCCAAGGTCGATGATGAGCGCGGCGCCCTTGTCGAGGTCATACGTGTTGGGGCCGTGGCCACCGATCACCAGTAAGCCATAAGAGGTTTGCTGGACTAGGAGCAGATCTCCCGTGATCCCGGGAATCGCCTGGGTGACCGGCTTTCGATGGTGGAGCGCGATGTCCAACTGTTGCAAGAATTTTCGGTTGCCAAGTCGTGCCAATCGCTGCGCGGCGGCAACGAGCGACGCATAATCCACCTGCTGCATGAGGAGCGCCGCATAGCGGACGGCGGCGTCGGCCTCCGCCATCCTTGCCGGCGGGGTGATTTGCGGGGTGAAGTGTTCGGCCAACGGGCGGGCCTGAGTGAAAAGAAAATCCCGATCCTGTGGCGACAGGTGGCGCAGGGCCTGCTCCCGGTCCTGATAGGCATGTTCAAGCACGTCGGTTAGAAAATTCAGCAGGTCCTCGGGCGCCAACGTCACCGGAAACGTGAGCGGCGCGAAAGGAGCCCCGGTTCGATCCATCCCTTCCTCGAGAATTTCGATGACGGCAGGCAGTTCCTCGATTCCGGATTCGGCAGCTGTAGCCGCCAAGAGACCAGTCTGTTCAATTGCTGTGAGGCCCTTCCAGGGATCAGCCAGCGTGTGCAGTACCATATCGCCCTTGAACTTCGCCGACTTGTTCGTCTGGTCGGCCAGGCTTTTGCGGACTGCCGGGAGCATCAGGTTGAGATTGTCTTGCAGTTCGGCTTCGATGCCCGGAGCGAGACGGGCCACCATCGCTTGTTGTTGCCGATCCATTTGCTGCTCCGGTGGTGGCGTGACCGCGAACAGTTTGGAAAGCGATGTGCAACCGCTCAGGACTGTCCAGAGGCTCAGCAGCACCGAGAGGAGCAGTCGGCGGCCTGTCACGTACTGCGGATCGGTGGTTGGAGGTCGGCGTCGATTATTCAAGGGCAGGACTGTCATGGGGTGGCAGAATTTCTGCGTCGCGCAGGCAATCATCGGCCCAGGCACGAATGTCATGCGCCTCCAGATAGGTGCGCATGCGTCGCATCCGATCGCGGCGTTCGGCGAACGGCAGCTCCAACGCCTGACGAATGGTGTCGGCCACACCTTCCGGGTCGTAGGGATTGATGAGCAGGGCATCGGTCAATTCTTCTGCCGCGCCGGCCATATGGCTCACCAGCAGCACGCCTTTCTCTTCGACCTGGCTGGCGACATATTCCTTCGCCACCAGGTTCATGCCGTCGTAGACTGAACTCACCAACGCCAGGTCGGCCATGCGGTAATAGGCTGCCAGGGT
>CAZKVY010000043.1:0-29138 GCA_964556305.1 uncultured Nitrospira sp. | reverse complement strand
GGATCGCCAAACTCGTCCCCGACGATTTGAAGATGACGCTCGACAAGGCGCTCGAACAGGAACCGCGCCTGAAGGAACTCGTCGACAAAGACGTCAAGGTGAAAGAGCTCATGTCGGTGGCGCAATCCCTGGAAGGCCTGGCGCGCCACGCCTCCACGCACGCGGCCGGCATCGTGATCTCCGATCAGCCGCTCACCGAACACGTGCCGCTCTACAAAGGCCCCAAGGACGAAATTGTCACCCAATATTCCATGGGGGACGTCGAAAAAATCGGCCTGGTGAAGTTCGACTTTCTTGGCTTGAAGACCCTCACCATGATTCACCGCGCCGAGACATTGGTGAACGAGGCGCGCCCCGATCAGCCGCCCCTGCGCGTCGAGCAATTGGCGTTCGACGACCCCGAGACGTTCGCGCTGCTGTCTTCAGGAAAAACCACCGGCGTGTTCCAATTGGAAAGCTCCGGCATGCGCGACCTGTTAATGGGCCTCAAGCCCGACCGGTTCGAGGATATCATCGCCATCATCGCGCTCTATCGTCCGGGCCCCATGGACCTGATCCCGGACTTCATCAAACGCAAACAGGGCAAGATTCCGATCGCCTACGAGATGCCCGAGCTCGAGCCGATCCTGAAGGACACGTACGGCGTCATCGTGTACCAGGAACAGGTCATGGCCATCGCCAACAAGGTGGCCGGCTTCTCGCTGGGACAAGCGGATATTCTCCGTCGCGCCATGGGTAAAAAGAAGCCCGAGGAGATGGAGAAGCTCCGCGTCCAATTCCTGGAAGGCGCGAAGCAGAAGAAAATTGCCGAGAAGAAGGCCGACAAACTGTATGAGTTGATCCAGAAGTTCGCCGGCTATGGCTTCAATAAGTCGCACGCGGCCGCCTATGCCGTGGTCTGTTACCACACGGCCTATCTCAAGGCGCACTACCCGACGGAGTTCATGGCCGCCCTGATGACGACCGACATGGGCAATGCCGACAAGATCGTCGGCTACTTCACCGAATGCCGTGGGCTGGGGATTCCCGTGTTGCCCCCCGATGTGAATCAGAGCCAGAAAAACTTTGCCGTCGTCGAGAAGAGCATCCGTTTCGGGCTCGCGGCGATCAAAAATGTTGGCGAAGGAGCCGTGGAAGCCATCATCGAAGCGCGCAACGATACCGGACCGTTCCGCTCCTTCTTCGATCTGTTCCGCCGCGTCGATCTCCGCAAGCTGAACAAACGGATGATGGAAGGACTGATCAAGTCAGGCGCCTTCGATTCCATGGGCGGACGACGCTCCCAATACCTGGCGGTCCTCGACCAGGCGATGGACGAAGGGATGAGTATTCAAAAGGAGCGCGCCGTCGGTCAAACCAGCATCTTCGGCGATGAGACGCCGGGCCTGCCGCAGACGCTCGATGAACCGGCTTTGCCCGATGTGCCCGAATGGAGCCAGGGCGAGATGCTGAAATACGAGCGCGAGCTGACCGGCTTCTACATCAGCGCCCATCCGCTGGCGCGCTATGAAGCCGCCATCCAGCTCTTTGCCACGACGACGACCATGCAGGTGGCCGACGTGCCGGACGGACGCGAGGTCAAGCTCTGCGGCATCATCACGGCGGTAAAATCCATGCTGACCAAAAAGGGTGATCGCATGGCGTACATCACCCTGGAGGATTTACATGGGCTGGTAGAAGTGATAGCCTTTCCTGACTTGTACCGAGACCATGCCGACATGATCGTGCCGGAACAGGTCGTGCGATTGACGGGCACCGTGGATCGCGGAGACAAGGGCACCAAGTTGCGAGGGACCAAGATCGAACCGTTGGCCGAACTGCAGAACAAGGGCATCTCGCGGGTGATGATTCGCCTGCATGACGGCCCGACGGCCTCCACCAGACTTCCGATGCTGCGTCAGGTGTTTCAGAAGTATCCCGGTTCCTCGACCGTCGCCCTGGTCATGGCGCTCGGCGGCGCCATCGAAGCCAGGACGTCTCCCCTTCCCAACGTGAAGATCACGCCCAGCGAGCATTTCGTCGCCGATATCGAGGAAGTGCTGGGCAAAGGCGCCATCACTTTGGTAACCTAGGCGAACCTAGGCAACACCCTTAAGGGGGTTCAGCAGTATGAGAGACTACCTCGACTTTGAAAAACCGATCCGCGAACTCGAAGAGAAAATCGAGAAGCTGGCTTCCGCCGAGTCACCCAAATCCGGAACGCAGGACGAAATTCGAAAGCTCAGGACCAAACTCGCGCAGGTCGAGCATCAGCTTTACACCACACTGACTCCCTGGCAGCGCACCCAGCTGGCCCGTCATCCCCAACGGCCCACGACCCTCGACTACATCCACGAACTCTCCCGAGAATTTCTCGAACTGCACGGCGATCGCAACTTCGGCGACGACCGCGCCATCGTGGGCGGATTCGCCCGTTTCAACGACCGAACGGTCATGATCATCGGCCATCAAAAAGGCAAAACCCTTAAGGAACGCATGCAGCGAAACTTCGGCATGCCCAACCCGGAAGGCTACCGTAAGGCCCTGCGGCTCATGCGCCTGGCGGAGAAATTCGGCCGTCCGATCATTACCCTGATCGACACCCCCGGCGCCTATCCCGGCATCGGCGCGGAAGAGCGAGGACAGGCCGAAGCCATTGCCAGAAACCTGTTCGTCATGTCCCGACTCTCAGTGCCTATCATCTCCGTCGTCATCGGCGAAGGCGGCAGCGGTGGCGCGCTGGCTCTCGGGGTGAGCGACCGTATATTGATGTTGGAGCATTCCGTCTACTCCGTCATTTCCCCCGAAGGATGCGCCGCGATTCTGTATGACGATCCGACCAAGGTGCCAGATGCAGCCGCTTCGCTGAAGATGACCGCGCAAGACCTCGTCGGACTCGGCATCGTGGACGAAGTCATTCCCGAACCGCTCGGCGGGGCGCATCGCGACCCACGGGCCATGTGCGACCGGGTTGCCAAAGCGCTGGCCAATCAGCTGTACGCACTCGTTGAATTGCCGACCGATCAGCTTATCGCGCAGCGCGATCAGAAGTTCCGCAAGATCGGCGTCGTCGGCGGGCTCGTAGCGGTAGGAGCGTAGCCACTCTCGAATCCCCGACCTCATTCGTCGATACTCAATCCTCACACGCTGCGGAACATCTCGCGTGCCGCGCCATTCTGACGATGACGTATCGCTCTGTGTGAGGGTGACCATCCCCGCGGCTGCTCAGGGGGTCTCGTCTGCACCGGTCCCGGCTATCAAGACCCGCTGAAACCACCTGCAGACTTGGCCTGATTTTCCATCGCCCGGCGACTTGTGACGCCTTGTGACACTGCCGCCCGCCTGCGCACACCGAGTAGTCGACCGAACCACCTCGATTCGCGCCGTCCCACACGGCATCTTCGTGTGCAGCGCCATCACGCAATTGGGCAAGGCAGATTCTTCACAGGAGGTGCTCTGCAGGCAGCAGGCTCAACGCCGTAAAGCGATGCCGGATGACGGACAGAATGTGCTGCCGGAGCTCGGTCCGAAAGGGAGCCAGAGACGCATCGCTGAGGTACCGGTCCACCGTGCGAGGCAGTTTTTTCCACCAGGTGCGCGCGGCGTCCCGCGCTTGTTGCGCACCGATGCCGCCGCCCGCCAGAATTGTCGTCAATTCCTTCTCAAAGAAGCCGACATGCACCAGTTCATCTTCCAGAATGTCCGAGAGATCGGGCCTGATCGTGGCCAGCAACGAGGCGAATTCCAGCCCCAGCGCCTCGTACCCGAACAACAAGACCGCCAGCATTTCCCACTGGGAGGGCACGGTCGGCAACGTCGACGGCCGCTGAGACATGGTCCCGAGCATACCTTCGAACTGCCGCAGGTGCTCCTGTTCGTCCGTCTCATGTCGCTGGAGAAACGTCTGCACATGGCGAGGGAGCTGTTGGGTCTGAGCGGCACGCACGGCCCACAAGGCCATCGCTTCGGCACGCAGAAACCGTTCGAGCAAGGCTCGTTCACAACTCGCAGGCAGGGTCATCATTGGGGCACGCATTACTCCTCCGGTGGGGCGATCGGACCGGCCCACTCGCCCTTCGTCAGCCCGACTTCCTGCGACGCCCCGTCGGGCCATTGGAAATATCCCACTTCATCGACGTAGAGAATCAGCGGATCCATGTCTTCTCCCAGCCCGCGCCACCAATACCAGCCGGCCTGCTTCGGCTTGTCGCTTGTCCATACTAAGTGAGTCATGATCCTCCCGTGAATCGTGCAGTCCGCGCGACCTGTCCCATTCGCGGGACGCTCTGTGCTATACGCTATAGGCTTCTCAGGAAGCGCACCCTATCATGGACCGATTACCAATAGAAGAGGCGATCCCCGCCCTCCGCGACCGGCTGGCAACCGGACGGTCGGTGCTCTTGACCGCGCAACCGGGCGCGGGCAAGACGACTCGTGTCCCGCTGGCTCTGCTCGACGCACCGTGGTTGGCCGGACAGAAGCTGATCATGCTGGAGCCGCGGCGGCTGGCCGCCAGGGCGGCCGCGACCTACATGGCCGCGAGTCTCGGTGAGCCCCTGGGGCGGACCGTCGGCTACCGCATCAGGCACGACTCCAAGGTGAGCGCGTCCACACGCATCGAGGTTGTCACCGAAGGCATTCTCACGCGTCTCCTGCAACACGATCCTTCGCTTGCCGGATATGGTCTCGTCATCTTCGACGAATTCCACGAACGCAGCCTGCAGGCCGATCTCGGATTGGCCTTCGCGAGGGAGTCGCAGCGGCTGTTCCGTGAAGACCTTCGCCTGCTCGTCATGTCGGCCACCTTCGACTGCGCCGCCGTAACCGGTCTGTTGTCCGATGCCACGACCATCTCCTGCGAAGGTCGGCTCTTTCCCGTCACCACGCACTATCTCGACCGGCCGATCGAAGGCCATTTGGAACCGGCGGTGGTGCGGAGCATCCGTCTGGCGTTGACCAACGAATCAGGCAGTTTGCTGGTCTTCCTTCCAGGCATGGGAGAGATCCGGCGCGTCGAACGACAGCTCCGCGAGACCCGGCTGGGGCCGGACGTCATCATTGCGCCGCTGCATGGGGAACTGCCGCAGGAGGAACAGGAGCAGGCCATTCGCCCCGCGCCACCAGGCCATCGCAAAATTGTCCTGGCGACCTCCATCGCCGAAACCAGTTTGACCATCGAAGGCGTGCGCTGCGTCATCGATGCCGGACTCATGCGCGTCCCCCGCTTCGATCCCCGCTCAGGTCTGACCAGGCTCGACACGATTCGCGTCACGCATGACGCCGCCGACCAGCGTCGAGGACGCGCCGGACGGTTGGAGCCTGGTACCTGCTATCGGCTCTGGACCAACGCCGAACATCACGCGCTGCTCCCACGGCGACCGCCGGAGATGCTTGAGGCGGACCTGGCGCCGCTCGCGCTGGATCTGGCGGAATGGGGCGTGCTCGACGCCACCGAACTGTCCTGGCTCGACCCACCCCCTGCCGGGGCACTTGCGCAGGCAAGGGATTTGCTCAGGCAGCTGGGCGCACTGGATGCGCAGGGTGCCTTGACGGCCCATGGACGTCGGTTGGCCCACGTCACGGTGCACCCGCGCCTGGCCCACATGATGGTCGCCGCCATGCCGCTGGGCCTCGGCTCCCGGGCCTGCGACCTGGCCGCGTTGCTTAGCGAACGCGACATCCTGCAAGGCGGCCCCGGTTGGCGCAATGCTGACCTCCGGCTGCGGATGGAAGCCCTGGACGGGAACAAGGAACACCTCGCCGGCGCGACGATCAACCGGGCTGCCTGTGAACGGGTTCGACGAGCGTCGGAGCAGTGGCGGCGACAACTTCAACTGAGCGGATCAACAGGCGACGGCCTCGACCATATCGGCATCCTGCTGGCCTTCGCCTACCCGGATCGTGTGGCGCAACGGCTCGTCGGCAGTGAGGGGCGATACCGGTTGGCCAACGGACGCGGCGCTTCCTTCCAAGGACAGCAGAGTCTGTCGCAAGAGCACTATCTCGCCGTTGCGCAGCTCGACGGCACGGGAGACTGGGCACGTATCCTCGCCGCCGCGCCAGTGCGCCTTCAGGATCTGGAGCGCTACTGCGCCGAGCAGATCTCCGCCGTCGACCTGCTGGAATGGGACGACCGCTCGGAAGCAGTCCGGGCACGCAGGCAGCGGCGCCTGGGGCAACTGATTCTGGAAGATCGCGCCACTCACGAGCCGGATCAAGCCCAGGTCACGGCTGCGCTGCTCTTTGGTCTTCGGCGCGCCGGACTCGCCGCGCTCCCCTGGACGAAGGAACAGCACCAGTGGCGGGCACGCATCGCCCTCCTATATCGCGTCGACTCAACTTGGCCGGATCTCTCCGACGAGGCACTGACGAGGAACCTTGAACAATGGCTGGGGCCCTTTCTGAGCGGACTCATGAGCCTGGCGCAACTGCGTCGCTTGGATCTGCAGGCCCCGCTCGACAGCCTGCTGACCTGGCAACAACGCCAGGAATTGCCTCGGCTCGCACCGACACACATGACGGTGCCCAGTGGATCACAGGTGCGGCTGGATTACGAGCAGGGCGAGTCGCCGGTGCTGGCGGTGCGCCTGCAGGAAATGTTCGGTTGTCAGGATACGCCGCGGATTGCCGACGGCAAAGTGCCGGTGATGGTACATCTGCTTTCACCAGCGGGCAGGCCCGTGCAGGTCACGAAAGACCTGGCGAGTTTCTGGCGGTCGGCTTATCAGGAAGTGAAGAAAGAATTGCGCGGTCGCTACCCACGCCATCACTGGCCCGACGATCCGCTGAGCGCCCAGCCGACCAACCGGATCAAACGGCGGACATAGACGCGAGGATTTGCGCGTGCCGGACCGGTCAACCCTTCCCCGCGCTTGCTAAATCTGCGTCAATTGCCGCATTCTACCGGAGGTGCTGTTCACGCTTGCTACCGACGAGATTCGAATGGACCGGTTTGCCATCGTTACCGCCTTCGGCCAGGATCGTCCGGGCATCGTCGCCCTGATGGCCGATAGCCTCTACCAATTAGGCTGCAACATCGAGGACAGCTGCATGACGCGGCTGCGTGGCGAATTCACCATGATGTTGATGGTACGCCTCCCGGCCGGAATCGATGCCGACACCCTCGGCAGTCGCCTGACCTCCAAGACCGCACCACTGGATCTCGCCCTCTTGTGCCGAGCGCTGCCTGACCAGGCAGCAACGAGACACCGCACCCCGGACGTGCCGACGTTCATGTTGTCGGTCTATGGCGCCGACCATCCGGGTATTGTGGCGCAGGTCGCAAGCACCGTCGCGCAGCAGGGCGGCAATATCACCGATATGAATACGCGCGTGATCGGCTCGGGTGAGGTCCCCGTCTACGTGATGGTGCTGGAAATTCAGCTCCCCCAGCCTCAACAGTCGGAAGCTCTCCGGCAAGCACTGGATGCACTCAAGCCTCTCTTGGGAGTAGACCTGACCTTGCGGCCGCTCGAAAGCGTCACCTTCTGATCGTGGCTATCCGTCCGATTCTGCAGTATCCCCATCAAGGCCTCAAATCCAACAGTGCCGCCGTGCTTCCGGCCGACCCGATGGTACTGGACGTAGTGCAAGACCTCCTGGACACGCTCGCGGCGTCACCCGGCGTGGCATTGGCCGCGCCGCAAATCGGGCATGCCGTGCAGATCATTGTCGTGGACGTGTCACGCAAGAAGGGCGAGACGGGGCACGGGCTGGTCGTCTTGTTGAACCCGGTCATCCTGGCTCTGGAAGGCCGGAAGATCGTTCGGGAAGGATGCTTGAGCGTGCCGGATTACACGGGCAATGTGTTGCGGCACGAGGAGGCCATCGTCGAGGGCCTGGCGCAAGACGGCCGGATCATCACGATCAATGCGAGGGGATTTGAAGCGCTCGCCTTCCAACACGAGGTAGACCATCTCAATGGAATGCTGTTCCTCGATCGTATTCAGTCGCTCAGTACGGATCTTTTTCGACGAAAGACCAGAGGGTAGGATCGTCCCTGCCGGAGAAGCATCCGCTCACTATCTCCTCGGCCGCCATCCTTTGAGGCGGGCCGCGATGGCTTCCCGCTGATCGGGTGTGAGCATCGCCGCCAACACATCGCGCCGCAATCGGGCCCGTCCGCTGTCCTGCCGACTGGCGAGGGAATACCAGAAGAATGCTTCCAGCGTATCCTGGGTCACACCCTGTCCCTGTTCATACAACATCCCCATGTCCCGCTGCGCCAGCGCATGGCCCTGATCCGCCGCCAGTTGCAGCCAGCGCACCGCTTCAGCTTCATCGATCGTCCCCAGATTTCCCGTGAGCAAGGCCTGGCCCAACATCCATTGCGCATTCGCATCCCCCTGGCCCGCGAGGGCTTGCAACTGCTGTTCAGAGGCGGGGTCGGCCAAGGCACACGGAGCAGGAGCGATCAGCAATGTCCCCGTCATCGTCAGGACCAGTCCCCACATGCTACGGTCTGCCAAGTTCACAGTCCGTCCCCCACTCACAGATCGGCCAGGATCGCGTCGGCGGCATGACGCCCGGACAGCAGCGCACCGTCCAGCGTGCCGGTTTGGCAATAGTCACCGCATTGGTACAAGCCGGACTTCAGGCGAGGAGATGAGGATCCGTGCTGAGCAGCGAGGGAGGCGATGGGAGGCAGCGCATGGCTGATGTGATCGGTTCGAAGGTGCCGCCAGGCATCCACTGCCGCTCCGAACCAATCGCGCAGCTGGGCTCGTACCACCTGCTGCTGGGTTTCTCCGACGGCCATCGTCTGATCAGACAGACTGACCGAAATCAGCGCTCGCCCGGAAGGCGCATAGTTCGGCGCCACCTCGCTCAACACGCAAGCCGTTCCGATCGGTCCCTGCTGTTCTCCATTCAACAGCAACCAAGGCCCACTCACCGGAGGACTGGCGGCTTCGAAATACAAGGTGGTTGCCTGACGCGCCGGTGGGGCCGGAGCATCTTCTCCGCGCAGGGTCGCCGCCGTAGCATAATCGGTTGCCAGCACCAGGGCATCGGCCGAAGGACGCTCACCGGAAGCGAGGATCAGCTGCTTCCCGTCGAGGTGCGCCACGGGCGCGCGCAGCCGGATCGCATCGGCCGGAAGCGACGAGGCTAACTGCGCCGCGATGGCGCCCATGCCGGCTCGCGGTAACGCAATGGCCCCGCGCGAAAAGGCCGCCCACACGTGCTCAAACAACCGACAAGGACTTGATAAGGTTGGATCAAGAAACACGCCGCCAAGGAACGGCCTGAGGAAACGCTCCCGCATCGACGGCGAAAATCCATAGGCCTGTAGCGCCTCCATGGTCGTGCGATCCCCTCCGCCCGCTTGCGCGCAGAGACGGTGATTCAGGGCATCCTTCCGAAGACGGAGAATCGTGAGCTTGTCACGCAAGGAGCCGATCGGGCTCAACAGGCTGGACAACAGATCCTGCGGGCGACGCAACGGATCGCTGAGCCGGTGCAAGCGGCCCGCGTAACGAACCAGCGCGCCGGGGTGAAAGGAGCGCAAGTGCAAGGCCTGATAATCCAGCACGGTCGCGGCTTCTGGATAGCCGGTGAGGAAGACCTGAAATCCCCGATCGAGTTGAAAGCCGTCCACACGATCGGTGCGAACCCGGCCGCCCACCTCGTCCGACGCCTCGACGACGGTGCAGGCCAACCCGTGCCGGACCAACTGCCTGGCGCAAGCCAGACCGGCAAGACCGGCGCCGATGATGATGACACGAGCGGTGGCAGACATGACGAGGCTGCTACACCTTCTTGCAGGCGATCTTCAACTCGGCTTCGCCGTCACTTCCAGGCGTGACCCGCGACCATTCACGTGTCGCCTTTCCCGATTGCAGGGGACGGCCCTTCCCCATTTGGCTCGCATAATATTTGGTCTGTAACGGTCGGCTCTTATGGCCCTCGCAATCGATCTGTTTTTTGATCCGCACGGACCGATACGTGCCCTGCGGTATCTGGCGATCCACCTTGAAGTCTTTCAACGTCCAGAGCGTGACCGTTTTGCCGGTCGGCCCGATCGTGGACATGTCCACGTACCCGTCATACTTATGCGTGCCCCCGACCATCAACCATTCGGCCGACGCCGTATTCACAAAGAGCAGCGTCGAGACCACCACCATCCCCACATAGTTCAGCCTCACAGCTGACTCCCCATCGGCATACGATTCATGAATGACGATACTCTGCGGACGAGGCCGTGCGTGATTCGTCCGCCACCCGCGCCCATCATACCATCGGCGGCGCATGACATGCAGCCGTCGCCGCTGCTTCTCTTTCACCCGCCGGCCGTGTAGAGTCAGATCATGCTCAAACGATCACCAAGCAAACGGAAGGACGACCCCGGAGCAATTCACCCTCAACCTTCTGCCGCTTCCGACAACGCGAAACGCGTCACCCTGGATCGTTTGCTGTCCAAGCTCGGCATCGCCAGCCGAAGCCAGGCGCAGGAATGGATCAGGGCCGGACGCGTCCGCATCAATCAACGCCTCGCGCGCCAGCCTGAGACTTGGGTGGCCTGGCCCGGTGATGTGGTCACCCTCGACGGGCACCCGCTGCAACAAGGTGCGCCGCGCTTCATCCTCTTTCACAAGCCCAAAGGCTTAGTGACGACGCATAGCGACGAGAAAGGCCGCCGCACCATTTTTGACGTGCTGCCTCCGGAGTTCATCCGTCTGCATGCGGTCGGCCGGTTGGACCAGGCCACCAGCGGCCTGCTCCTCCTCACCAACGACACCGCGCTCTCGAGCTTTCTCACAGATCCCACGCAGCGAGTGCCGCGACGTTATCTGGTGACCGTGCGCGGCGAGGTGACGGACGACCTGGCACAGGCAGCCATCGATGGGCTTGAGGAGCAGGGCGAGTACCTGCACTGCGCGGCGCTGAACATTCAAAAGCGTTCGGGGCGGGAATCGCATGTGGACGTCACGTTAACCGAGGGGAAGAACCGGGAAATCCGGCGTTTGTTTAAAGCGCTGGGCCACGAGGTCACGCGGTTGCGCCGCATTCAATACGGCCCTTTTGCCCTTGAGGATCTCCAGCCGGGCGCCTGGCGCGAACTCCCGATCGCAGAAGCCAAGACCCTGCTCCACAAGGGTTTACCCTGAGGCGTCCTGCAGCTGTTTGTCTTGTCGTGACAAGGGGTTGCGCGCCGCATCTTTTCCTACCTGCTGCGGGTGCGTTTCGGGTGAAAGAACTTGCCAAGTACCGGTGCTGTGCTAAGGTCAATACAGCAGGCGAAGCGTTCAGGCCCACACAGTCCGCGTCGTAGGGAACAACCCTTTCCGCTCTCGTCTCCACAACCTTACACCACCGTCGCTCCCGATCAGGGAAGAACCGGCTCGAATAGCACGCCGGTCGGAATACAGGAGATCAAAACCATGAAGGAGATCATGAAGCGATTCGCCACCGGACTCACCGCCTTGGCATTTGCCGCCGCCTTGGCTGCGCCGGCGCTGACCTATGCCAACGGCACCGACAAGGCTCCGCTGGAGATCAAGGTCCGGGTGAACGAGAAGGGATTTTTCGATGAGAAGGGCAAGCCCTATGGCGGAAAGCGAATGCTGCAGGTCCCCAAGCACACGATGGTGAAGATCACCTTCGTCTTCAGTGAAGACCTCACCAGCCTCGCCGCGGGGGATACCCACCAGATTACGGTTCGCGCCGAAGACGGCTGGAAGCAGGAAACCAACCCCCTGTGGATGATGAATCGGGAATCGACGATCAGTTTTCTCGCCGGCGAAAAGGGCCGCATGCAGTATCGCGCTTACTGCATCCTCGACTGCATCGGCATGGAACATTTGACGAATCTGTTCATCCAGGTGGTCTGACCAGGCTCGTCCACCAGTTATTTAACAACGTCACGGAAACATGAAAACGCTCGGCGTACTGATGCGGTACGCCGAGCGTTTCTCTGTGTGAGGAGGAGTATAGCGAGCATCACCCGCCTGCTAATATCCCCGACCGGTGCTCCCTCCGCCCCCGCTCATCCGGCTCAACGGCAGCGCGTCATACCGAGTCTTCAAATCGGGGTGTTTGGCCAAGTACGCATCGACGGCTTCCTTATCGGCCAGAATTTCTTTGCTGCGCACGCGATACTCTTCCAATGACAGCCCACGTTTCGACAACACATCGCTCAGCTTGCCGTTGATGTCGTCGCTCATTTCTTTCATTTTCTCCGGCGACGGCCGTTGCCCCGCTCCGTACGACTCCCCGCCCTTGAAATAGTTCGTCATCATTTCGCCGATCTCGATGCGGGCATTCACGTACTTTTCCACATCAGCCGGTTCCACCGCAGAGGCGGTCCCGGCACACACGATAACCCCCAACGAAATGCCGATGATCACACGTAGACCAATCATCACCATACTGTCCTCTCAAAGGGTGAGTAAAATAGCGTCCCAGCTTCATGGTCATCATAACATCCTAACCGGATATGGTGCACTGCCGATCCTGTTTGAGATCTTCGAGGGGCTGTGGCAGGAAGGAGCCGGGAATGACCTGGCCCCGGCCTACGGGCACTTTCTAACGGCCAGACGTGCTAAGCTGAGACACTGGGCGGTCCGGTCATCTATAGGAGGACACCGTCAGGGCTCTCCTTGCGTAGACGAAAGGAGATAGTCGATGAAGCTCACACCATTACAAGATTGGGTCCTGGTCCGAATCGGCGCCTCGCGCGGGAAAAGCAGCGGCGGCATCATCATCCCGGATTCAGCACAAGAAGAACCGGAAGAGGGAGAGGTCCTCGCAGTGGGTGAAGGTCGCTTCGTCGAGGACAGGGGTTCGACGGAGAAGGTCAAGACAAAGAGGTTCGTGAAAACCACCCTCATACCGGGCGAGCATATTCTGTATAAGAAATACGCCGCCAGAGAAGTGGACGGTGACGATGAAGAGTTGGTGCTGGTGCGTGAGGAGGACGTCTTGGGCTCGATTCGGTCATGAGCGCCCGACACCTCTCAGTACGCCCATCGCGGCTCACACGTCGGTAACCATACAACCCTGAGTCGTGACTAGTCGTGCGCTGACCAAATCCATGAGAGTCGGGAACGCTAACTTTCTCAACTGACCGGAAGGGACAACTTCGACTATGCCTGCGCACCAGAATGAACGGCACCGCACGGAGCGCCTCGGCTGGTTACGAGCGGCGGTGTTAGGCGCCAACGACGGAATTATTTCGACTGCCTCCCTTTTGGTCGGCATCGCCGCTGCGAACGGAACACGCGAGGGCATCATCATCGCCGGCGCCGCCGGCCTTGTCGCAGGCGCGATGTCGATGGCGGCCGGTGAATATGTCTCCCTTCGATCGCAGGCCGATACGGAAGAGGCCGCGCTCGAAGTGGAACGGAAGGAACTTCATGATGATGAGGCGGGCGAGCACAAGGAACTGACGACCATCTATATTCGCCGTGGTCTGGAGCCGTCACTGGCCAAACAGGTGGCCAGACAGTTGATGGTCCATGACGCATTGGGCGCGCATGCTCGCGATGAACTGGGTATCTCCGAGACGCTCAGTGCCCGTCCGGTGCAGGCCGCCTTCGCATCAGCCGGCGCGTTTGCAATCGGAGCAGCCATGCCGATGTTGACCGTGATCTGGGCTCCGATGGCAACCCTGATCCCGCTCGTATCGGGATGTTCGTTGGCGTTCCTCGCACTGCTTGGTGGCTTGGCGGCCTACGCGGGGGGAGCCAACTTACTCTGGGGTGCGCTCCGGGTCACCTTTTGGGGAGCATTGGCCATGGCTGCAACGGCTGGTGTAGGAGCGTTGTTCGGAACAACAGGTTGAATCGCGTCTGCCCGATCGAGCGTATCCCTGAAGCCTACCTGTCGTGCCCACGGAGGACGAACGCCAGGAAAGCCCCGGCAGTCTCTCGCTGTCCCAAGGCTCTCCAAAACGCTCTTGATCCTTCACTGCGACTACTGCGAGGCGACTTCGATAATCTCCTGCTTGAAACCTGGACCCTATCGTCCGCCGCGGCTACATGGCCGGTTCCCGGCGGACGACGTCTGTCATATCGCTCGCGTAAACCTTAGGCTTTTTCCTTCACCGTGAGATCATTCTTCACGGACTTCACGCCGGGGACCTGCCAGGCAGACCACGAGGCATCAGCACTGGTCGTCAGATCCATCACCTCACCCGTCAACGACACGACGCCCGCATTCGTCTGCGCATGGATGCCGGCTTGTTTCAAGTGCGCATTCTTCGAGATCTGCTCGTTGACGCGAGCCGTGATCGCATCATCCTTGTCATCCGTGGCCTCGCGTTTGGATGGGGTCACCACCTGCAAGTCATTCTTCACCGTCTTGGCGCCGTCGATCCCTTTGGCAATTCCTTCGGCTGCCTGTTTCGCCGCATCGGAATCGACCTTTCCGCGCATCATGACTGCACCCTGCGCGGTCTCAACGGAAATCTCACTCCCCTTTACGCGCGAATCGGCAAAAAGCGCAATTTTGGTCTTCGCCGTGATCCACGAATCAGTCATCGGTGTCTTCTCGTCAGCCTTGCCGATCGCATACACCGATCCGGTCGTGAGGACTCCGCCGACTATCAAAGCGGTACAGAAAGTCAGGGCATAGCGTGTGTTCATCTGTTCTCCTTTAAGCGAACCATAAAACCGTGGTGAATCGACTACGGTCACGAGTGGGCAAGGGCCCTCAGGTACTCCGGGGCGTGGGACGATTCGAAAATAGATGCACCGCGACTAGCACCATCCCCACCAGGAACAAAATCCAGGAAATCTGGACCGCCACTTCGGACACCCCCATGAAATTCAGTGCGCCGGCAATCAGACCGACCACCAGGAACATCACTGCATAATAAAGCATGGCTCACTCCTCTCTATGGAATGCGGACGTGAATCGAACAGTCACCTGGAGCCTGGGCGGATTCCGAGCCTCCTCCCATCCGGAGGACATCCCATCGACCAGACCGTACATCAGTGCGACTCTGGCGCAAGAGCGGCGGAGACTGGGGAATTGGTCACGCGAGGAAGTGAAAGGAAATGCGTGAGAATAGGACAGTCAGCGGAGCATCACACGTCACAGCATCACGCTACGCGCTATCCGGAACGGCGTCAAGCTTTATAATGCGCGATCAACACCGTGAGGACGCGAGCGGCGGCCACAGCCGATAGCCGCCTACTACGTAGTCATTCCCAGTTTGGGCGCACCGGAAGGAGAACGTGCAGCAACCTGGAATAACCGCGCCGGCGATCCATGGAGCTTCACGCCAGGCGTACACAGCGGATTACTGTAACCCCTTCAAAAAATCTCCGAGCACGGTGCGAAATCGATCCGGGTCTTCGGCCATCATAAAATGGCCGGTATTGAACTCGACCAGCTTCGCGCCGGCGATTTGCGCCTGAATACCCTTCGCAATTGCCGTCGTCGCCACATCATCCTTCGCGCCGACCATGATCAAGGTCGGCACCGAAATGCGCGTCAGCTGACCATGCACGTCGAATTGCGACATGGAGGTCAGCGCTTCCCGGATGACGGTACCATTCCAGGTGGGAATGCGTTCAAGCAAGGGCTGATAGGTTTTGGACTGCGTGCCGGCAGGAAAACTCTCGACGATCATGTTCCTCGAGACCTCCTGATACTCCCGCGAGGCACCGATCGTAGGAATGTCCTTGTCCAGAATCATGGCCCCGTCCGTCGTCGAAACCAACACCAACGCCCGCACGCGTTCAGGATGATCCAGCGCCAGTCGTTGCAAAATCATCCCGCCCATCGACACGCCGACCCACACTGCCTTCTTGATCTGAAGCACGTCGGCAAGTTTGATCAGGTCTTTGGAAAACTGAGGGATGGAATACCCCGTCGCCGGCTTTTCCGAGTCGCCATATCCGCGTAGATCCACCGCGATGCCGCGGAACTCCGGGGAATAGGCCCCCACATATTTGGGAAAGATATTGCTGGTCGTGACGACGCCATGCACGAAGATAATCGGTTCGCCGGTCCCCGCTTCCAGAACGCTGAGGTGCAGACCATCGAGGTCGACCATATGACGTTGGAAGGGCTGATCGGGTGGGATCACATCGGCGAGTTGCGGGGGATGTGCGCCGCTATTGGTGCGGACCGGAGGGGCCTGGCCGGCGCACCCGACGAACCCAAGGATTCCCAGCGCGAGAACGAGTCTAGAAACCAGCATACGGTTGTCCTTTCTGAAGAGGCTGACGGCGCACAATCCTAGCCTAAGCTGTCAGCCACACAGATTCAATGCTGGAATCAGACCAGGTGCGAACTGCACGCGCGTGAGCTCATCCGCGGTGACTTGACCCGCGAGACCGTGATCCGGACCGTCCGGACCGGCACCATTTCGGCCCGGGGCGGCATCGCGAACAGCATATGCGCAATTCCACGGTAGGCCGACTCCAGCTCACGGCACCGGGCGATGAACGGGCCCGAGGCCAGCCTCGGGAAATAGTCGTGATAGCGCTCGTAAAACTGCGCCCGACGTCGCCAGCGCTCGGCACTGACGGTGAACAACCTGGCGGTCAGGTCCGAGAGACCTTGTGACAGCGGTCTGGGCCCTTCCGATTCGAGACTGTGTTCGACTATCGATGGAGATGTCCTCACCTCTTTCATGTGCGCGCCCTCCCATGAGCCCGACTCGACGGCCGTCACCATGGCGGCCGGGCGGGGTCTCTTCCGTCTCACTCTGCTCCACTGTAGTGCGGCGACATGAGGATTGGATTAGTGCAGCATGAAAAACGATTCATGGAGACGAACGCGTCGCGATGGTTGGTCCGCCGCCGAGGACCTCACGAAACACCTGGGCCAGATCGTGCAGTGCTTGCGCCCCATCGCCGGCATAGACGGAGCCATGCATGGTCGCCAGGGTCTTCGGCCTCAACGCCGCCAGCCTGGTGAGCGTGGGATCCGTCAACGTGCAATAGGGCATGTAGTTGGCCAGCGGGCCTTGCTGATACTCCGTGAGTACTTCGCGACAGCGGCCGACGACATCCGACTGGGTCACCGGTTCACCGTTGCCCGCCTGGTGAAACAGATCTGAACAGAGGAGGGTCCGATGGGTTTCTTCGAACAAGAGGCCCGACTCCCAACAATGTGGGACATGCGGCGTCGCCAGAAATTGAAACCGGTATCGGCCCGTCTGCAGCACCTCCCCGTCCACCATCCCCTTCGCCGGCCGAATCGCCAGGCAATCATCCACGCTGACCAGCTTGCCCACCAGACTGCAGACCGCATCCGACTGGGGAGCGAGCTGTTGCCATTCCGGCAGCGAGCCGCACTCGTCCGCCTCGAAATGGCTGAAGCTGATCCATCGGAGCCTACGCACATCGATCAGGGAGGCCACCGCCTCTTTCACGTCGGCAAATAGCACACGCGGGCCGGTGTGAAAGAGCAGCGGCTGGTCATCGCGCACCAGGAACTGGCTGAATTGGAGATTGAACGGTTCGAGGAAGGTGGTGATACGGAACAGGTCCGGAGCGACTTCGGTAATCTTCGCCATGCTGCCCTCCAGCAAAAATGTGGCTGGCATCGTACCTGGCCGATCGGTACCGTGCAACCAAAAGACCCTCCCAAAGACTAGGGCGATGGCCTCCGGCGCCCAGGGATACCGCTAGTCGTGACTCCCGACGACACGCGGTAGAACAAAGTACAGGCAGGTGTAAACGCGGGTTCTACTCTTCAGGTACGAGGAGGCCACCATGAAACAGCAGATGCTACGTCCGGTTCGTCGCCCCGAACAGCAGCGGCCCACGCAGGACAAGGACGGGGCCTGGCCCCTGTCGGCTCGCGAGTTCATGAAGCTTCCCGTGTCGGGACTGTTCACGACCGGGAAACGCATCCGGTTCACGCGCCTGACGCCTTCCGACCACGCGGCATAAGGCGCGAGAAAGGATTGATGAGGTGCACTATGTTGACTGATGAGCGACTACTCACCCATGACGAACGGAAAGCCGCCGAGGCGGCATTCCGAGGCCTTCCTCTGGATTCCCACTGGCCCAGAAAGGCGCAGATGATCTACATCGGCATCCTCGAAATCACTCAGGGCCGGGACATTGTGGGAGAGCATGATTGGGAAGAGGTTGCCGCCGCCGTGTGAGCCCGATTCGCTCCGCCGCTCCCACCTATCGACCAGCAGGCCACGCGGGCTCCCGTTCGATGATATCGGGGGCCTGCGGCCGGGCTCCTCGGATCACTCGTCATACTTCCGGGCATTCCCGTACGACTTCTCCACCGGATACTTGGCCTCGTTCTTTTTGAGCTTCGAGCGCACCGCATCGTTCACATCGAGCCGGAGGTCGTGACAGAGATAGGAGAGAAGAATCACCACGTCGGCGATTTCGTCCGTGACCCGTTCTCGCGAGCCTTCGAGCAACTGCGCCACTTCCTCATGGGATTTCCACTGAAAGACTTCCAACAGTTCGCTCGCTTCGACCGCAATGGCGGCCGCCAATTCCTTGGGCTTGTGAAACTGTTCCCAATTGCGCTTCCGCCGGAATTCCAGCACCGTCGCCAGGACCTCAGGATTCAACATGGATCACGCTCCTTGCACGTGTGTGCAGCATCGAGTATCGCTCCAGCCGTTCATCACCGGCTTCGCGTGGTTGCTGAACAGCCCACGGCACGCACCCGTAGCGCCATTGCGGGGCAGTGTGCGACCTCGCTAAGGGTGATTGCAAGCGATCTGCACCCTGGCAGACAGCCTGATGACACGATACAGTCAGATGATTGAAATCGCGCCGCGAGTGGCGTAGAGGATGGGTACGGGAGGGCCGATCATGAACCGATGGCTGCTGTGTGCACTATTTCTACCGCTGTGCCTGACTGCCCCTGTCTATGGCCAAAGCCCCTGTTCAGATTGTTTCTACGCGGCTGAAGAAGAAGCGCGAAAGTGCCTCGACAATGCCATCAGCGCAGACGATAAACATGGATGCCTGGAAACCCGGCAAACGCGTCACAAGGCCTGCAGCGACAATCAATGTCAGAAAGCCAGGGATGAAGCGGAGATAATCGAGACGCCAGCGACGCCCGGCCGGCCCGGCCTGTCGCCCTATACGCCAACGGAGGGTGAATGGTTGGCCTTAATTGTGAGAGCCGGCCTCCGACGAGAGGCCAGTCCCGACCGTCCCTATTCGCTGGACATCTTTCTCGCCGACCCTCAGACGCTCCACATCATGGTTCGACACGCGTCGACAATGGATCGGGAACAGTTGAGGAAAGTCATCGAAAGCGCGAGGGAATCGATCAGGAACACAGCCAAAGGGTACGGCTGGGACAAGTGGGTCAAAATCCGGGAGACGGTCGAAACGTATGCGGCGAAGAAATGAGCGCCTTGCTCTCGTTATGCCACGGTCGAAGGCCTGCCTACTTTGGAGACCCGGAAATTTCCGACCAGGCGTTGCAGTTCAGTCGCAATTTGACTCAGGTCCTGGCAGGCTTTGGCCGATTCATTCGCTCCCGCCGCCGACTCCTTTGTCACCTGGGCCACATTCTCGATGTCGGCCGCGATCTGTTGGGTCGCAGTGGATTGTTCTTCCGAAGCGACGGCGATCTGCTGAATCATATCCGCGCTTTCCGAAACCATCCGCACAATCCTGGTCAGCGCTTCGCCGGTTTTATTGGCGAGATCCACTCCGGCGGACACCTTCTCCTTGCCATGCTGCATGGAATCCACCGCCCCGCGTGTGTCCTGCTGGATCTGGCGGATCATATCGCTGATTTCTTTGGTGGCCTTGGTGGTCCGTTCCGCCAGCTTGCGCACTTCATCGGCCACGACGGCAAACCCGCGGCCTTGTTCTCCGGCCCGCGCGGCTTCGATCGCGGCATTTAACGCCAACAGATTCGTTTGATCGGCAATATCTTCGATCGTACCCACAATCACGCCGATCTGATCGGAGGATTTTCCCAACTCCGTAATGATCGTCGACGAGCTGGAGACCGCTTCCGACAGCAGTTCCATCCCCTCGATTGTATTCGCCACCACCGCCCCGCCGTCCTTCGCGGTTTCGACGGTCTCACGCGCGAGGCAGGCTGCCTTGCCGGAATTCTGCGCGACCTGCCCGACCGTTGCGTTCATCTCCTCGACCGCCGCGGCCGTGTGAGTGGCTCGTGACGTCAGGCGAGCGGTGCCGCCTGAAATTTCCACCGCCGTGGCTGATAACTGCACGGCCGCAGACGCCAATTGTTCGGTGACCATCGCCACCCGCCCGATCATGCCTTCGAGATTGTCGAGCAACGCATTCGTCGCCCGGCTCAACCTCGCCACCTCGTCTTCTCCCCGAACGGGAATACGGATGCGTAAGTCGCCGCCGGAGATCGTCTGAAAACACGATTCGATTGTCGACAGACGACTGGTGATGCGCCGGGCAATCGTCAGCCCCACCACTGTGGCGGCGCCCAGGATAACCAGGGAGACGAGCGCAATCTTATTGATACGAGCTTGAACGATTCCTGTCGCCTGCGCTTCCTGCTGAAGTTGCCAAGGCATCGCGGCGGCCACGACCTCGTCGATCGCGTCTCGATGCTCGCGATAATGCAGATTCAATTTTCCTGCTGCGAGCGCACGGGCTTTGATCACATCTCCCGCCAGCACAGCGGGAACAAATTCCTGGTCGCGTGAGTCCAGAAAGGCCACGCCGGATCTGTACGACTTCTCCACCAGCGCGGTTTTCATCGGTCCTGCTGCCAGCGTTCTTACCCAATGGGCGTGGCGCTCTTCATATTCCTTGCGCAGTTGTTTGCCCCGTGCGACCAACTGCTGCAACGCGCGTTGATCCGTTTCCTGAAGCATCTGAAGCGTCACGAGATAGGACTCCAGGAGGTACTGCGGAGGGGGAAGGACATCGGCGACCAGATCTTTCGTTTCGACGATGCTTTGATACAAGGGCCCATTGACCTTCACCTCGCCGATCGTCGCGTAGCCCGTTACCACGATCACCATCAATCCCAATAACAAGGGGCCCGCCATCAAGGCGAGTTTGAAACGAATGGACAGCCGGTCCATCAGCGTGGTCATCATGAAAGGCTCCTTCTTCGCCGGGATTCCTACCTGGTCGCCGCCTACGATTCTCAAGAGTCTTTGTCGGTGATCGGCCGGTCAGGCTTGAGTCTCTGGCAACAAGAGGATGTGAGCGCACACCTCAGCGTCACGTATTCCTACAAAGGGGCTCCAGATGGGCCATGCGTAGGAAGTTGGGTGGGGTCTTCAGGCCAGACAGAGAGGGGAGCGGGCTGACACGAGGTGCTGACCGTTTATGGAATACATTTCGAAGAGGTGCGCGCCCCCCAGACCGTTACAGCTTGGGAATGTGGAGGGTTTTGCTGATCATGAGGGTTCCGGAAAGGATGAAGAGGAACGACAGAGGATGCAAATCGGCCGGCCCGACGGTCCATACGCCCCCATAGAGCCGATCGCCGAGCCGGTCCTGCCAGGCAGCCAGCGCGAGGATGCCGGTCAAGAGCGCGGTGGTCGGAATGGGGGTGCCTTCGAAATAGGCCACCTTGTCGCGTCCGGCGGACAGGCTCTCGGCCGTGACATTGTACCGGGCCAATCGGCTTACCCCGCAGCAGACGAAGTACGTCAGCGCCATCCAGTCCCATCCACCCCGCAGGCCGGCGGCAAAGCCCAATGCGGCCGGGGCGACACCGAAGGAGATGATGTCGGCCAGCGAATCCAACTCCCGCCCGAGCACCGACTGTTGATGCCGCCATCGCGCGACCCGGCCGTCGAACCAATCGAACAACAGCGCCGCCGGAGCCAGCGCCGCGGCGGCGAAGAAATGTACCTGCGAGGGGCTGCTCATATACTGCATGGCGAGCAACACCCCCGCGAGTCCGCAGGCAGCATTGCCTAGCGTCAGCACATCGGCGAGATGAAACTCGCGGAGCATCGAAAAATGTTTGTGCGGTGTAGCGGCCACGGCTGGAAAATCTACGCGGGGTTGGGGCGAATGTCCAGCAACAGAATTCACCACCATCGACTGGGGCGGCAGGCCGACTGGCCCACCGCCCAGGATTTCGTCGAGGAGACTATTTCTCGACCCGCTGCAACGTGGTCACATGGCCCTTGTCGGTGACATAGGCTTTGACCATATCGCCCTCAACCACCTTGTCGAGCTTCGTGCTCTTGTCCACGTGGACTTTCACCAGCTCGCCGTCCGTGTTTCTGATCTGGTAATACTCCCCGTCGATCTTCATCAGCGTGCCCTTCACGGCATCCTTGGTGATCCGCTCGCCGATGGTCGGAGTCGCTTCCTTTTCCTTCATAGGATCGGCCGCAAACGCAAGTCCTCCACCACCAGTGACCAGGGCTGCCATGAGCAGCATTTCAAGAGTTCGTTTCATCATATGTCCTCCATGTTGTAACTGAGTCGCTATCAATTGGTAGCGTAACCCTCATGAGGAGGAGGACATACTGGGGAAAGCCCCTGCCTGGGGGTTTCTTGGACCCAGAGGGGAGGTGGAAGCGGCGAGGGGGAGAAAATCCCGCATCAGTCCTGGCCGAACGTGCGATCCAACGACTTCACGCTCTTCGCCGTTCTGAGGGCGTTGGGGTCGAGCTTCGCGCGACGAAGAATCCAGCGAGGCGCATACTGCCGTTCTTCATTGGGGCGATTCATCAGCAGGGCCGCGCAGAGCGTCCCTTTCCTGAGCCACCAGACACTGAGCTGTTTCTTCCTCATCTCCCCGCGGTACACGACTTGATCGTGTCCCTTCGCATCGCCCCAGTATTCGTACGACAGGTCGAACTCGTCGGAAAAGAAATAGGGCACGTGAATGAAGGGCTGGAATTTGTCCATCATGTTCCGCATGGCCACCCGCCCCTGCTCCACCGCATTGTCCCAATGCTCGATCCGCATGCGGCGGCGAAAAATCCGGTCTGGATAGTTCGCGATATCGCCGGCCCCCCATACATTATCCAGACTGGTCTCAAGGTATTCGTTGACCTTGATGCCATCGTCATCGTGGTCGAGCGGTGATCGTCTGAAAAGATCCAAGGTCGGGGTGACGCCGATGCCGGCCACGACGAGGTCTGCCGGGATCTGCCGGCCGGTAGACAGCAGGACCTGTCCTGTGCCGTTCTCCCGTGTGAAGCCGATCACTTTCTGAGCCCTCATGAGGCGGATGCCGTGACCGGAAAATTCCTTCTCGAAAAAGGCTGAGACCTCCGGCGTGAACACATGTTCCCAGACGCGATCGCCTGGAAACACCATGGTGGTCGGCATGCCTTGCCTGGTGAGGACCGAGGCGACTTCCATGCCGATAAAGCCGGATCCGATCACCACGGCCTGCTTGCCTTTTTTGATGTGCTGATGGATGTGCTGCGAGTCCTGCAGCTGGCGGAGATAAAAGATCCATGGCTGATCGGCGCCGGGCACGGTCAACTTCCGCACCGAAGAGCCGGTGGCGATCAGGAGTTTCTCGAAGCCGATGGTTTGGCGGGAGGGACCATGCAGCAGACGGCGGGTGAAGTCCACCTTTTGCACGCGAAAGTCCCGAAACAGGGTGATTCCCTGCTTCCGATAGAACTGGCTATCCGAGATCAGAATGTCGTCACGTTTCTTTTCACCGGCCAGAAACTCCTTCGACAAGGGCGGCCGTTCATACGACGGGATATGCTCCGCCGTCACGATCGCAAGCTGCCCCTTGCCTCCGCCTTGCGAGACAAATTCCTTCGCCGCATACCCGGTTCCCACCCCGCCGCCCAGAATGACGATGGGAAAAGATTTCATGCTGACCTCCCTCCTCGATCAATAGGATGGATCCAAAGTCCAGCTTACAGAAAGGGAGGAGCTTTCAACAGGGGGAAATTGCGGACCGGACGCGCCGGACGAAGACCAACCCTCCTACCGTTTTGCGAAGGCCTCATCGCATTGCTGCGCCATGAGAAAGTCTTTCTCCGTCAGCCCGCCTTCATCATGGGTGGTGAGGTTCAAGGTGACCTTGTTATAGCGGATGTCGATATCGGGATGGTGCTGGCTCTTTTCGGCCCGCTTCGCGACGAGGGTCACGAACTTCAACCCATCCATGAAGGTCTTGAACTGATAGGTGCGCACCAGGGTCTTGGCGCGTCTCGACCACTTGGGAACGGACTTCAGTTGCAGCTGAACGTCTTTCGGTTTCATTGCAGGCATTCTGTGAGTCTCCTTTTCACATTCGTTTCGTGGCACTCGCGTCGATACTCTATGTTGCTGCTGCCTCGTTGACACTGTAGCCGATTTGAATCGACGAAGCGACCGTGGCCTTGACCACGTTCGACCGGGCACAGCAGAACCAGCCTTCTGCCCACCTCAAGCCACGGCCGTCTTCAAGTCTTGCACAAGAAGAGTGAATAACCGATCCTGTATGACTCGATCCCGCGCGCGAAGAATGCTGGAGGGATGGTAGGTCAGCAACATCCTGGAGGAGAAGGGGCTGCTGAAAAACCGTCCTCGCTGTTGCTCCACCGATACCTGCCCGCCAATGAGCGACTGCGCGGCGGTTCGGCCCAGGCAGACGACCACTTCCGGCTGTACCGCCTTCAGTTCCGCTTCGAGCCAGGGCCGGCAGGAGACAATGTCCGACGGCCTCGGAGCCTTGTGCCGACGGAGGCGGCCTTCGAACACGAAACGGAAATGTTTGACGGCATTCGTCACATAAAGCTGTGAACGCTCGATGCCCGCCCGTTCCAACGCCTGATTCAACACCTCACCGGCCGGGCCCACGAAGGGCTCGCCGGCTAGATCTTCCTGATCGCCCGGCTGCTCCCCCACCAGCATAATGCGAGCGTCCGACGGGCCGCGTCCGAAGACGGTCTGCGTGGCGGCCAGGTGCAGATCGCATCCGGTGCAGGTCGCGGCGGCTTGCGCAAGTTCCGGCAGGGAGGCGGCCAGCGGCAACGCGGCCATGTGCTGACGGGTGTCCATGACGTGTCCGACGCTGGCGCGCACCCCCTGCGTGAGCGGCGCGATCAGGCGAGATTCCGGCAGGCCTTTCCAAAATCGTCCGGGTAACTGCGCCCGCATGGCCGTCGGGTTGACGCGGGCCGGGTTGAACGTCGCGGCGTAATAAGTCCGCCAGGCCGTCTCCAACGCATCGTCGGTCGGGGCTTCCCGCTGCGTCATGCCGGGGCCGAAGGAGACGGTCTCCCCGTCCCAATGGGCCGAGGCATCCGGAGTCAGGATCGACCAGCGCAGCGCGGCAAACCGCTCTACGAAAAAAGGAGCCGCGAGCGGCAGCACGGGATGATCCGGCTGGTGCCACGCGATGTAGTGCTCGTCCGGGCCATCTGTGACTTTCCGAAACCGCACGGAGGCCTTCATGTGGTAGACGTCGCGCTGGACCTGGCGTTGCATCGCCAGGAGGCGGCTCACCTCCCCATCCACTTCGATCGCCAGCAGCCGTGGCTGGGTGGTGGTCAGTCGCCACAAGACGGAATAGAGCAGCCCCCACTTGGAGCGGTCGCGATGGCAGGCCACCATGCGAAGCAACTTGCGAAACTCACCGGGTACTGAAGCCGCCGGCGCAGAACGTGGTGGACGATTCTCTGTCACGGCTTCGGTCGGTCCCTCGGCAAAGAGCCCCGGCAACGCCGCTTGGTCAGCCGTGTTTTCCGTCCAGAGCAGGTCTGAAGGCCCACGGCGGTCGCCCAACTGTTCCATGGCCGCGGTCAACCAGCCATCAGGCGTCGGCGTGAAACGAATCTCCCGCATGGTCAGAGTTGCCCGGAGAGGTTGTCGAGGGCCGCGGAGAACAGTTCCAACTGCGCCGGTTTGGTAAGCAACGAAGGCAGATCTTCGCGATCCAATCGCAGGAGACGCTCCGAGTGGGCCGGCGAGAGCACGAATGGACGCACCCGGCGCAGCGGCACGTGCAACTTCCGTAAATCATCCAGCGTCACCCGATGGTAACGGCGAATGGACAGGATTTTGGCGACGTTCTTGTACCCTAGCCCAGGCACCCGCAGCAGCACTTCGCGCGGCGCGCGATTCACATCCACGGGAAACCGATCTCGATGCCGCAGGGCCCAGGCCAGTTTCGGGTCGAGATCCAACGAGAGGTTCGGATCGTCGGCGGTGGTCAGCTCCTCCATCGAGAACCCATAAAACCGGGTCAGCCAGTCGGCTTGATACAGACGATGCTCACGCACGAGCGGGGGCGCCTGCAACGGCAGGCGCGGATCGGCGTGGGGATAGGGACTGAAGGCGGAGTAGTAGACCCGCCTGAGGCCGTAGCTCTGATAGAGATGCGCCGCCGTGGCGAGAATCGTCGCGTCCGTGCTCGGCGTGGCCCCGATGACCATTTGCGTCGATTGGCCGGCCGGCGCGAACGCAGGCGCGGCTCGGCGATAGGATTTCTCCTCACGCGCCGCCTCCACGCCTCCCTGGATCTGCGACATCGTGCCTTCGATGACCGTGATCTGTTTGTCGGGCGCGAGCTGCACCAAGTCGGCCTGAGTCGGCAGCTCGATGTTGGCGCTCAGCCGGTCCACCCAGCGTCCCGCCTCCTCGATCAGCCGCTGCGATGCGCCCGGTATGGCCTTCAGATGAATGTAGCCGCCGAACCGGTGCGCCTGACGTAACGTCCGCACCACGGCCACGAGCTGCTCCATCGTGTCATCCGGCGAGCGAAAGATGCCGGAGCTCAGGAACAGGCCCTCGATGTAGTTGCGCCGGTAGAAATCGAGCGTGAGGTCCACCACTTCCTGCGGGGTGAAGGCCGCCCTCGGAATGTCGCTCGAGACCCGGTTGACACAAAACACGCAGTCGTAGACGCAGTAGTTGGTGAGCAGAATTTTCAGGAGCGAGACGCAGCGGCCGTCCGGCGTGAAACTGTGGCAGATGCTGTGGCCGTCAGAATGGCCCAGGCCCTCCTTCGAGCCAGACCGGCGGGAGCCGCCGCTGGCGCAGGACACATCGTATTTGGCGGCTTCGGCAAGAATCTTCAGCTTCGTGGTGAGGGACATGGATGATTATACCCGCCGACCTGCCAGGTCTCCATGAGCATCATCCGGAAGTGTCCTGAGATCAGGCGACGGTATCTAGATCGCCCTCACACTGCAGGCAGTCGCTTTTTTCTTCCAGGTCGATGACCGTATCGGGCAAGGGGTTCCACTAGTCGCAGAGGAAATAGCATTGGGTAAGATGAATTCAGCCGCTTGGACTGAATCGCTGGGAAAGGCATCGTGCGGACCATTTACGAGGAGGTGCGTGATGCAACAACAAGTCCGACGCCCTATCCGTAGAACTGACACGCAGAGAGTGAATGACGACGTTCAGGGCCTCTGGCCCTTGTCTGCACGGCAATTTATGAAACTGCCAGTATCGGAATTGCTGAAGACGAGGACACGGTGGACGTTCAAGCGGCACACCGCCCCACCGGACCACACAGCCTCGTGAGAATGGTCTACGCCGAAGGAGGGAAGCATGAGACATATGAATGTCATGCAAAGGCCAGGAATGTTTTCCTGGTCCTGGATATTCCTGGGGCTGGCGATTATTTCTGGGATTGTAGGGTTCTCCGGCTATGACGGCACCGCGACGGCACTCTCGTACGGAATGTTTTTCCTCTTTTTCGCAGCCTATCTCCTGAGCCTTTTCGTGGAACGAAAACGCCGGCGAGTGAATAAGCGAACGGTCCCCAGAATCGTCTTAAACGTCGGGTAATCGGGTTCTTCGTCTCAGGCAAACAAGCACGGTCTCTTTCGAGGCGGTGCTTGGGCCTCAGCCAGCTTGCTTCGTCTCGGATAACTTTTTGACCAGTGCCGACATTTCTTCGAGCTTGTGCGTCCCGGCCGTGAGGTCGTTTTCCAGCCGTTCGATCATGTCGAGGCACGTCGTGATCGTCTCGACGAGTTGTTCCCGCGTCATGGTCGGGAGTTTTTCTTCCAGTTCCTGTCGTTTCATGTGATTGCTACTCCTTGCCAAACCCTCATCGTCCGAGCTTCTTCTTGATCGCAGCCAGGTTCTCAGGCGTCGAGCGCACCCGAATCGTGAGCCCTTCGGCATCATATTCTTCTGACAGGATACGCATCTTGGCGCGGATTTCCGCCACGACCCCTTGAGCCGTAAACGGAATGCGCAGTTCCTCGTCGAGCATATCGCTCTCGAAGTACCCCATGATCCGCTCACGGAGCGCCTGCAGGTCATCCTTGTTTCTCGTGGACAGCAAGACCGCGTCGGGATATTCCGCCTTCAGCGCCGCGAGTTCGTCCGGGCCGAGACGGTCCCGTTTATTCAACACCAACAGGCTGGGCACCTCCGTAGCGCCGACTTCGGCTAACACCTTCCGCGTCACCTCGAGTTGAGATCGAAAGGATGGATCTGAGGCATCGACGACAAACAGCAACAGCGAAGCGCTGGCCGCTTCATCGAGGGTCGACTTGAACGAGGCCACCAGGTCATGCGGGAGCTTCTTGATGAATCCCACCGTATCGGAGAGAAGCACTTTGGGACGCGTCTCAGGATACAAGGGCCGGATCGTGGTATCGAGCGTGGCGAACAGCTTGTCGGCCACGAGCACTTCACTGCCCGTCATCGCCCGCATCAGCGAGGATTTCCCGGCATTGGTGTACCCGACGAGCGCGACCGTCAATTCGTGTTCCCGTCGCGCGCGGCGCGTCTGATGCTCGTCCCCGATCGCCGCCAATTCGGTCTTGAGTTCTTTCAGGCGATCGCGGATTCGGCGCTTATCGAGCTCCAGACTCGTCTCTCCGGCCCCTTTGCCACCGACTCCCCCGCCTTGCCGCTCGCTGCCGCCGCCTGTTTCCCGCAACCGCGGCGCGAGATAATTGAGCCGCGCGATCTCCACCTGCAGCCGGGCCGCTCTGGTTCGCGCGTGGCGGCTGAAAATCTCAATGATGACTCCGGTCCGATCGAGTACCGGCACGCCTGCGGCGCGTTCAAGGTTTTTCAATTGTGACGGCGACAGATCACAGTCCACGATGACGATCTGCGCCTGTTCGCGAGGGCCGGAGGAAGGCTCGATGGTATCGTCCGATTCGTCGTCGTCAGATTCTTCCGTGACGTCCTCAGCCTCCGCCTCGTGCTGCGCTGCCGCTTTGTGCTTCGGCCGTGCAAACGCCGCCTCGATTTTTCCGGACCCGCCGGTCCACTGCGCCAGTTCGGCCAGTTTGCCCTGCCCCAGGACCGCCGCGTATTTATCGGAACTCCGCTTTTGCGTCACACGGCCCACGACGTGGTACCCGAGGG
>CAZKVY010000042.1:0-29589 GCA_964556305.1 uncultured Nitrospira sp. | reverse complement strand
GGCTGCATGCTATAGTACGCGTCTTTTGAACGCAATGAGTGAGGCATCTCATGAAGCAGATCATGGTGGTCGGTGCTGGTTCCGTCGGGGGGTTTTTTGGCGCCCATCTTGCCAAGAGTAATCCCGATGTCTCGTTTCTCCTTCGCCCTCGCACCCTGGAGGCCGTCAAGCGGAACGGGCTGACGATCAAGAGCGCCAGGGGCAATTTCACCGTGCATCCCCCGGCGGCATCCGATCCCCGGCAACTGGCGACCCCCGATCTCATCATCCTCGCGGTGAAGGCCTACGACCTCGACGAGGTCATGGCGCAGTTGGAGCCGGTAATCACCGAACGCACCGTCATGCTCACCCTTCAGAACGGCATTGACACGGAAGATCGAATCATTGCCCGCGTTCAACGAGACTGCGTGGTCGGCGGGGTGGCCTTTATCTATTCGAAGATCGTCGAGCCCGGCGTCATTGAGCATTACAAACGCGGCGGGGTGGCGGTCGGGGAACTGATGGGACATAAGAGCGAGCGAGTCACCCAGATTGCCGAGATTTTCAAAGAGGCGGGCATTTCCTGTCAGCTCAGTGAAGATATCCGCAAGAGCAAATGGGAGAAGATGTGCTGGAATTGTGTCTTTAATCCCCTCACGGTGGTCATCGACGACAAGGTGGCGAAGGCGCTCGACCATCCGGAAATGGCAGGCGTGATCCGGCAGATTGTCGGCGAAGTGGCGGCGGTGTCCGCGGCGGTGAAGGTGCCTCTGGCGCCGGACATGGCGGAAAAGGTGGTTAAGTGGACGCAAGAGCTTCGCGACATCCACACGTCGATGTACGACGATTGGAAAGCCAGACGCCCGACGGAGATCGACTATCTAAACGGCTACATCGTACGGGTTGGGCGCGAATTGGGCATCCCCACGCCCGTCAATGAAGCGCTGACCGCGATGGTGAAGACGATTACCGAGAAAGAGTTGTCGGGGCCCGGCGTTGTGCGTATCGACGGCGCCGTGGTCCAGCCGGTCTCATTGACCAGAACAGCGCTCGGGCAATTACCGCAGGAGCAACGCGTGGACGAGATCAGCGAATTGATGCCGTCCATGCGAGGTCGCGCGATTCGGGTGAAGGGCCTCTTGGATATCCCGGCGCTCGCAGTCGATGCCGACCATGTGACGTTTCACTCCGTCGATGGAAAGTATGCGGCTACCCTCACGCTGCAACAAGCGCGCGACTTCGGGCTGTTGCTGTACGAGCTTGATGGACAGCCTCTCCCGGACGGCAAGGGCGGGCCCTATCGTTTGGTGACGCCTGGGTTGGGCGATCTTTGCGCGAATGTGAAGGCGGTGGGACGTATCGAAGTGCGTGCCGGATCAGGAAAGGATACGCGGCCCTCCGTCCGCCCGCCGGAATGCGCCGTCGACGGGCAGGGGTGAGGCTCTTAGGTGGGGGATGAACGGAGGATTTGGATGCTTCTCCACCGCTCCGATCGATACCGCCAGAGCATCAACGCCATCCGCAACGTCCAGTCGGCGATCATCGCCAGCCACACGTAGAACACTCCGAGGTTCAGCCAGTAGCCGACCACCACGGCGATGGGGATACGGACGCCCCACATACCGATCATGGTTGCGACCATGATAAAACGGGTGTCGCCCGCTCCGCGCAGGGAGCCCGCCACCACCATGGTGAACGCGAGCGGAATCTGCAGCAGGGCCACGATTTTCAGAAACAGCGTGCCCAGCTCGATGACGGCCTCATCGCTGGTGAAGGCGCGGAGCAAAGCATAGGGAAAAAAGAAGAAGAGCACTCCCATGGCCGACATCATGTAGGCTGCCAACCGGTTCGCTTCCCAGTTCTCCAGTTTCGCCCGGGTATATTTGCCTGCCCCAATGCTTTGCCCCACCATGGTGGCGGCGGCGATCGCAAAGCCATACCCGGGAAGGAACGAGAGAGACTCGATCGACAACCCGACCTGGTGGGCCGCATAGGCGATGGTGCCATACATCAACACGATCTTCGTGTAGAGCAGAATGCCGGCTTGCTGGACGATACGCTCACCCGAAACGGGCGCTCCCACGCGCCAGATGGTGCGAATCAAATCGAATCGAAGCCGGTGGAAGGGGTGGAGCATCGCCCGGCAACGGGAGAGCAGGTAGACACAGCCGGTTGCTTCAGCGATGCCGACCGCGATGGCCGCGCCGTTGACGCCCAGTTCAGGGAATCCCCATCGACCATAGATGAGGGGAATGGCGACGGCGATATGGAGCAGATTCACCACGATCATCGCATACATCGGCGTTCTGGTGTCACCCGTGCCTTGCAGGATCGAAGAGAGCACCTGCAGCAGGATCGTGAACGGAATGAGCAGGAAAATCAGGTTCGAGTAGGGGAGTGCGAGGCGGACCACGTCTGCTTCCGCCCCGAGCATTTCCATCGCCAGACGATTGACCAGGAGGCCGAAGCTCAAGAGGCCCAGCGAAATCAGGATAGACAATCCGAGGAAATGCCGCGCGGCCTGGCCTGCATCGTCGTACCGGCGGGCGCCCCACAATTGGGCCATGACGACGTTGGATCCGACCGAAAGGCCGGAGACCAGGGTCGTCGCGATAAATGCCAGCAACTGACCGAGGCCGACGGCGGCAATCGGGACAGCTCCCAGCCCACCTACGAGGAAGACGGCGACGATGCCTTCGGCACGTTGCAGCAGGCTGCTGACGGTGACGGGAAGCGCCAGCGCGAGGACCGAGCGTCTGATCTGTGCGATGCCGTTTGCCATGCGGGCGTCATCCTAACAGAACCGCATCTGCTTCGTGGAGCCTCTCTCTCACTGGACGGGACTGGACTGGACAACCCACATCGTGCTTCGGTAGCCTGCAGAAGCTTATGTTGATTTCACCCGAGCCTGCCGCACGCGCCTCCTATCGTCTGTCCAAATCGCGATATCTGTCGGGCCTGCAGTGTCACAAGCGTCTCTACTTGGAGATCCATGCGCCGGGGTTGGCGACCAAGCCGGATGCTGCCACACAGGCCATTCTGGATATGGGCACGGATCTCGGCGAACTGGCCCGGCAACGTTTTCCCGGCGGACGTCTCGTCACGGCCGGCTATCGTCAATCCCAGGAAGCGCTGGCACAAACGGCCGAGCTGCTTCAGGATCCGACGGTACCGGCAATTTTCGAAGGGGCCTTTCAGTTCAACCAGGTCTTGGTTCGGGTTGACGTCCTGGAACGTGTCGGCGTGAATGACCTGGGGCAACCGACCTGGCGGCTCGTGGAGGTGAAGTCCTCCACCAAGGTGAAGGCGACCCATGTCGATGATCTGACGATCCAAAGCTATGTCCTGGAAGGACTCGGACATAGGCTGGTGGATATCTGTCTGATGCATGTGAATACGCAGTACGTGTTCGACGGGCGCCATCTCGATCTCGACCAGCTGTTCGGCGTCCGCTCATTGACCGAAACTGTGCGGCCTCGTTTGCCGGAGGTCTCTGCACGCCTCGCTGCCATGCAGGTTATGCTGGAAGCCATGTCGGCTCCGGGCATTACTCCCGATGAACACTGTCAAAGTCCGTATGAATGTCCCTTCTGGAACCATTGCACCGAAGACAAACCGGCCCGCTGGATTTACCATCTGCCGGGGAGCAGCAAGACGGTCGTCCACCTTCGTGAGCTAGGGATCGACACGATCGACGAGATTCCTGATCATGTCGCGCTCACGCCGGTGCAACGACGGGTGAAAGAGAACAGAGAATGGGTCGGGGAGGGTCTGCGGTCGGCGTTGGAGGCGATCGTCTATCCCGTCCACCATCTGGATTTTGAGACCTTCATGCCGGCGGTGCCGAAATTTGTGGATACTAGACCCTACCAGGTCATTCCCACTCAATGGTCCAATCACATCGAACAACCTGATGGCACGCTGATGCATGCCGAGTTCCTGTGCCGGGACGAGCGGGATCCGCGCGAAGAACTGGCGATGACATTGCTGGAGTCGCTGGGGCGAGAGGGGAGTATCTGCGTCTATTCGAGTTATGAGCGCTCCGTCATCGAGCGGCTGGCGGAGGATTTCCCGTCACTACGCAAGGACTTGAAGCGAGTGGTGGCCAGGCTGTGGGATCTTCATGTGATCATCCGGGATCACTATTATCATCCGGCCTTTGAGGGCAGCTACTCGATCAAAACCGTCTTGCCGGCCGTGGTGCCGTCCCTGAGTTATGACGACCTGGTGATTCGGGATGGGGGCGTCGCGGCTTGTGAGTACAGCCGGATGATTTTTGCCGTGAGCGACTGGATTGAGAAGGCCCAGATTCAGGATGCGCTGCTGCGATACTGTGAACGCGATACCCTGGCGATGGTCGAGTTACGGAGGGAATTGAAGCGACGAGCCGGTTAGTGCCTACCCCGCGTGCGAATCCATTTCACCATCTGCAGACAACTTGATCCGAGTTTTTCATCGGCCATCAGTGCGATCCCACCCAAGGCCAACAGCGTCATCACCAGTGCAGCGTCGGTTTGTTCGAACATGTTGCCCTCCTGCGTGAACCAGAGACTACCCTGGCCTGTTGGAGGCGAATAGACCACTAGAGGAAGGGGGAAGCACGATCTTCGGTAGGTGCGACGGCGATTCGTCGCGGAAGCTGGAGAGAAACGCCTGGATATTCAGGTATGGCGGAGAGGGTGGGATTCGAACCCACGGTCCCTTTCAGGACAACGGTTTTCGAGACCGTCCGATTCGGCCGCTCTCGCACCTCTCCGTTCCTTGGCCGACAAGGTCATGCAGCTTACTCTGACGAATGGCAGGATTCAAACGAAAAATCATGAGGTTGAGAGGAATTTCTATCACCCTTACGGGAAACCGTGCATTGAAGGGAATCGTGTTTCCATTTTGTACTGAAACGAGGAGGCCGTAGACTCACCTGGTACAGGACAACCGGACGGAAACCGCCGTCAGACTTATGATTTTCGAGGGGGCATCCGAATAGGTCTACGGCAGGGGCCCCGCGCACGCCTCCTGATCCTACTGGGGTTGAGCATTCTGTGGTCAGACATTCACCGGTCACCATTCCAGCCGGCGACACCATTCTTGATGTGCTGCGTTGGCGGGCTGAGCAGCAGCCTGAGCAGATCGCGTACGTCTATCTGCGTGATGGACGGAACGCCGACACAGTACTGACGTATCGCGACCTATTCGCCCTGGCTCGTTCAACCGCCGGCTACCTCCAAACCCGGTTTGCGCCTGGGGAACGACTCCTTCTGGTCTATCCGCCAGGCCTTGAATTCGTGCAAGCCTTCTGGGGAGCCCTCTATGCCGGCCTCGTCGCCGTGCCGGTTCCGCCTCCGGACGCACACCGCCTGAGGGCCGGCGTGGCACGCGTCCAACGCTTCGCGGAAGATGCCGGCGCCGCCGGCGCGTTCACTACATCACAGATTCTGGAGACACTCCGATCGCAAGAGTGCGAGATGACGTTAGATCGTTGGGTTCCGATCGACCAGGCGCTGTCAGCCGATGCTTCCTGCTGGACTGAGCCGCATCCGCTCCTCTCACATCTCGCGTATTTGCAATATACGTCCGGCTCGACCTCCACACCGAAAGGGGTCATGGTCAGCCATGGGAATATCACGGCCCAGAGTCGGTGTATTACCGATGCCGGTTGTTACGATGCCCGATCAGTCACCCTGTCCTGGATGCCGCATTTTCATGACTATGGATTGGTGAAGGGCATCATTCAGCCTGCGTGGATCGGCCGCCCGTCGTATCTCATGTCGCCGCTCACGTTTCTGAAACGTCCGTTGCGGTGGCTTGAGGCGATTCAACGGTATGAGGTCACGCATAGCGGGGCGCCCAATTTTGCGTATCGGCGTTGTGTGGAATCGACCACGCCGGAGGAGCGGGCATGCCTCGATCTTTCCGGGTGGCAGGTGGCGAGTTGCGGGGCAGAGCCCATTGCACCGGATGCCATCGAGCGCTTTGCCGAAGCGTTCACTCCATCCGGATTCCGGCGCGAGGCCTTCTTTCCCGCATACGGCATGGCGGAATACACGCTCCTTATTTCGCTCAAGCGGGAAGGGGTGACACCCACCGTGACGACGCTCGATGCCGCTGCCTTGGAGCAGGGGGCGGTCATTGAGGCCAGCACGGATGGAGGGCCGGTTCGACGGGTGGTCGGATGCGGCATCCCTGTCGGCGATACCCGGGTGGTAATCGCACATCCTGAGACGTGCTCTCGTTGCGCCATGCAACAGGTCGGGGAAATCTGGCTGTCCGGGGCCAGCACGACACAGGGCTATTGGAACAATCCCGACGAAACTGCGCGAACGTTTGCCGCCCGGCTACAGGATACCGGCGAGGGGCCGTTCCTACGAACCGGCGACCTCGGGTTTGTGAAGGATGGCGAAGTCTTCGTGACGGGGCGGTTCAAAGACCTGCTCATTGTCCGAGGCCGCAATCATTATCCCCAAGATATCGAGCGAACGGTCGAGTCATGCCATGCCGCACTCCGGACCGGCGGCGCGGCGGCGTTCACCGTTGAGGAAGCAGGCGAGGAAACTGTCGTGCTGGTCCAGGAAGTGGAGCGTCAGGCGACGCCCCTTCCCACCGAAGAACTGGCCGCGGCCATACGTGCGGCCCTGTCCGAACAGCATGACCTTCATGTGTCGTCCATCCTGTTCATCAAGGCCGGAAGCCTTCCCAAGACGTCCAGCGGGAAGGTGCAGCGGCGTACCTGTCGTGATCAATATCTTACAGGTCGATTGTCGGTTGTCGGAACAAGCGTCGCGCCGCTTCCCGTCGCTCAACCATCTTCCACGGGCTATCATACCGACCTATTGCGCGGGCTTGCAGGTGAAGCGCGCCGACTGGCCATTCAGCGAATGGTGCAGCAGCTGTTGGCTGATCGGCTCGGTCGCCTTCCTGAAACAATCGCTGTTGATCAGCCGATCCATCTCCTGGGACTCGATTCGCTGATGGCGGCGGAAGTGCTGCATCGTCTGGAAGAATCGTTTCACCTGCCGCTTTCGCTCCACGCACTTCTTGGCGGCGCAACCCCAGGAGATGTGACGGCTACGATCGAACGTGGTCTGGCCGGCGAACAGCTACGCGCGCCCGAAGCTGTTCGTACGGGTGCCGTTGCCGGGAACGTCTACCCACTTTCCGAAAACCAGGCGGCTCTGTGGTTCTTGAGTCAGTTGGATCCGGACAGCGCGGCGGCAAACGTGTCCGTGCTTCTCCCTCTCCCGCCAGAAGTGAACGAAGACTGGTTGCGACTGGCGCTTGATGGCCTTGGTGCCCAGCATGCCATGCTTCGCACCACTTTTGAGACGCAGCAAGATGTGCCGGTTCAACGGATCCATGACCGGCTGCCGTTGAGTTGGACCAGGCTCGAGAGCTCCACCTGGGGATGGCCGCGATTACGACAGGAAGCCGTGGAGGCTGCGGCGGTTCCGTTCAATCTCGCGAAGGGCCCTCTGTGGCGAGCCTCCCTGTATCAGGGAGGGGCGCAGACCTGGTTATTGTTGGTCGCCCACCATATCGTCGTGGATGGCTGGTCGATGATTGAGCTGGTCGATGATCTGAAACGGCGCTATCTTTCAGCCGCAACGAGTCCGTCGGAGCGTTCGAGCGGAGCTCACGAACTCCCACCATATGGTGAATTTGTCGAGTGGCACCGGACTCTGCTTGAAGGCGAAGAGGGGCGCCGATTGGCGCAATACTGGAAGGCGAAGCTGGCAGGTGAATTGCCGAATTATGACACGCTGTACGACCGGCCCCAGACAACGGTGGAGCCAAGTCACTATGCCTGGCACGCATTCCATATCGAGGGGGACCTGACAGGCCGCCTCAAGGAATTGGCCCGGACAGAGGGCACGACGTTGTATGCCGTCTGTCTGACCGCCCTCCAGATCCTTCTCAATCGCTATTCGGCGCTGGAAGACACCACGGTAGTCACGCCGGTGTTCGGTCGCAGCCGGGCCCGTTTCGCACACACGGTCGGTGACTTTGTGAACATACTGGTGCTGCGTGAGAACCTGCAGCCGGAGTCGACCGGCCGCGAACTGTTGGCGCAGACGAAGCACACACTGCTGGAGGCACTCGCCCATCAGGATTATCCCTACGCGCGATTGGTGGCAGACGTACGCTCGGCTCGTCAGGGCCCGCGGGCTCCCTTGGCGCAGGTTCTGTTCGTGTTGCAACCGTTCAAGTTGTTGGCTGCACTCGACAGGCAGATGAGTGCATTACCGGCATCTGCATCGGAAGTTCGCTTGCCTGAGTGGGACGCGTATGTGATTCCGCAACAGAGCGGTCAATTCGATCTCTGTCTCGAACTGGCAGAATCGGAACAGGGATTAAGTGGGTATGTGGAGTATAAGGATGCTTTGTTTGGCGCCGATCGGATCGCGCGCCTGCAGGAGCATTTTGTGCGGTTGCTGGAAGGATTGGTCAACAAACCAGCCGACAAGATCGGCAACCTGCCGATCATGTCCGAAGCGGAAACGCGGCAGACCGTACTGGCATGGGCACAGTCCTCCGATGTGGCAGAAACCGAGTGGTGTCTCCATCGTATGATCGAGGCCCAGGCCCAACGGACTCCCGGGATCATTGCGATCGAACAGGATGGGCAGTCGCTGACGTATCGAGAATTGGATGCGCGCGCGAATCAACTCGCCCACTACCTCCGCCGTCGCGGCGTCGGACCAGGCATGGTGGTCGGGCTGTGTGTGGAGCGATCGCCGCAGTTGATTTTGGGCATGCTGGGTATCTTGAAATCGGGCGGAGCCTACCTCCCGTTGGATGCCGATTATCCGACCGAACGGTTGGAATACATGTTGCGAGACAGTGAGGTGCGGGTCTTAGTCACCCAGCAGAATCAGCTAGTCCGCCTGCCTGCCACGAATCCCCATACCATTTGTCTCGATTCCGAATGGGAGCAGATTGCGAAGTTCCCCGACAGTTCCATCGAGGGAACCGACGCCCTGGACAATCTGGCCTACGTGATTTACACGTCAGGCTCCACCGGTCATCCGAAGGGGGTGATGATCGAGCATCGATCGATCGCCAACTATGTGCGCGCGATGATGAAGATCGTCGCCCTGTCCGGCCGCGATCGGGTGTTGCAGTTCGCCTCGATGAGTTTCGATACCGCCGCCGAAGAAATTTTCCCCTGCCTGGCCGCGGGCGCGACGTTAGTGCTACGCAGCGAGACCATGGTGGATTCGGTTTCCGGTTTTCTGGATCGATGCCGGGAGTTGAACCTGACGATCCTGGACCTACCCACGGCCTACTGGCATGAGCTGGTCACCCGGATGGCGCTGGAGCAGATCGCGTTTCCTGCCTCCGTCAGGACCGTGATCATCGGGGGCGAGCGGGTGCTTCCGCAGGTCGTGCAGCGATGGGCGGAAGTGATCGGAACGACCGTTCGGTTGATCAACACCTATGGGCCGACAGAAACAACCGTCGCTGCCACCTGGTCGGATCTGACCGGTCTCGGTGTGCACGACGAAGTGGTCGGCGATCTGCCGATCGGACGCCCCATCCCGCATACCAGCGTCTATGTATTGGATCGGCAGCAACAGCCGGTTCCGGTGGGTGTGGCCGGAGAGCTCTATATCGGCGGCGTGGGAGTGGCGCGGGGATATCGGGGCAGGCCCGATCTGACCGAGGCCAAATTCATTTCCGATCCCTTTTCCACTCTCCCGGGAGCGCGACTCTACCGCACCGGAGATATCGTGCGATGGCGACCGGACGGGCAGTTGGACTATCGAGGCCGTGCCGATCGGCAGGTCAAGATTCGCGGGTATCGTATTGAGTTGGAAGAAATCGAAGCCGTCCTGAACCGGCATCCAGATCTTGAACGGGCCGTGGTCGAAGTACGCGAGGATCAGCCGGGCGACAAGCGAATCGTGGCGTTCATGGTTCCGCGGCCGAATAACCGGCTTGGACTGGTGCAGTTGCGCGAGCAGTTGCGCAGCCACTTGCCCGCGCACATGATTCCCTCGACCTTCATCGAGCTGGAAACACTTCCCCTGACCGCCAACGGCAAGGTAGACCGCAAGGCGCTGCAAGTCGCCGCGGATGGTCGCGCCAGCAAGGTCGAGTTGACCTCCGAGTTCCTCGCTCCCCGGACTCCCACAGAGCAAGTCCTGGCCGATATCTGGGGAGAGATCCTCCAGCTCAAGGACGTCGGCGTCCATGACCATTTCTTTGAATTGGGCGGGCATTCGCTCCTCGCCACACAACTCGTTTCCAGGGTCCAATCTCTATTCCAGATCACGTTACCCCTGCGGCAGGTCTTCGAACGTCCGACTATTGCCACGTTGGCCGAGGTGATCACACAGACACAGGCCGGCGACAAGCTGCCTCAGGATCGCGGCGGGTATGCGATCACGCGAACCCGAAGAGGCGCGCCGCTCCCGCTCTCGTTTGCGCAGGAACGGATGTGGTTCCTCTATCGACTCTCACCGGAGGCCGTCGCCTATAATATTCCGGCCAGCGTCCGCTTGCATGGCCCGCTCAACAAGCCGGCGCTGCGATGGGCGGTTGGTGAATTGGTTCGCCGCCATGAAGCGCTCCGGACGACCTTTGTCCAAGTGGAGGCTCAGCCGCGTCAGATCATTCATGATGTACTGGACCCGACCTGGACAGAAGAAGACCTGCGAGGAGTGCCCGCCGAACTGCGCGAGCCGCGAGCCTTGGAACTCGCGACGGCCGAAGCGCGTCGACCGTTCGATCTCGAGAAGGGGCCGCTCCTGCGCGTGTTCTTGATCCAGCTCGGCGATGAAGACCAGGTCGTGATCTTGAACACCCATCACATCATTTCCGATCAATGGTCCTACGGGATCATCGCGCGAGAACTGGTCGCGTCGTATAACGCATTCTGTGCGGGCAAGCCGTGTGCCGTCCAACCCGATCTGACCATTCAATATGCCGATTTCGCGCAGTGGCAGAGGAGATGGCTGAGCGGCTCTGTGTTGGAAGAACAACTCGCGCACTGGAAATCCAAACTCACTGATCTTCCCGTTGTGACCTTGCCGACCGACCGGCCGCGTCTGCCGGTGCATTCCTTCAAGGGTGATCACGTCTCGCTCGACCTGTCCTGGTCGCTGGTCAATCGACTCAAGCAGCTAAGTGTGCGCGAAGGGGTGACGCTCTACATGGTGTTCCTGGCCGGATTCTTCGGACTTCTCCATCGTCTGACCCAACAGCGGGACCTGGTTATCGGGACACCGATCGCCAACCGTAACCGGCTGGAGATCGAGGAGCTGATCGGCACCTTTGTGAATACGCTGGTATTGCGAACGGACGTGACGGGCGACCTGACGTTCCGTGAGTTGCTGCGAAAGGTCCGCGACCTATCGCTCGATGCCTATGCTCATCAAGACATTCCTTTCGAAAAGCTCGTGGAAGAATTGCGGCCGGACCGCAGTCAGGGCGGCTTGCCGCTCGTGCAAGTGTTGTTCAACTTTGCCAATACGCCCTTTGCGCGCACGGAATTTCACCAGCTCTCCTGGACCCCGTATGAAGTGAGTCGCGGCGCCGCTCAACTCGACCTGGGGCTGTCCATCGATCCGCACGCCTCGCGAAAAGCCTATTTGGAATTCAATACCGACCTGTTCGATCGCACCTCCGCCGAGTGCTGGATTTCACAGTACCGGCAGCTGATGGAAACGGTTGCGGAACATCCCGAAGCACAGCTAGGGCGTGTGTCGATACTTACCGGGCAGGAGCGGCATCGGATGTTGCGAGAGTGGAATGCCACCGACCGGCCGGTAGATCGCGAGAGGTGTTTTTATCAATTGTTCGAGGCGCAGGTCAGCCGAACGCCGGATGCCGTCGGTTTGCTGTTCGAAGGGCGCGAATGGTCCTATGCGGAACTGAATCATCAGGCCAATCGGTTGGCGCATCATCTGCGCGAGTGTGGGGTGGGACCGGATATCGTGGTACCGGTCTTTTTGGAGCGCTCGCCGGATCTGCTCATCAGTCTGCTGGCGGTGATGAAAGCTGGCGGGGCATATCTGCCCCTGGTTCCCGGGTTGCCTATACGAAGGCTCGCGGCGATGATCGAGGCCAGTCATGCGGCGGTGCTGATCACCGATTCCTCCCTTCTCGGCGGGCTGCCGCAGCATCAACTCCGTGTCGTCTGTCTGGATCAGGAGGCAGAGGCCCTGGCGCGTCAATCGGAAGAGAATCCCTCGCCGCTGTCCGGACCGGAGCATCTGGTCTATGTGTTGTTCACCTCCGGTTCGACCGGCCAGCCGAAGGGGGTGGAGATCGAGCACCGAGCGCTGGTCAATTTCTTGCGCTCCATGCAGCAGGAGCCGGGCATGACCCATCGCGATGTCCTGGTGGCACTGACGCCGCTGTCCTTCGATATTGCGGGGCTGGAGCTGTACCTGCCTCTCCTGGTGGGCGCGAAAATAGTGCTGGCGAATCGGCAGCAGGCCATGGATGGAGCCTGGTTGCAACGGGAACTCGATCATGGAACCGTGACGATGCTGCAGGCGACTCCCGCGACCTGGCGGATGATATTGCAGTTCGGGTGGAAGGGGGGACGCGGGGTCAAAGTGTTGTGCGGAGGGGAAGCCCTGCCGCGTGAATTGGCGCAAGAGCTGCTCGCTAGGGCGGGATCCGTATGGAATGTGTATGGGCCGACCGAAACGACGATTTGGTCGACGTTGGAACGGGTACGCAGCGCCGACCGGACGATTTCTCTCGGGCGCCCGATTGCCAACACGCACGTTTACGTGCTGGATTCTAATCTCGAGCCGGTGCCGGTCGGAATCCCGGGTGAATTGTATATCGGGGGGATGGGACTGGCGAGAGGCTACAGGGGGCAGCCTCAACTGACGGCGGACCGTTTCGTCTCCAACCCCTTTCGGCCTGGCGAACGACTCTATCGCACCGGCGATCAAGTGAAATGGTTGCCAGACGGGCGGCTCGACTATGTGGGCCGAATCGACTACCAGGTCAAATTGCGCGGGTTCCGGATCGAGCTGGGTGAAATCGAGTCGGTGTTGGGGAATGATCCGACCGTGAAACAGGCGGTCGTGATCGTGCGGGAAGATGCTCCGGGAGACAAGCGTCTGGTGGCCTATGTGGCGCCGCGCGACGGGAGCGCGTGTGATCCCTCCGGCCTGCGCCGGGCCCTGCGTGAACTGCTTCCGGATTACATGGTGCCCGCGGCCATCGTTCCGCTCAGCGAGTTTCCGTTAACTCCGAACGGGAAAGTGGATCGCACATCTCTGCCGGCACCCTCCGGCGAAGCGGCGCATGACGGTGTCCAGGCGATCGAACCAAGAAATCGGGTCGAGTTGCAGCTGGTGGCGATTTGGGAGCAGGTGTTAGGTATTACGCCGATCGGCGTGCGCGATAACTTTTTCACGTTGGGCGGATATTCTCTGCTGGCGCTTCGGATGTTCAGCGCCATCGAGCAGACATTCGGCACGCGCCTCCCGATGGCGGTCTTGTTTCAGGCGCCGACGATCGAACAACTGGCGGATGTTCTAGCCGATGAAGGATGTACGGTACGATGGCGTTCCCTGGTGGCGATTCAGCCGGAGGGAAAGAGACCTCCGTTATTTGCCGTGCCGGGGGTCGGAGGCAATGTACTGGTGTTCGCGCGCCTCGCCAAATTGCTGGGTGACGATCAACCCTTCTATGGATTGCAGGCTCGCGGACTGGATGGAAAAGAAAAGCCGTTCATGCGGGTGGACGAGATGGCGGCGCATTACATCGGGGAGATCCGCTCGGTGCAGCCGCAAGGACCCTATTTCATCGGTGGTACCTGCACTGGAGGACTGGCTGCCTATGAGATTGCGCAGCAGCTCACGGCGCAGGGTGAAGAAGTCATCCTGGCCGTCATGGAATCATGGCATCCCCGGTCTTACCTGAATCATTGGAGTCGTCCGCCCTACCTGCTCTGGCCGTTGTTGTTTGTGTGGATGAAAGTGACCACCTATCTTCGGCTCATGCGCCGGTTGCCCGCCCGTGAATGGGCGCCGTTCTGGAAGGGCAAGTTGAAACGCATGTGGAATCTCATGCACCATACCGAAGCCGCCGAACATCAGGACGAGTTCTTGTATAAAGATCAAGTCACCTATGCAACGTTCCATGCCGTGGCGCGGTACGATTTGAAACCATTCCGTGGCCAGGTGTTGAATGTGATCGCCTCCAAACACCCGCTAACCAATTCCAGCGATGATACGCGGCTGGTCTTCGGCGAGTGGGCGATGGGAATGAGCCGGACGGTGTATCTCCCGGCGGAGGATTCGGGCCGCTTGTTCGTCGCGCCGCATGTGCAGGAGTTGGCACATCACCTCAAGGCGTTTTGGCAGGAGGCGGAAACCATGTTCCGGAAACGGCCCGATGGGCAGGGTGACGGACCGACCTCCAAAGCCGCGTAGACGCACACTCAGCACCTGGTTCAACAGCCAATCATTCTCTGCAAAACGTACACGACTGCACGATGATAAAAATGTATCGGTTTCTCCTATTCCTGCTCCGTGACGCCAGGACCATGATGGTTCTCATGGTGCTGACCGGGCTGTTGGCCGGTCTCTCGAGTGTCGGCTTGCTGGCGGTGATCAATAAACTCATCAACGGGGCCGGAGCTACCTCCGAGGTGTTTGCCGCCGCCTTTATCGGTCTCGCCGTCCTGAAAGTCGGATCGAACTATCTCTCACAACTCTTGCTGGTGACCTTCGCGCAGAAGACGATCTTACAATTGGGCATGGATCTCTGCTGGAAGGTTGTGCGCGCGCCCTATCGCACGTTGGAACGCCGCGGGGCGCATGAGATTCTCGCGACCCTCACGGAGGATACGAATGCCCTGGCCTGGGCGGTGAACGGTCTACCGGGATTGGCCATCAATGTCGCGATTCTGGCCGGCTGCTCGCTCTACCTCGCCTGGTTGTCCTGGCAGGCGTTTCTGGGAGTCGTCGTCCTCGCGGTATTGGGCCTGTTGGGTTATCGACAACTTTATAACCGGGTGTTGCAGTCGTCGTTGGCCGTGCGCGATTCCAAAAGCGTCCTCTTCGAACAATTCCGGAGTTTGACGGAGGGTATGAAGGAATTGATGCTCCATCGCCGCCGCCGTGAGACATTCGTCGAAGAGGATATTCGACACGCAGCCGAAGCATTGCGGCATCATAACCTCGTCACCACAAAACAGTATCTCGTGACGGATTCCTGGACCCAGGTGCTGTTTTATGGATTGATAGGCGTCATCCTCCTCCTCTTTCCACGGTTTCTCTCCCTCTCGGGCGAATCGTTGACCGGGTATGCCTTTGCCATGCTGTACATGATCGGTCCGATGTGGGGTTTGCTGGGCATGGTTCCGACGCTCAGCCGCGGCCAGGTCGCATTGGAAAAGATCGAGACGTTGGGACTCGCCCTCGACGAGGGAGGTCGGGAAGGCGGAGCGGAGCGTCCGGTGGCGCAGGGGAGCCAGTGTGTGGAATTTTCCCGGGCGGTGTTCGCATACGAATCGAAAAGTGAGGATGAGCGTTCGTTTAGCTTGGGGCCGTTGGATTTGTCGATTCGCTCGGGTGAACTCGTGTTCATCATTGGAGGGAACGGCAGCGGCAAGTCGACGTTTGTGAAAGTGCTTACGGGGCTCTATTTGCCGCAACAGGGACAGGTGACTCTGAACGGAGAGGCGATCACTCCCGCGACGCAGGACTGGTACCGGCAGCATTTCGCGGCGGTCTTTTCCGATTTTTATCTTTTCAAAAAGTTGCTGGGGCTCGATCCCTCGCTTGTTGCCAGTCAGGCGGACGGGTGGTTGAAGACCCTTCGTATCAATCACAAGGTCAGCATCGAACAGGGTGAATATTCTACGGTGAACCTATCGCAGGGGCAACGAAAGCGCCTGGCCCTCGTGACCGCGATGCTGGAAGACCGTCCGTTTTATGTCTTCGATGAATGGGCCGCCGACCAGGATCCTCAATACAAGGAAGTCTTTTATGGCGAGTTACTGCCGGACCTGCGGGCGCGAGGGAAGGGGGTCATCGTGGTGACACACGATGACCGGTATTTCCATGTGGGCGACCGCGTGTTAAAACTGGATGAGGGAACGATCGTCGAGTCCTCGACTGGTGCCGCCTTTAGTGCCACGCATCGTCCGGCGCCCTTCTTCAAACCGGTTGCGCGGTCATCGGCGTAATGCAGGCGATGCCCGTCATGTCAGGCGAATGATGTCGCGTGTGCCCGACCCCAAATTCACAACCCCTTCGTTTCCACTTCTCAATCCGCAGGCTGTGCATGTCTGGTTCTGCGAGTTGCTCCGCTATGCTGATCGTCAGCCCTCCCTTGCCGCACATCTCTCTGACGACGAGCGGGCCCGCGCGGCCCGGTTTGCGTTCGAACGGGATCGTCAACGTTTCATTCTCTCGCATGGTTTGCTCAGACTGTTGTTATCCCGCTATACGCAGATGGAAGCGGGGGGGATTCAATTCGTCACAGGCGAACATGGAAAACCGGCTGTCAGTGGTCCGTCAGGCGCTGCTGCAGGCATTCAGTTCAGCCTCTCCCATTCCGGAGAGTATGCACTGGTGGCTGTGGGCCGCGGCCGGGACGTCGGGGTCGATGTCGAAGTGCCCAAGGCGGATGTCGAGTGCCTCAAACTCGCGGAACGGTTCTTTGCTCCGGCGGAATCGCAGGCCATTGCCAAACTTCAGGGGGAGGAACAGCAACGTCTGTTTTATCGGTTGTGGACGGCCAAGGAGGCCTATCTCAAGGGGCGTGGCGTGGGGCTTTCGCTCGGCTTGGATCGATTTGAAATGGTGTTCGACGGGCAATCGTCGGGTGGCCGAGTGCGGCTGACAGATTCGAGCACCTTTGACCCGACCTGGCAGATTCAGTCGCTGTCGCTGTCGGATCACCTGGCAGGAGCGGTCGCTGTTGAATACGATGAGTGCGAACTGCATTGCTACGAGGCGACGGCCTACATACGCGACTAACCCGACTTCCTCTGCGTCGCCTCTTTTCTCAGCTCCCGAAAAAAATCCTGCAGCAGGGCCTGGCTCTCTTCCGCGCACACGCCTCCGATGACGTCGACCCGATGGTTCAGTCTGGGTTCCGGAGGAATATCCATGATGGAACCACAGGCGCCGGCTTTCGGGTCGAGCGCTCCGAAGACCAGACGTGGAATACGGGCCAGCACAATGGCACCGATGCACATGGTGCAGGGTTCCAGCGTGACATAGAGCGTGGTCTCGGTGAGGCGCCAGCTTTTCATCTGTCTGGCTGCTTCCCGGATCGCGAGCAGCTCCGCATGCGCGGTTGGGTCCTGATCGGTTTCACGCAGATTGTGGGCTCGGGCAATGACGATCCCGTCGCGGACGAGCAGGGCGGCGATCGGGACTTCGCCGATCAGCGGCGCCTCTCTGGCGAGAGTCAGTGTTTGTTGCATGAACGACACATCGAAGTCGTGGTAAACGGGCATGGTGTCGTGAGCGATTCCAGCCAGCGATGGAGCACATCGTTCTGTGGCGAGTGGCATGCTAGCATGTTTGCGCCGGGAATCGCAGGGGATGTTTGTCGAGGGGGAGGAGGCTAGATCTGCCCGATCAAGAAGATGGCGCCTGTCGGTTCCGGGCGTCCGCCGTCCGGCTCGATGGTCACGGCGAACTTCTTCATGCGCGGAAACTCAGGCATATTCTTGATCAACATGCGAGCTTTCTGGCCCGCATCCAATCCAAAGACACCGGCGCTGACCGGTTTCTCGTCGATGGCCCAGAGTTGATACACCTTGCCGTGTGGCAGGGCGGGTAGATTGAAGGCATAGAGCCAGGCCTTCTTGCTCGCGGGATCGACCAGGAGAAATGCGCCGGCTGATTTCGCCATGTCGGAGCCGGATAGTAAGACGACTTTCGATGTTGGATTTTTAAACAGCGCGACAAATGTTTCGCTTTGCTGGACAAGCCGCTGCAATGAACTGTCATGCAGAGTGAGTTGTTGATGCGCATCATCCAGCTCGGCTTCCCGTTGAAGCAGCTGATCGCGTAGTTCGGCCACTTCGGTCGTGCGCTGGTCCAAATCGGATTTCAGCGAATCCAAGGTCTGTTCGCGTTGGCGCAACTCCGATTGCAGGTTTGCGACGCGGGAGGTCTCCTGTTGTACCGCAGCTCGCAGTTGTTGGAGTTCGCCTGACCGTTGGGTCGTCTGCGTGTAGTTCATCCACGCGAGATATCCGCCTCCGAAGACCAGCGCGACGGCGGCCAATCCCATGGCGAAACGAAATGGCAACGAGCGAGCCGGCGTGATCGGAGGAAACAGATGGTTCATCCATTCGCCCGGTTCCAGGCTCGATCGCGGGCCCGGCGGTTGCGGTTCGGCTTGGCTCGTCGTCGAAGCCGGCGCCATCAGGATCTTGGCTTTTAACGTATTGGGAGGCGTAGCGGGGGTGAGGCCGAAGGGGAGTAGGGAGGCCACCGTTTGATAGTCCTTCAGCGCCGCATGACAGGCGGCGCAGCCAGACAGGAGATGTGCTTCGATGGCCTGCCGCTCGGAGCGTTCGAGAGCGCCGATCGCATAGAGGGGAACGGCTTCTTCGAGTTCCTCGTGTGTCATAGCTGGTGACCCTGCGGCAGCGTTTCATGCAAAGAGGCGCGGAGTTTCGACATAGCCAGTTTGATTCTGGTTTTCACGGTGCCCAACGGCTGATTCAATTTCGCGGCGATCTCCGTATGCGTCAGCCCCTGGTAAAAGGCCATTTCGATCGCTTGTTGCTGAGGAAGCGGCAGATCGAGGATGGCCTTCGCCATCAATTGCCGCATTTCAGTGTCTTCCCTGGCTTCACACGGATTCGGACTGACGTCGGGCGTGACGGAGACCAGCGGATGCTCGAACGAGTCGGGGACGACATGCTGGCCCCGCGATGCACGTGAGCGCAGCCGGTCGATTGCGCGACTCCGGGTCAAGGTCACCAGCCAGGCAATGGGGCTTCCGCGTCCGACATCGTATTTGGCAATTTTGCGCCAGACTTCCAGGAAGACATCCTGGAGCAGTTCCGCCGCCTCATCACGATCGTTGAGGATACGGTAGGCCAGGGTAAAGAGCAGAGTGGAGGATTGATCGTAGAGTTGACCGAATGCCTGTTGGTCACCCTTTGCCACGCGGGCAAGGAGTTTGGGTTCAATCGCGGATGCGGCTTGTCGGGAGGCAGATTCCATGCAGTCGGCCTGGGCGCGGGCGGCATTCCTCTGGATCAGAATTGGGCCACTATACCACTGTACGAGTAAAACCACTAATCGGATGTAAGTTTGTGCGTCGCGCGTAGGAGGAAGGTCGGCTCTGTTTAGAAATACGTACGGAGAATAGCCGCGGCATCGTGAGCGCCGGAAAGCGGAGGTGGGGGCGTTGCGGGTGATTGTGCAAGGGCGCGGCGGATGGCCGGCTCCCATCGTCCCTGATGAAAATCATCGAGAGAGAGTTCTGCGCCTCGACCGTGTCGTTGCAGGTAGTCCACGAGCGATTGTTCGTCCGCGAAATTGTAGCGGCGCACGTAAACGACGGGAATGCCGAGCGCGACGGATTCAACCGTGGTCCCGTACCCCGGCTTGGTCAGCACCAGGTCCACAGATGCCAGGATGTGTTTGAAGGAGAGTCCTACAGTCGAGAGTGACGAGACCCGGTTTAATCCGTTCGGGACAGGGCCATCAAACAGAAACCGAAAGCCGTTCATCGACTGCATCTGTTCGAACGGAGGGCTTTGCAACGCGATCCCACCGAATCCCACCAGAACGACCTTCTCGGATGCCTGCGCCCCGACGGCTTGACGGAGTCTCGCGGTCTGCGGCTCGGCTGGCTCCGCGATGGGACCGATGTCGCGTATGGTTCCAAAGGCGGTGACCGCCAGGCCCGGAGCCACGCGCAGGAAACAGTTGGCTTCGGCATAGGCCTCCCGGATCTGGCGAATGATGGTGACATGGTCCGGCTCGGCAGGATCGACGAAGGGATCTAAAACCAGATCCCAGGAGAGGGAACAAAGACCGATGGTCGGGATTCCTGCGGTAGCGCCGGCGGCGATGCCCAGGTGTGATACATCGGAAAGCACGAGGGGAGGGCGTGCTTGGCGGATGAGGTCCGCTTCCGCTTCGATTTTCTTGTCCCACTCGGCATGCAGGGCCCGGTGGGCCGCCCAGGTGCCGGCGACATCAATGCTCAGCGGCCCCTTCTGGATGCATCCGATATCTTGTTGGACAGGGTTCAACTCCCAGGGAATGGCGAGTCGAGGCTCGAAAAATCCGGCGGGAACCGTTGTCCGGAGGAGCGCCTTGAGGTTGGGCACCAGCCGCCCCAGCGCATTGAGTACCGGCACGATTTGCGCCGCATGGCCGTAACCGTGGCCCGAGATGGAACACCAGATCAATGGCATGTTCGGATGAAGGAAAAGGCACCTGATATCGTTCTCGACCTAGAAAAGATTTTACCCTTCGTCCAAAGAGGTGCCAGTTGGTCTTCTGGGTCTGTGGCCTTGAATGGTCTGTGTGAGCACCCGAAGGAGCCTCTGAGAAGCCACCTCGCCCGTGTCAGCTGTTCGAGTAATCGGATTCCATCGGGGCGATGTTGTACATGAGTTCCAGGTCGAACTCATCGATCAGTTCGTTCACGGCCTCGCGGCCCATGTCGGAGCGGACTTCGTTGATGACCAGTTCAATGGCCATGGCCGCATGCTGACCATATTGGGTGATGGCGGATTCAATCCGCTGTCTGGCTGTGTCGAGATTCATAGGTCCTCCAGCCGGCGTCAGCCGAGCGTCCGTAACAACTGCTGCAGTTCCGGCACCAGATCCACTCCCCCGTTGGATCGACCCGACACAGCGGCGTCGATACCGGCTTTCAAGACGGGTTTGGCTTCGTCCTTTTTTCCCAGCGACACCAGAGCGCGCCCGAGGGCGAGGTGAGACGCGACATGGGTGGGATCCAATTGTGTGGCAACCGTGAGGTGCTCTGCGGCCTCCTCGATGCTGCCGCCTTCCTGTAAGATTTTATTGCCCAGACCGTAGCGGCCGAGAAAGCCCTTGGGGTTTTTCTCCACCATTTGGCGGAACGCGCTGATATCCATGTGACTCCTTGTATATCCTGGTTCATCGATCGATACGGACGAATGTTACCATCACCCCTGTCCGTTCAGCTATGGGCGGCGCGCAGCCGTGCGAGGCGATCACGGTCCGCAGTCGAGGGGGGGCGGCCGGTCCCCAGTGCCAGGTGATGGAGCCGTTCCACGCAGCGGATGGCGGCAATGGTGTCTTGCCGGCCCTCATAGAGGTTGGCGAGTTCCCGGAGCACCGCTGCCTCACCGGACGGGTTACCCAGCTTGATAAAATGTTCCGTGGCGTTGTTGAAACAACGTTCCGCCTCCACCGTCTTGCCGCTGTCCAGAAACATTTTCCCCATCTGACTGTAGGTCCCGGCCAGACCCTCTTCATTGCCCACCACGCGATGCGAGTCCAGCGCTTGAGTGAACAGCCGGACCGATTCATCCCATTGCTGCTGTCTGGCTTCTTCCAATGCGAGGTTGTGGTAGAGAATGCCGAGCGCGCGATGGTCATTGAGCGGTTTCAGGAGGTCCAGTGCTTCGAGATAATAAGGACGCGCTTTTTCCGGCTTGTCGGCGCCGACGTAGAGGTTGCCCAGGTTCACGAGCGTATGGGCGATGGCATGCGGGTCCCGCTCGTCGCGCTGAATGGCGAGCACTTCTTTGTAGCAGGCGTCGGCTTCTTCGAAAGCGCCGGCCAGAGCCAGGGTGTTGCCTAGATTGCCGAGACTGTTGGAGAGGTCGCGTGGCGTTCCCGTCCGGCGGTCATCCTTGACCGCGGCTTCCCAGGCCGCCCGTGCCTGGACGAGATCCCCTCGATGAAGAAAAATACGGGCACGATGTTTATCGTTTTCAGCCATGTCTTGGAACTGTCGCTTGTCTCTCGTGTGTGAAACGCTTCAGGCTCCACGGCTTTGATCAGTCGCCGCCTTTGGGGGTATCCTTCCGGAATTCCACGACGATGTCGTCTTCCTCGTCCAGGCCTAAACCGGCACGAAACGATTCGAGAAGTTCCGTGACATGACCCACGTGCCGGGGATCCTTTCCCTCCGGAGAGGCAAGGTAGGCCTCGGCGAGTGTCATGCCGGTTTGGAAATGACGGGCGATCGTTTCCTCCGTGACCTGTTGCCAGGTAATGTAAATACAGAAAGCCTGGTACCGGTGCGCCTGTGGATGGCGGGTAGCCAGCGCGAGGAGCTGATCGTAGGCGTCCCGGGCTATGGCGCCGGCGTTCGAGGAAAAAGTTTCCTCCAGTTCAACCGCCTGGTCCCAGTCGTTGCCAAGCTCGGATCGCGCTTCCTGTAACGTATCTTGTGCGGCCAAGGCGGCGTCGAATTGCATGCAGTCCTCACCGTTGATGAATTCTGGGCTTAGGATCAGTTGCAGAATACTGGGTGCGCGGAAGTGAGGTCAATGCCGCTCGAGCCTTGAGTCATGGGGACGGCAACTGTAGAGGTAGGTCGAGTGATGTCTTTTCATCGTGTATGAGGTCGTGATGGCTGTTGAATCGCTCATGCTCCCGCTGGGGAGCACGGCTCCTCCGTTCGAACTTCCCGACGTGGTCAGTGGAGAGAGCTATTGCCTGGAGTCATTCACCGGGCAGGCCGCCTTGCTGGTGATGTTCATCTGTCGCCATTGTCCCTATGTGCAACATATCGAACAGCACTTGGCCCAATTGGGGCGGGACTACGAAGGCCGCGGCGTGGGGATCATCGGGATCAGCTGTAATGATCCCGTCGCTTACCCTGATGACGCCCCGGATCGATTGAAAGACATGGCGCAGCACTTGGACTTCCGCTTTCCGGTGTGCTTCGATGCCACGCAGGAAGTTGCCAAGCGCTATCGAGCGGCCTGCACCCCGGACTTCTATCTGTTTGACGGGCAGCGTCGACTGGTCTATCGAGGTCGATTGGATGACAGCCGGCCTGGTAACAACAGGCCGGTGACCGGTCGAGATCTACGCGGTGCCATTGATGCCGTGCTAGGCGGAACCATCGTTCAAGGTGACCAAAAGCCCAGCATCGGGTGCAGTATCAAGTGGAAACCCGGCAACGGGCCGGCATGATGGTTCGAGGGTTGGATCTTTCCTTTCGTCTGCGCATGGTAAACCATTAAAATTTTGAATGAATCCTGTCTCTGGGCGGCCGTCCGCGAGGCTATTTCCTTGAGTGCCTGCCCTGTCACCGCTGCACGGCCGGGGGACCTCCAGTCAGGCAGAGTTCTAAACCGGGCTATCCAGGCTTTAGAAACACACGGCTGGAACCGATACAGGTAACCGAGGCTTTGCAACGGTCGCACGCACGTCGCGTCGCAAGGAGGATCGTTTATCATGGCATCGGCGCAAGAACTCGTTCAGTCCTGCTCAAACGTCTTTACCCTGCCGGAGATCTACTATCGAGTTCGCGATGTCGTGGACAATCCGGATTCGACAATGGATGATCTGGCGAAGGTCCTGAAGATGGACCCGGCGATTTCCGCCCGCGTCTTGAGAATTGTCAACAGTCCGCTGTACGGGGTTCCCAAGCAGGTCGATACGGTGACCCGCGCCGTGAATCTGCTCGGCATGCAGGCGGTTCGCGATCTGGTGACGGCTACGACCGTCGGCCGCAGCTTCAGCGGCATGACCATCCAGATCATGGATCTATCGGCCTATTGGCGGAAAAGCGTGCTCTGCGCGTTGATGGCTGGCAAGATTGCCAGGGCCTGCGGCATCGAAGACAGCGAGCGGTTTTTCATCGAAGGTCTTCTCCGCGACATCGGACACCTGGTGCTGTATCAAACCATTCCTGAGCGTGCACAATCGGCCCTCATCGAAGCTGGAAACCTGGGCAGCCCGCTGGCCGAAGTCGAGCAGTCCAACTTCGGGTGCGATTTTACGGAAGTGGGCGCGGAACTGATTCATTCCTGGGGAATGCCGCCTCAAATCGAGCAGGCCATCCGGCACCAGCTCTGTCCGGTTGAGGCGGGCGATTACGCGCTCCACGCTTCGATCGTCCACCTTGCCGGGGTGGTTGCAGACCACAACGAATTGCATCCAGCCGTGGCTCCGCAAGAGTTATCGTTTCATGAAGCCGCCTTGCAGTCGACCCGGTTCAACGTCCGCGAGCGACCTGCATTGTTGAGCGAGGCGCAGGAGCAATTGCAGGAGACGGTGAAACTGTTCACTCCCGTAGCGATGGCCGCCTGAGTCAGTCAGCATTGCGATCTCTCCGCCGGTAATGCGCTCGACGTTCCAGACAGCTCGCCGACGGAGACGAACCCTGTTTGTGACGCGCCCATCCCCCTTGGCCACCTCCACGCCTAGCACGCTGAAATTCTTCAAACCTCTCCTGCCATCGTCCACGACCTCACGGGGCAGGGGGATTGATTTACGTCAAGCCGAACTCCGTCCGGTGGCTCCCCAGCCGTAGAGCCTCTCATCGGCGCGAGGGGTACCTCGGTAACTTCAAGTGTTAATTGAGTCATGATGCGAATAGCCGCACACCGCGGGCATTCGGCCGTCGTGCACTCGATACTGCGCGGGAGTCGACGCGGCTCCTGAGGGTTCCTCGGCCACGCCTGAACCGGGCGAATACCGGATCACTCCGGTCCACAGGTTTAACTATCGCTTGAGGTATTTACCGCCGCACGATATGCCCTTCTCGAACTGCTTCGCTTGACCGCCGCGATGAAGGCGCGTACACAAGCACTCTCACCAGGAGGAGCCTATGCCACCTAAAAGGAAAGTGCCACGGCAGTCGGGCCGCAATCGTCCGGTCGGACAGAAACGGAAGGGTGCAGCCACGAAAAGTGGCGAGGCCGGGATGACCCGCCGGTTACAGGATCTCGTGGAACGGATCGACGTGGTGCTTCCTGAGGTAGCCGCAAGGGTGGCGGCATTGGAGCACCTGCTGCTCGAACTGAAACTCTGCACGCAGGAAGATTTGCGCAGCGCGCGGGAGTTTGTGCGCATTCAAGAAGCGTAAACGGTGGTGCGTTCCGTTCATGAGTGGACCGATGCCCGCGACGCATCACGTTGAAAAACATTTCACCGCCACCGCAACGGTGCGCGATATCGTGATCGGCATGGCCGATGGCCTGACCGTTCCTTTTGCCCTGGCGGCCGGATTGTCCGGCGCGGTGGCCTCTTCCTCGCTGGTGGTGACGGCAGGTTTGGCGGAAATTGCGGCCGGCTCGATCGCGAAGGGGCTGGGCGGCCATCTCGCGGCCATGACCGACCTGGAGCATTACGCTGCGGAGCGTAGGCGCGAATTACGGGAAACCGAACATAGACCTGAAACGGAGGCCGAGGAGGTGGCCGAGATTTTTCGCGGTTACGGTTTGCGCGATGAGCACATCTCCCCGCTGATCGACTCTCTCCAGGCGAATCCCAGCCGGTGGGTCGATTTCATGATGCGCTTCGAATTGGGATTGGAAGAGCCCGAGCCGTCTCGCGCGCGGTTGAGCGCCTGGACGATCGCGCTGTCCTATGTGATCGGGGCCTGATTCCGTTGCTGCCCTACATGGTGTTTCACGATATCATAACGGCGCTCTGGTGATCGGTGGCAGTGACGCCCGTCGCGTTGTTCGTCTTTGGTTACGTCAAAAGCGGATTTACCGGCGTGCCACCCTGGCGAGGCGGGATCCAAACGGTGTTGGTCGGCGGGCTTGCTGCAGCGGCGGCCTTCGGGATCGCCCGGCTGCTGGGCTGAGCCAGAGGCGCGTTTACTTTCATTCCTCCGCCTCGTTAGACTGCCCGCATGACATTTGATGAACCGTCTTCCGGCCTGCCTGCCGAGCCTCCTTCGACTGATCCGATCGACCGCGTGATCGCCTATCACCTTCGAACCAAACACCACTTTAATCGCTATGCGCGATCGCTGGGGTTTCTGGATTGGGCGAACCAACCCAATCCGTTTCGGCGGTTCGAGGGGGCGCCGATGATCCGGTTGCCCTTGCTGAAGCCGGAGGACGAGCCCCGGTCGCCATCCTATGATGCCATCTATCAAGCGGGCGCAGTGGCCTCGCGGCCTTTAAACATCCGGACCATGTCACGGTTTTTCGAGCTAGCGCTCGGGCTCTCGGCCTGGAAGAAAGCAGGGGAATCGGAGTGGGCGCTGCGCAATAATCCGTCGTCCGGCAATCTGCATCCGACGGAAGGGTATGTGCTGGTCCCGCCTGGCGAGGGCCTGGACCTGTCATCGGGTCTCTATCACTACGCAGCCAAAGAACATGCTCTGGAGTTACGTGCAGACTTTCCCTCAATCCAGATCACACAGCTCCTCGCGCCCTTTCCGGCCGGGGCGTTTCTGTTCGGCCTCAGCTCCGTGCATTGGCGGGAGGCTTGGAAGTATGGCGAACGGGCATTCCGTTATTGCAACCACGACGTCGGTCACGCCCTTGGGTCCGCACGACTCGCTGCCGCGACGCTTGGGTGGACGATGGTGTTGCTGGATGGGGTGGATCAAAACCAGGTCGCGCGGCTATTGGGCACCCATCGCCAGGAGGATTTTGGCGAGGCCGAACCGGAACATCCCGATTGTCTGGCGGTGATCTGGTCCCATACTAACGTGAGGCCCGATGCGCCGGACATCCCGTTGTGGTTGGATCAGGCGGTGGTGAAGGAGCTGGCGGCCGGACCATGGCATGGCCGTGCCAATCAATTGAGCCGCGAGCATGGCGTACATTGGGAGGCGATCGACGAGGCGGCGGATGCGTCATGGAAGACCAGTGAGGAGATCCAGGCTATTCCTCTTGCCATGGATCCTCAGATCCGTTCCGAAGCGAATCACGTTTCACAAGCCACGACCGACGCCGCGACCATTATCAGGCAACGCCGCAGCGCCGTGTCTTTCGATGGCCGCACCTCGATTTCAGCCGCCACGTTCTTCCACATCCTGCACCGACTAATTCCTCAGGCCCACGAGCCGCAACTGCATCGCCCCATGCCATGGGATGTCTTGCCCTGGGACCCGGCGATTCATCTGCTGCTGTTCATACACCGGGTGGAACACCTGACCCCAGGCCTTTACCTGCTGGCGCGCGATGCGAAGAAAGTGCCGTTTCTGCAGCAGGCGATGAATCCTGAATTGGAGTGGTCTCACGTGCCTGGCTGTCCGAGTGATGTTCCCTTGTATTGGCTGCTGCAAGGCAATGCCCAACGCTTGGCCGCCCAAGTCAGTTGCCATCAAGGCATTGCCGGTGACAGCGCGTTTTCGCTGGGCATGTTGGCCGAGTTTGAGGGGCGCTTGCGGGAGGGCGGGTCTTGGTGGTATCCACGGCTGTTTTGGGAAGCGGGGTTGGTCGGGCAGGTGCTGTATCTGGAGGCTGAAGCCGCCGGGGTGCGAGGGACGGGCATCGGCTGTTTTTTCGACGATCCGGTGCATGAGATCGTCGGGATCAAGGACCTGACGCTGCAATCGCTCTATCACTTTACGATCGGCGGACCGGTAGACGACGAGCGCTTGATGACCCTGCCGCCCTACCACCATTTAACCCGTCGTCCGTGAAGGGTGAGGCATCCCTCACGGATATGAGATTAAAGGCATACGAAAACGATTCAGGACGGGAGGCAGTACCGACAGATGTTTAAGATCAAAAAGAAGCTTGAGAAGCCGAAGCCGCCGATTCTGTATAACGTGATCGAAGATTATTCGGAATTCGACGCGCCGGGTAATGTGACGGCCTGCGCGATGACCTTGCCGGAAGACCTGGCTGCGCATGCGAAAATTCTGGCTGAAAGCTACGACGTGCCGTTGGACCAGATGACGCAACTGCTGGCGGAGGGCGGAGTCTATGTGTATCCCCAAGTGGGCGGATTATTGACGCGTGGACTGTTTGCCTGCCGGATCGATGCCACGGGCGCCACGCCGAAACAGACCTGGGTACTCGACCTGATGCAGTTTGCCGAGGCGGAGCAATGGGCCCGGTCGCGCGCGGTGCCGTTGATCGAGGCGGCGACAGAGGTGTTTTATCGAACGCTTCCCGAGGATTTAAAAACAAAGCTGACGAAAAAGAATCTCGGCCTCGACTACCGGACCCTTGATCGTGCGGTCGCGAAGGGTGGCGATATCAAATTCATCGACTTCCGCAAAGATTGGTCGCCTCATTTCAAGCGACTCTGCATCATGCCTGACGGCCGCCTGGTGGAAACGGGTGGGTTGGAAGAGTTTGCGCAGCTACACCAGATCACGGTGCCGCAGGCGAAGAAACTCGTGGAGGAGGGGGGGACGATGGATGTCGCGGGCGGTGAAGTCCTGGCCTGTCAGATCGTGAACGGTCAGCCGGCAGTCGCTCGCTTCAGCGCGAAGAATTACACGAAGGCCAAAGAGTTGGCGGCGGGCAGAGGACTGCATATCCTGGATGCCTTGAGCGAAGTGGCCTATACCGATTCGGTGATGATGCGAACCCTGCAGCGGAAGGATCTGGGGGGACGGATCTAAGCCTTAGCTTGCCTCATGATGCCGCTGATTCAGCCGGTCAACCATGCCCATTTCGGTGCCTGTGGAAGAGAACCTGCGAGCCATGAAGCGAACAATCCTCATTTGTGTCGGGAGTCTGTTGGTCGCCGGTTGTGCGGGGCCTAAGCCGATTCTCTACCCCAACGACCACTATCGGCAGGTCGGCGCCGATGCGGCCGAATCGGATATCACAGATTGCATGGCCTTGGCCGAACAAGCCGGGGCCTCTCCCAGTGAAGGGAAAACCGCGCAGGTCGCAACCGGCACGGTGGGAGGCGGGGCGATCGGATCGGCCGGCGGGGCGGTGGGCGGCGCGATTCTGGGACATCCGGGAAGAGGGGCCATGATCGGCGCAGCCAGCGGCGCGACGGCCGGTTTTCTGCGAGGCCTGTTCAGGCGAACCCCGCCGAGCGGGGCGTTCACCAACTATGTGGATCGTTGTCTGCGGGATCGAGGATATGATCCCACCGGCTGGCAATAATCTTATGCGGCCGGTTCCACCACTGGTGCCATATACCTCCTGACATACGCTTCTCCTGCTTTCATCCCGATATACGCGCCCAGGACATTGTCCAGCAGGTCGAGTAGCGATGTGCTGCGGTTGTGACAATAGACCTGGTAGTACTCGATGCTGAAGGACAGTGCAAAGGCCATCAGCACAAGGTGGCCGGGAGAGAGAGGTTTACCTCCCAGACCGCGAAGCGCATAGAGCAGGCCGAAAGGCACAAAGAGCAGTATGTTGGCGACCGCATCGACTCCCAGATCCAGGAGGATCGCCGGTGAGCTCAATTGGTCCGGTGTCGGCACCCACCGAATATATTGCCAATGCGCATGGCCGACGAAATTATGCAGGGGAAGGATGCCCACGAGCAGGATGAAGATGCCCCAGGCATACCAGAGACGTTTGACGCGGGATGGGGTTACGAACACGAGAGCCTGACTGTGGGGGTCTGCTGCACGGCCGATTCTGGCAGAATCGGTGACAGGGTTTCCAGTGGTTTTTCCTACTCAGCGATGGCCTGAGGAGGGAGCGACGGGGAGCGACGGTTATTTCTGCGCCAGCTCCGCCTCAACGGCGTTCAGCATTTCTTTCAAATCGAAGGGCTTTTCGAAGGTCCGGTGGGCGCCGAAGAG
>CAZKVY010000041.1:0-30595 GCA_964556305.1 uncultured Nitrospira sp. | reverse complement strand
AGCACCTGGTGTTGGCCATCCTTCGCGAGACGGATGGGATTGCGCTGATGATCCTAAAAAAAATGGGCCTCTCGACCGAACAGATTCGCCTCGAAATCGAGCGCAACCTGCCGGGCGGTGGCACAACAATGACCTTCGGGGAAATTCCTTTCAGCCCGCGGGTCAAGAAGGTCATCGAGTACGGGGTAGAGGAAGCCCGGTTGCTCGGTCATAACCATATCGGCAGCGAGCATTTGTTGCTCGGGCTCCTGCGTGAGGAAGAAGGCATCGGCGGAAAGATTCTTAGGAGTCTAGGCGCCAACCTCCTGACCGCCAGGCAACTCACGGTCACCTTTCTGCGAAAGTCCGCGCCACGAGAGCGGGACCGCAAGAGCAACACGCCGGCACTCGATGAATTCGGCCGCGATCTGACCCAGTTAGCCCAAGAAGGGCAGTTGGATCCCGTCATTGGACGCGCGGATGAAATCGAACGTGTGCTGCAAATCCTCAGCCGCCGCTCCAAGAACAATCCCGTGCTCATCGGCGAGTCCGGGGTGGGAAAAACCGCCATCGTCGAAGGCCTCGCTCAACGCATCATTGCTTCTGAAGTCCCGGATAACCTGTTGTCTCGCCGGGTGATCGCACTCGATCTGGGTTCCCTCGTTGCCGGCACGAAATACCGGGGGCAATTCGAGGAGCGCCTCAAGGTCGTCATGAAGGAGATCGTGCAGGCAGGCAATATCATCATCTTCATCGATGAATTGCACACGCTCGTCGGTGCAGGGGCAGCCGAAGGCTCGATCGACGCCTCCAACATGCTCAAGCCGGCACTCTCGCGCGGTGAAATTCAATGCATCGGCGCCACGACCCTGGACGAATATCGCAAGCACATCGAAAAGGACGGCGCCCTCAAGCGCCGCTTCCAGCCCATTCATGTGCAACCGCCGAGCACGGATGAGACCGTTCGCATCATCCAGGGCTTGCGTGATAGGTACGAAGAACACCATGGCGTCGAAATTACCGAAGACGCTATCGTGGAAGCCGTCAAATTGGCAGATCGATATATCACCGACCGGTTCCTGCCGGACAAGGCCATCGATCTGATCGACGAAACCGGTTCCCGCGCCAAGTTGCAGACCTATGCGCTGCCTTCTGAGCTCAAAGCTCTGGAGCAAGAGCTCAAGAAGATCTCCCGTGAAAAGGAACTCGCCATCTCGATGCAAAATTTCGAGGAAGCCGTTCGTCACCGGGAGGAAGAAGAGCGTCTGCGGAAACTGCTCGACGAATCCAAGCGCGAGTGGAAGAAGAATCAGGAAAAACACAAGCCGACCATCGGCAAGGAAGAAGTCGCGTATGTCGTGTCCAAAATGACCGGCATTCCGCTCTTCAAGCTCGAAGAAGAAGAGTCCAACAAGTTGCTCCGCATGGAAGAATTTCTCCACAAGCGGGTCATCGGACAAAACGAAGCCATCTCGGCGGTTGCCCGCGCGATTCGTCGATCCCGAGCAGGCCTCAAGGAAGCGAAGAAGCCCATCGGCTCCTTTATATTCCTCGGTCCGACCGGTGTTGGAAAAACAGAGTTGGCGCGCACCCTGGCGGAGTTCCTCTTCAACAGTGAAGATGCGCTTATCCGCATCGACATGTCGGAATACCAGGAAAAATTCACCAGTTCGCGGCTGTTCGGAGCTCCTCCGGGTTATGTCGGCTACGAGGAGGGCGGACAGCTGACTGAAAAGGTTCGCCGTCGGCCATATTCAGTGGTGCTGTTCGACGAAATCGAAAAGGCGCATCCGGATGTGTTTAACGTCCTGTTGCAAGTGCTCGATGACGGCGTCCTTACGGACAGCCTGGGTCGAAAAGTCGATTTCAAGAACACGGTCGTCATCATGACGTCCAACATCGGCACCAAATTGATTCAAAAGGGAGTCTCGCTGGGATTCCAAAATGACGAAAAGGGCGGACAAGCGTTGCGCAAGAAGGATGAGGTGATGGGCGAGCTCCGCCGATCCTTCAGCCCTGAATTCTTGAACCGCATCGACGAAATCGTGGTCTTCCACTCACTGGAGAAGGAACACCTGATCCATATCCTGGATATTCTGCTGCATGAGCTGAATCTCCGCCTCATTGACAAGAGCGTGAGCATCGAGGTGGATGACGAAGTGAAACAGTGGCTGATCAAGGAAGGATATGAACCGTTGTACGGTGCACGTCCTATGCGCCGCATCATTCAACGGGCGATTGGTGATCCGTTGTCTGAAGAGCTCATTAAGGGTCGTTTCAAAGACAACCGAAAGATTAAGGTGGTCTTGCGCGACGGAGCGCCGGCCTTCATTGAACAGGAAGCCATGGCGGGCGTGTAATTACGCGAGCGCTGATCACAATAGGATCGATCGGTCGTTGGAATCCTGAACACCACCCGGCAACCCCCGCGGTCCCCAACCGGACCCGGGGGTTGTCGCTTTTCACGGCGGGACGTCACGGACGATCGAACGGCTCGTCATTCCGGAAAGGCGGCGCTGCTCTGCCGTATGAATAGTCCTGCTTCGGCAATAATCCTCGGTCCCATCCTCGGCATTGAAACCTCCTGTGATGAAACTGCCGGTGCTGTCCTTGATGGGAATGGACATGTCCTCTCCAACATCATTTCGTCGCAACAGGCCGTGCATGAGCGGTTTGGCGGGGTGGTGCCGGAACTCGCATCGCGAGCGCATATCCAAAACATAGACCAGGTGACTCGCAGGGCACTCGAGGAAGCCGGTCTCGGATGGCGGAATCTGCGCGCGATTGCCGTCACACAAGGACCCGGTCTGGCAGGCGCCCTTCTGGTCGGCCTCAGTTATGCCAAATCGACGGCTTATGCCCTGGGCATTCCGCTGGTAGGCGTCAGTCACCTGGAAGGGCACATCGCATCCGCCTGGATCAATCGCCCGGCATTCCCGAGAAACTGTGTGGTGCTGATCGCATCAGGGGGGCACACGCATCTCTTTCACGCGGAAGAGCAAGGCGGATTTCACCTCATGGGCCGCACCATCGACGATGCCGCAGGCGAAGCCTTTGATAAAGGCGCGCAGATGCTCGGTCTCGGGTACCCGGGCGGCCCGCTCATTGATGCCGCAGCTCGGAAAGGTTGCCCCACTGCGGTGCGGTTCCCGCGCTCACGCGTCAGAACCAGCCAGTTTGATTTTAGTTTCAGCGGGCTCAAAACCGCCCTCCTCTATCACCTCCAGGGTATGAGTCTTGACGCGATTGCCCAACAACAGTCCGATCTAGCCGCGGCATATCAGGAAGCGATCGTGGATGTCCTTGTCGGACAGGCGTTTGCCGCTGTGCAACGGGCAGGAGTGTCAGCCCTCGCCGTAGTGGGCGGGGTGTCAGCCAATTCGCGGCTCCGAGGCCGATTGACCGAGCGAGCCGCCAAGGAGGGGATTGAGTTGGGCTTGCCTGCGCTCTCGTACTGCACCGACAACGCGGCCATGATTGCAGCGGCTGGGCAACGGGCGCTCTCCCAGGGCAATCTCGCGTCCTTCGACTGCGAAGCCATGCCCGATTGCGCCTTGCCGGCCTGGTCAGGGAGCGGAGCAGCCCGTCGAAAATCCTAACGTTCGCGTCGCAAGGAGCACTCTCATCGCCACTATTCATGGACATGTCAGCGGCCTGAAGGCCAGCCATCTCGCGGCGCTGGAACGACTGTATCGCCGTCGTATCCCTGCCTCGGTCGTACTCACTGCCGAGTTGGCCCGAACGACCACCCAGCTCTCACGTGACATTCGCCGTCCCATCGGACTCCTGATCACGCGCCGCGGAGCCGTTGAACAAATCTTGGTGGGGGCAGGGTGCGCGCCCACGTTCGAATCACTCGCCAAATTCAGAGTCGGATCTCATTCATTGCGCGGCCTCCGTCTCATTCGAACGCATCTCCATGGCGAGCCGTTAAGTCAGGAAGACCTCACTCACTTAGGGCTGCTGCGATTGGACATGATCGGAGCCCTGGGTGTGACTGAGTCGGGGGAACCCAGCCTCTTGCATCTCGCGCACCTGCTTCCGCCCAATCAACAAGGCGAGGTCTGCCGCATCCTGAAACCGGTCCCCTTCCATGATGTCGATCTGCAACTGGACACGTTTCTCCATGCGCTCGAAAGCGACATGCAGCGATCGGATACCCAACACGACGTCGCGGGGGGCATCGAATCGGCCATTCTTGTCAGCGCGGCACCTACGAGCCACGCCGAACAGGATGAGCACTTAGAGGAATTGACCGAGCTCGCTGAATCAGCGGGCGTGCGTGTCTTGGATCGTGTTGCGCAACGTACCCACGAAGGCTACGAGAGATATCTGATCGGCAAGGGCAAACTGAAAGAAGTCGTCATGCGCGCGTTGCAAAAAGGGGCCGACCTCATTATCTTCGACCAGGACCTGGCTCCGGCACAGGCACGGGCGATTTCCGAAGTAACGGACCTGAAGGTCATCGATCGCACTCAGCTTATTCTGGATATTTTCGCCCGGCGGGCGCACACGCGGGAAGGCAAAGTTCAAGTCGAATTGGCTCAGCTTCGGTATCTCTTGCCGCGGCTCTCTGGGCATGGCACCTCATTGTCACGGCTCGGCGGAGGCATCGGCACACGCGGACCGGGCGAAACCAAATTGGAAACCGATCGCCGGCGTATCCGCGACCGTATCGCCCATCTGGAACGCGAGATCGATGACGTCGCCCGCCATCAAGATCAGCGTCGGGCCAGACGCCTCCGCCAGTCGCTCCCCATTCTCTCCATCGTGGGCTACACGAATGCGGGCAAATCGACCCTGCTCAACACATTGACCCATAGCCAGATCCCTGCGCAGGACCGCCTGTTTGAAACGCTGGACACCACGAGCCGGCGCCTGCGCTTTCCGCATGATCGGGAAGTCATTGTGACCGATACGGTCGGATTTATCCGGGACCTTCCCAAGGATCTGGTGGGCGCCTTCCGCACCACGTTGGATGAATTGCGCGATGCCGACATGCTGCTGCACGTCGTTGATGCCTCCGCACAGAACCTCGATCAGCAAATTACGGCAGTGGACACTGTCCTGCAATCGCTTCAGATGGACACGATTCCCCGCGTCATGGTGTTGAACAAATGCGATCGACTTTCGGCCCACCAGGCGGAAGTGCTCTGCAAACGGTATCATGGCATTGCCGTCTCAGCCTTGGACCGGGAGACCCTGCGGCCCTTGATCGCGCACCTGGAAACACTGTTACCCGCTGCTCCAAGCCTCCTTTCGCACGAAGCAGATTCCGACAAGCCGCCCACGGATCTGGCACTTGCATCTCACCCCTGACCACCGCACAATTGACTGCCACCAGCAGCGCATCATGAAATCCGCCGCCACACATCACCGGTCCGCTCAGACCAACAAGCGCCGCCTCGCGCGAATGCTCCAGACGTTGCGGGCAACCGCACCGGCCATGAAAGTCGAGTTGGACCACCACACGCCCTGGGAGCTGCTCGTCGCCACGATTCTCTCCGCGCAATGCACCGATCAGCGCGTGAACCAGGTCACACCGGCTCTCTTTCGTCGATATCGGCGGCCGCACGACTATGCGGCGGCTGACCCGGTGGAATTGGAGGCATTGATTCGTCCGACCGGTTTTTTTAAAACCAAGGCCAAGAATCTCATTCACTGTGCGAAAGCCGTGGTCGACACATTTCAGGGCAAGGTGCCGGATACGATGGAGGCGCTCACCGGACTGCCCGGAGTCGGGCGTAAAACCGCCAACGTCTTGCTCGGCAATGCGTTCGAGAAGCCGGCCGTGGTGGTCGACACCCATGTGAAGCGAGTGGCGGGGCGACTACAGCTCACGCGCCATACGGATCCGGAGAAAGTCGAGTTGGACCTGCAGCAGTTGCTACCCGCGGAGAAATGGACCGAAGGGTCGCAGCGACTCCTCCTGCACGGGCGCTATGTCTGCCTTGCGCGCGCCCCGAAATGCGGGCTCTGCCCGCTGTACACCGATTGCCATTGGGAAGGGAAAATCGCACGATGATCCGAAGTATGACGGGATATGGGAAAAAGGACGGTACCTCGCAACAGACTGGTGTCACCGTAGAGATTCGTTCGGTTAACCACCGGTTTCTGGAGGTGGCGGTCCGGGTGCCTCGATCCTTGGCGCAATTGGAAGACCAGATTCGCAAGGCCGTCCAACAACGCTGCCTGCGGGGGAGAGTCGATGTGTCGGTGTCGGTCCAGGCCGCCGGGGGCAGCCTGAAAACCGTCCAGATCGATCAGGCGCTCGCCAAACAATATTATACAGCTCTCAAAAAACTGCAGAAGACACTCGGATTGCGGGGCGCCGTGGATATGTCGGTGCTCACTGGATTTCGCGACATCATCTCCATTACCGATGAACCGGTCGATGCGGATCATGCGGGCAAGACCGTGTTGCGCGTACTGGGCGGAGCCCTGACCGACCTGGAGAAGATGCGCAAACGGGAAGGGGACGCACTGGCCAAAGACCTGGCCGTTCACCTGGACGCGATCCGGTCGGCCAAATCAGTCGTGGCAAAGAAGGCTCCGGAGCTCGCAAAAATCTCCTTTGATCGCATGAAAGCACGGATCGAGGCCCTCCTGCAGGGCGAGCTGCCGGATCCGGCCCGTCTCCAGCAGGAACTGGCTGTGTATGCAGACCGGTCCGACATCTCGGAAGAATTGGTCAGACTTGAGTCACATATGGTACAGTTCGACCAGACGCTCCAGAGTCAGGAGTCCGTGGGGAAGACGCTGGAGTTTCTACTTCAGGAAATGGGTCGGGAAGTAAACACCATCGGCTCGAAAGCCAATGATGCGGAGATTGCCGCGCTGGTCGTCCGCATGAAAGCCGAGCTGGAAAAATTGCGCGAACAAGTTCAGAATGTGGAGTGATGTCGGCGCCGAGCCGGCACTGAATCATCTATGAGCACTGCGCCCGTTCCATCTCACGAGAAACCACCTCAAGTTCGGCGGGGCATCCTGTTCATCATTTCAGCCCCATCGGGGAGCGGAAAAACGACGCTGTGCAAACAGATCACGGCCAACGTACCTGGATTGTGGCATTCAATCTCCTACACGACCCGCAAGCCTCGGCCGGGGGAGGTGGATGGACAGGATTACCATTTCCTGGATGAATCCTCGTTCCGGAAGATGATCGATCGGAACGAGTTCGTGGAATGGGCTCACGTCTATGGCAACTTGTACGGAACGCCCCGCAAGGAATTGACGGAAAAACTGGAGCAGGGCATCGATGTGCTGCTCGAAATCGACGTACAGGGTGCCCGTTCCGTGAAAAAGAAATTCGAGGACGGCGTCTATATTTTCATTCTTCCGCCCTCGTTCGACACGTTGAGAACAAGGCTCCAGAACAGGGCCGGTGACTCGCCGGAAGAAATTCAACGGCGCCTGCAAAAGGCCAAGGAAGAGGTGTGGAGCTATCGCGAGTATTACTATATCGTCCGCAATGATGATTTGAAACAATCGCTGAAAGAACTCGAGAGCATTTTCCTGGCGGAACGGATCAAGACGAAACGCCTGAACATGACCTGGCTGGAAGAAAAGTTTATTCTCGACAAAGAGGGCAAGCAGGGGAATGCCTCCTCCGCCCCCGCATCAAAGGAGCACATGCATCATGGGTGAAATGTTGTCATTGTTACCGGAATACGCCACCGGCGAATTCGATTCGCGCCACCGGCTGGTGATCGTCGCGGCGCAGCGCGCCAAACAATTGGTCCAGGGTGCCCGCATGACCGGTCCGTCAAAATTCACGAAGGAAACCAGCATCGCCCTGGATGAAGTGCTGCGACACAAGGTGAAGTTCCTGGTCGGCAAGGAAGCCCGCGATGCGATCAAGGAATCCAAGCGCGTGAAGGAAGGCGAAACCGAACGCCTGGCTATGATGACCGGAGAAGACGCCAAAGAGATCAAGAAGGAACTGAGCGTCTACGTCGACGATACCCCCAAGCCCGTCGCCGCCCCGGAGGCCGAGGAGTAGTTCCCCTTCGTGCAGACCACCGGCCCCTCACTTTCCGGTGTCCGTCTCGTGCTCGGCGTCACGGGGAGTATTGCCGCCTATAAAGCGGTGAGTCTCCTGCGCCTGCTCAGTCGCGAAGCTGCGACGGTCACGGTCGTGATGACGGCCGGCGCCTGCCGGTTTGTCACCCCCCTGACATTTGAGGTGTTGTCCGGAGCCCATGTGGCGACGGACCTCTTCGAGGCCCACCAGGAGATGCTTCACCTGTCTTTGCCTGAGCAGGCGGATGCAATCGTCATTGCTCCGGCCACGGCCAATTGCCTCGCCAAGGCTGCGCTCGGCCTCGCAGACGATCTCCTTTCCACCATGCTTCTCACCACCCAATGTCCGGTGATTTTCGTGCCTGCCATGGACGGGGATATGTGGCAGCATCCCACCGTCGTGGAACATGTCGCCGCCTTGCGAACACGCGGTGCGATCATCGTAGAACCGGAGAATGGTCCTCTGGCGTCAGGCCGCCTGGGTCAGGGACGGTTGGCTGATGAGCAACGGATCCTGGCAGCGGTTCACAATGCCGTTCACCCCCGCCGTGATTGGTCAGGCCGTAAAGTGCTCATTTCAGCCGGCCCGACCCAGGAAGCCATCGACCCCGTACGGTTCATTTCCAACCGGTCGTCTGGAAAAATGGGATACGCTCTGGCCGAAGCCGCCCGGGCCCGCGGCGCTGAAGTCGTGCTGGTCTCAGGCCCGACAGCGCTGCCCTCACCCGCCGGAATCGAATATTGCCCGGTGACCACAGCCGAAGAGATGCGGAAGGCAATCGTGCACCGATTCGCCTGGAGCGATACCGTCATCATGGCCGCCGCTGTGGCAGACTTTCGTCCCGCAACGCCCTCCGCGCGAAAGATCAAGAAGCGGCGCGGCCCGCTCACTCAGCTCGAACTCGAAGCGACCGACGATATTCTCCGCGAATTAGGCGAACGCCGGACGAGTCAGGTGCTCGTCGGATTCGCCGCGGAAACTGAGGATCTCCTTGCCCATGCCCAGGAAAAGCTGCATGCTAAGGGCGTTGATCTGCTGGTCGCCAATGATGTGACAGCGGCAGGGTCGGGGTTCGGATCGGATACCAACCGGGTCGTCTTGCTCACCCGTGAAGGTGCTCCCGAGGAACTCCCGCTCTTGCCCAAGCGCGAAGTTGCAGACTGCATACTTGACCGGATACTGACTGTACAGACCGGCCGGTAACCCTCAAAACGCTTCCCGCCCGCGAGGAGTAGAACGTGTCGTCACCACCGCGAATCGCCCCCTCCATTGCCGCGGAAATCGACCGTCTGGCAACGGCCGTCGCCAAGGACCCTCGATCGAAAGACTTCCTTCCTCTGGCCGACGAATACATCAAGGCCGGCATGTGGCAGGAAGCCGCGGGCGTGCTTGAAGACGGCCTCAAGGTCTATCCGGGATTCTTGACGGCCATGGCTGCACTTGGCCGGGTGTACGAGCAACTGGGCCAATCGGCAAAAGCCAAGACCGTTCTCGAAGAAGTCGTCACACAACGCCCCGACAATCTTCGCGCACACCGCATTCTCGCCAAGCTCTACCAGGGGGAGGGACAGGTCGAGTTGGCCCTCCGTTCCTGCACCGCCATTCTGAACGCGAATCCCTTCGACGAGGAAGCCCTGGCGCTCAAGCGGAACGTGACCGGCGCGCCGGAGGATCCCCCGCGCTCGAAACGTGACAAGAAACGCCTCGCCACGGAAGCAATTACTGCCAAGGTTTCAGCAGTTGCTCACGGACGGTCAGCTGCGGAGCCAGCTCCCTCGGAGGCCCAGTTGCCCGCCGTGTCGATAGCTGGCCCCACACCAGACCAGGTCCCTACACCTCCCGTCGTTCAACATGCCGCCACGATTGCGCGTCTTGAAACGTGGCTTGGCACCATTCAAGCAAGGCGTCGCGTGGACGCCCATCGACTCCAGCGCTCCTTCTGACCTGTTTCAGCGTTTGACCCACCCCTGACAGCCTGTTAGAATGCCGCCGCTGCTGGCATCCCTATCCATTGCAGCCTAGTGCTAACCGAGGCGCGCGACAGACACATGCTGCGGCTACTTGTGCTTCATGGTCCCAATCTCAATCTCCTGGGGACGAGGGAACCTTCCGTCTATGGGCAGGTGTCGTTACCCGACATCGACAAGTCCATTACCCGCCGGAGCGCGGAACTGGGGATTGCGGTACAAACCAAGCAGTCCAATGTAGAAGGGGAATTGGTCACCTGGATTCAAAACGCCAGGGGACATTTCGACGGGATCATCATCAATCCGGCCGCATACACGCATACGAGCATTGCGATACGTGATGCGATTGCCGCCGTGGCCCTGCCGACGGTCGAAGTCCACCTGTCGAACATCCATCAGCGGGAGGAGTTTCGCCATCACTCCTTCATCGCGGGGGTCGCACTGGGCCAGATTGCGGGTTTCGGCCCACCCGGATACTTGCTGGCGCTGGAGGCCTTGACCACGCATCTGGCGTCCAAGAGCACACCCTCGCGTCTGCGAAACGTAAGAAGAAAACCCGCGGCTTTGCGCCGCTGAATTTGTTGCACCAAGGAGAGTTGTTGTGATTTCGACCGCAGAGTTCCGGAACGGCAGCCCATTAATGGTAGAGGGACAACCCTTTTATATCGTGGAATTTCAACACGTCAAACCCGGCAAGGGTGGAGCATTCGTGCGGACGAAGCTGAAAAGCTATCTCTCCGGCAATGTACTCGACCGGACCTTTCGCTCTGGGGAAAAATTCGACACACCCCAGATCGAAGAATGCGACATGCAGTTCCTGTATGCCACGAACGACTCCTATACGTTCATGGATACCGAAACGTATGAGCAGTCAACGTACGAAAAGAGTCAGCTGGGCAGCAATGCCGATCTGCTCAAAGAGAACATGATCGCTAAGATCCTCATCTATGAGCACCGCCCCATCACCGTTCTCCTGCCGAACTTCATCGAACTGAAAGTGGTCGACGGCGAACCGGGCGTGCGCGGCGATACGGCCTCCGGTGGCAGTAAACCGGTCATTGTCGAAACCGGAGCCACGATCAAGGTGCCTCTCTATCTGGAAATCGGGGAAGTCATTCGCATCGATACCAGAACCCGTGAATTTGTGGAGCGCGTGCGTTGAGCTCATCACGTAAAAAGACCGGCAAAAGCCGAGCTGCCGGGAAACCCATTGTGCTGCCGAGCGCATTTGCGCCTCGAACGTCTGCGGCCGACCAGATGATCTTGAATTCCGACCAGGCCGCGCAGATTCAGCAGCTGGCCGATCTCCTGAAACGAAACCATCTGACCGAATTGGAAATTGAGCGCAGCGGCATGCGGATCCGGATCCGGCATGAGCCGCCCGTGCGCGCCACGACGTCGCACTCCGTGGAAGCCGTCCACACCCAATCATCGACGCCCGGCGCGGCGCCAACGGCGCAAACCCGCCCCTCGGCAGAGACGGACGGCCAGGTGACGATTACTTCACCCATCGTTGGCACTTTCTACCGCTCTCCCTCGCCTGACGCAGACCCGTATGTGGAGGAGGGGGACTACGTGAAGAAGGGCCAGGTGTTGTGCATCGTCGAAGCCATGAAGCTCATGAACGAAATTGAGTCTGAAGCCGACGGACGCATCACTAAAGTTCTGGCGGAAAGCACCAAGCCCGTCGAGTATGGACAACCGCTCTTCTTGATAGACCCCAGCGCCACGCCCTAGCCGCAGAGGTCATGGGGATTCGTGACGAGACCCGTCCTGGACGCACCAGCCTCATGACGCCTATTCCACCTGCGACCGGCGGACGCCGACCGGCAATGATCGTTGTAGGGGCTGACCGAGCACGACGGACAGCGGCAGACTAACGCAGACGCACAGCTAGACTCGCATCGGAGTATCCGTGTTTAAAAAAGTATTGGTTGCCAATCGCGGAGAGATCGCCCTAAGGGTTATCCGGGCCTGTAAAGAGCTCGGCATCAAGACGGTGGCGATTCATTCCGAGGCTGATGCCGCAAGCCTGCATGTGCGGGCCGCGGACGAACATGTCTGCGTGGGCCCTCCTGAAGCCGCCCTCAGCTATCGCAACATTCCGAATGTCCTCAGCGCAGCCGAGGTGACCGGCGCCGACGCCATTCATCCCGGCTATGGCTTTCTGTCCGAAAACGCACACTTCGCCGAAGTCTGCGAGTCGATCGGCGTCAAGTTCATCGGGCCCACTTCGGAAAACATCGCCTTGATGGGCGACAAATCCAAAGCGCGTGAAGTCGTAGCGAAGAAAGGCCTCCCGGTCACGCCCGGCAGTCCCGGCGAACTGCGGAGCGAACAGGATGCCCAAGAGGCGGCCAAGACCATCGGGTTCCCCGTGATCATCAAAGCGTCTGCCGGGGGCGGCGGGCGCGGGATGCGCGTCGTGAACAAGCCCGAAGAGTTAGCCCGGGCCTTCCAAGCAGCGCAAGCGGAGGCCAAGTCCACCTTCGGTCATGATGGCGTCTACCTCGAACGCTATTTTCTCGAACCCCGGCATATCGAGGTGCAGATCGTGGCCGACAACCGCGGCCATGTCGTTCATCTCGGTGAACGCGATTGCTCGATCCAACGTCGCCACCAGAAACTCGTAGAAGAAACCCCGTCCCCGGCCATCGACGAACGGCTGCGGCGCGAAATCGGCCGGACAGCCGTCGAGGCCGTCAAAGCTATTCGATACTGTAACGTCGGCACGGTTGAATTTCTGCTCGATAAAGACCGTAATTTTTTCTTCATGGAAGTGAACACGCGCATCCAGGTCGAACACCCGATTACGGAAATGGTGACCGGCATCGATCTCGTGAAAGAACAAATTCGCATCGCGTCGGGACTGCCGCTTTCGTTCAAGCAACCTGACATCAAACTGAACGGGCACAGTTTCGAATGCCGGATCAACGCCGAAGACCCCGAAAAATTCACGCCCTGCCCGGGACAGATCACCAAATACTCAGCCCCTGGTGGCATGGGCATCCGCGTCGATTCAGCAATGGAACCGAACGCGATTGTGGTCCCATATTACGACTCCCTCATCGCCAAATTGATTACCCATGGGCGCGACCGTCAGGAAGCGATGGCCCGTATGCGCCGCGCGCTGGACGAGTTCGTCATCGAAGGGATTAAAACGACGATCCCGCTCCATCGGAAGATTTTCAACGACCCTGATTTCCAAAAAGGGCATGTCTCCACGACATTCCTCGACCGCTTTCTTGCCGGCCAGTCTGCGTAATCAGTCTACGACACCAGGGAGCGCGCCACGGCTCAGTCCGCTCGACAACCCAGTCTCAGAGGGCTGTATCTCATCCTCGATCCGACCGTCAGGCCGGAACGCCCGCTCACTGACGTGCTGCGGGTAGCCGCGGCAGCGGGAGTACGCCTGTTTCAATACCGCGACAAACAGGCCACGATGAAAGAAGCCTACGCGCAAGCGCTCGCACTGCGTCAGGCGGCGACCGAAGTCGGGGTGACGCTGCTCATCAACGACCGTTGCGACTTGGCATTGGCCGTCAAAGCGGACGGGGTGCACCTGGGACAAGAGGATCTTCCCCTGGCCGACGCGCGGCGTCTATTGGGCCCGGAGAAAATCATCGGACTCTCGACTCACAACCTGGACCAGGTGAGAGAGGCGGTTGCGGGGCAACCGGACTACATCGGTTTCGGGCCGATTTTCAATACGGTCACGAAGGCCGATCATGACCCGGTTGTGGGTGTCGAAGGACTCCGCGCGGCCCGCGCAATGACCCGCTTGCCCATCTTCGCCATTGGGGGCATTGTTCCTCAGCATGTCGCGGAACTGATGGCGGCAGGGGCGAATGGAGTAGCGGTGATTTCGGCAATTCTCAAGGCCCCTGATCTGGAGCGGGCGATCAAGGCCTTCCAGCAACCCTGGTCATGACCATGTCGGCCAAACGGCCGATGGGGAGACTGCAGGCAGCCATCTCCACGGCATCAGTCCAAGCACAATTCACGCGAGATTGATAGGATAACGGACCGAGCAGGGGCACCGAGACCCGCTCGCGCAACAACGCCACAGTGGATGCCTGTTGCTCCTGTTGCATGGAGCCGACGGGAGCCGCTGTTTCATTCAACAACAGCGCAACGACTGAGATCTTTCGACGCTCGAGCGCCTCCAATGTCAGGAGCGCATGGTTGATTCCACCAAGGCCGACTCGCCCCACCAGCACGACGGGAAGCCCGAGACGGCTTACCAGATCACTCATATCCCATTGGCTATCCATCGGGACGAGCAGGCCGCCCGCACCTTCCACGACGACGCAAGGATACCGCGCGGCCAAGTGATCATAGCATCGGACAATTTCACTGAGTTCGATCACCCGCCCTTGCGCCGAAGCGGCAGAAAAGGGGGCCAAGGGCGCGGGAAAACGGTAAGGCGATACAAGGTCGAGCGAATCCTTCACACTGGCGGCCGCCATCAGCCGAGGGGCGTCGCTGTGATCCGATGTGTCCGAATCCACCCCGGTTTCGACCGGCTTCATCACACCGACTGAACAGCCCAACTGCACGAGCCTGCGGACCAATGCGGCGGACACGAGCGTCTTACCGACACCCGTGTCGGTACCCGTCACAAATACGCCCGTCGTGTGTGTCATTCCTATTCCATGTGCGGCCGATTCGACCGTCGCTTAGAGGAGTCGGCTGTCCAAGTTCATCAATTGTCCCGACAAGCCCGGGAGCTGGGCAAGGTGACAGATCGTGCGGCTCACATCCTCCAGATTCGAGACATGTCCCAGCACATGATCACTCAGCTGGTCGGAGGAAGGAAATGCATCACCGGCCAGCGCGGTCGGCTGCCACCCAGGGCATACCAGATTCACGCGGATATTGTGTGGCCCCCATTCGCGTGCCGCGGTCTGCACGAGCCCCACCAGGCCGGCCTTGGAGGCCGCATAGGCAGCTTGTCCGTTCATTCCATGTAATCCGGCATAAGATCCGATGACCATCATGGATCCACCGCCCTGGGTCATCATGACCGCCGCCGCCGCCGTCAGGCATCGATAAGTTCCGGTCAGGTTGGTGTCGATCACGCGCTGCCATTCATCTTCCGGACAGCGCAGCAGGAGATGGCTCGACGCGACACCGGCATTGCACACCAGTACATCGAGGCGGCCCTGCCGTGCCTGTATGGCATCGATCATCGCCTGAATCTCCCCGCGAGATCGGATGTCCGCCTGGTAGAGCGCTCCCTTCCCCCCCTCTACGGAAAGCTCGGTCAGCGTCCTCTCTGCCGACTCTTGGTGTCGACAATAGTGGACGCCCACCCAAAAGCCGGCGCGGGCGAAGGCAAGGCACAGAGCGCGGCCGATCCCGCCGGATCCGCCGGTGACCACCACCGTCCGGAGTTCGTCAGGAGAAGGAGCTGAGACCTGGAGTTCGAGGTTCACGGCGAGCGATTATGCGAGCGGGACGAGGAGAAGGCAAGGCGGCATGAGCTGGCTTGCCGCGGAAGTTCGGGTATGGTACCGTGATTTTTTGACTGGAGGCTCGCTGTGATTGCTCAGAACCTGATTCGCTCAACCCTGATCGCCGTGGGCATTTTCGGTTCCGCGGCCATCCTCATTGGACAGGACCGGGCCTCTGCCACCGAAGCAGGGCAAGTCATCGCCCAATCCGCAGACTATTTCCCCGACACCGTCGGCACGCGCTGGCAATATCGCGGGCAGATTTCGGAAGGGCCGCTGCAAACCATCGAGAACAAATATTTCAGCAACGTCTCATCGGTGACGGGCACCCGTACCCTGAAGGGCGGCCTAGTTGTCACCGTCTTTCACGACACCAACCCCGGTAACCATGGTCCCTCCGATAGTTTCTACCGTCGCGATGCAGCCGGCGTCGTCTATTACGGTTCGGAACCGGGAACACCGTTAGAAAAACAATTGACGCCTTATCAGATCATTCGCTTCCCGATGAAGGTGGCTCAATCGTTCCAACAGTTCAACCGCACCGATATCGACTTTGGCAGTGATATCGACGGGGACGGCACTAATGAAAAGGTCGACGTAGAGGGGCTTTCAACGGTCCTCGGGCAAGAACCGATCACCGTTCCGGCAGGAACCTATCCCGATGCGGTGCGCGTGGAAGCGAAAATGACGCTGAAGATCCGGCTTTCCTCCGTCGATCGGACGGCGGTCGGCACTGATGTGATGACGGCTTGGTTCGCCAAAGGCGTGGGACTGGTCAAGTATATCGAACGGCAGGAATTGGCTGCGCTCAAGGACGATCGCGGAAACATCACCGACATCACCGAGGAGCTGGAAGAAGTCAGCGTGAAATCGGCGCCGGGGCTACAGGGTCGGCACGAACCCGCGCCGGAGGGTTTGTTCGCTGACGACGCGAGCAACAAGAAACTGTTTCAGGTACTCTTCGCCCCCGGCCTTCGCGCCTACGCCAGATAACCGGTGCCCGCCGAACGGTTGGCGGCCGACCAGGGCCCCGGTAATCGGGCGGTTGATGTACAGATTCCCGACATCAAACGCCTCACGGGCGCGATCAATATGCCGGGGACTGCGCGAATAGAGCCCGCCGGTCAGCGCGTAGGCAGTGCCGTTGGCATAGTCCAACGCCTGGTCGAACGAGGCGGCGCGCATCACGGCCAGGATCGGACCGAAAATTTCTTCCTGGGCCAACCGGTGCGCGGATTCAATGTCCGCAATCACTACCGGCCCGACTGAATATCCAGGTCCTTCTGCCGACCGGTCTACCACCACGCGCCCTTCACGCCGGCCGATCTCGAGATACTCCAGAATGCGTTGCTTCGCTCGTCCATCGATCACCGGACCCATTTGAGCCGCGGGATCATCGGCCATACCGATACGGAGGCTCAACACCGCATCGGTGAGCCGTTCAAGAAACGCGTCATGAATTGAATCGATCACAATCACCCGCGAACAGGCGGAACACTTCTGCCCCGCATACCCGGTGAAGGATTGCACCACGCCTGTCACGGCTTCATCGAGATCAGCCGTCTCATCGACGATGATCGCGTTCTTTCCACCCATCTCGGCGATGACCCGCTTCACGAAACGTTGCCCCGGCTGCTGAACCGCAGCCGCCTGCATGATGCCCAGGCCCACGTCCTTCGATCCGGTAAAAGCAATCGTGTTCACCGCAGCGGAGGAGACCAACTCGCGCCCGAGCTCCGGACCGCCAGGAACATATTGCAGCACCCCCTTCGGCACACCGGCGTCCAGCATAATCCGCGCCAGTTGATACCCTAACGCCGAGGACCGCTCCGAGGGCTTGAACAGGACGGGATTGCCTGCGACGAGGGCCGCAGCGACCATGCCGGTCGGAATCGCCAGAGGGAAGTTCCAGGGCGCAATCACGACCGTCACGCCACGCGGGCTCCAGAACACCTCGTTTAATTCACCCGGATAACGGCCCAAGCGGGGTGGGGGATCAAGTCGTGCCATCTCGCCGGCGTAATACTCCAGGAAATCGATCGACTCCGCCACATCGGCGTCAGCCTCTCGCCAGGGTTTGCCTTCCTCAAACACCTCCCAAGCCGCCAGGTCCCATCGTTGCTCCCGCATCAGGGCGGCCGCCTTCCGCATCACCGCGACCCGTTCCGCGACCCTCCGGCGGCTCCAAGCTTCTGCGTCAGCCCCGGCAACCTTGATGAGCGCCGCCACATCAGCGGGCTGATAACTTTGCACCACCCCCACGAGCTGATCCGGACGACTGGGATTATACGTCGAGAGATCCGGCCCTGTCGGAAGATGAACTGCCAGCTTCGGCAGATCGAGACGTTGCCCTAATTGCCTCTCACGACGATCAATCGCACCGGCCATGGCGGCGCGGACGGGCGCGCGCGAAAAATCCGCGACCGGTTCGTTGATGAATTCGGTGGAGGAGCCGCTGGGGGAGGAACGTGGCTCACCTGGCGCCGAGCCTGCCGGCTGAGACAGGGCGACCTCAGGCGGGGACAACAACAACGACAACGGCTGCGACTCCACATACTCTTTCCGCAAAAAAGACTCGTTGGAGGTGTTCTCCAACAATCGTCTGACGAGATAGGCCATGCCGGGCAAGAGTTCGCCGACGGGCGCATAGAGCCGCAGGCGCCGGCCGCGGTCGTTCATGGCATGCTGAAACGGTTCCGCCATGCCATAGATCATTTGATATTCCCAGGCCGCCTGCGGCAAATTGAGGGCCTCCGCCACCGCCTCGACCACGGCCAGGCTGCGAAGATTATGCGTGCCGAACGCCGGCCTGATCAGATGCGACTGCTCGAGCAAGACGCGAACGAGCGATTCATAATTCACATCGGTCTGCGCCTTTTGCTCGTACAGCGGCATCGGCCACCCATGCTGGCGATACCGGGTCGCATCGGAATCCCAGTACGCGCCCTTCACCAGACGAATCGTGATCGGCACCTGTCGATGCTCCGTCCAGGCCAGTAATCGCTGCACATCGGCCCGGGTGTCGGTGCGATAGGCCTGCAGCGCAATGCCCGCATGGGGATAGGTGCGGTACGGCTCCTCCTCGAACAGGCGCATGAAGATGGAAAGAATCAACTCCTTCGTATCGGCCTGCTCCATATCGAAAATGATCGACGCCGGAAGCGTGCCGGCGAGATTCAGGAGCGGTCGCAGGCGTGCCGCCACGGCGCGATAGCTGGAGTCGGGATCGATGGGATCGAGTTGCGAATACAGTGCCGAAATCTTGACCGACAACTGCACGCGGGGAAGCGGGCCGAGATGGTCCCGTTCGAGCAGCGAGGAGGGCGACCAGGTGGGGCAGACATCGCCAAGTATCCGCAATGCGGTCAGACAACGATCCCGGTAGGCGTCCGCCTCCCGTTCGTTCACACTCGCTTCGCCGAGCAAATCGACTGAAAAGGCCCGGTCATCCTCCCATAACTTTCTGAGCGCCGGCACCGCCTGCTCGATGGACACGCCGGCAATAAAGCTGGTCGCCATCTGTTCGACCTGATGCCGGATGGCCTTCCCGCTGAGCGATGCGCCCAGCTTCGTCGAAGCGAGCGCCTTGAGTCCCCACTGGGCGCCGAAGAGGTGCCCGCTCATGTCGCCGAAATATTCCTCGGCCAGACGCACCACCTGCGCATCATCCCTGAGCGACGGCAAGACATCGATGAATCGAAATAGCTGGGCCTTGAACGCAGGATCTTTCATGGCCAGGTTGATCGCGGCCTGTGACCACCAGCGGGAATCGAACAAGCCGGGTGATAACCCGCTGGAACGGCGGGCCAAGTCTTCACCAATGGCGCGAATACGGGGTTCGAGCAGGGCAAGGTCCAGAGTCATATGATTCTCCCGGACGACGTGAAGCGTGCTTCTTTGCAGTATACACCGCGTCCCTCCGCTTGAGAATTTGATCCCGGATCACCACACCTCTATACGTCATACGGAAGTTCGCTCACACACCTCTCCTCTTGAAAATCTGACAACCGCTCCGTTACAGTGCGCCGTTTGCCTTGACCGACACCCTTAGTCTGGCGGTGCACTGTGGCGATGAGTTGCACACAGGTTCCGAAGGAGTACGATGGCCGACTCATCCACACAATCCGTCTGCTGGGGCACCGTGGCCCTCTTTACCGTGCTCACGATCCTGACCTTCGTCGGCGTTCCGCTCTTCGCCTATTACTATGACTATACCGCCCTGGATTGGACGCTCCTGGGCATTCTCTACATCGTCACCGGCATGGGGATCACGGTGGGCTATCACCGCATGATCACCCATCGCAGTTTTGAGAGCCATCTCTGGATCAAGATCTGCCTGTTGGTGATGGGAGGGTGGGCGGTGCAAAACTCCGCCCTTCTCTGGTGTGCCGACCATGTTCGCCACCACGCGCATACGGACGAGGAGGCCGACCCGTACAACGCGAGCAAAGGTTTCTGGCATAGTCATGTAGGATGGTTGTTCATTAATACCCCGTATCGTGAAGACCGCTTCGCCGCGAAACTACGCACCGACCCGATCATTATGTGGCAACACCAAAATTATTGGGCCATCGTGGCCTCAGGCCTGCTGTTGCCGTTCGTAGCGGGCTATATGAACGGCGGGTTCGTGAGCGGCATCGGGTGTTTGTTGCTCGCCGGCGTGTTGCGTACGGTTTTGGTCTTGAATTCCACCTTTACCATCAACTCTCTCTGCCACATGGTCGGCACCCAACCGCACGGCACCCAGGACAGCAGTCGAGACAGTTGGCTGATCTCATTCATCAGCTTCGGCGAGGGTTACCATAATTATCACCACACCTATTCGCACGATTATCGGAACGGATCGAACTGGTACAACTTCGACCCGTCCAAATGGTTGATCTATCTGCTCTCGCTGGTCGGGTTGACCTATAACCTCCACCGGGAACGCACATAAGCGGATGGTGAAAAGTCCTGCCGGCGTTGCTCTCGCATCGCTATAAGCCTCAACGTACCCCTACGTGTTGCGCATCCTCTCCTGTCTCGCTGCGGCCACGCCGAGCGAACGGTTTGACGATTCTCTCCGTTGTTTTTTTGTCATCGCTCTGACGCATTCACCTTCGCCAGCGCCCTGCACCGATCGACCCATTTCTTTTCGCTGCGTCGATAGCTTAATATGAAAAGAAACCCGCGAATCCCAACGGGGCTCGCGGGGTGGAGGAGGCATTACTATGGCAGACGAACAAGGCGGCGCACCGCACCAGGAAGAAGCGGCCGCCCGACCCAATATCATTCCCGGAGTCAAACACGTCGTCGCCGTCAGCAGCGGCAAGGGCGGCGTCGGCAAATCCACGGTCTCGGTCAATCTGGCGGTGGCCCTCGCCCTCACCGGCGCCAAGGTGGGATTGCTGGATGCGGATATTTACGGTCCCAACATCCCGATGATGATGGGAGTCGAGAAAACCCCCGAACAGAAAGACGGCAAGATCGCGCCGGCCGAAAGCCACGGCGTCAAGCTGATTTCCATGGGATTTTTCGTGCCGGAGGACACGGCCGTCGTATGGCGGGGCCCGATGGTGCACACGGCGATCCAGCAACTCTTCCGCGACGTGCTGTGGGGCGAGTTGGATTATTTGTTGATCGATCTGCCTCCGGGGACCGGAGATGCACAGCTCACCCTGACCCAGCTCGTGCATCTGTCCGGCGCCGTCACCGTAACTACGCCGCAGGAAGTGGCCTTACACGATGTGCGCAAGGGCATGATGATGTTTCAAAAGGTGAACGTGCCGCTGCTCGGCATCGTGGAGAATATGAGCTTTTTCGTCTGCGGCCATTGCGGAGAACGGACGGAAATCTTCTCCCATGGCGGAGGCGAACGGGCGGCGGAGAAACTTGGGATCCCCTTCCTCGGACGGGTCCCCATCGATCCCGTCATTCGCGCCGGTGGTGATACCGGCAATCCGATCGTGGTCGCCAAACCCGATTCTCCGCAGGCCCAGGCCTTTCGTGAGATCGCGGCTAAGCTCGCCGCAGCCCTGCAAACGGGCGGCGTGTCGGCGGCCAAAAGCCGAATCGAGAGTCTATTGGATAAAATCAAACGGCCGGCCGCCGATCGGAAGCCGGACTAGGAAAGACTGACGTACTCAGGGAGGATGTATGGGCGAGTTGATCAGGATCGCGGGAACCGCCGACGTGAAGCCGGGTGCCGGCATGGTCGCGGAAGTGAACGGAAAAGCCATTGCCGTCTTCAATGTGGACGGGACCTTTTATGCGATCGATAACACCTGTGTGCATCGCGGCGGCCCGCTGGGTGAAGGCGATGTAGTGGGTGACGTGGTGGCCTGTCCTTGGCATAATTGGGAGTTCAACGTGAAGACGGGCGCTTGTATCAATAACCCTTCGGCCAAAGTGACGGCGTACGAAGTCACGGTGGAGGGCACTGATATCAAAGTCCGTCTGTGATGCTGAGATATCGCCCCGCGCGCGACGTCGCACCAGCCAAACGATCATTCCGATACCCCAGTAAATGGAGGCCCCAATGGCAGACAACCAGCTGACCCCGAAACACATCGAGATCGCCGAAACCTTCGTGCGGCTCTATGTCTTTCTGACCCAGTACATCGATCGCTGCGAGGATGAAGCGGCGCGCAAGGAATACCCGGAGGCCGAACTCCAAAAGCATCTGGGCGAGACCCGGGCCAAAATGGTGGACATCCTCAAGGTGAATCCCGTCGTGAAGGGCAAGGTGGAAAAAGAATGTGAACGCGTCCTTACGCTCGGGAGCAAATGCCTGATGGGTGGAACCGAAAAGGTCGCCGCGCTCGATGTGCTGGGGGCGGAACGCGTCATCCTCAAGAACAAGACCATTGCGCTCAGCGACCTGCTGGCCGTGTATCGTGCCTTGTAACGTCCAATGCCGGAGTCGGCTGGAGAGAAACACCAACTCGCCGGGTTCGACGCCAGAGAGCGGGGATTCAATCGCCCCGTAGAGCTGGTGCGGACAGCCGCCGGCTATCAGGCGAGGCTGCGGTACGAAACCACACACATCGTCACCCCTGATGCACCCAACGCGCCCGAAGCTCTTCAATACATGATCCGGGTGCTCCAGGAACAGGGCTACACGCAATTGCGCAGCCAGCAAAGCTACCGCGATGGGGTATACCTCGGCTCACAGGAACTCTGGGTGGAATACCCGGATCGCGAGCCAGAACCGGAGGTCGGACTGCTGGGCCTGATGAAGAAATGGTTTGGACGTTCACCCGGCTGATGTCCTACCGCGCCGTCCCTTGCAGATTGACAGATCTCCGTTCCGCGCCTATAGTCGCTCGAGATCATAGGCGTTCGACCGTCGTCGGCATTCGTCATCTGCCTACAATCCCGCTCGGGAACACTAACGATGATCCGGATGTATCTCCTGCCCATCACCTTCGCCCTCTTGCTGCACTCGAACTCGGTTCAGGCAAAGATCTACAGCTGCGAAGGCCCGAACGGTGGCACGATGCTGACCGATCAACCGAAGGGAAAACGCGGCTGTACGGTCGTGAAGACTCCATCACCATCACCGCCGGGCGGCTTCACGCCACCGGTTGAAGAATCGCCGCCCGCTCAGCCGGACGTTCAACCCAACCCGTTCCTCCCGTCTCAGCCGACCTCGCCGATCCATCAGCAGAATCTGCGACAGCATGGCTCGAACGATCTGCTCGAACCGACGACCGGTTCGCAGGCAGCAGGGGACAAGGGCGCACCCGAGGCACAACGCTGCTCGCCGCGCGTCAATCCGCTCAATCCATTCGCCGGCATCAATTGTTCGTCCGCATCCGGCAATACACCGGATGAATCGAAGAAACCGTAAGGCGACACTCGCAGGTTGTGCGGGGCGATTGATTGACTCTCCCCCGGCCCCTTCATATAATGCCGGATCAATCGTTTAAGCTGATCTGACAAGCACTTATGGCTGTCCTCTCATCGGGGTTTTTATCTCGTCGCGCACAGAATTTCCGGCAAGGTCTCCGCCATGCCTTCGCCCTGCGTTCCGAACAACCTGCCTTCACCACAGAGGATCTCGCCCTTCTCGACCGGATCGCCAACGCGGTCGTGGCTCGCGGGATGGCTGCACCGGCCGCATTATTTCTCGAATCCATCGGGCCGATGAATTTTCTCGGCAGCCAGGCGCTGCACTTCCTCACTCCCATCATCGAATGCATCCTGACCGGGAGCGAGCTCGCGCAGGTCGCACGACTGCTGGAACGACGGGACTCTCTGCACCGACTCATCGTGCTCATCGAAGCGAAAGCCGCACCGGACATGGGAGCGCCGGCTCGATGACGGCAGCGCATCAGTCTCCCGCCATAGCGAACCCTGCGCAGCCGTTGAACGTCATCGTCGCGACCGACTGCGGCAGCACGACCACCAAGGCCATTCTGATCGAAAAGGTCGGCAACGAATATCGCCAGACCTACCGCGGCGAAGCCCCGACCACCGTGGAGGCCCCCTTCGAAGATGTGACCCGCGGCGTACTCAACGCCATTGCGGAGATCGAAGAACTCTCCGGCCGAACGATTCTGGACGGCGACCGCATCATCACTCCCAATCACGCGACGCAGGGCGACCCGAAGCGAGGCGTGGACATTTACGTGTCCACGAGCAGCGCCGGCGGCGGACTGCAGATGATGGTCACAGGCGTGGTGCAAAACATGACCGGCGAAAGTGCCCAACGCGCCGCACTCGGCGCCGGCGCTATCGTCATCGACGTGCTGGCCTCCAACGACGGACGGTTGCCCTACGAAAAGATCGAACGGATCCGCACCATGCGGCCCGACATGATCCTCATGTCCGGGGGCACCGACGGCGGCGCCGTGACCCACGTGGTGGAGATGGCCGAATACATTGCCGCCGCTGATCCGCGGCCGCGGTTCGGCAGCACCTACCGGCTACCGCTCGTGTACGCAGGCAACACAGACGCTCGGCCACAAATTAAGACCATTTTAGGCGAGAAGACCGCCTTGGATTTCGCCGACAATATCCGGCCGGTCCTCGAGCGCGAAAACCTCGCGCCGGCCCGCAACAAAATCCATGACCTGTTCCTCGAACACGTCATGCAGCAGGCGCCGGGCTACAAGAAACTCATCGAGATGGCCGGCGCGCCCATCATGCCCACTCCTGCCGCAGTCGGCGTCATCATGGAAACCATCGCCAAGCGTGAGGGCATCAACCTGATCGGAGTGGATATCGGCGGCGCGACGACCGACGTGTTTTCGGTGTTCAACGGCCTGTTCAACCGCACGGTCAGCGCCAACCTCGGCATGTCCTACAGCATCTCGAACGTGCTGGCGGAAGCGGGCTTGGACAACATCATGCGCTGGGTGCCGTTCACCATCGACGAACAGACCCTCAGAAATCGCATTAAGAACAAAATGGTGCGTCCTACGACCATCCCGCAGTCGCTCGATGAGCTGCAGATCGAACATGCCATCGCACGCGAAGCCCTGCGGCTGGCGTTGATCCATCATAAGTCTCTGGCGACCGCGCTCAAGGGCGTGCAGCAGGAACGCACCATCTCGGATGTGTTCGAGCAACGGACTTCGGGCAAGACCCTGATCGATTTGTTGAAGTTGGATTTGATCGTCGGCAGCGGCGGCATCCTGTCGCACGCACCGCGCCGCATCCAATCCATGTTGATGATGGTCGATGCCTACGAGCCACTCGGTGTCACCACGCTTTCGGTCGACAGCATTTTTATGATGCCGCATCTCGGCGTGCTCTCCACCGTCAATGAGCAGGCGGCTACCGATGTTTTCGTCCGCGACTGCATGGTGTACCTCGGCACTTGTATTGCGCCCATCGGCCAGGGCAAAGACGGGGAGCGTTGCGCCGACTACGAAGTCGCGCTGCCGGATGCTCGCATCGAAAAGGGCACGCTGGCGTTCGGGGATCTGAAGTTGTTCGGCCTGACCCGCGACCAGCAGGCCACGGTCACGCTACAACCGGCCAAACAGGTGGATCTTGGCGAGGGACCCGGACAATCCTTCACGCGAACCGTGAAGGGGGGTGTCGTCGGCCTGATGCTGGACGGGCGCGGCCGTCCTTTGCAGTTACCCATGGAACAGGCAGCCCGTGTCGCCATGCTGACACGCTGGTATCAGGCGGTCGGGTTATACCCGGCGGGAAGTTGAGAGGGTAGCCTATGGCTTATGGCGAGAGACAGGGTGCAGCCAAGCCCGCAATGGAGACCAGCGCCTATCAAGAGGTTGCTCACAACGTCTTGCAGCAAGGCCGCAAGGCGCGAGAGCCCCGAGTCGTACTCATCAGTACGGCGAGGAGCGTGAGCAACTGAGCACGACGCTGCAAGGCGTGTTCAGCAACCGACCATGGCACATTCGTATACACCAGGACTGACCGTCAGCGAACGGACGACCGTTCGCCGCAGGCGTATTCTGCCGTTGCCGGGAACCGTTCTGGTCAAAACCGGCGACGTCGTGCGGGCCGACACGGCAGTGGCCCGCGCCGAGTTGCCCGGCAAGGTGGTGCCACTCAATCTGGCCAACCAGCTCGGCATCGCACCGGATGAGATCAACGACTACCTCGTTAAAAAGGAAAAGGATTCCGTCCAGAAAGACGATGTGCTGGCGGAGAATAAACCCTTCATCAAATGGTTTAAGACGGAAATTCGCTCGCCGATCACCGGCAAGGTGGAATCCGTCTCAACCATTACCGGACAAATCCTCTTGCGCGAACCGCCGCGAGTATTGGAACTCCGCGGCTACATCGACGGCATCGTGGCCGAGGTGCATCCCGATCAGGGCGTGACGGTAGAAAGCACCTGCAGCCTTGTGCAAGGCATCTTCGGTATCGGGGGAGAAACCAGCGGCGAACTCATCATGGGTGTCAAGGCGCCGGATCAACCCCTGCTTCCGGAACAGCTCAACCAATCGATGAAGGGCAAGGTCGTCGTCGGAGGCGCCTTTCTCTCCGCCGCCACCATGACGCGGGCGAAAGAACTCGGCATCATCGGCCTCGTCGTCGGCGGTATTCATGACAAGGATCTTCGCGCGCTGCTGGGTTATGATCTTGGCGTCGCGATCACCGGCACGGAGCAGGTCGGCTTCACCTTGATTCTGACGGAAGGGTTCGGCACGATCCCGATGGCGCCCAAGACGTTCGGGTTGCTGTCAGCCCATGCGGGACAGAAGGCATCGATCTCAGGGGCCACTCAAATCCGCGCCGGCGTGATCCGCCCCGAAATCATCATTCCGCAAAGCGGCCCGGCGGCCGCCACCAAGCTGGCGAAGGCGGAACGTGAAGGGATTCAACTCGGCGATCCGGTCCGCATCATCCGCGATCCGTTGTTCGGTAAGATCGGGGCCGTCTCAGGACTGCCGTCGGAGCTACGCGCCATCCCCACCGAAAGCGAAGTGCGTGTGCTCGAAGTCCGGTTTCCGGACGGCACGACGACCGTGGTCCCGCGTGCCAATATCGAAGTGATCGAAGGAGCCTGAACCGCGTGCTGCATCGCTTCGTCATCCTCGTCCTCATGGCTTGTCTGCCGGCGATCCTACCACCACTCGCCTCCGCGCAGACCATGCCGCAACACCTTCGCGTGATCGACACCCCGAGCGACGGAGGCGGAAGCCTCACGGTATTGTGGGCTCCGTCCGCGAACGACAGTGCCACCGCGAAATATCAAATTCTGGTCCATGAGGGTGGCCTTCCCCAAGATCTCACAGCCTGGAAGGTCGTAGCGGAATTTCCAGCCAATACGCACTACGTCCGCGAGGCTAAGTCGGCCTGGTGGACGAGAGCCGGTGACCCCGGCGATCACATTTTTCTGATCAAAAACGGCAAAGGCCTGGAAGTGAAATCCGGCCAGCCCTATGCCGTCACCGTCGCCTTCGTCAACGGACAGGAACGATTGATCGCACCACCGGTCGTGGCGTCGGCCGAACCGAACTGGGTGAACTGGAACCAGGTGAACAACCTCGTGTTGGCATTGATGTTCGGCGCCATCGTGTTTTATGCCATCAACCTGGCCAAGCGGAAAGAGATTTTTTTGCGGCGTATTCCAGGCCTCGATGCGGTCGATGAAGCCATCGGACGCGCCACGGAACTGGGAAAGCCGGTCCTGTACATGACCGGCGCGCATGACATGAACGACCCCTCGACGATCGCCGCCGCCGTGATCCTCGGACGGGTCGCCAAGAAAGCCGCCTCCTACGAAACCGAATTGCTGGTCCCGCATCGCGAGCCGATTACCATGGCCGTCTGCCAGGAAATCACCAAACAGGCCTACATGGAGGCGGGAAAGCCCGACCTTTTCAAGGACGACGCGAACTTTTTCATCACCAGCGACCAGTTCAGTTACACCGCGGCAGTCGACGGGATCATGCTCCGGCGAAAACCTGCGGCGAACTTTTTCATGGGGTCGTACTTCGCCGAATCGCTCCTGCTGACGGAGACCGGTGCCAGCACCGGCGCCATTCAAATCGCCGGCACCGACTCGGATCACCAGCTGCCGTTCTTCGTGACCACCTGCGACTACACCCTGATCGGGGAAGAACTCTACGCCGCCAGCGCCTACCTCTCGAAGGAACCGATCCAGATCGGCACATTGCGCGGACAGGACTTGGGCAAGGCGTTCATTCTGGGCGTCATGGGAATCGGGACGCTGCTCGCCACGGTGGCCGTGCTCACGGGCAATGGCTGGGCCCAACCGCTGTTGGACCTGTTTAAGGATCTCAAATGATTTTCCTCCGCCGACAACTACCGCTGCTCATCACCATGATCACCGGACTGGTCATGGCCGCCCAATATTACGTGCCGCATCCGGCCTCCGAGCAACTGCTCACCACCGTCACCAAGTGGCTGCAGATCATCGGTGGGTTCGCACTCGTGCTCGGCATCACCAGTCTCTTTCACGTGCATGCGACCAAGATCCGCAGGCAGGAAGCGGGATGGGCCTATAGCCTGGTGCTGTATGTCGGCATGCTCGGCACGATCATCGTGGGACTGTGGAACAACGGCAAGGAAAGTATCGATGGGGCGCTGACGTCGTTCGGCTGGGTCTATTCTTACACGCTGGTGCCGCTACAGGGGACGATGTTCGCCATCCTGGCCTTCTTCATCGCGTCAGCCGCGTACCGCTCATTTCGCGCGCGCAGTCGCGAGGCCGCCGTGCTGTTGGTGGCGGCCGTCATCGTCATGATGGGCCGGGTGCCGCTTGGCGAATATATCCTGCCGCTCAGCGGCGACCTGTCGAGTTGGATTCTGAACGTGCTCAACGCCTCCGTGCGACGGGCGATCCTGATCGGCGTGAGCCTGGGCGCCGTCGCCCTCTCGTTCAAAATCATCTTCGGCGTGGAACGCTCCTACCTCGGTGGAGGCAAGGAATGAATTTCGCCGAGCGCATGTTGCGCATCGACCGGCGGATCATCTTTTTGGTGATCGGCCTGTGCACGCTCGTGCCGCTGCTCTTCCCGGTGGGGTTGCCGATCAAGATTTCGTCCGAAGTGCGCGGCGTCTACGACTATATCGAGGGCCTGCCCGAAGGATCGGTCTTTCTCCTGTCGCTGGACTTCGATCCCGCATCCAAACCGGAACTCTATCCGCAGGCTATCGCGATTTTGCGCCACGCCTTCAAGAAAAACCTCCGCGTCATAGCCATGACGCTATGGGTATCCGGCACCGGCCTAGCCGACCAGATCCTGACCCAAACGGCCAAGGAAGCGGGGAAAGAGAACGGCACGGATTACGTCTTTCTGGGCTGGAGTCCCGGCGGCAGCGCCGTGATTCTGAACATGGGGCAGGATCTCTACAACGCCTTTCCTGCGGACTATGGCGGCAAGACGACCAAGGGTTTGCCGGTGCTGACCGGAGTGCAGAACCTGCGCGACGTCACCTATGCCGTCAGCCTGGGCGCAGGAAACCCCGGCGTCGAGGCCTGGTACGTCTTCGGGAAGGACAAATACAAGTTTGAACTGGGCGGCGGCTGCACCGGCGTCATCGCACCGGGCCTCTACCCGCTATTGCGTAGCGGTCAGATCAACGGCTTGATCGGCGGTTTACGTGGTGCGGCGGAATACGAAACGCTGATCGACCAGAAGGGGAAAGCAGTCGCCGGCATGGACGCCCAATCGGCCACGCATTTGGCCATCATCGTGCTGGTCGCCATCTGCAACATCTTTTACTTCTCCTTGCGGCGGCAACAGCGCCGGCAGGACGCGTGAGGGCATAGGCGCATGGACTTGTCATTCACCGTCATACTCGGCGCATGGGTCGCCACCGGCCTGACGCTCTTCATCCTCTCGTTTCTGTACGAGGATAATCCACTGTTCAAGCTCGCCGAGCATCTGTATGTCGGCGTCTCGCTCGGGTATACGATCGTCAAAACCTATGATACCGTCGTGATGACCTTGATCGTGAGGCCCATCCTCGACAAGGGGGAATGGTCGCTGCTGATTCCGGTTGGGATCGGCATGCTGATGCTCACGCGCTATGTGCCAAAGGCGGCCTGGCTGTCTCGATACGCCTTCGCGTTCATCGTCGGCGTCGGGGCAGGATTGGCGATTCCCCGCACGATCTCCTCGTTCATTCTGAAACAGATCGAGGACACGGTTCGACCGCTTCTGGGTGTCGCGCCAGGCGGCGGCGTCACCTTCGACTATTCGCTCCTGAACCCGGCCAGCCACCTGAACGGCATCATTATCCTGATCGGTGTCGTCTCGGTCCTCTTTTACTTTTTCTTTTCCGTGGAACATTCCGGCCCGGGCAAAGCCGTCGCGCGCGCCGGCATCCTGTTCCTGATGATCTCCTTCGGCGCAGCCTTCGGCTATACCGTGATGGCCCGCATGTCGCTCCTGATCGGCCGCCTGACCGATCTGATCGAATTTTCGGACGCCTCCTATGGACGCCCCACGCTCTGGCTGGTGCTCCTCACCGTCGCCACCTTGATCGTCCTCAGTCGTCGCGGCAGCACCCATCCGCCGAATCAATAAGGCGAGGCGGGCTGCTTAATCCACATCCCGCTCTCCTGTTGCGCCTGGGAAGTTTGCTCCGTTACAATGCCGCCACTATGGAATCAACACCGACCATGACCGCCAAAGATCCCAAGCAGTATCCGCTGCTGCGCAATCTCCAGTTTTCCCCGATCAAGGAAGGGGAGGAGCAGTTCATCGTGCTCTGGGACCCCACCGGATTGA
>CAZKVY010000040.1:0-31215 GCA_964556305.1 uncultured Nitrospira sp. | reverse complement strand
GAAGAAGGGGCCGCCTGCGTCGTCCAGCGGCGTTCCCGGCAGACTGCCCACTGCCAGAGTGAGTCTGGCGAAGGGCATGCGAGTATAGCCATCGTGGTCCACGACAAAGTTGAATCCGCCCCAGGGTCCGATGTCCAGCAGGGTTTCATGGCCCTGTTCCGCCAGCCAGGTTTCGGTGTCGAATGCCAGACGCCGCCAGAGTTGGATCAAGGTGCCGATGTGGACGTGGCGATTGCGGAACAGCGGGACAGAGTCGGGATGATGGCCGTTTGTGCTGCGAAGGCGAGTCTGGAGTTTGAGGGTTTCCCACTCGACCGCTTGAGCCAAGGTTCCCTTGTGGACGGGCAGTCCGGAAAGATCACGCCGGCACTCCGTGGCGATTTCGGCCCAAAGGTCCGCTCCGGGCCTGGCCGTGGCCGCCTGTTGCGTGACGTGATCGATCAGGTTGGAAATTCCCGACGGGGCATGAGCCGCTGCCAGATTTTGAAGGGAAGTCCGGAAACGACTGATGGCCAGGCGGGAGCGGCGCGTCCAAGCGGCGCTGAACGCGCTCATGTCGGAGGCCCTGCTCGTACAGGCGTCACACATCACAAGAACTGAGCTCCCGTTGCTCCGCCAGGATGTGCGAGGCCTTCCTGTAGCGGGGAATCATGTGCCCATCCTTTCATACGGTACTCGGGCTATGAGGCGGAACTCGTAAACCCCGAAGGTTTGGGCAAGAAGATTACGAGGGGACTGAGAATCGTGAGGTTGGAGGGTAGAAGGGTGCAATCACCAGCTCTGAATGCGGCGAATCCCGGTCAGCGGAAGGGGGAGGTGCGGTGTGTGAAGCGATGCCCGAAAGGGGAGGGGGTGGGCGCCTCGATTGAACCAGCGTGACTGGCGGCGGTGGACGTGCGGCGTTAGCGCCGTTTGCGCAAACGTACGGGATGACGCCGCTGAAACCAGTCTCGAATGAGCGTCCCGATGACAAGGACGGGAACCGCCAGCAGCCAGACATACCAACTCGCCCAGAGCGCGGGATCGTGCATGATGATTTCTCCAGTCTATGTGCTGGTAGTGAGAGCAAGCCCCATACCGTAGTCTGTTCTGTCGAGGAAGCATGCCGTCGTCCCCAAAAACATTCGTAAATTTGCGACCATCGGCGGCTGACGCGGCAGGTCGCATCGTGGTGCCATGTGCCCGGCAATTTTTGCCGTCGCAAAAACCTCACAAGTCGTGATGCCGTTCCCACAGCTGTTGGAATTCCAGAGTGGCTATTCCAACAACCCTATCAGTTGAGGGAGCCATGGAAGCAGCGCGATGCCCATGCAGATCGAGAGGGCTACGATGGAGGTGACCAGATATTCATCCAGCCCTGTGTCCGCGGCGAAGATCACGGCGGTGACGGCGGAGGGCATGGCGGCGATAAGTACGACAATGGTTCGTTCGATGCCGGTGAGGTTCAGCACCCAGGCAGCACCGAGTCCAAGGAGCAGCCCGCCCGCCATGCGCATCAGGACGCCGAGCACGGCTAAGGCCAAGGTGCGGCGCGTGACGGCGAAACTGATCGAGAGTCCCAGCACGAGGCTTGCCAAGGGGGTTGTGGTGAGGTGGAGAGGCGTGAGGGCTTGGCGAACCCAGGCGTGAAGATGAACGTCGAATAGCGAAAGCAGGAGGCTGCAGCAGAGCGCCCATAGCGGCGGAGATGCTGCGAACCGGACCACGGCGGAGCGAGCGGTGGTACTTCTGGCGCCGTGTGCGACGGCGATGGCGTAAATCACGGTGAGGGTCAGGGTGGTTTGACCCAGGTCGAACAAGACCGCTCGGGCCAACCCCTGGTCACCGAATGTGGCGAGGACGACGGGATATGCGAAGTACACGGAATTGATGCAGCCGGTGCCGAGGAGAAATCCGCCCTGCGTCGGACGCGGCACGTGCAACCGGCGGGCAACTTGCCACGAACAGAGGAGCATCGAGAGGGTCACCAAGCACGCCGCGAGGGGCAACTTCCAAGCGGTGGGGGTGAACGTGACATGATCCAGCGACACCAGAATGGTCGCCGGCAGGCTGATCGAAAAGACGAAGGATGCCAGCCGTTCCGCATGCATTTTCCCAAGCAGGCCGGATGAACGAAGCAACGCGCCGAGGAAGAAAATGGCGATGAAGGCTTGGAGCGGGGCAGGCATCGGCGGGAGCGTAACAGAAAACCGGGTTCAAGAGGAGGCATGGCCCGTCGTGAAACATCCCGCCTTTTTGTGTGCGGCGGGATCGCGAGCCTGGTACGATGGCGGACTTCATGAATCAGGCGCAGCCATCAGTCCAGCCGCGGCAAGCGGCGGTCTTGTTTATCCTCGTCACGGTCGTCCTCGACATGCTGTCGTTCGGGATCATCATTCCCGTGCTGCCAAAGCTGGTCGAGGAGTTTCTAGGCGGCGACACGGCGCAGGCGGCGGAAATTTATGGTCTCATGGGGACAGCCTGGGCGCTGATGCAGTTTGTCTGCTCACCGATTCAGGGGGCGTTGTCCGATCGGTTCGGGCGTCGTCCGGTGGTGCTGCTTTCCAATCTGGGGCTCGGTCTCGATTTCATCCTGATGGCGCTGGCTCCCAGCCTGGCCTGGCTCTTCGCCGGTCGAGTGATATCCGGGATTGCGTCATCGAGTTTCAGCACCGCGGGCGCGTACATCGCCGATGTGACACCGCCGGAGAAACGCGCCGCCGCGTTCGGGATGATGGGGGCGTCATTCGGGCTGGGCTTTGTGTTGGGACCCGCCGTAGGCGGCTTGCTGGGCGCCATTGATCCACGCTGGCCCTTCTGGGGCGCCGCAGCCACGAGCCTGCTCAACGCCTGCTACGGATTTTTCGTCCTGCCGGAATCGCTTCCTGTTGAGAAGCGGGCGCAGTTCCGATGGCAGCGGGCCAACCCGGCCGGTGCCTGGATCCTTCTGCGCTCCCATCACGAACTGTTCGGTCTGGCGACCGCCAATTTCCTTATGAATCTGGCTCACGCGGTGCTGCCCAGCGTGGCTGTGTTGTATTTGGGGTATCGGTATGGCTGGGGTCCGTCGGCCGTGGGATTCACGCTCGCGGCGGTCGGGGTGTGCGCCATGATCGTGCAGGGCACCTTGGTGCGACCCATTACGGCGAGGCTGGGGGAACGCCGCACGTTGCTGACGGGACTCCTCTGCGGCGCGACGGGCTTTGCCATGTATGGGCTGGCGCCCACGCCGTTCGTGTATTGCCTGGGTATTCCGGTGATGGCGTTTTGGGGACTGGCCGGTCCTTCGGCGCAGGTGTTCATGACACGCCGTGTGAGCGCCTCCGAGCAGGGACAACTGCAAGGGGCGATTGCCAGTCTCACCGGTATTGCCGGGTTGATCGGCCCGACATTGTTCACCCAGACCTTTGCGGCGTTCATCGGTCCGCAAGCGGACTGGCACATGCCCGGCGCGCCCTATCTTCTCTCAACAGTGCTGCTCCTGGTCAGCGCGGGCACCGCTTGGCGCGCGACCAGGGGGGCTTGATCGACCCGATCGACCAGGGAACGTTCGTGAGCGATCCAAGTTCGTGGAGGCGATCGAGGGCCGATCTCCCCGCCTATCGAACACCGTGCACGAAGAGTTCACGGCTGCGATAGAGGGCCAGCGCCCGCGTCTCCGCCGCTTCCGATTCCTGTTGCTCCCCCAATTGGCGGTAAAGATCCGCGAGGAGCGACCAGGCCTCTGCTTCGCCGGCCGTATCGTGTATCGCCTGGGCAATTTGAATGGCACGTTTCCCCAGCACGACCCGATCATTCAAGGAACCCTTTCCTTGATCGATACGGGCGAGCCGCAGGTGCAACATGCCTTCGAACGGCAGGTGATGTTCCGCCTGGGCCAGCGCCAGGGCGTCAAGATATGTTGCTCGTGCCTCATCGAGATGTCCCAGCAGCCAATGGGCGTCTCCGAGCGCGACGGTGGCGGTGAACTGCTGATCGACATGGCGTCGATTGCGCGCCTCTTCCGCCGCCTGTTGCAAGGACGAGAGGCCGGCGTCCGCCGAGCCCTCGACAACTTGCAACAGGCCCAGCTGCACCATCGTCTCGTTCCATCCTCTGGCATTCCTCACGCGGGTAAAGAGTGCGGCGGCCCGGGTGAGTGCGTCGCGCGACTCCTCGCGTTGCCCCAGTTGTGCGGCTACGCGGCCTATCGCCAGCAGGGTTTCCGCATGGGCGGATCGATCAGAGGCTTTTGCAAATAATTGCTCTGCCTCCTGCAAGGACGCATGGGCTTCTCTCAGTTTGCCTTGTCGCTCCTGCACGCGCGCAATCTTCACCAGAGTGGTGGCGATACCCTGGTTTTGTTTCTTCTCCCGGAATTGGGAGAGAGCCAATTGGTAATAGGTCAACGTTTCGGGCCAATGTTCCTGCTGGTCGTGAACCTGCCCGATGCGAAGCAATTCGTGGCCTGAGAGCTGGTTGGGCGAGGCGATGGGTGTGACCTCTCCCTGGGGAACGGCCAAGACTTGAGCCGGCAGGCACCAGAGCAAAAGGAACCAGAAACCGATCATGCTGCGTCTCCATCGAGTCGTAGAAATGTGGGCCGTGCCGGACCGTGATCCGTCGCGTAACCTTGCATCTGTGTCCCGGCAAGGTCAAGTGAGCGAAGGACGTTACGGCTTCCGCGTGAATATGAAGAAATTCAGCGGCAGAAATAAGAACCGGTTATACTCAACGCCGGTTTCTCTATAGGCAGCGGCGACAGGGGCCAACCTAGACGCGGAAAGGGATGAAGAACATGGCAGGTGCAACAGTGACCCGTCGAAAGCAGCGGGCTCCGAAGCAAAAAAAGGGCGAGCCGGTGAAAAAGGCCAGGAACGCTCGTGCCGCAACGCCGTCCGGTGCGGTGATCGTTCTCGCCGGTGCCACGCCGCTTCGTCGGCAAAAGGCCGCCGAAGTGCTGGCGGAGGAGCTGCAATTGCATCTTGCCAGTGTGGATTTGTCGGCGGTTGTCAGCAAATATGCCGGCGAGACCGAAAAAAATGTGAATCGCGTGTTCGATATGGCGAATCGCCACGGGTCGATTCTCTTCTTCGACGAGGCCGATGCCTTGTTCGGAAAACGTACGCAAGTGAACGATGCGCATGATCGGTATGCGAACAATGAGGTGTCCCACCTGCTGCAGTCCATCGAGCATCACCAAGGGCTCGTCATTCTGACGACCAACGGCAAGAGCCGCATCGAGGAAGCCTTCTCGCCGGAAAAACCGGTCATTGTGTTGGGCGGGAGCGCGAAGAAAAAGCCGTCCAAGACGAAGGCTATCTCAGCGGTGACACCAAAGAAGAAGGTGGCAAAAAAGACGTGAGGAGGGCGTATGGTTCCGGGAGAGGGCCCGCTCGTCTACATGTCCGCGATTGACCGAGTCGTCAGCAGCGCCACTTTGGCAGATCGATTCAGAGCCTTGATGGCCGCCTCGCGTTGTAACGCCGCTCCTTTGCCGTCCACTGATTCGGTATAGCGCACCGTAAACGGTCCCCGACGTTTCGTGTACTTCGCGCCTTTTCCGCTCGTATGCGATCGCATGCGACGCTCTAAGTCATTCGTGATGCCGGTGTAGAGAGTGCCGTCGGCACACTCCAAAATATAGACGATCCACGTCATGAGTTGAGAAGCCGGGGTGTGTTGCCTGGCCGTCCGGTGGTGGCGGTGCAGATGAGAGCCGGGCTCGCGCGATCATAGCCGAATGGACTGCGAGAGGCGATTATTTGGTGAAAGTCTGCAAGCTCGTCAAGCCAAGGCCTGACAGTACGGCGGCGAGAATGAGAGCGGCAACAAGTGCCACGATCAAAAACTTCCGGTCGTTGTGTGCCGAATCGTGAAACCGGTATGTGCTGGATTTGCGTATACGATGAGTCGCCATGATGTGTTCAGGCCTGATAGGTGTGGTGTTTGGGTAGGCGCGTACCGCCTTGTCGCCGTTCATTCGGCGCCAGTATGCCGAGCCCGCCCGCTGAAGGGAATAGGGATTTCCCTGAAAGAGGGGGAAATTACTACTGTCAGGCGTCATCGACAGATGATGTTTTCAACTCAAACGCGCAACGCGCTGTGTTCGCTATGGCCGGGTTGTGCGGTGCGTATGTCATCGCTCCTGTGACCTCATTGACAGGCCCAACTTCAGCGACGTAGCGTAGGTTCCATGTCCCATCCCCCACGCATTGCGAAGGAACTCTCTACGGGGACGCAAGCCTGGATTGACGGTAACCAAGGCAAGGCGCGAGTCTGTGCGCGGCGTGCTGTGGCGATCGCCGTCGAAACCTGGTGGGCCAAGCGCGGGGAACGGCAAAGATCTGCGGATGCGATGGGATATTTGCGCCGCATTCAGGAGCAGGCCACGTTTCCACTTTCCGTCAGGCAAGCGGCGGAACGCCTGACCACCGCCGTGACCAGGCGCCATGACGCGCCGTTTACCACCGATCCAATCAGCGATGCCTCCTTGATCATCTCGCACCTTGCCGCTGACACCTCGAGCGAGAGTAGAGTGGTCGCCGCGAAGAGCGAGCATGAGATCGATGCCGTGGATCGTACGGCTCTGATCATCCTGATCATGGGCGTCTCGGGAGCAGGAAAAACGACGATCGGGCGCCGCCTGGCAGAGGTGTTAGGCTGGCGGTTTTTGGAAGGTGACGATTTCCACCCGGCAGCAAACATCGACAAGATGCGGAGCGGTCATCCGCTGACGGATGACGATCGCCGTCCCTGGCTCGAACGGCTGCATGCAGCCATCGTCGATCAGGTCCGCATGAACCAGCCGGCGGTCATAGCCTGCTCCGTATTGAAGACAGAGTATCGGAGCATTGTAGAGGAGGGATGTGCCCCGTTCCTGCGACTCGTCTATCTGAAAGGCACGGCCGGCCTGTTTCGCGAACGTCTGGCCGGTCGCAGGCATCATTTTATGCGCCCGGAACTCCTGGACAGTCAGCTGGCCATCCTGGAGGAGCCGGCCGATGCGCAAGTGATCGATGCCGCCCTCCCTCCAGAAGAAATCGTCCGCCAGATTCGAAGCAGGCTGGCTGTCTAGCGAGGCGAGCGACCCTGTGCCGCAAGCCCGGCAGGGTGGAGCTGTGATGTGTTCGCCTGCCTGCGTCTATTCTTTGACGTAATGGACCCGTACCAGTTGTATCAAACCCTCGGCGTTGACCGTCATCATTTCAGCTGCCAACATCCCGTTGACGCTACGGTAATAGAGCAGCAGGCTGTCGATTCCTGTCAGAATCCGCAACAAGTCGAAATGCAGGTCGGGATAGGCTTGAAGACCCTTTTGGAAATAAGCGGTCACCCGTTCGCGGCCGCGGAGCGTCCCGGACGGGTCCCCGGATAGCGCCGGCACGAATGGACTGGTAAACTCCACGTCCGGTGCATAATGGCGCAGAATGGCATCGAGGTCGTGACGGTTCCAGGCGTCGATCCAGTCCTCGGCCAGTTTCCGTGCAAGTTGTTCGTTCATTACCGTCAACCTTTCAGTGAGATCCTATGGTCTGGACTAGCCTAGGGGAAGGGCTATCTGATGAGCAAGGGCCGAGCATCGTCGATCGGCTGGAAATGGCGCCATGCCAGTGAGAGCGCCCATGTCGCACCAGACGAGCCTGGCCCCCATTGCTCTCTTCAAGCTCTGGAAAGGGCTGCTGGTTTTGTTGGCAGGCACAGGCTTTCCTCGGTGGATCGATCCCGAAATCGACACCGTTCTTTCACCGGTGCTGGATGGACTTCACTTGAATATCCACACGCGGCTGCTACATGCGCTGGCCATGAGGGTAGATTCATTGCCCAGCCACAGTCTGTTCCTGCTGAGCCTCGTCAGCCTGGGATATGCGGCCTTGCTGTTCGTAGAGGGATTCGGGCTGTGGGGCGAAACCTCGTGGGCCGCCTATCTGACGGTTATATTCACCTGTATCCTGCTGCCGGGCGAATTTCACGCAGTTGCTCGTGACTGGTCGATGTCGGGGTCGGCCGTGCTGGCTGTGAATATCGCCATCGTGGGGTATCTTGTCCGTCGGCTGGCGGAGGAGAGCTTGCGCTGACACGTCCGAAGCAGGCTACGCTGTCGAGTTATTCGATATCTCGGGGAATCCCTAGCTGGCATCCTTTGAAGGAGGAGGTATACCAAACACATTAGAAGAGAGGAGATCACGCTATGGTTGAAGTCAATTCCATGTACCAGGCCCGGATGAGAAACGACGACCTCAAGGCACAAATCGATAAGCTGGAGGGCATGGCTCATCTTACCGCCGTGCACCCCACCTTCGACGCATTTGATGAAGAGACAGAAGCGATTCTCGCCAAGATTTTCGGCGAGACGCACCAATACATCGAGTCCTACAAGTACGCAACCTTGGGCGAGGCCGAAGCGATCGTGAATTTGCCAGAATCAGCCCAGGAGCCGATGACGCGAGATGTGCCGAAGAAGGGCCTGCAGCAGCGCCGTCAGGTGTTGCAAAGTATTCTGACGGATTTGCAGGGAATGGAAGCGGAAGAAACCGAAGCACTCACGGGAGAGGACCACGAAGATCCTCCCGGCCCCAGTTAGTAGCCGTACGCCGGATGTTCCGGGCATGGAGGTGGTGGCTGCCGGCTAGTGATAAGAGTAAGGTGGCCGCTGCCTCCCCGAGCAGTTTCTCGTTCCTGAGCGACGTTCTTCCGCTTCAGTCCTTCTTCGATCTCCTCCCTCCACTACCAACTATTCAGCCTTTGAATCACCGGCCTCCTTCACGAAGGATGGCAAGGTAGGCGACGAGGTCTCGAATGTCTTCATCGCGCATAAGCGTTTTGGGGTACATCGCTGTGCCAGGGTGGCCGCGTTTAATGGATCGATAGCGATCCTCATCGTTCTGCGATTTGAGGGTGGCCGGATTACGCAAGTCGGCAGGGGGAGCGGGGAGTGCGTCCAACCGTCTTGTCAGATCGGCGGACATCGGCGGTCGTGTATGCAGATCACCTTCGATTCCATGGCAGATGGCGCAGCCGCCCAGCTCATGATACAGCTGCCGCCCGTTTTTTGCGTCGCCTCTCAAAATGTGCGAGGTGGGGGCGGAGGCGGGGGATGGTGCCGTGCCGCGAATGGAGGCGAGGTAGGGCAGCAGAGCGAGGATGTCCTCATCGGAGAGGGCTTCCTTTGGGAGCGGATACATGGCGCTCCGGGGATGCCCATGCCGGATCACCTCGAATCGTTGCTTGTCGGTCGTGAAGGTGAGTGTCGTTGCCTCTCTCAGGTCGGCCGGGGCTGGATTGAGGCGCCTGATATTGTCGCGAACGTTCTGGCTCAGCTCGGGCGGCAGGTGGTCCTTGTATCCGTCAATCCCGTGACAGCTGGCGCACAGGCCCTTGCCGTGGAAAATTGCCCGGCCTCGTTCCGCATCCCGCGGCTTTTGGCCCCGTGCAGTTTGTGATGTGGATTCCGCCCAGAGAAGTGAACCGGCAAGCAACGAGACCGCAAGACAGAGCGTCCCCGCGAGGATCATTCCAGGGCGGTTCGATCGAACTCCAGCTCTCAAGAAAAACACCGGCATGTCACCACCCGGGTCATGTGGTTGTCGGGCGTACGGCTCCCATCATAACTGACGAAGAGGTACCGTGCCACCTGAAGGCCGAGCCATGGCGTAGCGCTTCGCGCGGGGGCTGGTCAGGCGCGCAATGATCCCTGTACAATGCCGCGGTGAAAAGTATGATCCATACGTCGATGAACATGGCAGACCATCGCCATTGCCAAGCCTTGTCTGGTTGCTTTCGGGGCAAGCTCTGCGAGCAATTGATGAACAGGCCTGGCCAGTCCCTGCCCAAGGGGACGCGTATCTATGGGCTTGGCGATCCGGCGCAGAGTGTATTCTATCTTCGTCGGGGATTCGTGAAGTTGACGTCCATCACCGAAGACGGGCGTGAATTGATCTTGCGCCTGCATCAGACAGGCGAAGTGTTCGGCGAACTGTGCCACTGCACCGGCGAACGCCGCGAGCAGGCGATTGCGATGGAGGACAGTGAGATCGTCGAACTGAGTTTCGATGAATTTATCGCCCATTTGCAAAGCAATCGTCCGGCGTTCCTTCTTTTTCTGTCCAACGTCTCCCAACAGTTGTCGGCGGCCTACGATCAGATCCAGACCCTGTCCTTCAAGAGCACGATGGAGCGCTTGGTTCGCACGCTGGGACGTTTGGCCGATGAATTCGGCGAACCGGACGGCGAGTGGGTTCGCCTCACGCACTATTTCCGGCAGGATGACCTGGCGCAAATGATCGGCGCGCGCCGTGAAGTGGTGTCCACCCTCCTGAACCAGTTGCGCGAGGAAGGGCTCATCACTTATGCACGGAAGGACGGGTTGCTCCTTCGTCGCACCGAACTCGACCGGTTCCTGGGTTCCGCTGAACCATCATCTGCCCGTCTCAACGACTCCGGCTACTAACGCGTCACCATCATCTCCCACTGTTATGCCGCTAACTTACAGGGCGGCTCCCGTGCTCTATCCTTGCCAACCCGTGCTACACAGTCAATGTCGGCTGATCTGGCGCGCCCTCACTCTATTTCAAAGGAGAGATGCCATGCGTTGTGTGATTCATGCCTGTTCAGTGCTCTTGCTGACTCTGGCCACGGTGGCCTGTGCCCATTCGACGGATACTCCGGCTTCCCCGGCCCCGCAAGCGACGGCACACCAGGCCAAGGTGTCTGAGACCAGGGCGGTGCTTCGCGATCTCTGGTTGGGCCATATCCTGTCCATCCGGAACGTGGCCGTCGCAACGATGGATAAAAATGCCGCGGCACGGAGTGCGGCTGAGGCAGAGGTGGTGGCGAACGCCCAGCAGATTGCCCGGTCGATTGAACCGTTTTATGGCAAGCCGGCGGCGGATCAACTCTTTACCTTGTTAGCCGGCCACTATCAGGGAATTCGTGAACATCTGGATGCGACCGTAGCCGGATCGTCAAGCCAACAGGAGGCGGCCGTAAAGGCGCTCACCGCCAATGCGGCGGAGATCTCAACGTTTCTCAGCGGCGCCAATCCGAATCTGCCGAAAGACACGCTGATGGGGTTGCTCATGGCCCATGCCGCCCATCATCTCACGCAATTTCAGCAACTGAAGGACGGGGAGTATGCGCGGGAGGTGGAGACCTGGAAAGGCATGAAGCAGCACATCTATGTTGTGGCCGACGCGTTGACGCAGGCCTTGGCTGTTCAATTTCCAGCCCGGTTCTAGGGCCTATCAGGTGAGCAGTAACACAGGCTCATCTCATGCCGGCGTGTCAGGCTTGTTCGGAGGCCGGACTCAGGCGGTCTGGCAGCGGATACTCCGCGCCGGCCGCCTGGTGCTGTCTCTCTCCACTGTGTCCAGCACTGGTCTCGTGATGTGCCTGTGTCCTGTCTTGATAGTTGGGCCGGATGTCCCTTCGATATGCTACCTGCCACTACGTAGGCCATGTCGATCTCTTGCGGCAGTTCCAGGCGGCCATCTGTCGCACTGTGCGACAGTCATTGGACGTATTTTATTTCTTCGCGTCCGCACGGTTCGTATTGAAAACCGGGCGGCCTCTTGCCTAGAGTGCGCAGTCGGAAGATCCGTCATTATCATCACAGGAGGATTGTATGGGTAGCATTCGTGACTGCGGACTGTCGGGCAAGGTGTTGCTGTTTGCCCTGGCGTTGAGTGTGGCTCCCGCCTTTTCTCAGGCAGCTGAATGGGTGCATGAAGGCATGGCGGACGAAGGCAAGATGACGTTCGGGTTCCGGGTGGGCCCGAGTTTCATGACGCAAAGTTCCGGCCTGTCCACGACCGGGCCCGCGCTCAACTTTCAGGGAATGTATGGGATCAATAAATGGTTCCGATTCGGGATGATGCTCGAATGGGAAAATCATAGCATTGATTCGCCCCGGAACGGTTCGCTGAATACCATCACCCTGTTGCCGGTCAATCTGGAATATCGTCCGGGACATTTCGGCTCGCTGATTCCGTATTTCACCAGCGGTATCGGCGTGAACATCAACACGAAGGACGTGAAGGACTCGTTTGCCTGGCGATTCGGCGCCGGTCTCGACTATCCCATGACCAATTTGTTTCAGGGAGCGCCGAAAGGCCTCATGCTGAATATGGAAACGGCCTGGAAGCGCAATTCTGCCGACGGCGACGCGTCCAGCATGGGCCTGCTCTTCGGTGTACGCCACACGTTTTAAGCCCTTTTGTTACATGAAACAGGTGCCGGGCAATCAGTGACGGTCAGTGCGCTCCTGATTGCCAGGCTCTTCCTGCTCCGTTTCAGTCATCGCCATGAGGATCCATGGCAGCCCCCGCGCCGCCGACGCGGCCGGGCGACTTTTTACGCCCTCCTGTTTCCTTCGCCGCCGATGTGTTATAAGCTGTCTGTTTCTCTAGCCGGATACTCCTGCCCTATTGCGGGTGTGTCGTCGAATTAATCCAGACCTTGCCGGATCGTACGATCGTCAGACCGTCAATTCCGAAGGCGTTCACAAGGGGGACTGAAGCAGGATGAGCAAGAAGGAAATCGATGCGGCGCGGCGACTGATGAGCCTGATGTTCAAAGCGCATCCCTGGCACGGGGTGTCTATGGGGGACCAGGCCCCGGATCTGGTCACGGCCTATATCGAGATCGTGCCCAGCGATACGGTGAAATATGAGGTGGATAAAGCCACCGGCTTTCTCAAAGTCGACCGTCCTCAGCGGTTCTCAAACTTTTGTCCCGTGTATTACGGGCTCATCCCTCAAACCTATTGCGGTGAGCGGGTGGCGGAGTTGTTCGGCGCGCGCGCCGGTCGGCCGGACATGATCGGCGATGGCGACCCCCTCGATATTTGCGTGCTGACCGAGAAGGCGATTCCCCACAGCGATATTCTGCTGACCGCCCGGCCGATCGGCGGGTTCAGCATGGCGGACGGCGGCGAGGCGGACGACAAGATCATCGCGGTGATGCGGGACGATGCCGTCTATGGTACGTTGACCGATCTCAAAGAATGTCCCATGACCCTCCTCGACCGGTTGCAGCATTATTTTCTGACCTATAAACAAGCGCCGGGCTCCACCCTCCACAACAAGGTGGAGATTACGAGCATGTACGGCCGCGACGAAGCCATCAAGGTCATTCACGCCAGCCACGACGATTACAAAGCCAAGTTCCCCGAGTTGGAATTTATGTGGCCCGCCAGTATGAACAGCTAGGACTACCAAGAAAGGTTTATCCCCTCCTCATGAAACACACCACGACGCCATCGCCCGCAGAGCCAGCCGCCAAGGGATTTTCGCCCGGGTTTGCCGCGCTCGGATTAGAAGCTTCGCTCTTGACCACCCTTGAGGCTCTCGGCTACGAAGAGCCCACCCCGATTCAACGGGAAGCGATTCCTCCCTTGCTGGAGGGGCGCGACCTGCTAGGGCAGGCCGCCACCGGAACCGGAAAAACGGCCGCCTTTGCGTTGCCGCTCCTGCAGCGGATTGCGCATGGTCCGCGGCAGCGGCCCACGGCGCTGGTGTTGGTGCCGACCCGTGAACTGGCTGTGCAGGTCAGTGAAGCGGTGCAGCGGTACGGCAAGGAATTGCGGATCGGTGTGTTGGCCTTGTACGGCGGCCAGGCGATGGGCCCGCAATTGCAGGCGCTCAGGCGTGGAGTGGAAGTCATCATCGCGACGCCCGGTCGGGCGTTGGATCACCTTCGCCGCAAGACCTTGAAGCTGGCCGATCTGCAAGTGGTGGTCTTGGATGAGGCGGACGAAATGCTCGATATGGGCTTCGCCGACGACCTCGACGCCATTCTTGAAGAAACCCCAAAAACGAAACAAACGGCGTTGTTTTCAGCGACCATGCCGCCGCGTATTGCGTCCATCGCACGTCGACATCTGAAGAATCCCATCGAGGTCACGATTGCGCGTGAGCCGGTGAAGGCTGGTGCCGCTCCACGCGTGCAACAGACTGCGTATGTGGTGGCCCGCCAGCACAAGGTGTCGGCCCTCGCGCGCGTGTTGGACATCGCGACGCCCAAGTCGGCCCTGGTCTTTTGCCGGACCCGGCTGGAGGTCGATGAAGTGACGGCGGCGCTGAACAGCCGCGGGTACCGGGCCGAGGCCATTCATGGCGGCATGAGCCAGGTTCAGCGGGATCGTGTCATGCAGGCGTTTCGCACCGGGCAGACCGAACTCCTGGTGGCCACCGACGTGGCTGCCCGCGGGTTGGACATTCCGTCCGTGTCGCATGTGATCAACTACGATCTTCCCTCGTCGCTGGAAGTCTATGTGCATCGTATCGGCCGCACCGGACGGGCTGGACGCGAAGGGGCAGCCATGACCATCGTCGAACCGCGTGAGCAACGATTGTTGCGCGCGGTCGAGCAGCACACCAAGGCGAAAATCACGATCGCGCCCGTGCCGTCGCTCGGAGATCTTCTGGCCAAGCGGCTGGAGCGAACGAAGACGTCGATTCAAGCCACCCTGGAGGAGGGCGAACTCGAAGATTTCCGCCGGGTCGTGGACGCCTTGTCCGCATCGGCCGATCCCGCGGACATCGCGGCGGCCGCCATCAAGCTGGTCTATCGGTCGCATGGTGGCAATCGGGAGGAAGAAGAAATTCCCGCCGTTCAGATGCGAACGCCGGAGCCCTACCGGCCGTCACGGCCTGCGTATGGCTCGGCTCCGCAAGGAGATCGCGCGCGCGCGCCTCGGGGCGGTCCGAGTCGCGGCGGTCGGGCCGCCGGAACCGTGCGCGTGTATATCGGCGCGGGGCGGGGAGCGGGTATCAGACCGGGTGATCTCGTCGGCGCCATTGCGAACGAAGCGGGTGTGCCGTCGCGGATGATCGGCGCGATCGAGGTCGAAGAGCGATTCTCCCTGGTGGATGTGCAGGAAGAGGCGGCTCGGCAGATCATCGAAGCCTTGGGCCGGACGCGCATCAAAGGGCAAAAAGTCGCGGTTCGATTGTTTAGGGACTGAACGTCTCTCCATTGAAACGCTTCCGGCCAGGGTATCCCTATGAATGCCCCTGGCCGGTTGGCATCTCATAGGTCGTCTTGAGCGGCCGCAAGCGGGTGCTCTTCCGGTGACGAAACGCCTCCCATTCTTTCTCCTCGCTCAATTCTTCAACCGCCAGGGAATTCAGTAGGCGCCCGTGCCACCTGTTAGTGGTACGATCACGCATGCCTGCCTCAGAAAGCCCTGTGACCACGAGCATTCCGCAACGTATGGATCGTTTGCCATGGTCGCGCTGGCACTGGTTGGTAGTCACAGCTCTGGGCGTAACCTGGATTCTGGATGGGCTTGAAGTGTCCATCGTGGCCGCGCTCGGGCCGGTACTGACCCATTCCGCGACCTTACACTTGACCGCGTCTGACGTCGGCCTCACCGCCTCGGCCTATTTGAGCGGGTCAGTCGTGGGCGCCATTGTCTTCTCCTATCTGACCGACCGCCAGGGACGGAAGAAATGGTTCATGTTCACCCTGCTGCTGTATCTGGCCGCGACCGTGTTGACGGCGTTTTCCTGGGATCTCTGGAGTTTCATGTTCTTTCGTTTCTTGACCGGTGCCGGTATCGGCGGCGAATATGCGGCAATCAACTCCGCCATCGACGAACTGATTCCGGCTCGCCGGCGCGGGCATACCGATCTGGCGATCAATGGAAGCTGGTGGCTGGGCAGCGCAGCCGGGGCGCTGTTGACGATTGTGCTGTTGAACCCCCTGTTGATTCCTGAATACTTAGGCTGGCGTCTCTGCTTCGGGCTTGGGGCAGTGCTGGGGGTGAGTATTCTGCTCGTGAGGCGGGTCGTGCCGGAGAGTCCGCGATGGCTCATGACCCATGGAAGTGTGAAGGAGGCCGAGCAGATCGTGTCCGGCATTGAGACGCAGATCATGCGCGACGAGCACCTCGCCTCACTCCCGTCCCCCGAGGGGTCGATCACTATCCATGGACGCACGCATGCGACCCTTGCCACCGTGGCACGGGAGTTGTTCAGGGCCTATCCCCGTCGCACATCGCTGGGAATTGTGCTGATGGTGACGCAGTCATTCATGTACAATGCGATTTCATTCACCTATCCCTTTGTGCTCACGAAATTTTACGCCGTGCCGAGCCACAGCATCGGCTTGTATATTGTGCCGTTCGCGATCGGCAACTTTCTGGGCCCCTTGTTGCTGGGCCGCTTTTTCGATACCATCGGCCGCAAGCAGATGATCAGCTTCACCTATGCGGTCGCCGGGTGTTTACTGGCCGTCACCGGCTATCTATTTTGGCAGGAGGCCTTCACCTCTATCACGCAAACCGTGGCCTGGTCGTTCATTTTCTTTTTTGCCTCCGCCGGCGCGAGTGCCGCCTATCTGACCGTCAGCGAGATCTTTCCAATGGAGATCCGCGCGATGGCCATTGCATTCTTTTTCGTCGTGGCCCAGGGGGCTGGAATAGCGGCTCCGTGGCTATACGGCAAGTTGATTGAAACATCAGCCGAGAGTGTCTTCTATGGATATCTGCTGGGAGCCGGAATGATGATTCTCGGTGCAATCGTGGAGTTGTGGTTAGGGGTGAAGGCCGAGGGGCGATCACTCGAACATATCGCAACGCCGCTGTCCGCCCAACCTGTCTCGGAGCATGCGACGCACGTCTGACAGCCATTCCCATTGGATGCACGAGTCACCTCCACCGCGTAGCTGATGGCACGGGCTATCCCATGCGCAGCGTGGCACAGGAATGCCGTCACGGAGACGAGTGGACCAGTTGCGAATAAATTTCATGTGTAGACGAGACGATCGGTGTGAAATGAGGCGCCAGTGAACGTTCGTCCCTGGACAGCCCTGTTGCGCGACTGGCAGGCGCGTGCCGTGGCCGATGTGTTGGCGCAGAAGCGCGAAGATTATCTCGTGACGGCGACGCCGGCTGCAGGAAAAACGCGGTTTGCGCTGCGAATCGCCCACCACTATCTGGCGGAGCGGGCCGCCGGCCGGGTGCTGGTGGTGTGTCCGACGAATCATCTTCGAACACAGTGGGCTTCGGCGGCAGGGCAGGCCGGGATTCAACTGGATCCGGCCTTGTCGAATGAACAGGCCTGCGAAGCGCGTGATTATCATGGTGCCGTGGTGACCTATCAGCAGGTCTGTCTTGCGCCGGACGTGTTCCGGCGCGCCTGCCGCAATCGGAAGACCTTGGTGATTCTCGACGAGTTGCACCATGCCGGAGACGGCAAGGACTGGGGCAAGGCGCTGCGTGAATCATTTGGTGAGGCGGTGTTTCGCCTGGCCCTGTCGGGCACTCCTTTCCGGTCCGACAACAATCCCATTCCCTATGTGCGGTACGAGCAGGGCGAAAGCCAGGCCGACTTTACGTATGGCTATTCGCATTCAATCCGCGACGGGGTCTGCCGTCCGATTCTCTTTCCCAGTTACGAAGGAGAACTGACGTGGCTCTCCGACGGGCGCGAGCACCGGGCCACGTTTGAGGACGGGTTGACCTTCGAGCGTCAGCGCGAGCGGCTCAAGACCGCATTACTCCAGGAAACCTGGCTGGGGCCCGTGTTGAGCGATGCGCATGCCGAGTTGCAGCGCCTGCGGAAGCAGGAGCAGGCGGATGCGGGCGGCCTGATTGTGACCATGAATCAGGATCATGCCCGGCAGGTCGCTGATCTGGTGCATCGACTCACGGGCGAGCGCGCGCTGGTTGCCGTGTCCGACGATCCTTCAGCCTCGAAGACCATAGAAACCTTTGCCCACCACAAGACGCAACAATGGCTGGTGGCGGTGAACATGGTGAGTGAAGGTGTCGATATTCCGCGCCTCCGCGTTGGCGTCTACGCGACCAACGTCTTGACGGAAATGTATTTTCGCCAGGTCGTCGGTCGGTTTGTACGGATGCAGGACAAAGTACCGAAGCCGCAACGGGCCTGGCTCTACCTGCCTAAGGACGCCACGCTGGTCCATTATGCCAAGCGGATCAAGGTTGAGCGCGATCATGTGCTTGAAGAGATCATGCCTGCCGTGCAACGGACGCTATTCGGCACGGCAGCGACGTCGCTGAAAGAATATATCCCGCTCAATGGCGTAGCGCGGCTCGATGCCCTGATCGGGGCGGATGAGGGGGAGCCATCCGGTGCGGGGAAGGGACAGCCTGAGCCGGCGCTGGCACTGCACGACCAAAAGAATCTGTTGCGGGACAAGCACCGGGCCCTGGTTGGGGCCGTGGCAAGAAAGTGCGGAATGGATCATCGCCAGCTCAATGCGGAGTTGATCAAGCGGACCGGCGGCCGGGTGGATCAGGCGACGATCCCGCAGTTGGAGCGGCGGATCGCCCTCCTGGAGAAGTGGCGGGACTCCGGCTTCGACAAAAAGCGCTGAACGATCGAAGTATGGTAATCATGTCGTGCGTCATCAGCGAGCACGGATGTCATGAAGGAATCATGTGAGAGGAAGGGTACTATGGCTGGGAACAAGGTAAAGCGGCCGGCGCGCGCGGCAGCGAAGACAGCGAAGACAGCGAGGACAAAGGCCGTGACAACGGCTGTGAAAAAACCGGTGACCAGGAAAACGGCTCCGGCGAGCCGAGAAAAGGCCACTCGGGGCGGAAAATCATCGGTGGCGGTCGTCGTCTTATCCGGTTCTACCCCCTTGCGCAGAAACAAAGCGGCCGAACTGGTAGCGGAAGAACTGCAGCTGGACTTATCGAAAGTGAATCTCTCCTCCGTAGTAAGCCAGCGGGTCGGCGAAACGGAGAAAAACATCAACCGGATCTTCGACGACGCTGAACGCAGCGGGTCGATTTTATTCTTCGATGGGGCCGATGCCTTGTTCGGCAAGCACCGGTCCGCCAAGGACGGCACGAGCCACTATGCTAATGCCGGAGCGGCTCATTTGCTGCAACGTATTGAAGACCACAAAGGCCTGGTGATTCTGACGACCAACGGCAAAAGCCGGATCGATCAAGCGTTATCGAAGCAGGCGCAAGTGTCCGTGATGGTGGGCATCGAGAAGAAGCGAAAAAAATAGTCGAACTGTTTGATGCGATGTTTTGTTGGGTTCTTTAGTCTCCTTTGTGTCACATCGATGGTTGGGTGTGCCAGTGAACATCCATACACTCCTCTTGTTACGGGAGCACCCGTTCCGACGAGTCTTGTAACCGTCACTCCTTCCGGACCACATCCGGCTAGTCCCTATCACCCCTGTAAAATGGATCTCTCCGATGACCTGTTGAAGAATGATCTGGAAGAGCTCGCAAAAGTGTGGACCCGCATCATCTCGCAATCGGCTTATCCCGAGATAGCCCGAATCAACCGATGGCAAGGCCGAGTCCAGCTATGTGTCGATGTCTCTCAATCCGGCATGATCGAAGGTGTGAGCCTGTACGCCGGTTCCGGCAACCAGGTGTTAGATGAGGAGGCGCTCAGGACAAGTCGATCTGTACGCGCCGTCGAGCTGTCTCACCGCCTCAGTCAAGAGCAAGTGCGAATCCAAGTTTCGATTAACTACTCCCCAGAAATGACAGGCTTTCTTCAGCAATTGATGGCTGATGCGCTATGGCAACAGGTATCGGCCAAGTTAACTTATCCTTCCGAAGCCGTTGAGGAAAAATTGCAAGGGAAGCTCGTGCTGCGTGTCGCACTCCAGCCTGAGGGCAGTGCTGGTCGGATCGATGTGCTGGAAAGCTCAGGGAGTCCTATCTTGGACCAAGCGGCCATCATTTCCGTCAAACAAGCCAGCCCTTTTTGGTTCGTCCGATGGAAGTATCCATTACCGGCCACATTTATTCTTCCGATTCTCTATTCCATTGATCATGCCCCGTGATGTCGAGGTGGGTATCCTTCAAATGAGAGTGTAAAGCGTGGAGCGATTTACTCCGTTTCTTCGCTGGCCTCCAGGCACTTGGTGCACTGTTCCAAATCCGGTACGCCATGGGCGCTGCAGAAGTGCCGGTGACAAAGGCCGCAGAGCATAAAGGTCATCTTAATCCGGTCTTCTGCTTCGCAGTAGTAACAGTTTTTTGCGGTTCTTGCCTTCGGCATGGTCCTTCTCCTCGCATCATTCTCTGGTTCAAAGGTCGTATCATCGCCTGACTGCGCCGGTCGCGGTCGGCGTCGTGTCCCGACTCTCCCTTTCCGGTATCGGGATGAGGGCGGCAGAATGTCAATTGATGACAGGGGCGGGCAGGTCACCCAGGCCGAGTTAGCCTGAGGCGCTAAGGACAGCAACAGGTGTGGTCGTGCTCGCGTTCATTCATCCCGGAAACTCAGACGGTTTTCAAGAATGGCCGCCTCGTTATAACACATTTTCTCACGTGTCTGTGTGTCCGCACTCTGCGCAGAATAGCGTTTCCCAGACAGAACGGCAGTCTATTGCGGTCCTTCCTGCGCGACTTCTTCCCGTAGAAGAAACTTGATAGACGGATTTGATTTGATGCAGTAGGCCAGCAGGTGTTCGGTGGTAAATAACATAACGGCGCGGCCCTGTTGATCCACCAGGCGGACGGTGTCGGACGGCCAATAGACGGACGCAATGGCTGCCGGATCCCCGACGATCCAGCGCGCCAGGCTATGCGGCATGCGCTCAACGGAGGTTTTGACTCCGTACTCGTTCTCTAGGCGGGACATCACCACATCGAACTGCAGTTCGCCCACCGCGGCCAGCACCGGTTCGCGGCGCACGTGGTCCGGCGAGTAGAAAATCTGCATGACCCCTTCTTCTTCCAGCTGCTTGAGTCCCTTCTGAAACTGTTTGTGCTTGGAAATATCCTGCGTCCGCAAGAGGCCGAAACATTCCGGCGGGAAGTGCGGAATGGGATCGAACGTCAGTGACGGATCGGAGGTCAGCGTATCGCCGATGGTAAACAGGCCCGGATTCACCAGCCCCACCACATCTCCGGGGTAGGCTTCGTCGATGGTTTCCCGGTCGCGTCCGAAGAGGCGATGGGGGCGTGTCATGCGGATCTTCCGGCCCAGCCTGGCGTGATGGACCATCATGTCTTTTTCAAAGCGGCCGGAGCAGATGCGGAGGAACGCCATGCGGTCCCGATGCTGCGGGTCCATGTTCGCCTGGATCTTGAATACGAAGCCGGAGAAGGTCTCGTCCGTGGGCTGCACCAGACCCTGGGCGCTGTGTCGCGGGCCCGGAGGCGGCGCAAGTTTTGTGAAGGCGTCGAGAAACGGCCCGACACCGAAGTTGGTCAGCGCGCTACCGAAGAACACCGGGGTGAGCTCGCCGGCCAGGAAGCGGTCTCGATCGAAGGACGTGCCGGCGCCCGTCAACAGCCCGATTTCTTCCTGCAGCGGGCCGTAGGCGTCGCCGAGGGTCTCCGCGAGTTTCGGGTTGGGAAATGCTTCGATCGTCATCGGCGCTCGGCGTTGATTGTGCGAAGTGCGCTGGAAGAACAGGACCTGGCGGTTCTGGAAATCGTACACGCCTTGAAAACCGGACCCTTCGCCGATCGGCCAATTGAAGGGGACTGCCGTCATACCCAGCGTGCGCTCGATCTCGTCGAGCAGGTCGAAGGGGTGTCGGCCCGGTTGATCCATCTTGTTGATGAAGGTCAGGATCGGGATGCCGCGTTTGCGACAGACGGCAAACAGCTTCTTGGTTTGCGGCTCGATACCCTTGGCGCCGTCCAGCACCATCACGGCGCTATCCACGGCCATGAGGGTCCGATAGGTGTCTTCGCTGAAGTCCTGGTGGCCCGGCGTGTCGAGCAGGTTGATCCGTGCGCCCTGATAATCGAATTGCAGCATGGTGGACGTAATCGAAATGCCACGCGCCTGTTCCAATTCCATCCAGTCGGACTTGGCCTGACGTTGTGTGGAACGAGCCTGCACGGCGCCGGCCAAATGGACCGCTCCCGCGTAGAGCAGCAGTTTTTCCGTCAACGTGGTTTTCCCGGCGTCCGGGTGGGAAATGATGGCAAACGTGCGCCGCCGCAACACTTCCCGGCGCAATTCGTCGGACGCAGACTTTTCAACCGGCAGGGACATGGCGTTCTCTTGTGGTTAGGGGATACCGACGGGACAGGGGGTGTATGGCCGCCTGGCGTCGCTGAATGGCAACGCTTTCTTTTATCAGTCGGAGTGGGGCGGCGGCAAGGAGGGAGGGGCGGGGGGAGGCAGGAAGCCTCCATGCTCGCGCAACGCGCGGCTCCGGAAAGCCCTCGTTGGACGCGCGCAGTTCGGAGGCCACCCAGGCTGTACGCCCTAGGTGAGGCAATAAGGAAGTTTCGGATGATGCGCACGATCGGAATGTGCTCGTCCCATGCGCGCAGTAAAGGCTTCTTGCCTCCCCCCTTTGAGACGAAGGTGGAAAAGCGGATACGCACAGTTTGGGGAGCTTCCGGCTGCCCGCCCTGGGTGAAACAAGAAGGGGAGAGTTCGATCGGAATGTGCTCGTCCCAAGTGCGCGGTGGGAGGGCTGCTATACTTTTGTCTATCGTCTGATGTGTCAGGGAGATCAATGGCATGCACATTCCGACTCATCTCATGCTGTCCTGGGTGATCGGCCACCGGTTGGAAGCCCGGCGTGATCGCCGGTTGGTCGCCTGGGCGGGCGTGGCTGCGGACCTGGACGGGCTCTCGATTGTGGCCGGCGTGGATGCCTATGGGCATTGGCACCATGTGCTAACTCATGGTCTGCTGGCAGGGATAGTCATCAGCCTGATCTGTGCCCATTGGGCCAAGGAGTCGAAACCGGTCTGGTGGCTTGCCCTGGCAGTGTTTCACCTCCATCTCCTGTGTGATTTTCTCGGTAGCGGAATCGACTGGCCGATCCAATATTTCTGGCCCATCGGCAGCACCTTGTATCACACGCCTTACGGTTGGGAATTGGATGCATGGCAGAACTGGGTCGTGGCCATCACCCTGTTGCTGGTCTGCGGGCGTCTTGCGATTCGATCCGGGCATTCCTTTGCAGAAACCGTCCTTCCCGCAGCCGGTGACGATGCCGTTGTGGCAACCCTTCGGCAGCGCTTTGCCTCACCGGATTCCTCGTATGTCGTTCGACCAAGATCAGTGACACGCTAAGGTCTCACCTTGCGCGGTGACGGACTGCCCGTGATCCCGCGAAACCTTGCAGGCCTCCGGGTACTGGGTATACTGCGTTGCCTCAAAGTGATACAAGGATGGACACTCTGACTGTCCGGTATCCCTGGCCGCGATGATTGATTACCTCTGGCAGTGTGGATCCCTTCTACTCATCATTCTTGGGCCGGTTCCTTGCCTCGCGTCCGTTAGACGGTTGCAGGGAAGAAGTGGTGCCGGCACGGTTCGTGTTAGTCATGATTGCTTGATGATGCTCACCGCTTGGTGCGGCATTGAAGTATTGGTCGGCCTATTCTTGGGTAGTATGGGCTGCCTGCGTGTAGACGCTGTCTTACTGAGCGAATCAGCCCTGCTTCTCATCGGAACGGCGATTTTCCACCACGTTCGACGTCGTGCTCCGTTGTCCCCCCAACGTACGTTTCTCGTGGACGAATCTGACTCCGGCCTCTTTCTCATTGGCACCTTGATGCTGATCGGCACGGCACTGTGGTGGAACATGTGGATGTCGCCCATCATTGATTTCGACTCCCTGTGGTACCACCTTCCCACCATGGTGAACTGGTATCAAAGTGGCACGCTCGCGATTCCTGACCACGAGACAATTCCGGCCTATTACCCGTTTACCTGGGAGTTGCTGAGCCTGCTGTTCCTCCTGCCTTTCCACGCCGATGCGTTCGTCACGGTTCCGAACCTGATCGCCTGGATAGTTTTTGGATGCTCAATCTATGCGCTGAGCGGGATGTGTGGTGCCACTCGTCTCTCAGCCTTAGTGGCTTGTTGCCTGGCGCTGTCCGCACCATTGGTGACGGAGCATATGCTCTCCTTACATGTGGACTTTCCGATGGCGGCCTTCTTTCTGGCCGGGTTGTATTTTCTCCTCTCCTTCCATCGTAGTCGGTCAGGATGGGATGCTGCCTTCTTCGTCGTGTCGCTGGCTTTACTCTGTGGAATCAAAACATCGGGGTTGATCTATGGCGCACTCCTGTGCGCGGTTTGGGTGCTGCTGGAAATACAGACCTTTCTAATGAAGAGCTTTTCCCTGCACGGGCAATCTGGTCGTCATCCATTGCTTCAGCCCGTAAGCCTCGTGGCGGCGGGACTGGCGGCCATCGTCGCGGGTTATTGGTATGTTCGAAATTTCTTCGGCCTTGGGAACCCTATTGGCCCATTTCATATCGACATTGCCGGGGCAATGATATTTCCTGGAGTTATGGATCTGGCGGAAATCCGTCGTGGCACCTCGCTCGCAGGATTATTTTCAGTTGACAAGCTTGCCCACTGGACAACCTTAGTGAGTGCCCTGAAAACGAACTTCTCAGTTCCTCTCCTCGTGCTCTTCCTTTCGGCTGGTCTCCTGCCATATCGAATCGTGAAAGAAGACCAGCCATCCCAGAAGCTTCGGCTGCTCATTATCCTTGTACTTTTGGTAGGAGCTGGAGTTGTGTATTGGACGACCCCCTATAGCGCTGAAGACCTGGACCGTACGCATCAAGGCCGCATCACCCCGTTCATTGGTGACGCGATGCGCTATGCATTCCCCCTCGCGGGATTGCTTGCCATTGCCGGCGCAGCGAGTATTTCAATGCTTCCTGTTCGCGAGGAGGGCTTCCTCGTGATGGGAGCTACGACCGCCGGAATGTATTTCGCGAATCGGACGATGGCCATCCTGGCTTGGGTCGGATTTATTGTGGTCTGGTCGGTGCCGGCTTTCCGCGCGAGGGGACGAGCACTTGTAGCAACCAGGTATGCCCTGCCCGTTCGCCTGGGTATGGTGATGCTTTGCCTCCTTCTGGTGGCCCTAGCCGGGCGGGTCGCGATGCAGGAGCGGGCTGAGAAGAAGGCATACAGTTTCGGCTATTTCGGTATTTTGGATTTTCTGGACACCAATGTGAAGGAGGAAGACTCCATCGGATATTTCATGAGTCAGCCTACCTACGTTCTATTCGGGAAGAATCTGAATCGGCGAGTGGTATATGTGGACGCCAGGTCGCTCAGCCTTCCCCAGTGGGTCGACAAGTTGAAAGAGCGCAACGTTCAACTGGTGGCGCTGGGTCCAATCGATGGCCGGTCAGTGTTACGGCCCGAGCTTGTTTGGCTGGAATCTCCGGACGGTCCTTTCACCCGCATCTATGGCCACAATGTGATGGGCGAGACTTTACTGTATCGCCTCAAATAACCGGTCATCGTGACGATATCCGCGTGATTCCTCGTCGAACTTCATGCCATTCGGAGGTGGGCGATACAACGATGCCGGGGGAAGGCGTATGAGTTCTCTCATCGGGTAACGGGCAATGGCTCCTGCCTGTATGGAGACCTGTCACTGCCCTATCGTATAATCACGCTGTCGCACGAGGCGCTATTCGATACATGATACGTACATGAGCCATTCCCCGAATATGTCCCATCCCCGCGATCCGTTGCACGGCGTCACTCTGGAGAAGATCGTCACTACACTGGTCGAACGGCACGGGTGGGCTGAGCTCGGCCGCCGCCTGCCGGTGCGCTGTTTCTTGAATAACCCCACAGTAAAATCGAGTCTCACGTTTCTCCGCAAGACGCAATGGGCGCGCGAGCGGGTGGAGGGCATGTATATTGCGGAGTTGGAGTGATGGCACACAGTCTTTCGTGCAACATTCGCTGCTTCGTCCATTCGGCATAGACCGAACGGCATCACGACTGATCCACGCTGCTCTCCGATAACCAGACGCACGTCCTCCTGGTTCAACCTCCGCGACTTGATCAATCACGCTCACCTCTGTAGATATGAAGGAGGCTCTTTTGTCATCGCGGAGGTTCACGTTCGTGCAGATGCCCCTCACGCTCATTCTCTGCTGTCTGCTCTGTTTGCTGCAGACGCCTGCCGCTTCGGCGCAGGCCACCTCCTCGTCGACCGATAAGGCGGTTCGATCCACGTTGGAAACGGTCGGGGTCAAACTGGACCAGCCGGCGGCCGATGCCCCGGCATCCGACACGGCTGCCGCAGATCTCCAACGTAAACGTGCGGCGGCAGAAAAAGAACTGAGCGAGATCACCGCGCCACAAGCGTTGCGGAAAGGGGCGGCGGGGGGGAGGGTTGACGGGCGCATGGCGGAGCGGCGCTTGCTGCTGCAGCAGTTGGTGCAAATTTATGAGCAACATCTCGATGCGTTACGTAATCTTGAGCAGATGCGGCCGCGCGTGCGGGAAGCCGAACGCCAGGAGAAAGAATGGAAGGAATTTCCCACACCGGGCCCCTACTCGGTGCTGAAAATCGATGAGCTGCGTGATGCCGCTCGTTCCATGGCACTCACGACGCAGGGTGTCCAAACCAGGCTCACTATGACCGAAAGCCTGGCGGAGAGCGCGCAACGCAGTCTCAAGGCCTCGCAGGAGAAAGCCCGCCAATTGTCGGAGCGTCTCGAAGAAGTTCAGGATCCCGCCAAACGGGAGGTCCTCACAGGAGACCGCGACCTCGCCCGTTTACGTGAGCGCGTGGAAGGTGCGCGAACCGGCATGTTGGAAGCGGAGAAGAAGCAGATCCAGGAAGAGGTCACAGAAGCGCGTCACCGGCTGGCGCTGCTCACCCGTCAAGTCAAGGTCGCCGAACAGGATCCGGCCTTCACGCAACAGGACTACGACAAAATCACAAAGCGGCTGGATGCCGAATATCAGTCGCTGACGGACGAAATGGAGCGGGCGGTCGTCGAACAATCGACGCAGCGCCAGGCGGTCGCGGCCGGGGAGGCGACACTCGCTGCCGCCAATTCACGGGACACCTCGTCCAAGCCCGCCACTTCACGGACGAAAGCAGATCGCCTGACGCAGCTCACGGAGTCGATCGAGCTGAAGCGTCTGCAATACGACAATGCGAATTTGCATGTGGAGCTGCTGCGCGAGATGTTGAGTGGCCTTGAACAGGAGCGGCATATTTGGGAGATCCGTTTTGCCACCGCCCGTGACACCCTCTCCGTCGTCGAAGAGCGAGAGGCGAGTTCGAAGGTGGCCGCTGCTGCGAAGCAGATCCGGGGGTGGAAGGAATACGGGCTCCAGCAACTGGGCATGGTGGGCAATCAAATCAGCGATGTGGAAGACCGCCTCGCGGAGTCTCCTTCGACGGCCAAGGCACAATATCTCACTGACAGATTACGCCTGTCGCGCCACCGGGAGGACCTGTATCGGCGCGCGCTTCAGCGAACGGATTCCCTGCTGGGCTTGATCGACAACAAGCAGGCGGAATTCACCCATCGTGAGCAGGCCAGGTCGGTGCTTGCGCGCATGAAGGAGTGGGGACGAGCCTCACTGGTGCTGTTGGGCAATGCCTGGAACGTCGAATTATTTGCCGCCGAAGACACCATTGAAGTGGATGGAAAAAGCATCACCGGACGCCGGAGCGTCACAGTGGGAAAGGTGGTGACGGCGCTGGCGATCTTGATCGTCGGGTATTGGCTGGCGGGGATCATGGCGCGATTTGCCGAGCGGCAGGCCATTGCCAGGCTTCAGATCGATCCCAACGTCGCCAACATCATCCGTCAATGGGCGCTGGCGTCTTTTTTCCTCCTCCTCGTGATCGTGACCCTGATGTCGGTGAAAATTCCGATCACGGCCTTCGCATTTCTCGGGGGCGCATTGGCCATCGGCGTGGGATTCGGCACTCAAAATCTGCTGAAGAACGTGATCAGTGGACTGTTGCTTCTGCTGGAACGGCCTCTGCGTGTGGGCGACGTGATCGAAGTGGATGGAATCAGGGGCATGGTGACAAGTATCGGTCTGCGTTCGTCGACGATCCGGGATATCAACGGTGTGGAAACATTGATTCCGAACAGCAATCTGCTCGAGAGAAACTTGACGAACTGGACCTATTCCAGCTTTCGTAAACGGTATTCACTGCGAATTGCGGTCGCGACCGGATCGGATGCGCGGCGAGTGAAGGAGAAACTTCGGGACCTGGCCGGTCAGCATGGACAAATTCTCAAAGAGCCTGAGCCCTACGTCCTGTTTGAAGATTTCAGCGAGCAGGCCTTGGTGTTCGTGCTGCACTACTGGATCGAGATCAGTCCCGGTGTCGACGCGGCCACGGTCGCCAGCGACCTACGCTTCATGATTGAACGGACGTTTGCGGAAGAAAAGATCGTCAGGAAATGACGATCGCTTGTCAGCCGGCTCTCACCTGTTTTCCCAAGGAATCGCATGGCCCCGAACGCGACGATTTTCAAGGCCGTCCTGCATATTGCCGACGTGGATCGCCACTATTACGAAGACCACAGTGTCACCCTTGCCCGCCATCCGTCTGAAACCGATGAGCGCATGATGGTCCGCCTCCTGGCCTTCGCGCGGCATGCGCATGGGGCCTTGTCGTTCGGCCGGGGATTGAGCACCGAAGATGAGCCGGCTTTGTGGCAGAAGGATGTCACCGGTTTGATCGAGCTATGGATCGAGGTGGGGTTGCCGGACGAGAAGTCGATTCGCCAGGCCTGCGGCCGCGCGAGGCAGGTGTATGTCTATACCTATGGCGGCCGTCCGGCGGATCAATGGTGGAAGCAGAACGTCGCGGTGCTCGATCGGTTGAACAATCTCGCCGTCGTGAATCTTTCGTTGGAAGGAAGTCGTGCGCTCGCGAGCCTGGCGCAGCGGAGTATGGACCTGCATTGCACCATTCAGGACGGGCAGGTGTTGATCGGAGACGGAGCGAATGCCGCGCAGGTAGAGTTGTCGACGTGGAAAGAGCGTGCGCGTGAAACATAAACGAGGATCACTGCGCGGGGGTCGGAAATGAACGGACTTGAAATCCCTGCAACGCGAGAGGGGGGGCGGCATGAAACCGAAGACGCGTATTCCCACGGAAGGTGACCCCGTGGCGTGGAAGAGCCCGTTTGCGAGCTTGAAGGAGGTGGCCTTGCCGCCGGCGCGGGGGAAGGTCGCTCACCCTGTTGCACCACCGCCGGCGCAGGCGAAGAATCGCGGCCGGGTGGATATCATCCGGCAGACGGCACATCGCGGCGGCAAGACGGTCACGGTGATCACGGGATTTGTCGGCATCGGTCAGGATGAGAAAGAGCAACTGGCGAAGGAGATGCAGAAGGCCTGCGGCGTCGGGGGAACGGTCAAGGACGGGCGCATCGAGATTCAAGGAGACCGGCGTGATGACGTCGCCCGCATTCTGACAAAGGCCGGATTCCGGCCGGTCTTTGCGGGCGGATGAGGGACCGTGGCGGAACCGCTCAAAAATAGTTTTGGGGCCGATGTCCCTCGCACCATTGCGCGAATGATTGTTGCCGTGTCTCCTCGATTCGACGAGAAGGCATTCGTCCGGTCGGCGCTGGATGGGTATGACGAACTGGAATTGATGCCGCGCGCCTGGAAGATCGCGCATGCGTTGCGACGGTGTTTGCCGGAGGACTATGAACAGGCCCTTGAGATTCTTCTGGCCTCGCTCGACCAGCCATCCGGGCGAACGGCGGCCGTGGGAATGGGCGCCTTTGTGTTTCTGCCGCATGTCTTTTTCGTGGCTGAGTATGGACTGGACCACTTCGAAGCGTCCATGCGTGCGCAATATCTCCTGACGCAACGGTTCACGGCCGAGTTCAGCATCCGTCGGTATCTCGAACGTCACCAGAAGGCCACGCTGGCTCGCCTCGCAGAATGGACGGCTGATCCCAGTGAAGATGTTCGACGCCTGGTCTCCGAAGGCACGCGGCCACGGTTGCCTTGGGCCCCGAGGCTTCGCGCCTTCCAGGCGGATCCGCGGCCGGTGCTGGCCTTGTTGGAGCGACTGAAAGACGATGCGTCGCTCTATGTGCGTCGCAGTGTGGCGAACAATCTGAACGACATCGGGAAAGACCATCCCGATGTGTTGGTCGAGACGGCCAGGCGGTGGATGGAGAACGCGACGGAGGAACGCCGCTGGATCATTCGCCATGCGTTACGGTCGGCGGTTAAGCGGGGAGAGGCGGGGGCGCTCCATGTCTTGGGCTTCGGCGACAAGGCGCTGATTGCGATCGGCAAGGTGCGCATCACTCCGTCACGGCCTCCGATCGGATCGTCGGTGGGTATCACGTGGGAAATGGCCAATCAGGCGTCCGGAGGACAACGGGTACTGGTGGATTTGCGCGTGCACTACGTGAAGGCGAACGGCAAGCACAGCCCGAAGGTGTTCAAGTTGAAGACGGTCGAACTCGCGCCGCGGGAGACCATCCGGTTCAGCAAATCGCTGGCACTCACCCAATTCACCACCCGCACCCATTATCCCGGCACGCACCGGATCGAGTTGTTGGTGAACGGGCGCGCGTATCCGTTAGGCCGGTTTCAGGTTACGGCAGGGTAATCGGCGAACCGCCGCTTATGCAGCGGTGGCCTGTCTTGGATCCAGCGTCTGTCCCGTCATGGTGCCTTCCACGCTCGCCAGATAGGCCCGGGCGACCTGATCCGCCGGGATGCCGATGGATGGGTCCATCCCTCTGGCGATCAACGTTTCGGTCACCCAGGGAGGGCTGACGACGTTCACGCGAAGTCCCCGAGGCAGATCGATGGCAGCGGCGCGGACAAATCCCTCCAGTCCTGCGTTGACCATACTGATAGACGCGCTGCCCTTCATGGGATTCTGGCTCAAGACGCCGCTGGTGAGCGTGAAGGAGCCATGGTTGGTCACGAACGGTCTCCCGATCCGCACCAGATTCGCCTGGCCCATCAGTTTATTCTTCAGGCCGATGAAGTAGTCGTCATAGGTCAGATCGTCCAGGCTCGCGAACTTGGCGATCCCGGCGGTACTGACCACGGCATCACAGGTACCGACTGCCTTGAACAGGCTGGAGATGGAATCCGGCGAGGCCAGGTCAACTTGAAACGCGCCTCCCTTGTGGCCGACGGCCACCACCTCATGCCGCGTCGAGAATAGCTTCACGACGGCCGATCCGATGGTACCCGTTCCTCCGATGACGATCACGCGCATGGCAATCCTCCGTAGTTGTTGGCTCGCGCAGTGTAGCCAGGAGGCCCGAAGCGGCGCAAGCCTGCCCGCTCACTCCGGACTGTCGATGACATACTGCGGCCTGGCCGGCGGATCGATGACTGGCTGGATATGGCGGCAAGGGGGAATATCGGCCTGGAGTCGCCGTAACAACAGGGTGATCTTCATGTTTGTGGGTATGTCGCAGATCCAGACGTGCATGCCGGACTCGAGATCGTCATAATGCCGCTGCACGGAAAATCCCGGTTTCTCCATGAAATAGGCGGAGAGAAATCCGTTGATGGCCTGAACGGTCCA
>CAZKVY010000039.1:0-31994 GCA_964556305.1 uncultured Nitrospira sp. | reverse complement strand
CGCTATTTTGGAATCGTTCGTGCGCTTGCAAGAGTCCAGCCTCGCCCGGAGCTCGATGCATGAGAGGGCGAGATGGCCACAGGTGGCTCGCTTCGATGCTGTGGCAGGACCGGCATCTGGATTCCAATTTGCGGGAGGGAATGTATGTCGTCTCACATCACTGCGCTTAATGGGGCAAAGCGGGTACCGGGCCTTCGGGAGCATGAGGATAATCTGAACGTTCCGTTAGTCGACAGAAAGAAAACGAACGACGCTTGGTCTCTCTCCATTGCGGAGCGGCGGGCTTCTCGTCGTCTTGCGCTTCGCCTCCCCACTCAGCTGTTGTTTCAGGGCCATACGTGGAAAGGTGTGACCAAGAGCATCAGTGTGGGCGGCCTCTCGATGGATTTTGTGTCGGACATCCCCGCCATGTTGAACCAGCAGATGCTGTTGAGTTTCAGTCCGGATGAGGGCTCGTTGGACAGCATGGGGATCGTTTGCGGCATTCGCTCCTCCGAGGATGTACACGTGTCCGGTCGGACCCACACCGCGGTGACCCTCGCCATCCAATTCGTACGCTTGAGCGCGGCAGACGAACTGGTCGTGGCATCGCTTCTCAGCGAAGGGCATAGCCCGTCAACGCAGATGCGTCTGGCGGCCGCCTTGGTCGTGCAGGAAGGTGAAGAGTCGCTCATCGATGCCAATACTCAGCAGACTGCCACGGCGGTGCCGGTGCCCCTGCAACTGGTACGAGGGCCCGAGCGACCGAGGCAGGAGCGACGGCGCCAGCAGCGGGTCGTCGTCGGATTGAGCACTGAAGTGAGTTTGCGCACTCGTATGGAGGGCCGACCATTGCCTGCCATGACCACGGACCTGTCGACGAATGGCGCCTGCGTTCACCTGTCGGCTGAAGAAGACCTGTTGGGTTCGGAACTCGAATTGCGATGGTTGCAATCGATCCCTCTCCACGGATCCTTCAACGCTCCCATGCCCGCAACAAAGTATTCGGTCGTGGGCCAAGTCGTGTGGACCAGACCTGCTGCACCTGATACGCGGCCCGGTTGCGTCCCTGTGGCAGGGAGGACTGTGCTGGTGGGGGTGCGGTTTCTTCCGGTTGCAAAGGAAGCGGAAGATATCATTGAACATTTACTGGGACACATGCAGGGGCCAAGCGCCGAACCCAAGGCCGAAGGTCCAGCCGTCATCAGCGAGTTTTCCGAATGTCTCAGACCTTCCGGCCTCCGGATCGTCATGTGTCATGACCGCCCGCGAGTCGACCCGGCGGCGGATGCGCCGATTGTGGTATTGGCGCCAGGATATGGAGAAAGCAAGCGCGACTATGTGGCCTTGGCCTATTATCTGGCGGGTAACGGTTTCCACGTCGTCCGCTACGACAATGTGAATCATGTCGGAGAAAGCGACGGCTTGGTGACTCAATTCCGCCTGGAGGACATGGAGTCCGATCTCGAAACCGTGTTGGACCATGTAGCCGTTCAATGGCCGGGCCGACCGATCGGCCTCGTGGCCACCAGTCTGGCCGGTCGTGTCGCCCTGAAAGTAGCGGGCAAGGTGCCTCATGTGCGGCTGCTGATGTTGATCAATGGCATCATGGATGTTCGCCATACGTTGCAGGCCGTGCATCAAGAAGACTTGATCGGGGAGCATGTTGCGGGTGTGCACAAAGGCGTGGTGAATATTCTAGGTCTCACCATCGATGCAGATCGCTGGCTGGAGCATGCGGTGCGGGGGAATTATGCAGACCTTCTGACGACGCAGTGTGATGCCGCGCGTCTGCGGACTCCGGTCGTGCTCTTTCACGCTGAACAGGATGCCTGGGTTGATCCCGCCTCCATTGAGCGCGTCACTGAGGCGATCGGTCCGTATTTGCGCCATTCCTTCGTCGTGCCTGGTGCCTTGCATCGCCTGCAGGAAAGTCCACGGAAAGCCCGCGCGGTCTACCGGCAAATTGCCGCTTGCTGCCAGCAGGAACTTTGGCCGGCGCGGCGTGAGGAACGGATGATCGAACCCTCCCACCGTGAAATCGGCGTACAAAACCGGCTTGAGCGCGAACGGAGCAAGAAGCGGCGGCCGATGGGGAAATCAGATCACGTCGCTTTCTGGCAGGAGTATTTGCAAAATTTCCAGACCATTCCCAATGTGGCCGATTTCTGGCGCCTCATGGATCACCTGTATCGATTGATGGGCAACTGCCACCAGGGTGAACGGATTTTGGATGCCGGGTGCGGCAACGGAAATTTCGGTGTCTTTCTGCAACTGAACCAGGCGTTTCGGCAGCGTTATGGCAAGCGCGGCGATTTCCGATCTCCCGACTATGTCGGTCTCGACTTTGTGCCGGCGGCATTGGCTCAGGCGATGACGAATTTTGAACAGGTCGGAGCGACATTACAGGGGCAATTTTATGAAGGGCTGCGGGCCTATGAGCCCATGTCGATGCGTGTTTGCCAGGCCGATTTGGAATGCGCGCTGCCGTTTCCCGATCATTCCTTTGACCGCGTCGTGTGCAATCTTGTGTTGGGCTATGTGCGCGACCCGCTCTTCACCTTGCGGGAATACCTGCGCGTACTGACCCCGCAGGGACGATTGGTCATTTCCAATTTGAAGCCTTATGCCGATCTTTCGGCCATTTATCGCAATTTTGTGGATACAGCCGAGACGAGGGCTCAGGTCGAGGAAGGCCGTCGACTCCTTGACAATTCTGGTAGAATCAAGGAACGCGAAGGCGAAGGCACGTTTCAGTTCCACTATCAGACTGAATTGGAAAGTCTGCTGCGCGCCGCGGGGGTCTCTCGCCCGCGGATTTATTCTACGTTCGGAAATCAAGCCTTCATTGCCGTTGCTGAGAAGGGCATGGCGCATATCACGGTCGCTGCATAATGACACGGTTCCGATCCTCCCAGAGTACCTGATATGAAAGTGCTCGCATTCAGCGCGCTGGTCAATGCGTTGGCTGCGACAGGGCTCGGAATGTTCGTCTATTTCCGGGATCCTGCCGCAGCGCGCAACCGGATCTACGGGCTGTACTGTCTGAGCATCGCCTTCTGGAGCGTGTTTTATTGCGGGTGGCAGCTCGCGGAGTCGAAGGACCTTGCGCTGAGCTTACTGCGCCTGGTGATGGCCGGCGCGTCGCTCATCCCCATTCTCTATTTTCACCACACAGTCACCTTTCTCGACATTGCGGCTCGCCATGCCAGGGCGTTGAAGATCGGGTATGGATTGGCCGGGCTGTTTCTGCTGGTCGACACGACTCCCTGGCTTGTAGCGGGGGTGCATCCAGCAATGTCGTTCTCCTTCTGGCCCGTTCCCGGTCCATTCTTCCATCCCTTTCTCGTCTATTTCCTCTGGTATGTGGTCTACGCGACCTCCCTCGTGGGCGTGGCACTTCGAGATGCCAATGGGATTCGGCGCCATCAATATGCGTACATGCTGGCGGCCAGCGTCATCGGCTATGTGGGCGGCGCGACGAATTTCCCGCTCTGGTACGGCGTGCCGCTCTTGCCTTACGGCACGGTCCTGATCACGATGTACACCGCCCTGATGGCCTATACGATTGTTCGGTACCGCCTGATGAATATCGGCGTCGTACTGAACAAGGGGCTGGGGTATGCCATTGTGCTTGCCATCATTGTGGTGGCGACTTCTATCGGTGCGGTGCTCAGCAATCGGGCGACAGGGCATTCCACTCCTCCCTTATTGGCCGGAACACTGTTTCTCATCTGTGCCTTGTGGGTCCTCAGCAATAATCCTCGCTCACCCTCAAATACCGTTTTTAGCGCCGTCTGCGGTGCCGCGTGCCTGTGGCTGTTCGGCTGCTTCATGCTGTTCTCTGCTTCCCACGAAGAGGAAGCTCTGTTCTGGGTGCGAGTGATTTACACCGGGATTGTGTTCCTGCCCGCGCTGACCTATCACTTTGCGCAACGGCTTGCCTCAGGGGCTATACAGGACCGGCTGATTCTGTGGAACTATGTCCTCGGCGGGTTGTTCTGGAGTCTCTTGTTCACGACATATCTGGTGGACGGTCAGTACGTCTATTATTGGGGCCGGTATCCCAAGGCCGGAGTGCTCCACCCATGGTTAGTCGCCTATGTGATGGGGGGCGGCGGCCTAACGGTGTATCGGCTCTACCAGGGCTATCGGTTCCATCAGACGTCCGCTCCTCTTCTGGGCGCCCAATTGAAATACACCTTCGTGGCGCTTCTGCTAGGGTTCCTAGCCTCCCTCGACTTCCTGCAGAACTATGGCGTGGGATTCTATCCGGTCGGCTACTTGCTGGCAGGGCTGTCCGTTACGGTCGTCGCCTACGCGATCGCTCGATACGAATTGATGGATATTTCGTTCGTGCCGAGCCGCCCGAAAGTCATGTTGTCCATCAAGCTCGCGGGGCTGATTCCGGCCTACATGATGATTCTGCTCGTCATTCGAATTTTCACCGGAACATTCCATTATCTGCTTGCGGGGGTGCTCTTCGGGCTCTTTGTGATTGTGTCGAGCGGGTTGGCCAACCTGCAAAAAGGTGTGGAGCGTGCGATTGGGCAGACGCTCTTTCGAGAGCGATATGATGCCTACGACACACTAGTGCAGTTCTCCAAATCTCTGGTCGCGATCCTTGAACTGAAATCCCTCACGAAGGAAATCGTACAAACGTTGGCCCGTGTCATGAATATTAAGACTGCGTCAGTGTATGTCCTCGATAAGGAGCAAGGGGTCTACAGTTTGACGGCCTCCTATGGGTTTGTGATGAGAGATGTGATTGTTCCCCCAATTAAGATGGAGAGCGAATTCCCGCGGGCCCTGTTGCGAACCGAAACCGCCCTGGTCCGAGAGGAAATTGAATATGATAGGGCCGATCCCGACTACCTGCGATTGCTGGACACGTTAAAAGGTTTGGAATCGGAAGTGTGTATTCCCCTGGTCAGCAAGGAACGGCTTGTTGGCTTTTGTAATTTAGGGCGCCGTGCGAATCACGGTATGTACTCGACGGAAGAACTGGGTCTGCTCAAAACGCTGGCGCAACATGCGGCAATCGCGATCGATAACGCGCTCCTGTATGAGGACCTGCGGCGGTCGCAGTTGTTGATGCGTCGCACCGACCGACTACGGTCACTGGAAACCATGGCCGGAGGGTTTGCTCACGAGATTCGAAATCCGCTGACGTCCATTAAAACCTTTGTTCAACTGGCTCCCGACCGCCGGGACGATGTGGAGTTCATGGAGCAGTTTAGTCAGGTGGTCTGCGAGGATGTCGAGCGAATTGAACGGCTCGTCCACGAAATCTTGGACTATGCGCGGTACATGACACCGAAATTGACGCAGGAGAGCTTAAACGATGTGGTTTCCTCCTGTCTGTATTTTATCGAAGTGAAGGCGAGCAGCAAGGCCATCACCATTCAAAAGGAACTTGCACCGGATTTGCCCTACGTCAAACTGGATCGGCAGCAGATCAAGCAGGTGTTGCTCAATTTATTTATCAACGCGATGGAAGCGATCGGGGGCGAACAGGGGGGGCGGCTCTCAGTCCGTACGAGAAAACTCGTCAAACCGCTGAATGAGGCGTGGGTTCAGATCGAGGTGGAGGATAGTGGACCGGGAATCGAACCTCAGGATCTGGACCATATTTTTGATCCGTTTTATACCACCAAGCATGAAAGCGGAGAACGTGAGGGAACCGGGCTTGGCCTGACCATTGCCCATCAAATCGTTCAGGAGCACGGCGGCTACGTGGAAGTGTTCAGCGAGGTGGGGCATGGCACTAGGTTTATGGTCAGCCTTCCCGTGAACCCGCCGGTGGCCGAATGGCAGGCAGCTCAGCCGGTCTATGATGATGGTCGAAAGCTTGCGGGAGCATTCCTGGCAAGGCCTCATCTTGGTTTTGAGGAACAGTTCAGCAAGTCGGACTCGTCCATCAAAACCCGAACATGAATGACGTAAGGACATCCCCTGACTTTGTGCATCCTTGTTCCTCATGGGGGAAAAGTTTCCCAGATGTTTCCTCGTATGGCTATAAAAAATGTGGGTACGCAACCTTGCGGAATGACTTATGACCGCGCGGAAAGCCAGTCGATAATTCGGTTTTCGGCCCAAAACCGATCCTCTCCGGACCGCCGTTTCTGGAAAAATCCACAGTGTCCACCGTTGGGAAGCATCACCAATGTAATGTTGGGATTATGTCTGATTTCCGGTGTTCGGAATATCGATGCGGGAATGAATGGGTCATCCTGCGCCGTGATCATCAGCGTAGGTACCGCAATTTCAGACAAGACGTGACGCGCGCCTGCTCGATTGTAATAATCCGTGGCATCTCGATACCCTCCGTCGCGCGCGGTGTACGTGTCATCGAACTGAGTAATTGTCTTCATTGAGCGAAGGGGGGAGAGGTCCCATTGGCCTGGGAAAAGTGCGGCTTTCCGTTGTACTCGGGCCTTGAGACTCGAGAGGAAGTGCGCATGGTAGAGCCAATTTCGTGGCTCCTCAAGGGCAGCCACGCACTGTGTGGGGTCAATATTGGGACTGACTGCCACCACGCCTGCTAGCGCCGGCTCCGATCTTTCTAGTTCTCCCGCCGCTTTGAGTACGAGGTTTCCCCCCATCGAGTACCCGACGAGCCAGATACGGTTCAGGCCGCTGTGCTCGCGCAACTCGTTCGTGATGGCGCGGTAATCATTGCTGAGTCCGCTATTATACAGAGTCGGGGTCAGATGGTCCGTACCTCCGCAGGTGCGTTGGTTCATCCGAATAACATTGAAGCCTGCACGGAATGCCTTCGTCGCCATGCCCCGCATGTAGTGTGAATCGGCGCATCCTTCGAGGCCGTGCACCAACAGAACGGTCGGTGCCGTCGTGGGGGCATTCTGCCAATGACAAATTCCGAGAAGTTTGGTGCCCGGCTGAGTCGTGAAGAGACGTTCATTGTAAGGGAGGCCCTTTCTCCATCTCGGACGAGGCCAATAACGAGGAATCAACGTCATCAGATGCGGGTTTCGGAGCAACCATGCGGGATGAAATGCACTATGGCCAATCATATGATGATCATCATAACCAAATATCAATCTCGCACCCAACTCAAATGTGTCCTGTCTCTAATACCCGTTGTGGCCTACTCAAGGGCTGAACGGAAGAAACAGATAACAGATGCTGGAGTGCTGTTCCATGGGAGGCAGCTATGCTTACGGCGATCGGCGATGTGATGAGGCGGGTGTATGAGCGGGGCTGGATCACTACCAGACACGGAAACATCAGTATGCGAAAACGGGACGGAAAATACCTCTATACCACCCCGTCAGGATGGCGGAAGACTATTGTTCATCCTGAGCACGCGTACGACTAGAGGTAGTGACCGATCCTGCTACGGGGCGCTTGGTGCCGAATGTACGAGAGGAGCAGCAGCCTTCGGGAGAACTTTGGATGCATTGGAATCTCCAGGGGGATACGAAAAAACTCGAACGGTTGTCCACGTTCATGCGACCCGTATCCCTGAGATTTCGAGCTATATACGTGTCGGCCAAACGGTTGCGGCGCTGCCTGCTTTGTCCCGTGATTTAGCCGATGTAACGGCGGAATGCTTAGGGCTGAAAACAGATGGGACGCTGGAATTCGACATCGTGGGGCAAGCGAATCACGGCGTATGCGCCGTCGCAACGGACCCGTGGGCGGCCTATGAACACATCGAGCGCCTCGATCATATTTTCGAAATCGTATTGAAGAGCGGGGTCGCTACGCGATCAGTTGGTCGATAACGACGTATTGCGCGAGCATCACGGTAAGCGGCGTAGACAGAGGAGGGGCTGACGGTTACTACCATCAGCCCCTTTATATTCCTAGATTGGCTCCCCGGGCAGGACTCGAACCTGCGACCAGCCGGTTAACAGCCGGCTGCTCTACCAACTGAGCTACCGGGGAACGAGGATGGGTTAGCAAACGTGCGCATTCTAACAAAACTGAGGAGTGAAGGGGGAGACTTTTTTAAATGCCAAAATCATCGGTTTCGTCTTCGTCCGAGGACGCGTCCGTATTGCCTTTCGCCTGTGCAGCGAAGTGTTTTGCCCATGTGAGGTAGAGATTTCCGCTATCCCGCATCGTGTCAGCAGCCTTGACAAGCTTTTCTACTAGTTCAGGGTCCTTCCCGCTTGCGTGGATTACAGCGGCTCTCCGTTCGATAGCCTTGGGGTATTCGTTCAACAGGGCGGCTATGTTGTGGAGCAGCTCATCGAGTACGTTGTCTTCTTCCATTAGATCTCCCCAGGTCCGCATCTCAAGAAAAAACCCCATAGCGTGGGACGCTATGGGGTTTATGAGACGAAGTCCTGCTTACCCTTGGTAGGCTTGTCCGAGGCCTGCGGACTCGCCCTTGTGGCTCATCAGCTGCCCAGTGGCGCTGACGGCTTGCATTTCGATCGCTTCGTGTTTGGCTGCATTGCAGACGACGACGCAAAGCTCGCATCCTTTACAGCGGTCAATCGTGACTTCTGCGACCATTTTGGTGACGTTGAGATCCAGGCAGTTGGCTTCAGGGCAATACATAATGCACAGTCGACAGCCCTTTTTGGCCACGCATTTCTCGTCGATAACTTGCGCTACGTTATACATGCGACGTGGTTCCTTCTCTCTCGTTAAGCCGCAACGGCAGGATTACCGACTCGCAATTCGACCTTATTCTTTTCGGCCCATTCGCTTGCGATCTCGTATGCTCGCTTGACCGTTGCTAAGTTCTTGGCCAGCAGCATTTCCTTTTTGGCGAATTTTTTCTTGATGGCTTCGTCTAATGATGCCGTTCCGCCGGATGCGACAAATTTCTTTCCAAACCGTTCCTGCAAAGCGCCGTCGAGAGCTTCCATTGAGACACATTTGGTGATGCCCGCTACTGATCCGATCATCGACATGTTCGTGGAGAGCTCGGTGCCTGCAACTTCGATCGCGAGTTCTGTTCCCGCGATATAGAACAGGGATACGTTCAGATCTTTGAGCCGATTAATATCTTCTTCTGAAAGAAGGGGTTGTGCGGAGTTTATGATAACGACTCCGCCTTCTTTCACGCCGGAATAGAAGGGCATCGTATAGCTTTTGCCCATCGTAATGACCTGAGGGTGAAATACTTCGATGACATCTGGGAACACCAGTTCTCCTCGATCGTAAATCCGCTCAATTCCGATCCGGCAATAACTTTCTGCTGGCGCCATTCGTTTTTCGGCGCCAAAAAACGGGTTTGAAATAGAGAACTTTCCGTCTTTGTTAGCGGCCATCGCCATGACATGGGCTGCCGTCACGGCTCCTTGGCCACCTAAGCCGGACATGCGAATGTTGAGTCTTTTCTTGATCATGAACGACCTCCGGTTCCGTTAGGCTTTTCCAGCCAGCTGCTTGGCAGCAGCTTTGCGTTCCTTGTCCTTCGCGGCCAACTCTGCCAGAAACTGCTTTGCCGGTTCGCTGACATACTCCTTGTAGGCAAATCGTTCGGTTGGCTTTTCGGAGTCACGCATTTCCTGAAGGCCTTCCATGCTGTTTTTGCCGATTTCGAGAATGCAGGGTGTATAGAGCTGGATGTACGTTGGGCCAATTTCGCGTGCGATCAAAACAGAGTTTCGTATTACCTTTTCAACCAGTGACGGTTTGCTCACGGTGCAATTCACCACGTAATGACAACCAGACTCACGTGCAATTTCAGGTAACCGGACTTTGTCAAACAGTTTGCCAACCGGAGCCATTTTCGCAACGAAACCTTTTTGCATCAAGCCGCTTTCTTGGCCCCCAGTATTCGCGTAGAGTTCGTTGTCAAAACAGATGGTGGTAAATTTTTCCTGGCGGAACCAGGCCTGCAAGGTCATGTCCAGACCGATGTCAACTGTGGCGCCGTCGCCAGCAAGAACGACCACATCCTTCACACGATCCGGGAAACGTACGCTGAGTGCTCGTTTCAGCCCGGATGCAATTGCATTCTGGTTACCGAAGAGAGAGTGAATGTTGTGCACGGCTACCATTGGAAACACCAAGCTGGTGCAACCGGTTGAACCGACCATGACCGTATCCTCAGGATTAGGGAGGGAAGCTAGAATATAACGGAATGCCATGGACTCAGGGCAGCCCGCGCACAAGGAATGTTGTTCGATCAGTTCCTTGGATGTCCCGATATCTTTCCAGCCACGGTCCTCTTTGCCATAGGTCGCACTCTGGACCAAGTCCTGATAGTCCGATGGCATGATGTCGTATAGTTCCGGCGAAATTTTGATTCGCTCTTTGCTCATGTATGCCTCCTCAAGGCTTATCTCTATCGAATTGATGGCTCGATCACTGCGTAACTACAGGGGACAATATCAGCTGCCTCTTCCGGCTAGCGACTCAGAGCGCATGCCGAGGGCTGTCTTAATCTCGGAGACAATAATTTCCGGTGGCATCGTCATGCCGCCACAAACGTGTGGACCAGCATGTACACGTTCGCTATTTGGAATTGTGGCCTTAATTTCCTTTGCCAGCCATCCCGTTACATTAAACTCGGGCACAAAGATATGTTTTGCATTCTTCGTGGCTTCGCGAATTTCTTCTCCAGGCCAGGGGCGGAGCGATTTCACCTTGACCAAACCGCAACGCATTCCTTCGTCTTCCAGGAGGCGGATGGCCTCACGCCCTTGTGACACGGCGGTACCGGAGGCGACAATAACGACCTCTGCATCGGTGTTTTCGGTGTCGATTAGACCGTTGATCCACTTGATCGTGTGTTTGCGCGACCGCTCAATCGCTGCCCAAATTTCTTGTTGCCAAGAAGCATGAGTGGCATAGCTGATGTAGTTGCTCTTCATAATGAAGGGATCGCGCATCATGCGGACTGGCGGGCACTCCATGTCCATGCAAGGCACAGGGGAACGGTACGGATCATAGGGGGGAAGGCACATGTCTGCCGGTGTCAGATTGACGACGTCTTTGGTGTGGGTCACGAAGAAACCATCGCAACACAGGGCTAACGGCAAATGTACTTCCGGTTCTTCGGAGACCATGAAGCCTTTGAGGATCCAGTCAAAGAAGTCTTGGGCCGTCTCTGCATGCCACACCAGCATGCCGGTGTTTAGGAGGTACGAAATTTCAATAGTATCCGGCTGAATCGACAGCGGCGAGTTGATGCCGCGGCAGGTCACGATCATTTGGATAGGAAGGCGCGCACCAGCCCACATGGGAAAGTTCTCCATGGCGCGCATCGTGCCCGGCCCGGCTGTCGTCGTGAAAACTCGCGCCCCTCCGAATGCCGCTCCGGCGCATTGCGACATGACGGCGAACTCGCTCTCGCCTCTGAAGTAATCACCGATATACCCTTCCGCAAATAACTCACCGATAAGGGCCGCAGCTTCGCTCTGAGGGGTAATAGGGTAAGCAATCATCACATCGCAGCTTGCCCGTCTCAAGGCTTCTTTAATGACCTCGCTACCGGTATAAAAAGATGGATTGCGGGGAGCTTCGTGCATCATCTGCCATGCATCCGTGTAGGTCTGGCCCTTTTTATTCTGTGTCCCAATATGGGATTTTGTTTCCGCCATGGACTCGGCCTCCTTTCAATCGTTAGAAGTGCTCCAAACCAGCTAGTTGGAAGCGCTCGTCTTAGCTGATGTCAGCCGTGGTTTAACGGTGCCTTTCAGTTTGCGAATCCACTCACCCAGCTTCAGGATTTTTTCCACTGAGGCGTCCCTGAAGGAGAGCATGGCGTCTTCATGGCCTGCCTGAGCGCACATCGCGACGGTGTAGCATGACGTTCCGCCGCGAATGATCTTAAGGGATAGATTTGCCTGGTGGCAGTGTACGCCAATGAACATGCAGCAGTCGATCTTGTTGTGCCAGATCGTGAGATTCGGATGGTTGGGATTAATTTCAACTTCAGGATTGATTTTTGGGTATTTGGGGCGATAGTCCGGCATTGGAATCAGCATCGGCTTTTGTCCGGGCTGCACGCATTCTTTCAATGTTTCGTAGAGACTTCGGACGGCGGCGGCCTTCTTAGCTGCCTTTTCATTCCAGGCCCAGAGGACTAGAGGCCCTGGAAAAATGGTCGGTACCTGAGCCATGAGAAATTGGCGTGCGGCTTCTTCGTAGGCTTTTTCTTCCGGAACGATGACGCCGTTGATATGTGCCTCGCCTGGGTTAGGGAGATAAATCCCCATTGAAGCCGCAGCCGGTGGCAGGAAGTGTTCGGGGCCTGGTAACACGCGATACTGAGTCATTCGAACCTGCTCTCTTTTTGGGGTTAACAAACTTGGAGAAGGGACACCCTCGGTTAAAGCGTGGGGTCAAGTCACTCTATGCTTTTTCGATCTTTTTCTGCAACACAGCAGAAGGCCCACATGGGGGAAATTTAGGGCCAGCGCGAAAGAAGGCGCTTAGGCCTTTTGAACTACAAGGTTCTCACTTCGCGGACAGCGCTAAGTGCGCATTATAGGTGGCAATCTTTTTGGTTGTCAATGTGACAACGCCCGAGCTGGCTCTCTGCCGGGGCATGATGATTAGCGGCAAGTAGCAGAGTGCAGGAATTGTTTCTGGCTGCCCAAGGATTTATTATATGGGAGATGATTCGCTTGGGAGTACCTGCTTGAAGGGATGGACTTCTACACGTTCAAATACGCCGTGTACCGTGTACGGGTCATCTTGCGCGATCTGTTTCGCTTCTTCGATAGAGGTCGCCTCAATTATAATCAGACTGCCAGCCAGGTCCGTGAACGGGCCAGCAAGAAGGACTCGTCCCTGGCGGTCCAGAGGCTCCAGATTGGCTAGGTGCGCAACTCGGTGGATTTTGCGCCGTGCCTGTCCCTCAGGCCCATCAAAACCGAGAATGACGAATTTCATGAGGTATTCCTGCTAGAGGGCAATTTCATCTAAAGGATGGCGATCTTTATATCCGCAGGATAGTTCGTGCCACCATCGAATTTCTTCTTCACCAAATTTCCAGCATAAGTATACAATTCGGCCTTCGAGTTTACAGGGAAAGTCACAGAGTCCCAGGTCAACATCTTTGATGACCACGCCCAGTTCGTGGATTGCCTGTAAGCTGCCGCTGATTTCATGCAAGGCTCGAATATAAAGTGCACCGACCCTGCTCCCGCCTCCCGACGCGGCTTTTGCGCTGGCTTTGCTCACCTCATCTTTTGTGCTCGCAATGACGGATTTGGCCCGCCGTATGGTGGTAAACCGTTGATTGAGCTGAGGAAGCAGTTCGTTGGCCTCGGCCAACGTGAAAATGCGATCTGGAGTATCGTGATCTGATTTTGCCACAAATGAATTCCTCGCGCGTTCTTTAGCATAACGGTCCTTGGGCTGCAACCAAAGCCGTGTGACCCCACCTGAGTGACAGCACGGTGAAAGTGACTGACTAATCTTGAGCAAGTGAAAACAAAATTGAGCTGATCGAAGAGCTGATCGAAGAAAAGAGAAGAGATGTGTTTCGTGGGGGTTAGGGGTTTAATTTGTTGACAACGAGAAGGCTGGACGCTAAAATCAGTTCAACTTCGCGATTCTTAAAAAACAGCATTACCTTCTGTGCATCAGCTTCCGAGCCCTTTCCAATCGTAAAAATCCCAGGGTAGTTGAACGTCGAGTGTGCAACAGCGGGTCAGTTTCATTTCTTCAAATTTCAATCAACGACGCCTTCATCTAGAGCGCTCCTGCCATAAACAGCCAACAGGTTGATATCTAGACAAATCATCTCCGTGAATCGTTCATGAGTACTAAATCGTTTTTCTCATTTTGGGGAGCTATCGGGTTGAGAGCCTGATAGGGAAGAGGTATGACACAGGTTAAAGGCGAAGTTATGCATCTCGCGGAACTCAAACAGAAGTCCATTGCCGATCTGAATGAGGTGGCGCGGGATTTAAAGATCGAGGGTGCGGCAAACCTTCGGAAGCAAGAGCTCATTTTCGCCATTTTGCAGGCGCAGACTGAGAAGAACGGCGTTGTGTTTGGCGAAGGCGTGTTGGAGACCTTGCCCGATGGCTTCGGCTTTCTCCGCGCTCCTGACTCCAATTATCTCCCAGGGCCTGACGATATCTATATCTCCCCCTCGCAGATTCGCCGGTTCAATCTGAGGACGGGCGATATTGTGTCGGGGCAAATACGTCCGCCCAAGGAGAGCGAGCGCTATTTCGCCTTGCTTAAGGTGGAAAAGGTCAACTACGAGGATCCGGAAGTCGCACGCGACAAGATCCTATTCGACAATCTCACCCCGCTCTATCCTGAAGAACGTTTAAATCTGGAGTTTGACCGGGAAGAATATTGCACGCGTGTCATGGATCTTACGACCCCTATTGGTAAGGGCCAGCGCGGCTTGATTGTGGCTGCTCCGCGAACCGGAAAAACCATGCTGCTGCAGGCGATCGCCCGAGCCATTCTCAAGAATCACAAGGAAGTCACTCTCATTGTTCTCTTAATCGACGAGCGTCCGGAAGAAGTCACCGATTGGCAGCGGCAAGTGAAAGCCGAAGTGATCAGTTCCACATTCGACGAACCGGCGCAGCGCCATGCTCAGGTTGCGGAAATGGTGTTGGAAAAGGCGAAGCGGCTGGTCGAGCATAAAAAAGATGTGGTCATTCTCCTCGATAGCATCACTCGCTTGGCCAGGGCCTACAATACCATTGCTCCTCCGAGCGGGAAGGTTCTCTCGGGCGGCTTGGATTCGAACGCGTTGCAGCGTCCCAAACGATTCTTCGGCGCTGCCAGAAACATTGAAAATGGCGGGAGTTTGACGATCATGGCGACTGCGCTGATCGATACCGGTAGCCGCATGGACGATGTGATCTTCGAGGAATTCAAGGGAACTGGTAACATGGAAGTGCATTTGGATCGGCGGTTGGCCGACAAGCGTCTCTTCCCGGCGATCGACATCAGCCAGTCCGGCACACGCAAGGAAGAGTTGCTGGTCGATCGTGACCGCTTGAACAAGATGTGGATTCTGCGCAAGGTCTTGAGTCCGCTAGGCACCATGGAAGCCATGGAATTCCTGATGGACAAGATCGGTGGAACCAAAACCAATCAGGAATTCTTGCAATCCATGAATCGGTAGGCTCCCGCTTGCCAGTGCGTGCCACTCCAGTGTAAAGTCGTGCACCCTGGCGAGCAGGACGAGGCAACGAATCAAGGGCAGTAGAGGAGCAGGTATGCAAAAGGGAATTCATCCAGTTTACCGTGAAGCGACCGTGCATTGTGCTTGCGGAAACACGTTTAAGACACGATCCACTATCGGTGACATTAAGGTCGACATTTGTGCTGGATGCCATCCGTTCTTCACGGGAACCCAGAAGATCGTCGATACAGAGGGCCGTGTCGAACGGTTTAAGAAGAAGTACGCCAAAAAAGAAAAGTAGGCCTCAGTCAGGACATCATGGAGACCCTGCTTCCTTTTGGGGCAGGGTCTCTTGTTTTTTGGGCTTAACGGGCTATGCCGGAATGGGCGAGATATGGAAGACGGGCTGATCAAAAAATGGGAAGGGATGGCTGCGCGCTACCAGGAGCTGACCAACCAGCTCATGGATCCGACGGTTCTCAATCAGCCGGGGATGATTCATAAGCTCAACAAAGAGCGCACGGAGTTAGAAGAGCCCGCTCAGCAGTTCGCCGCCTATGCCCAAGCCCAGAAGCAACTCGGCGAAGTGACGGCTATGCTGCAGGATTCCTCCACCGGCGTTGATATGAAGCAGCTTTTTGCTGAAGAAAGCCAGCATTTGAATCAACAGCTGTCGGAGATCGAAGTCCGAGCCAAAGACTTTCTTACTCCGAAAGATCCCAGAGATGAGAAGAACGTGTTCCTCGAAATCCGGGCTGGAACGGGAGGGGACGAGGCGGCCTTGTTTGCGGGAGATCTCTTCCGCATGTATCTCAAATATGCGGAACGAAACCGCCTACGCCTGGAGGTCGTTGACGCTTCCGAAACGGGAATCGGGGGCTATCGTGAAGTGATTGCGCTGCTGGAGGGAAAGGGAGCGTACGGCCGTTTGCGTTATGAAAGCGGAGTGCACCGCGTGCAGCGCGTTCCAACTACTGAAGCCAGTGGAAGAATCCACACCTCTACGGTTACGGTGGCGGTCATGCCGGAGGTGGACGAAGTGGATGTCCACATCGATCCCAAGGATTTGCGTATCGATACATTTTGTTCCTCCGGAGCCGGCGGACAGAGTGTCAATACGACGTATTCGGCCGTCCGCATCACGCACATTCCGACAGGAGTCGTCGTCAGCTGTCAGGATGAGCGTTCACAGCTCAAAAATCGAGCCAAAGCCATGCGAACCTTGCGGGCGCGTATCGTTGAGGCTGAGCGGGGAAAGCAGGAGGCGGCCATTGCACAAGACCGTAAGTCACAGGTGGGGACCGGTGACCGGAGCGAGAAAATTCGTACGTACAACTTCCCGCAAAACCGGGTGACCGATCACCGCATTGGGCTGACCGTTCACAAACTTGATCAGGTGCTGACGGGTGATCTGGAAGAAATTGTGCAGGCATTGCGGGCGCACTACGAACATCTAGCCAGTCTGGAAACGAAATGAATCAGCGGCAGGTCGCCAGCGTCGCCTCTCCTGCAGAGAGTCTCGGTGCACTCCTGGGGGAGTCCGAATGTCGCCTGGCTACAGCCGGCATCGACCAGCCTGTTTTAGAAGCCGCCTGGTTAGTAGAACATGTGTTGAGCCTGTCGCCGCTTATGCAGCGAGTTGACGCAGAACGACTGATCGCGTCTGCAGACTGCGAGCGTGTGCGGGCGCTGGTCGCACGACGAGCCAAGCGTGAACCGCTGCAGTATTTGCTAGGCACGCAGGAGTTTTACGGACGGGATTTTTGCGTCACGCCGTCGGTGCTCATTCCCCGCCCGGAGAGTGCGTTGCTGGTGGACGAGGCGATTCGACTGTGCGCACACATTCCTTCTGCGACGGTCGTGGATGTGGGGACCGGGTCAGGGTGTTTGGCGGTGTCCGTCGCCCTGGCGCTGCCGGAAGCGCGTCTATTAGCGATCGATGCCTCGGCCGATGCGCTGGTGGTAGCGCGAAACAACATGGCGCAACACGGGCTCAATGCAATCGCATGTTTCCAGGGAGACCTACTGGCTGCGATCGCCGAGATGGGGTTAGCAAATCAGGTAGACGTGATTCTCTCCAATCCTCCCTATATCGCGGACGGGGATGTCGCCACCCTCCAACCGGAGGTAAAGGATTTTGAGCCGCGATTGGCGTTGGCGGGGGGGCCTGATGGGATGGACGTACATCGCCGACTGATCGATCAGGCTCCCGCGTATCTGAACCCTGAGGGCGTCCTCCTCATGGAAGTGGGGCTTGGCCAAGCGGCTGCTGTCTGTCAGGATGCTGAGAAAAGTGGGCAATTCCACACCTATGCGGTCTTGCAGGATGAGGGTGGAATTGATCGTGTCGTATGTTTCAAAAAGAAGTGAGGGTTCTTGGGGGCCGCATTCGCTCACGTCTCTAGTCAACTAGTAATGCATCGATCGGTGCGCTGAAACTAATGGATCAAATTCTTATTCAGGGTGGACGTCGACTTCAAGGCGAAGTCCGCACAAGTGGGGCGAAAAACGCCGCGTTGCCGATCCTTGCCTCTACGATTCTTGGCGGGGGTGAATGTGTCCTCTCGAATATGCCTCGAGTGGTCGATGTCCTGACCATGGGAAAACTGCTGCGCATGCTGGGCATTGCGGTCACCCAGGATGGTGAGCAGACGGTAGTTCAGGCCCAAGCCATTGCTTCGACAGAAGCCCCGTACGATTTAGTCCGCACCATGCGGGCATCGGTGCTGGTGTTAGGTCCGCTCGTGGCTCGATTGGGTGAGGCAAAGGTTTCGCTTCCCGGAGGATGCGCAATCGGATCTCGGCCCGTGAACTTTCACCTTGCCGGTCTGGAGAAAATGGGCGCCACTGTCGAAATTGAACATGGCTACATCAAGGCGACCGCGCGTCGCTTGCGGGGCAGCCGCATTTATTTTGATACGCCCAGTGTCACCGGCACCGAAAATCTCATGATGGCCGCCGTGCTGGCGGAGGGCACCACGGTCCTGGAAAATGCGGCTAAAGAGCCTGAAATCAGCGACTTGGCGGCATTCCTCGTCAAGCGCGGAGCACGCATTGTCGGTGCCGGAACGGACATGATTACCATCGAGGGCGTCACGGAATTGCATGGCGCCGACCATGAAGTCATTCCCGACCGCATTGAGGCCGGGACGTATCTTGTGGCCGGAGCCATTACCGGCGGTGAGGTAGTGGTCGACCGTTGTCGTCCGGAGCACATGGAACCGTTATTGATGAAGCTGCGGGAAAGCGGCGCGGACCTGCATCAGGAGAAGGAACGCGTGTGTCTCAAGGTGCCCGGGCGATTGAAAGGGACGAATGTCCGAACCAGCCCGCATCCCGGATTTCCCACCGATATGCAGGCGCAGTTTGTGGCGCTGATGACGGTGGCCGAAGGGACCAGCGTGGTCACGGAAACCATTTTCGAGAGCCGCTTCATGCACGTGGAAGAATTGCGTCGCATGGGGGCGGATATTCGTGTCGAGGGCAATCGGGTGGTGATTACAGGCAAGGAACGATTGACGGGCGCTCCGGTAATGGCTTCGGATCTTCGAGCCAGCGCGGGGCTCATCGTAGCCGGGCTCGCGGCAGAAGGCACCACGGAGGTGTCGCGGGTGTATCACCTCGATCGAGGCTATGAACGGCTGGAAGAGAAGTTTCGGGCCCTGGGGGCCAGCATTGAGCGGAGAAAGGGAAAGTGAACGTGAAGGTGAGGAGACCGCAAGAGGAACCGCCGAAAAGGCTCACGATCGCGCTGTCGAAGGGGAAACTGCTGGGGCCGGTACTCCACCTTCTGAAAGAGGCCGGGTACTACAGCCCCGGTTTGTCTGTGGAAAGCCGAAAGTTGGTGTTTGACTGTGTCTCGAACGATACGACCTTCTTGATCGTGAGGCCGACCGATGTGCCGACCTACGTTGAACATGGAGCGGCTGATGTCGGAGTAGTGGGGAAAGATGTCTTGTTGGAGCAGGGCAGCGACGTCTATGAGCCGTTGGATTTGAAGGTGGGAGCGTGTAGAATCTCGGTCGCCGCATTACAGGGGCAGCCTTCACCGGATCGGTGGTCCTCAAAGATCCGGGTGGCGACAAAGTATCCCAACGTCACTGAGCGCCATTTCAATCAGCGCGGGGTGCCAGTTGAGATTGTCAAACTGTATGGGTCTATAGAGCTTGCCCCGATTGTCGGCCTCGCGGATCGAATTGTCGATCTGGTCGAAACGGGCAGTACCTTGAGGGCCCATGATCTGGCAGAGGTGGAAGTGATTACCCACTCCACCGCCCGATTGATCGTCAATCGGGCCAGCCTCAAATTGAAACATGAACCGTTACAGGTGTTGATTGATAGGCTGCGTACAGCCGTGGCTGCGGAGTAGCGCGGCCAACCTCTCCCACGCAGGCGGTCGTGGGTTCCCATGAAGCGGCGCTCGATACAGGCGGCGCAGCAGCAGGACGGATATCATGACCATTCTCGCGAGTACCGATCGAGGCTTCGGCAAAGCGTTACGAAAAATCGTGACCCGCTCGCGTTCGCAAGCGGCGAGCGTGGAGAAAAGTGTGCGCGCGATCCTTCGGGCAGTAGAGCGGGGCGGAGATCGTGCGGTGCTGCGATACACCAAGAAGTTCGATCGGGTGTCGTTAGCGCTTGACCGGATCCGCGTGACACCGGAGGAAATCAAGGAAGCCTATTACCATATTCGGAAGGATGAGGGCGATTCGCTTCGGTATGCCGCTGACCGGGTGCGGCAGTTCCACGAACGCCAGCGCACTAAAACCTGGATGTACCAGGAGGAGAACGCCACGCTCGGCCAGATGGTGACGGCGCTCGATGCCGTTGGTGTGTATGTGCCGGGCGGGAAGGCCGTCTATCCTTCCTCGGTGTTGATGTGCGCGATTCCTGCGAAGGTGGCCGGGGTGCGACGCATCGTCATGTGCACGCCCACACCAATGGGCGAGATCAACCCTTACCTGTTGGTCGCTGCAGACATTGCCGGTGTCGATGAAATTTATCGGGTCGGCGGTGTCCAGGCGATCGGCGCGATGGCGTTCGGTACGAAGACCATCGCCAAGGTGGATAAGATCGTGGGGCCGGGAAACATGTACGTTGCGACGGCCAAGCGGTTGCTCTACGGAACCGTCGGTATCGATATGGTGGCCGGGCCCAGTGAGTTGTTGGTGGTCGCGGATGACGAGGCGAAGCCGGCGCACGTTGCCGCCGATTTGTTGTGCGAGGCGGAACATGACGAAGATGCGCAGGTCTATCTGGTTACCACGTCCGCAGCCTTGGCCGCAGAGGTCGTTCGTTTGATTCAGTCCCAGTTGAAAGGCTTGCAGCGAGAAAAAATTGCAGCCAAATCGATTGCGCGGCATTTTGTCGCCTTCGTCGTACCTACGATGGATGAAGCCATTCAGGTGGCGAACGACATTGCGCCTGAACATCTGACCTTGTCGGTCGATCGTCCCTTCGATTATCTGGAACAGATTCGTCATGCCGGCGCACTGTTTCTGGGCCGCTATACGCCGCCTGCTGTGGCCGATTATGTGGCCGGGCCGAACCACGTGCTGCCGACAGGCGCCACGGCTCGTTTCTTTTCTCCGTTGTCGGTCAATGACTACGTGAAGGTCAGCAACATCGTTCATTACACCAGGGAAGAATTGACGAAAGCCAAGGATCATATCGTCAGATTGGCGCATATCGAAGGCTTCGATGCGCACGCCAAATCAGCTCAAAGTAGGTTTTCATGAAACACACCGGAGCTCCCAGACAGGCCTCGTTGCATCGCGCCACGAAGGAAACCGATATCCGTGTCGAATGGACCTTGGACGGGACAGGCCAGGGGAAGATCAATACATCCATTCGGTTTTTTGACCACATGCTGGATCTGTTGGCGAAACACGGGTTCTTTGACCTCACCGTGCAGGCCAAAGGTGATATCGACATCGACGAGCATCATACAGTGGAAGATGTCGGGATCGTCATGGGCAAGGTGCTGCATCAGGCTTTGGGAGAAAAGGCGGGGATCAAGCGATTCGGATGGGCCTCGGTGCCGCTCGACGAGACCCTTGCGCAAGTTACGGTGGATCTTAGCGGACGGCCGTATCTGGTCTATAACGTGAGTTTGCCGGACCGAAAGATCAAGACGTTCGACCTGGGCCTGTTCGAGGATTTTTTCCAGGCCTTCGTCACCCATGGCGGGCTGAATCTCCATGTGAATCTTCAATATGGACGCAATCCTCACCACATCATGGAGGCCATTTTCAAGGCGTTGGCGCGGGCGCTGGATCAAGCCACCATGCCGGAAGAGCGACTGTCAGGAACGGTTCTCTCGACGAAGGGAAGCCTCTAGGCGGAGTCGCGGCGGACGAAGATTGATAACAGCCATCACGCTTCGTCTCCAAATGCAACATGATTGCCATCATTGATTACGGGATGGGTAACTTGCGCAGTGTCTCCAAAGCCTTTGAGGCTGTGGGACATCAGGCTGTGGTCACGCGGGATGCCCGCGTCATCGCGGATGCCAGTCATGTGGTGTTGCCGGGAGTGGGGGCATTCGGAGATTGTATGGCGAATCTGGAGCGATATGAGTTGATTGCGCCGATCCACAGCGCCATTCAATCTGGCAAACCGTTTTTGGGTATCTGCCTGGGTCTACAACTCCTTTTCACGGAGAGTGAAGAATTCGGGACACACAAGGGGCTGGGCATCATTCCTGGCCGCGTGAAGAGGTTTATGTTGGATGCTTCGTTAAAGGTGCCGCATATGGGGTGGAACGATATTCACATCAGGCGACCTGCGCCTCCTTTTGCCGGGATCGCCACAGGCAGTTATTGTTATTTCGTGCACTCCTATTATGTCGAGCCTGCTGACCCCGCTGTGGTTGCGACCGTGACCGAGTATGGACCGCCATTCGCGTCGGCTGTGTGGAAGGACAACGTTGTCGCCTGCCAGTTTCACCCTGAGAAGAGTCAGGCCGTCGGTCTTCAGGTCATCAAGAATTTCGGTGCCTGGACGTGAGTGCCCGAGTTCCACGAGTTTTCTTGATCCTCGCGGCAGTGTTACTGATGACTGCTTGCAGCGGAACCAAGGTTACTGCAAAGTCCTCTGCCCAAGCCGGAAACTACCAAGTCCACAAGATTGCCCTCATTCCTTTTGAGACGATGGCGACGCCTCAAGTCATAGAAACGAGCGGGCCGTCCTTCCCTGTGCCGTCAGGGGTTCGACGATCCGATATGGCGGTGGGCGTACCTCCGACTACCGATCAGGCGGTTCGGCGAACGCATCGTGTGCCGGCGGGCGCGGGAGAGAAAGTCACCGATCTGATGTGGGCGAAATTGAAGGTCAAGCCGGGGTTGCAGGTGCTTTCTCCTCAGGATGCGATCGGGGCGGCACGAGATCTTTCGGGAGGAGCCGCATCTGCCGAGACCATTCCGGCCCACAAAATTGCGCAGCGCCTCAGGGCGGATGCAGCGCTCAGTGGCAAGGTGTTGGTCTATCAAGAGCGTGTCGGTAGCCGACTAGGAGCGGATCCTCCCGCTGCGGTCGGATTTGAAGTGAAGTTGGTGGCCCCCGACGGGATGGTCCTGTGGGAAGGGAACTACTACGAAAAGCAGCGGCCCATGACGGAAGATTTTCTCGGTTTTGTTCAGCGGTATGGGACTTTCGTGACGGCTGAAGAGTTGGCGGCCTATGGAGCGACCGAATTGGCGGACGCCTTTCCATTCGGCGGCGCAGCGGGTGAAGGGAAATAGGGGTGAGAACACAGGTGCCGGCATGCGTGTAATTCCAGCGATCGACCTGAAAGATGGCCGCTGTGTGCGGCTGCGACAAGGTGATATGGCGGCTGAAACCGTCTATTCCGAGGACGTGCCGTCGGTCGCGAAGCGCTGGCAAGAACAGGGAGCCGATCTCATTCATCTCGTCGATCTCAACGGCGCTGTCGATGGTGAGCCGAAAAACCTGCCCCAGATCGAGGCGGTAATGAAGACGGTCAGCGTGAAAGTGCAGGTTGGGGGCGGCATCCGCACCATTGAGACGGTGCGGAAATATCTCCAGGCGGGAGTCGCGCGGGTCGTCCTCGGGACGGCTGCCCTCACGGATCGCAGTTTCTTGGCGCAGGCCTGTCGCGAGTTTCCCGGGCGTATCGTGCTGGGCCTTGATGCCAGGGACGGCAAGGTCGCGGTGAAGGGCTGGACCATGGTTTCCGAGACGAAGGCCATTGATCTTCTCCATGAGCTTGCCGCCCATGAACTGGGCGCGGTGATCTACACCGACATTGCGCGTGACGGGATGCTGAATGGCCCGAACCTCCCGGCGTTACGGGAGGTCGTCGAATGTTCGTCTTTTCCCGTCATCGCCTCCGGCGGGATCACTCGCGTAGAGGACCTGCAGGCAGTGCGCGCGCTTGGCCCCCGTGTAGAAGGCGCCATTGTCGGAAAAGCGCTGTATGACGGCAAGTTGGACTATCGAGCCGCGCTTGCCGTTCTCGCTCAGGCATAAGGAGTCAGCGGTGGGACAGTCTCTGGGGGCAACGTCGTGTTCCGTTTCACCTGGCACGTCGCGCAGGCCGACATGTTGACCAAACGTATCATCCCATGTCTCGACGTGAAGGATGGTCGAGTCGTCAAAGGGGTCAGCTTCGTCAACTTGCGTGATGCGGGAGATCCGGTCGAGGTGGCCACGATTTATGATCATGAAGGCGCGGATGAACTATGTTTCCTGGACATCACCGCCTCGCACGAAAATCGGAAAACCATCATCGACGTCGTAGAGCGAACTGCCGCCCGGGTCTTTATGCCTCTGACGGTTGGAGGAGGTGTGCGTACCCTGGATGACATTCGCACCTTGCTGAATGCCGGGGCGGATAAGGTCAGTATCAATACGACCGCGGTTCAGCAGCCGGAATTTGTGCGTGAGGCCGCTCAGCGATTCGGCACGCAGTGCATTGTGGTGGCGATTGATGCCAAGCGAGGGGAGGCTGGCGGGCATTGGCAGGTGTATACTCATGGCGGCCGAAAATCGACCGGGCTGGATGCGGTCGAATGGGCAGAGCGTATGGCTGGGTATGGGGCAGGCGAAATTCTGTTGACCAGCATGGATCAGGATGGCCGTCAAAACGGATATGACCTGGCGTTGACGGCGGCCGTGTCGGAAAGCCTGTCTATTCCGGTCATCGCCTCGGGGGGCGTGGGCACCCTGGAGCATCTCTACGACGGATTGGTCAAAGGGAAAGCCGAGGCAGTATTAGCCGCCTCGATTTTTCACTACCGGACCCATACCATTCAACAGGTCAAGACCTATTTACGTGACCGTGGAGTTCCGGTTCGGGTGGGGGCTGCGTAGATGGAGCGTGTGATGTCGAGCGACAGCCGCAACATGGCATTTGACGGACAGGGGTTGATCCCCGCCGTGATTCAAGATTGGTTCGATGGCACGGTGCTTATGGTGGGCTATATGAATCAGGAGGCCCTCACAAAGACACTGGCCACCAGATCCGTTCATTTTTGGAGTCGCTCACGCCAGAAATTGTGGGAAAAAGGCGAAACCTCAGGGCATTTTCTGCGAGTAAAAGATCTCTTCGTCGATTGCGACCGGGATACCATTCTTGTCAAGGCGGAGCCGGTCGGACCGACGTGTCATACGGGAGAACGCGCCTGTTTTTTTTCGAGAATAAGCGAAGAGGGACGGGCGGGCCACGAAAAGACGCAGGATGCCGATGGGGGGATTCTGGAACGCCTCTATCAGACTATTCTGGCCAGGAAGTCCGCTCCGCAGCCGGACTCCTATGTCTCCAAGCTGCTGCAAGGCAACGCCGATCGTATCCTGAAAAAGGTGGCCGAGGAAGCCGGTGAAGTTATTATTGCCGCCAAGAATCAGAAACGGGACGAAATCATTTACGAGACGGCCGACCTGTTTTTTCATACCCTTCTGGTTCTCGGTTACTACGATGTGACGTTGAATGACGTGTATCGAGAGCTCGGAGCCAGGTTCGGGAAATCTGGAATTCGACCGGTATCCGAAGGGGGTACGAGTGGATAATTGTATTTTCTGCCGCATCGTGGAAGGCGCCATTCCAGCAAAAATTGTTCACCAGGATGACCGTGTGCTGGCGTTCGAGGACGTCAATGCCCAAGCCCCCGTCCACATGCTGGTAATCCCGAAACGTCACCTCGCGGCGGTTCAAGATTGTCAGGATGGAGACCAGGCCTTGCTGGGGCATCTGCTCTTGACCTGTTCCAAGGTTGCGGCAATGAAGAACCTGGCCGAGTCCGGCTATCGGATTGTCACGAACACCGGGGCGAACAGTGGGCAAAGTGTTTTTCATCTTCACCTGCATGTCCTTGGCGGAAGGCCCATGGCCTGGCCTCCGGGGTAATACCGCGCCGCTCCTTGATTGACACATATGGAGATCGTTTGTTAGGGTGAACGGTCAACTTTCAATCGCGTCAAAGGCATCCGGCCGGATATCCCACCGGCAGGATCCCTGCGGGCACTAGCGAGGACCGCCGTGGGCCAAGGCCTGATTTCGGACGACGTCATCAACCAAATCAGAGACCGAGTGGACATCGCGGAAATCGTGGGCCAACATGTGGCGTTGACTCGAGCCGGGCAGAATCTCAAGGGCTTGTGTCCCTTCCACCAAGAGAAATCTCCCTCCTTCACCGTCAGCTCGTCGCGGCAGATTTTTCACTGTTTTGGCTGTGGGGCCGGCGGCAATGTGTATACGTTTCTCATGAAATTAACCGGGGGAGCCTTCCCTGAAATTGTTCGGGATTTGGGGCGCAAGGTGGGAGTGGATGTTCCTGAAGCGACCGGCGGATATTCCAGCGAGGCGCGCACGCAACTTAGCCGATTGGAGCGACTCAATGCGGCTGCGGGAGCGTGGTTTCAGCGTATGTTAACGGAAGGGCCGGGGGGAAGTCAGGCGCGTGCCTACCTTGATAGCCGCGGCATTCAACAGCACACGAGCGTGCAATTCAACATCGGCTACGCTCCACCGGAGTGGGACGGACTGACTAAGGCCATGCTCAAAGAAGGGTTTTCGCCGACTGATCTCGTCGCAGCCGGTCTCTCCATTCCGCGCGATCAGAGCGGCTCACAGAAAAGCGCCGTCTCGGGGCATTACGATCGGTTTCGTTCCCGAATTATGTTTCCGATCACGGATTTGCGTAAGCGGGTCGTGGCATTCGGCGGACGGGTGCTGGGGGACGGGATGCCCAAGTATATGAACTCCCCCGAGACGCCGTTGTTTAAAAAGGGGCAGACGCTGTTCGCGTTGGACGCGGCACGTGAAGCCGCTAGCCAGCAGCAAGCGCTGATCATCGTCGAAGGGTATTTCGATGCCGTTGCGTTGCACCAGGCCGGCATCCGCCATGTGGCGGCGACCTTGGGAACTGCTTTAACCCCGGAACACATTACGGTCATCCGGCGCTTCGCTACGAACATCGTGTTGTTATTCGACCCTGATCAAGCCGGAGTCCGAGCGGCATTGCGAACGCTGGATTTGTTCGTCAATAGCGGCCTGAGCGTGAAGGTCGTGTCTCTCCCGCAGGGCGAAGATCCGGATACGTATGTGCGGCAATATGGCGCCGATGGATTTGCGGCCTTGCACCGAGCGGCGCCAAGCTTGCTCGATTTTGCCATGGAGCATAGCTTGCGCACGGCTGAGTCGGGAAGCGTCGAAGACCGGATTCGGGCCGTGGACGCGGTATTACGCATTCTGCAGAAAAGCGCCCATCCGATCGAGCGGGAAGAGCGGATTCGGCTCGTGGCGGAACGATTGGGCTTGAGTCAGCAGCGCCTGATCGATCGCTATCCGATGCTCGTCTCTGAAGACCAGCGTCGCTCGGATCGGGGACCGAAGGCTTCCTCCGTATCGGTGCCGTCTAAAGTGAAGACCAATCCGGAGGAGCGTGACTTGGCGCATTTGCTCGTGCAGGGAAGTTTGTCCGCTGCGGATCTTCGGAAACTGTCCCCGGAGGCGTTTTCGACGCCGGCCTACAGGAGGCTGATCGAATGTGCCATGCAGCACCTGGGAGAAGATGGCAGGCTGTCCGTACGGAGCCTATTGGACGCCTTGATCACAGATGAGGTCTGCGGCGCATTGGTCTCGGAACTGTCGATGCAGGAGCAGCATTATGACGACGTGCCGGCTCATATTGCCGGGTGCTTGGAGACGCTTGAACGGCGGGGCCGCGAGCGGACCATGGGGGCATTGATTCAAGAATTGAAGATCGCAGAACGCGAGCGGCGGGAAGATGAAGTGCGTCGCCTGAACGGATTGATTAACGATATGCGGATTCGGAAAGCCGGTGTGATGCCGGCTGCGCTGACGTCTGCGGTGAAGGAGTAGGTATGCCGAAACAAGAATTACTCGGCGAGGTGAAGAAGCTCATCAATCTCGGCAAAGAGAAGGGCTTTCTCACCTACGACGATCTCAACAGCACCTTACCGGCCGATGTCGTCTCGTCGGACCAATTCAGCACGATCATGACCATGTTCGGCGAAATGGACATCGAGATTGTAGAGTCCGCTGACACGGAGCGCACTCCGAAGGCCGCCGAAGGGGAAGAGGCGATCGAGGAAAGCGAAGAGTCCGACTCCTCGGAAGAGAACGAAAAAGAGATCGATCTCACGCCGGGTGCTCTCAGCCGCACCGACGATCCTGTCCGGCTCTACCTGAAAGAAATGGGTAGCGTTGCTCTCCTGAGCCGTGAGGGCGAAATCGAGATCGCCAAGCGGATCGAAGAGGGAAAGAAGGATATCGCCACGGTCGTGTACGGGTTGCCGATGACCCTGGAGTTTGTGCTGAATCTCCGCGATCAGCTGAAGAACGGCAAGATCGATGTGCGCGAGATCGTGCCGGTTGTGGAGACGGAAGAGGACTTCGAAGAAGAAGCCGTCGAAAAAGACTACGAAGAGCTGCGGGTTAAAACGCTGGACTCTCTGAACGCCGTTCGCAAGGTGTCTGCCTCGCTCAAGGATCTCTACGACAAGGCTCGCCACGTCGGTGCCGATCCCGAGAAGCAGAAGAAACTGCGCAAGCAGATCGACACGGTGCGCGGGCAAGTCGTCGACAAGATGGAGTCGGTGAATCTGCACGGCGTGCTGAAAGACCGGATGACCCAGCGGGTGCGCGACCTCAACCTGTTGTTCCGTCAGTCGGAGCGGGAGGTCACGAGCTGCCAGCGTCGTCTCGGTGTCGGCGGCGAGGCCGGCGCAGAATTGCTGCGAAAGCTGTGTCGCACCCATAAAGATTTGCTGGCGGTGAAGCGCAGGACCGGGCTGTCTGAAGAAGTGCTGCAGGACATCAAGAAACATTATCAAGCCGCCAAGGGCCGTATCCGTCAGCTTGAAGAAGAAGAGGCACTGATTTCTGCCGAAGAGATCAAAGATGCAGTGAAGCATCTCGATGTGGCGGAGGAAAAGGTCAAGCGCGGGAAGGCGGAATTGGTCGAGGCCAACCTGCGGCTGGTGGTAAGCATCGCGAAAAAGTACACGAACCGTGGGTTGCAGTTCCTGGATTTGATTCAGGAAGGCAATATCGGCCTCATGAAGGCGGTCGATAAGTTCGAATACAAGCGTGGCTATAAGTTTAGTACCTATGCGACCTGGTGGATTCGGCAAGCCATTACCCGTGCAATCGCCGACCAGGCCCGGACGATTCGTATTCCGGTCCACATGATCGAAACCATCAACAAGCTGATCCGAACCTCGCGCCATCTGGTGCAGAAACTCGGCCGCGAACCGACGCCGGAAGAGATTGCCGAACGGATGGATTTGCCGCTGGATAAAGTGCGAAAGATCCTGAAGATCGCGCGCGAGCCGATTTCTCTCGAAACCCCAATCGGCGAGGAGGAAGACAGTCATTTAGGAGACTTCATCGAGGACAAGAAAGCGGTCTCGCCGTTGGAAGCGGCCATTCGTTACGACTTGCAGCGCCAGATCAACGGCGCACTGGAAACGCTCACCCCTCGGGAAGAAAAGGTGTTGCGCAAGCGCTTCGGGATCGGCGAGGCGACGGATCATACTCTTGAAGAAGTGGGGCAGGATTTTGAGGTCACCCGAGAACGCATTCGGCAAATCGAAGCGAAAGCGTTGCGGAAGCTCCGGCATCCGAGCCGGAGCAAGAAGCTGCGGAGTTTCGTGGAGAGTCTCTAGGCCTTGTTGCGGGAACTGGTTTGACTCTGTCCGATCGGCAGCTTTAGAATCAGGCCGCCCGAACCAGGTGTGCCATGATGCAGGCTGAAGGCCAGGTCACTGGCCGGCAGGGCTGGGCCCATAGCTCAGGTGGTTAGAGCGGCTGACTCATAATCAGCTGGTCCTAGGTTCAAGTCCTAGTGGGCCCACCAGCCTGAGCGCCTCACGATGATTCCGGTGCGAGAGGCGTCATGCCGACGTTGCTTTCGCACCACTCACAAGGAGCCCGTTGAACCTACAGCTTTCCCCTCTCATCGAATTGCAGAAACTCGATCTCCGCATTGCCGAGCTCAAAGAGCAGCGGCGAAAAATACCGGAACGGCTTGAAGAAAATGAGGCCCCCCTTCGCGAGGCGAAGCGGGTGTTTCAGGAGGCGTCGGCCTCTGTCGAAGCCCTGATTAAAGAACGCCGTACTCACGAGAAGGATCTGGAAGCGCACGAGGACCGTGTGGGCAAGATGAAGGACCGCGCTGCCCAGCTGAAGACCAACCAGGAATATCAGGCGCATCTCTTCGAAATTGAATTGGCCAATAAGAAGCGCGGCGACATCGAGGAGAAAATCCTCCTGGCGATGGAACAAATCGAACAAACTCAACGGACCATTGCCACGGCTCAGGTGCAACTCAAAGAGTCGGAAGCGCTCTTCCTGAAAGAAAAGGCAACTCTGGACGGGAAGGATCAGATCCTTGCGGCAGAGCTCGCTGGTCTGGAGAGCAAGCAGAAGGAATTGTCAGGGCGGGTTGAGAAGGTCCTTCTCGCGCGGTACAACAAGCTGAAAGCCACTCGGAAAGATCAGGCTCTGGCGCTGATCAGGAATGGTATTTGCGTCGGGTGCCGGCTCCAGCTACCACCTCAATTGATTTCCCAGGTGAAACGCGGGGACGAGGTTCATACGTGCCCCTATTGTTACCGAATGTTGTATTGGGAAGAGGAGCCGGGTTTGGAACAGAAGCGCTCCATGGGGCAGGACCAGGCCAAGGATCTTGAGGTCGGCGAATCCTTTTAGCTTTCAGCGAGCACCTGCGTTGTCGTTTTGAAGTGCAGCTTCGCGACGGTAGCCAATCGATCGCGCCCGTATTTCCTGACTACCATGCGTCCAGCCAATTCCACGGCGGGTGACGCGCCTTTGGGCAAGCTCGTGTTCAATTCCTGAGAAAGTCGCTGCAGGCGCAGAAGAAATTCTGCCCGGGCGAGAATGGAAGCGGCCGCCACGGCCAAGTCTGCTTCTGCCTTCGTGCGTTGCACCAACCGGATCTGTTTTCCCTTATCCTGAAGCGCATTGAGGATGAGCCGCTCATCGCCGAACTGGTCGGCGATAGCCAGGTCGCAGTCGACTTGCTGAAGCAGGTTTTCCAGCGCTCGTGCATGTCCCCAGGCCAGAAGTCGATTGAGATTCTTGATCTTGGTATAGAGCTCGTTGTAGCGCTGTGGCCCAATAGCCACGATGCTGTGCGGACAGACCAGGCGGATGTCGGGGGCCATTTCCAAAATCCGTCCATCAGAGATTTTCTTGCTGTCGCGGACTTGCATCAGGGCCAGGTCCTGTTCCGACGCCGGCGTGACGAAGACGGCGGCAATCACTAGAGGACCGAAATAGTCCCCTTTGCCGGACTCGTCGATTCCGATTCGGTTCAGTGATGAGAGCGTCGTGGTGGTAGACACTCCGTGAAACTCCCAGGTGGAAACGGGTGGGGCGGCGAGGTAATCTAGCAGAGCACACCAGACTGGTCAATTTGCGGAGGCGAGTGATGAAGATGGAATTTGATCGAGGCAGCAGGCGTGGATCGGCGGTACCGTCCAACATATTATGGCTGGCTTGCGGCATTGTGACCCTGTTGCTGACGACCGGCTGCCAAACGAATCCTTACACCGGACGATGGCAACTGATGATGATGCCCATGTCGCAGGAAGTGAAGATGGGCGCGCAGGCCTACGCCGAAGTTAAGAGCGATCCCAAAATGAAGCCGTCCACCGATCCGCGAGAGATCGAACCGGTCAAGCGGGTGGCGGCGAGAGTGATCGAGGCGGCCAAACGATCCAAATACAGCGAGATGGCCAACCAATTTGAATGGGAAGTGACGGTCATCAAGGACGATAAGACCATGAACGCCTTTGCCCTCCCGGGCGGTAAAATTGCCGTCTACACCGGCATTTTCCCTGTGGCCAAGACCGAGGCCGGACTTGCAGCGGTGATGGGGCATGAAGTCGTACATGCATTAGCCCGTCACGGCGGAGAGCGGATGAGTCAGAACACATTGGCGCAGACGACCCTGCAGGCGATCGGCATCGCGCTCGGGGTGAGCGGCGCCAATCCTGTTCTTTCACAGGCGGGCATGGCGGCATTGGGTGTCGGCGCGCAGGTCGGCGTGTTGTTGCCGTTCAGCCGGAAGCATGAGTCCGAAGCGGATTACGTTGGCGTACTATTGGCGGCGGATGCCGGGTATGATCCGCGAGAGGCCATCCCATTGTGGCAGAGGATGGGCGAGCTTTCCGGCGGAAAATCTCCGTCGGAGTTCATGTCCACGCACCCAAGCCACGAAACCAGAATTCAACAGCTTGAGGAATGGATGGCCGAAGCGATGCCGGTGTACCAGTCCAAGCCACCGGCACCCAACCACGAGTTGCCCGCATTACATTAGGTTCAATCAGCTCCCCGCTTGAATCCCCATCAAGCGGCTCGTATACTTTGCCCGCGCGCTGGGGAGACACGGGTGCTCGCTCGTCGAGCAGGCTCGGCGGGAGGAAAGTCCGGACTCCAAGGGCAAGGACGCTGGATAACGTCCAG
>CAZKVY010000038.1:0-33198 GCA_964556305.1 uncultured Nitrospira sp. | reverse complement strand
GGGTTTATAAGGAGCATGGCCATGGCTGCACAGACACTGTTCGAAAAAATTTGGACCGACCACGTGGTTCGGGCGGAACCGGACGGAACCACGTTGCTGTATATCGACCGCCATCTGGTGCACGAAGTCACCTCGCCGCAAGCCTTCGAAGGATTGGCTGTTTCGGGTCGCACCCCGCGCCGCCCGGCCGCCGCACTGGCAGTCCCCGACCACAACGTCCCGACGACCGATCGTCGCGTCGCCATTGCCGATCCGATCAGCGCCAAACAAATTCAGACGCTGGATGATAACTGCGGGACCTTCGGCATCACCCTGTTCGGGATGAACGATATCCGGCAAGGAGTAGTACATGTGATCGGTCCTGAGCAGGGATTTACCCTCCCGGGCATGACGATCGTCTGCGGCGACTCCCACACTTCGACCCATGGTGCCTTCGGCGCACTCGCGTTCGGCATCGGCACTAGCGAAGTGGAACATGTATTGGCGACGCAATGTCTCGTTCAGAAGCGTCCTAAAACGATGGAAGTCCGCGTAGAGGGCCAACTCTCACCGCGATGTTCCGCGAAGGACATCATTCTCGCCATCATCGGGAAGATCGGCACGGCAGGCGGGACAGGCTACGTCATCGAATATACCGGCTCCGCCATTCGCGCACTCAGCATGGAAGGACGCATGACGCTCTGCAACATGTCGATCGAGGGTGGAGCCCGCGCCGGCATGGTTGCCCCGGACGAGACCACATTCAACTACATTAAAGGTCGCCCGATGGCACCGAAGGGCGCTCTGTGGGATCAAGCTGTGACGGCCTGGCGGAACCTCCACACCGATGCCGGGGCGAAGTACGATGCCGTCGTCGAATTGCGAGCTGAATCGATTGCGCCACAAGTGACCTGGGGGACCACCCCGGGCATGGTGACCGGGGTGGATGGCAATGTGCCGGACCCTAGCACCATGCGGGATGAAAAACTCCGTCAGGCTACCGAGCGGGCCCTGGAGTATATGGCCTTGAAGCCCGGCATGCCGATCCGGGACATCCGGATCGATAAGGTGTTCATCGGGTCCTGTACCAATTCTCGAATCGAAGACCTTCGTCTCGCCGCGTCCTTCGCCAAAGGCAAGAAGGTCGCCGGCAGCGTGCACGCCATGGTCGTCCCTGGATCCGGTCTGGTGAAGCAGCAGGCGGAACAAGAAGGCCTGGATCGCATCTTCAAGGAATCAGGATTCGAATGGCGTGAAGCAGGATGCAGCATGTGCCTGGCGATGAATGCCGACGTGCTGCAACCGGGCGAACGTTGCGCCTCGACCAGCAACAGAAACTTCGAAGGCCGTCAGGGCGCCGGGGGACGAACGCACCTCGTGTCGCCCGCCATGGCGGTGGCCGCCGCGATCGAAGGACATTTCGTCGATATCCGTCAGTGGTCATAAGCCGAAGGCATTTTGGCTCCTGGCGCCGGACTCGTTGAGAACAGCGGCCGGCAGACCAGAACTACAAAAGGACCTATCATGGACGCATTCACTACACTCACCGGCTTGGTCGCTCCATTGGACCGGCCCGATGTCGATACCGATCAAATCATTCCGAAGCAATTTTTGAAAACGATCAAGCGAACGGGCCTGCGGGAAGGATTATTTTACGATTGGCGGCGGCGGAAGGATGGATCGCAGGATCCTGAGTTCTTCCTGAACCAGCCACGGTATCAGCAGGCCTCGATCCTCCTGACACGGGATAACTTCGGTTGCGGCTCCTCGCGTGAACATGCGCCATGGGCGCTGCTCGACCAGGGATTCCGCTGTATTGTCGCACCCAGCTTCGCCGACATTTTTTACAACAACTGCTTCCAGAATGGCATTCTTCCGGTCGTCTTGAAGGCCTCGGACATTCAAGCACTCTTCGAGGGCGTGGCGACGCAGGACGGCTACAAATTGACGGTGGACTTGGCGGCCCAGCAGGTCACGACGCCGCAGGGCACGGCCTATCACTTCGACATCGATCCCTTCCGGAAAGATTGTCTGTATCGGGGATTGGACGCGATCGGCCTGACGCTTCAGCACGCGCCGCAAATCGGCGAGTATGAACAACGCCGCCGCACACAAGCCCCCTGGTTATTTCAAGACGTGAAGTAACCGTCAGAAAAGGAGTCCTATGGCATGGCTCTGGAGACCCACACTTCTCTTCACATTGTTGTTGTTCGGAGGCGCAGCCTATCTGCTCGTCGTGTTTAATTGGAGCTACTCCGACGGGGATCGCGCCGGTTACCTGCAGAAGCTGTCCCGGAAGGGATGGGTGTGCAAGACCCAGGAAGGCGAACTGGCGATGACGACCGTACCTGGTGTCGCCCCGGTGCTCTGGAGCTTCACGGTGTGGGACGAGAACGTGGCCAAGAAACTCGACGGGCAGATGGGCAAGCGGGTCGTCCTCCACTACAAGGAGTTTCGTTATATTCCCACCAGCTGTTTCGGCGAAACGCCCTACTTCGTGGATCGTGTCGAAGTCCTCGACTGACCCCTGCGTCAGAGCCACTTCTTTTGCTTGAAGAAGTACAGCATCGCCAGTCCGGTGACGGCCATGACGCCCAGCACCGCAGGATAGCCCCAGGACGATTTCAATTCCGGCATGTGTTCAAAATTCATCCCATAGATGCTGGCGATGAAACTGAGCGGCATGAAAATCGTCGTGATAATCGTCAGCACTTTCATGACACCGTTCAGCCGGTAACTGACGCTGGACAAATAGACCTCCATCATCGACGACACCATTTCCCGCAGGGTTTCGATCGTATCGCCGATCTGAATGATGTGGTCATACACGTCGCGGAAGAAGACCTTCGTGGAGCCCTGCAGAAATTGCCCATCCGACCTGGAAAGGTTGTTCATCACGTCGCGGAGGGGCCAGACGGAGCGGCGGAAGAAGAGCAATTGCCGTTTGAGCGTATGGATGTCCCGTAGCGTTTCCGGCCCGGGATTGGTGACACAGAGATCCTGTAACGCTTCGATCTTTTCTCCCAGCGTTTCCAGAATGACGAAGTACCGGTCCACGATCGAGTCCATCAAGGCATAGAGCAGGTAATCCGCGCCGGCATGGCGTAAACGGCCCTTCCCGTTGCGCAACCGTTCTTTCACGCCCTGAAAAACGTCCCCGCCGTTTTCCTGAAACGAGAGCACGAAATTCTCCCCGAACACCAGGCTAACCTGCTCGACATTGATGTCGCCCTCGCTTTTGCCCTCGTACAGCATTTTCAACACCAGGTAACCGTATGTGCCGTAGTCGTCGAGCTTCGGGCGTTGATCGGTATTGGCGATATCTTCCAGCAACAAGGGATGAAGGCCGAACATTTTTCCGAAAGCCTCCAACACGTCCATCTTGTGGATGCCCCCGACGTCCACCCAGCGGACAGTCGGCTCCCCCGTCACGATGGCCTCGTCCGGCTTGGCCACCGTGCGTTCCTGGTATTGTCCTTCCCCGTATTCGTAGACGGTAATGGTGACCGTCTCCGACCTCTTTTCACCGATGTGGACCAACGTCCCAGGGGGCAGACCTGCTTTGCGGGAATGTTTGTGCTTCAGCTTCATCGTACTGTCAGCTTGTACGCGTAACCTGCCAGAGGGTCAAGAGCCGTAGCGCCTGCATGAAGCGACTCCGGGCTTTGTTCTCGTCTCAAGACCTGGTACGTTGAAGAGAGCGGGAATCATCACCGTCCCCATTCCTCAGGAGTCTCTGACAATGGATTACGAACTCACCATCCTGTCGCAAGCCATGAGCGAAGCAGGCCGTGAAGCGCTTCGGCTGGCAACCGCAGGATTTGAAACGTTTATCAAACCGGATCAGTCGCCGGTCACCTCCGCGGACCTGGCCGTGAATCACATTCTCCACGAGAGATTGTCGACATCTTTTCCCGAGGACGGTTGGCTGTCTGAAGAAACAGCAGACAATGAAGACCGCTTGAGCAGAAAACGCGTCTGGATCGTCGATCCGATCGATGGGACACGTTCGTTCGTGCGGGGGCTGCCGGAGTTCTGCCTGTCGGTCGCGCTGGTTGAGAACGGGGTGCCGACCGTGGCGGCGATTTTCAACCCGGCGACCGGCGAGTTCTTTTCCGCCATTCGCGGGCGGGGCGTCCGTGTCCAGCGCTTGCTGGACCCAGCTCAGCCAGCCTTCACTTCACCGGAACGTCCGGTTGCACTCGTCAATCCTTGGGAACTTCGGGTCGGCCGGCTTCAGGGCCTTCAGCCCTACCTCCACTGCCGCCCGATCGGATCCATCGCCTATGCGCTTGCCCTGGTGGCATCCGGTCAAGCGGATGCCGTCGTGACCCTCGCCGGCGGCAATGAATGGGACGTTGCCGCGGGAGTTCTGTTGGTCGAAGAAAGCGGAGGGCGTGCCACCACCGCCGCTGGTCATCCTGTCACTTTCAACCGCGCAGACCCACGATTGCCGGGGACGCTCGCCATCGCGGCTGACCTGCCCGCATCCGCGCGCACCCACCTGATCCAACATAGCAGCGCCGCCATTCGCTCCACTCCGCTGTAACCCTTTTCAACGGTCCCGCTTCTCTGTACGATGGCCCGCATCGTGTCAACCTGAGAGGTGTCTCCCATGAACGTAGCCTTGTTGGGCACAGGATTGTTAGGCCGGGGGGTGGCGGAACGGCTTCATACCACCGGCCACACCCTGACAGCCCATAACCGTTCCATCGAGAAGACCCTTGCCCTCCGGCAGCTGGGCGTCCGTATCGCCACAACTGCCGCAGAGGCCGTATCCGCAGCGGAAGCCGTACTCCTGCTGCTGGCGGATGCCGCGGCCATCCGCGCGGTGTTGTTCCATCCCTCGACCAGTCGTACGCTCGAGGGACGTACGATCATCCAGATGGGAACGATCGGACCGGCTGAGAGTCGTTCGATCCAGGAGGACGTCACACGCCTGGGCGGCCGATATCTTGAAGCACCGGTGCTCGGCAGCATTGCGGAAGCCAAAGCAGGCACGCTCCTGGTCATGGTCGGCGGGACTCGAGAGCAATATGACGAGTGGCGTCCGCTTCTCTGCAGCCTGGGGAAAGAAGTGCGCTTGGTCGGGCCAGTCGGCAACGCGGCAGTGATGAAGCTCGCACTCAATCAGCTCATCGCCGCAGAAATGGCGGCGTTCGCGTTGAGCCTCGGACTGGTCCGTCGAGGTGGGGTCGATGTGGAAGATTTTATGGGAGTGGTACGAAAGAGCGCTCTCTACGCCCCGATGTTCGAGAAAAAACTTCCTCGGTTGGAGAAGCGGAACTATGCCCAGCCGAACTTTTCCACTCGCCATCTGCTGAAGGATGTGGACCTTGCCCTCTCCGCCGCAGAGAAGGCCCACCTCTCGCCAGCCGGACTTCAGGGAGTACGGTCATTGCTCCTCGACACGATCGCCGCAGGTTTGGGAGAAGTGGATTACTCGGCGATCTATGAACAGATCGATCCTCCTGGGGCCGGGTAGACATACCGGTCAATGCGCGGCAGGCCATGGCTGATTGTCCACGATCGATTGCACCTTCATCACGTGAAACCGTCCGCCGGCCTTGGTCGGAGCACTGTCGCCTTCAATGCGCGTATACCACCAGCGCCCTTCCCCTTCGGAATAGTCGGGGGATAGGGTGATCTCAAATCCGCCTTCCCGATCATTCTCTCGTTGAGCCCAGGCCCCGGCCCATCGGTGGTCGGAAAACAGATCGGTCCGGAATCGTCCGTCTTTGAAATCGTACGATCCGTTCCCGAATCGATCCAACCTCAACGGCACAACCATTCCGCCTTCTTCGTATTCCCATTCCCCAGCGAGGACCGCATGCTCCCCGCGATGCAAGGAAATTTCCTCCGTCACAGGTTCGGACCAGGCAGCTTCTTGAAGTCGTGGCGCATGACTGCAGGCCTGTATGCTCAACAGGCTAAGACCTAACACGAGAAATCTCCATCGATATGCTTTCATTATGTACATCCTGGGTGTTCACGCCCCTCATGTTTCAGGGCAATACTTTACATACCATGCGAATCACGTGTGCTCAAGACCACAGGCGTTTTTGCTCATATCAGCCAATCATCCCTGATTGGTCACACGAAAGCAGAGCACCAGTCGTCTGCTCACTTGCATTCCCAAGTATTTGATAAATTTCCAATACCTCGGTTATCTCAAGGTCAGGCTCCCTTAACCGATAAAGATTTGGCAGGAAAGATCTGCGCCAATATGCGGCAGGTCATACCTAACCTGCGTCCGGCAAGGGTTGTCACGTCCATTTTCGGGAGACCCAGGTGATGGTGCCACATTCAAAAAACGAACAAGCACGGGTCGAGGCTCTAAACCCCTCTCATCCCTCACCCCTCAACATCCTGCTCGTGGAGGATATGGAAGACAATCGAGTCCTGGTCACCCTCTTACTGAAAGCCCTGCCATATCGGCTGGATCTTGCCGAAAACGGTGCCGCAGGCGTCGAAAAATTTCGATCCCGACAGTACGACCTGCTTCTGATGGACATTCACATGCCGGTCATGGATGGCTATGAAGCGATCCGTATCATGAGGTTATGGGAAGAAGAGCAGAAGCGCGGCGCGACGCCGATCATCGCCCTGACCGGCAATACCCTTGAAGAAGACATCAAGAAGGCTCAGGCCGCCGGGTTCACTGCCCACCTGACCAAACCGCTCAAGAAGCAAACGTTGCTGGAGGCTATTCGACGGTATGCGATCCGCTCCTCCGACAAGGAGTGCGCCGCATGAGCGACCTCAACCCCGCTCCGTCAGCCTGTGGTGTCGGACCGGTCGTGGTCTTCGTGGATTCTGCGTTTGAGCCAATGATTCCAAAATTCATGGCGAACCGGAACAAAGAAGTCGCGACCATGACGGACGCCATCGCCATAAGGGACTTCGACACCATCAAACAACTGGCCCATGGCATGAAGGGTGTAAGCGGCAGTTATGGCTTTCACGACATGACCACCATCGCCGGTCGAGTGGAGCAGGCTGCCAAGGCCGCCGATGAAGTGTCGATCCGTACCGATCTGGTCGCGCTGGCGTCATACCTTGCGCGAATTGAGATCATGTACGAATAACGGGGCACGCATTGCTCCCGCGGCACATGATTTGACGAAGGCAGAGGAAAGCAGCTTCTGTCCGGCGCTCACAGAAGGCCGAGCCTCATCCTGCGAAGGTGAAAATGAAGAAGTATGCGTGCGTTTGTAGGAACTCGTGCTACAAAAGAGTGAATTCATTCGAGCCAGGACAATCTAAACGTTCAGGCCCCTCACTCTTTGGCACCTAAGGAGCGCGTGTATGGAAAACCCCGACAATCCCAAACTCAGGGTTCTCATGGTTGAAGATGAGGAAGACACGGCCAGCCTCTTGAAGTTTCTTCTGGAGCGGGCAAGTTATCAGGTCGTGCACGCCAAAGACGGCCGGCAGGCGCAGGAACTCATCACGACCATTCCTCCTCCGGACATCGTGTTGTTGGACGTGATGCTGCCCTTCTTAAGTGGACTGCAAGTGCTCACCTTGATCAGAAAGCGTGAGGGCTGGAAAAAAGTGCCAGTCGTCATGTTGACGGCCGACGGGAGCGAGCACGACATCAAGCGCGCGTTGGAGAGCGGCGCGAATGACTACATGATCAAGCCGTTCAACCCCCGTGAATTGACCAGTCGACTGAAGCGGTTCGTCGATCAGGCGGCCTGAGCGACCGCCAAGAGGAGTCACGTGCTGGGGCTCGACCAGTCAGACCTGACCCTCCGCATCGGCACCATTGCCGCCATTTCCATCTGCTCCGCCGTCTTTCTGCTCCTGTTGGGCATTCTCCTCCTTCGATACATACGCAACAATAAAGACCGGCGGCGGCTCGCCGTCACCGAGATCTGGCGGCCATTACTCGCCGAGTGTGTCGTCGAGGTGCCTGCCACGCTTCCTCCGCTCACCACTCACGACCATCTCGTTCTGCTCTATCTCTGGAATCATTGTTACGAGTCCATTCGTGGAGATGCCCGTGCCAATTTAATAGCGCTGGCCCGACGAACGGGTAGCGATCAGTTCGCGAAGGAACTCCTGCACGCCCGACTGCTCCGCCGCCGCTTGCTCGCGATTGTGACACTGGGGCACCTTCAGGAACGGTCCATCTGGAACGAACTCGCCGGGATGCTGCAGGCCGACAACGCGTTCCTCTCGCTGGTCGCAGCCAAGGCTCTGCTCCATATCGATGCACAAGGAGCGGTGCCACTCATCATCCCGGTGATCAGCCAGCGCAAGGACTGGTCTCCGTTGAAAGTCGTCGCGATATTCGAACCGGCTGGCGCGGACATCGCCGCAGGGGCCATTGCGGAAGCCGCCTGCCTGGCCAGCCCGGAAATCGGCTCGCGGCTGATTCGTCACCTCGCCGCCACTCAAAGTCAGCACGCCTTGCCGCCGGTGAGGGCGCTGCTGCAGAAAGGGGCCCCGTCGGATGACCTCCTGGCGGCCTGCCTGTTTCTGTTCGGAGAATGCAGCGATCCCAGGGATGTTGCCACCATTCGGAAACACCTTTCCCATCCGACCTGGTATGTACGGCTTCAAGCGGCCTCGGCATTGGGCAAGGTGGGAGTTGAGGAAGATGAAGCACGATTCATCGCGCTGTTGGACGATGAGCATTGGTGGGTGCGCTACCGGGCGGCCGAGGCGCTGGCGAATCTCCCTTGGATGACGCCGGAGCGTCTCACCCATCTGCAGACCACCCTCACCTCCGTCGAATCGCAAGAGCACTTGCTTTCATTTATCGCTCAATCGAACGCGAGGACTCATCCTCCGGCTCGCATCGCGTGACGCGATTCCGAACAGGCACGTCGATACTCCCGTTACAGCCCCATGGTTGAAGGTGAATTACGAACGGCGGCCGGCCGATGGAACAGGAGAACGCGGCGTAAAGAGAACGGTGTGGGTACCCTGCAATGCGGGAAATGTCACCATTGTTCCATGTTGCTCCACTTTCGGGAGAGAAGAAGCGGAGTGCGCCATTGCCCATCCCTCCGGTATTTCGAGCGTCAAGCCGGCCACAGAAACGGGAACCTTCAATGTCACCCGCATGGCCGTCGCATCGCGTGCGACATCGACTTCCACCCGATTGCGCGCCGCCCACCATCGGCCGAATTCTCCGACCGAGCCAAACCAAGCATAGGGACGCACGCCCTCGACGAACTTTTTCTCGAAGGCGAGCTTATGATCGAGAATATTCGGATGGATGAGCACCACCACGGAGCCCCCATACCGGCTGATACGCTTCGCCACTTCCAGAGCTTGCGGAAGACGATCCCCCATCTTCGGCAAGGCTTCATCTTCGATGGTCACGGGAAACTCGAAGACTTCGACCTCACTATCAATGAGACGATCGTAATTCAGTTGATACGGCAAATGGGTCAGCGAGTTATTGGCCGTCGCCGTTGAACTGTATCGATACCCGGTTGCCAGGAGCGCTTGCGGAAGGCCGAAGGGGTTGGACAATTCGCCGGGCCTGAAAGACACGATCGTCTGCCCTGAAAAGTGATCGATCAGGAACTTACTCACGCGTAATTCGCCCAGGACGCTCGCATTGTAGGCGGTGGTCCGATCTTTCACGAAGGGGGCATAGGAAGGATACGATTCCCGGCCGGTCCCCATGGGAAATTGATTGAACATCCGTGAATGGGCGATCGTATGGCTTCCCAACTCCATCCCTAGTTCCGCCAGTCGTTTCACATCGCGCACGCCCTCATCATTAAAAAAAATATCGTCGTTAAAATCGCGAATGTATTTCACCTGGACGAAATAGGTCCCCACCAACCCCTGACTCTGCTCATACTCTGCATAGTCCACCGCGTTTTTGATGGACTGCGTGAAATCGACATCGTGCGTGATCATCACGGACAACGACTTTCCGAAGGGCACCGTACCCACGGTCACTGCTTCGTCCTGCGCCGTGCAATACATCGATTTGATGACCCGCAACCAGACATCAAGGGTCGGATCGAACTCATTGTCGAAGGTCTTGACCAGCTCCTCACCGCGATTGTTGTATCCCTTGAGCAGCAGGAAACCGAGATCCACTCCAATAGCATAGGCTCGCCCATGCCCGTGAACGACCTGCGTGATGGCAGCAGTTCCGTCATCGAAGCGCGCGAGGGGGGCGGAAGCTTCAGTGTAGCCGTAGGTCCCCATCACTTCGATGCCCTTGTCGCGGATGCCGACCCGCAGCTGTTGCTCCCGGGGATCAGTCAGGCCCGCCAGCAGCGGATCAGTCTGGGCCAAGGTCACATCGTAACGTTGGCGCGAGGCAATGGCATCACGAAACCCGAAGACCTGATTCAGCCCGCCACCTAGGACTTGCATCCCGATCAGTGTGCCGCCTGTCTTCGGAAATTCCGCCAGCGCTTGCAGCTCCTCCGGTTTCAATACCTTCCCGGATATCATGGGGTAGACCAGCACGACCTTATGCGCCAGAGCTTCATTGACATGACGAGTGATCGGAAAGGGAATGCCCATGGATTTCAAACCATGCGCCAATCCGAGCCAGGAGGAGTCCGGATCGGTCAAGAGAATCGCCAACCGGCTTGTCGAGCCCTGTTCGTAGGTTGTCCACGCAGCCGGTACGCGATCAGGCACCACTGTCGTGTCGTCCGGACCCGACACCCCGGCGAAACGGTGAAAATCCTTCTCCGAGATCTCGACATGCTCGACGGAGGGCGAGCCGACGAGAATTCGAGTGCCGAACACGAGGGACACAAATAGCACGGCCATACCTGACAGGCGGAGGAGTGTAGATCGTTGCATGGGCTACCAATGATAAATCAGGTTAAAGTTGCCGCCCCGGCGGACATACAGAAATCCCCGATCTTCGTAATATCCGGAGGTTTCGGCGGAGAATCGTTCGTTGATCGGAAACGTGACGCCGCCCTGAATGGTACGGCTTCCCACGCGGGTAAAGTCCTGGGCCGCCACGATGCGTTCGCCTGACGTGCCGAATGAGCCGGAGGCGAAGAACTGCAGCCGATCGGCCGGCCGCCAAGTGAGTTGGGACGCCAGTGTAACCGCCCCCGTATTCGGAATCAGGTAGACCTTCTCGGTCAGCCATAAATTGAAGGGGAGAAAAATCGTGAGCCCAGGCATCAGCAGATCGATGTCGTCCTGCTTGTAATTCAACCGCCGGTAGCCGAACGAGACCTCGAAAGGCGCCAGTGAGGAATGCAATCCGCCCAGGCCTTGGGCCACTTCCCCGACAAAGGAGTAGTTCGGCGAAAAATGGGGATTGACCGTAGCTTGCCCCGCAATATAGCCCCAGGCTCTCGACCACAAGGGGCTATACAGTTCCGCTGACATCGGCGTATCGTGAAATCCGAAACGATTGATCGGTTCGACCCGCAGCACCAGCGTTTGGTTGCCCAACGGCTTGGCCAGTTCGAACAGGAGGTCACGTTCATCCGGTTGATTCTTTGTATAGGCATAATGGCCGTAGCCGATCTTGGCATAGTCGCGATAAGGAAGACGCAACCCGGCGAGCCCTTGCCCGACCGCAGCTCGCGGCGACACGAGCAATTCCGATTTCACGGCTTGAATCTGTTGTTCAATAGCGGGGTCATGCGTGTCGGCCAGAAGGGCCTCATACCGCTGCAGCGCCTCGGACCGATCGCCCCGCCAATGCGCGACCTCGGCGAGTCCGCGACGAGCCTCGATTTGCGTCGGCTCTGCTTGCAACACCTCCCCGTATAACCGTGCCGCCTCATCGAATTGCTTCTGCCATGACAGGACCTGCGCCAGCGCGATGCGAATGTCCTGATCGTCAGGGTGGCGCGCCAGCACCTGACGATAGAGGGTCGTCGCTTCCGCGTGAGCCCCCTGCCAGGAAAGGACACGCGCCAAGGCGCTGCGGATCTCATCGTTGTCGGGATGCAGGCGCAAGACTTCGCGATACACGCCTTCGGCTTCAGAATATTGTTTGGCCACCTCGAATGTCGTGGCCTGCTCTACGGCAGCCCTGATGGCTCGCATATCTGGTTCATGCAAGGCAGGGGATGGGGCAGGTGGCTCGGCAGCGGGAGAGGAGGTCGCCCTCAATTCCGACTTAATGGTCTTCAGCTGCGCGTCGATCTCTGGATCATGGGTCTCGGCCAACAACACTTCATAGCGCTGGACTGCTTCCGCGTGATGGCCCTGCCGATAAGCTAAATCAGCGAGGCCCCGGCGCGCCTCCACTTGCGTCGGGTCTGATTGGAGCGCTTCCTGGTATAAGCGACCGGCTTCTTCAAATTGCTTCTGCCACGACAGGACTTGTCCCAGTGCCACACGAATGTCTTGATCCTGTGGATGGCGCGCCAGTATCTCTCGATACAGCGTCGTGGCTTCTACATGGACGCCTTGCCAGGAGAGGACCCGGGCCAATGCGGCGCGGACTTCGTCATTGGCGGGCGACCGCTGCAGTCCCTCACGATAGACGGTCACTGCATCGTCATACTGACGCATCGTTTCCAATCGACGTCCCCGCTCTAACGCCTGTATGGCGTGAGATGCCACCGGGTCGTCCCCCTGAGCAGAAGATATTCCGGAGGGAAGGATGGGAATGGCGGGTGAACTGGAGACGGACTTCAATGCTCGCAGACGCGCCGCAACTTCCGCGTCACCGGTCGCCGCCACGACTCGCTCATAGTAGGGAATGGCTTGTTCCTGATGGCCGCTCCACAACAGCACGTTACCCAACCCGGCGAGTGCCTCGACATGGTCCGGTTCGTCACGAAGCACCTGCTCGTACTCTCCTCGGGCCTGATCAAACTGCTTCTGCCACGAGAGGACTTGGGCGAGACCCACTCGGATATCGTGATCGAGAGGGTGCCGGGTCAGGAGATCACGATAGCCGGCAGCGGCAGCGTCCCATTCGCCTTGCCAGGAAAGCAGCTTGGCCACTGACGCACGCACGTCGTCCTGGTCAGGCCTGGCCCGGAGGTATTGCCGGTAGGCCGCAATAGCCTCCTCGTACCGCTTGTCCTCCTCCAAAGATTTCGCTTGTTGCAGAATCTGGCGCGGGGATGAATCCGGCGCCAGGGCGGCAATCATCGTGGCGGGCGCAGAGAACCAGCCCGCGGTGAGCGCGATCACCGCCAGCAGACCGGCTACTGATGTTCGTCGATTATTCCCCCTGAGAGGATCGCTCATCCGTGACGAACCTGTTCTCCCGACATGCACGTTCCTATTCGGAGAGGGCTCGGAATCCATCGAGATCGTGAATAATCACCCCGCCAAAACTACGATGCGCCGTCGTGTCCAGGATCTCCTTGATCGCCTTGGACACCTCGGCACGGGAACGTCCGGCAAACGACAGACGTTCGGGCCTGACGGTGAACCGACGGTGGATGCGGAACCACTCTCCGGACACCGTCGGCGCGTCAGTCTCAGAGATCGGCTTCCATCGCAGAAGGCGGTGCTCGCGATCCAGGAGAGCATCGGCGCGGTCAGGACGAGGGTCGCGTCGCAACACGACATGCTGCTCAAGCGGCAACTGGGTCGTTTCCACGGCCAACCACACCGGCTTCTCAATCACATCGCCATATCTCAGGATATCTTCGGCAATGTCCTGCATTTCATCGAGATCGGTGCGATAACTCATCACTGCTACCTCATCCGCCCGATCCATGACGGCATAGGCCAGGGGCCGGCCACCAACGGTCGGTGTCGCGAGCCAGAAGGGAATCACCATCGACAGTCTGGCACGACCTTGTACGGCTTCCTTCACGATCTCGATCGTGCTCAGGTACCGACGGAGCTGCGCATCATCATCAAGAAATCCCGGCAGAAGGTACGGCTCTATATCGAGCTGTATGCCGGATAACGCACCAGGCTGCACGAGCTGAAGCAGTCTCCCGACCTTATCGGCCAAAAGCTGAGGTTCCTGAATGGCTTCGGGATACCCGTCCAACGCCAGCGCATCGATCCCGGCGTCCTTCACCAACGCCAAGAGCCGCGCATATTCTCGCCAAAGGGCCTCGTCATCATTGAGTGACGGCATTTGAATCAGTACCCGGGAACAGCCTTGCATGCGACAGGTGCTCACCATCGACTGTGAGTCCTGTATCGCCGCGCGGTAGTTCCACACCCAGAACCCTATGCCGACAGGTCGCCTCCTCACCGGTTCACTTTGCACCACCGTCATCTGCTCTAATTGGATCTGTCCGCTGTGGCCCTCAGTGGACACTATGAGAGCCGTCACATAGCGAAGGTCTACGCCGCGACCCACCTCTTTGAGTGGAATGGTCAGATCGAACGTCCCGGTCACGGTGGTCAGCGGGTGATTGTGCTCACGCTCGTGACCAGCCACATCTTCTATTGCCACCACCACCTGGCCGGTTGCCATGCCACGAAGCCGCATCATCTGGTAGGACATGAGATCCACCGGCCTTCCTGACGGACGCAGCTCGATACGCTGGCCACAACGCGTCGCGTCCTGGCCAGTCCATTTCAATGCGAGGCGGAAGTCTGTTCGTACCGCCCCTCCCCGACAAGGCCCAAAGACCCGAGCCGCCCCTAACCCTGAGCGCAGTTCAAGAATAGGCACAAACGGTCGATAAGGAGGAGGAGCCGTAGTCGGCGGAGGTCCGCTGAACGCCACGGCAGGGTCGGTACGCCGCCCGACATAGGTGAGCTCGATCTCATAGACCGTGGAAGGGATGGGCGAGGACAGGACCATGTCGTCCGCCTGCGCTACAGGGAGCCAGGCGATGGGGCCGACAGCAGCAAGCAACACCTTCGCGAAGAGAAGCCGACCGGCGACCTGTTTGCAGGCAGACCTGACGGACTTCCCGGAAATCCTGCTTCGAGAGACAGCCCCGTCTATGACGGAGACGCATTGATCGATGTGGTTAGAGACGCTCATTTCAACATCGGAGTGGCTATTCCTGGTCTACTTTCTCGGCCTGACCGCCGGATACTTGATGCTGGACCTCATCGCCATCGTGCACTTGCGGCACTACCTGCAGGAGCGTGTGCTCGAAAGCCTGCCGCACAGTTACACCGGCTTCGAACCGCAGATCAGCATCCTGGTCCCTGCCTACAATGAGGCCGCCACCATCGCCGGCTCCATTCGGTCGCTGCTGCAACTCAGCTATTCGGAATATGAAATCGTGGTGATCAACGATGGATCAAAGGATGCCACGATCGATGTGCTGCGCAAAGAATTTGATCTGTTTCCGTTTCCCGAAGCCTGCAACACGCAACTGCCGACGGCGGACATCAGGGCGATCTATCATTCGTCCCTCCATGCCAACCTGCGCGTGATCGACAAGGAGAACGGCGGCAAAGCCGACTCCCTGAACGCCGGCATCAATCTGTCGCTGTATCCTCTGTTCTGCTGCATCGATGCGGATTCCATTCTGCAGCCCGACAGTCTGCGGCGGGCCGTACAACCGTTTCTGGATGACCATCGCACCGTTGCCAGCGGAGGGACCGTGCGCATCGCGAACGGCTGCCGGGTCGAAAACGGCTTCCTGACCAAGATTGGTTTACCCGCCAATCCGCTGGCGCTGTTCCAAATCGTGGAATACCTCCGCGCTTTTCTCTTCGGACGGCTTGGCTGGTCGCCGATGAATGCCATGCTGATCATTTCCGGGGCATTCGGCATTTTCCGGAAAGAAGCGGTCGTCACCGTGGGGGGCTATCGATCGGATACGATCGGGGAAGACATGGAACTGGTCGTGCGCCTGCATCGGCATCTGCGGCTGCGCAACAAACCGTATCGCATTACGTTCGTCCCCGACTCCGTCTGTTGGACCGAGGCGCCGGAAGACCTGCGCACGCTGAAGAATCAGCGTATTCGCTGGCAGCGAGGATTGTGCGAGAGCCTGACAAAAAACCTCGATCTCCTGTTCCATCCTCAAGGCGGCACGATCGGATGGCTGGCGTTTCCCTTCATGGCCGTCTTCGAGTGGATCGGACCGGCGATAGAGGTCTTCGGCTACTGCGTCCTGATCCTCAGCTTTGTCCTGGGATCCGTCTCGGTGCAGGCGTGGCTGATCCTGCTGCTTGCGGCGATCGGACTCGGCGTGTTGTTGTCGGTGAGTGCGCTCTTATTGGAGGAGATGTCGTTCCACGTCTACCCCAATCAGCGCGACGTGCTGAAACTGTTGCTCGCCGCGATCCTGGAAAATTTCGGATTCCGCCAGCTGAATTCAGTGTGGAAATTGATCGGCCTGTATCGTTGGATACGTGGAAAGAAAGCGACGTGGGGAACGATGACGAGGACTGCCTCCTGGCAGGCGCAATAAAGACTCCGACTGCGTCAGCCACTCATGACGTGAATCGTTCGATCGCCTGACTGGCTCGCTCCAAATCTTCATCCGTTTTCGCCATACAAAATCGCATAAAGCGACTTCCTTCCGTCCCGTCGAAAAACGCCTCGCCCGGCACACCCGCCACGCCGGTCTTGTCCAGCAGATACAGGGCGCGCTCGCGACTGGTCTTCCCGGGGAGTCGGGCTACGTCCGCCAACACGTAATAGGCGCCTTGCGGTACGGCCGGAGGCAGCCCCGCCTTCGCCAAGGCCTGGCAGAAGCGATCCCGCTTGTGTTGATGCTCGAGGGCCAGCTCCTTGTAAAATGACGTCCCAAGTTCGCGTATGCCGGCGGCCACTCCATACTGCAGCGGCGTCGGTGCGCAGACATACAACACATCACTCATGGCGCCGATGGCTTTCGCCCATGAGGCCTCCGCCACGCTGTAGCCGATTCGCCAGCCGGTGATGCTGAAAGTTTTGGAGTATCCGCCGATGGTAATGGTCCGGTCGGCCATGCCAGGCAGCGAGGCCATGCTGACATGTTCCCGTCCGTCGAACACAAAATATTCATAGATCTCGTCCGTGATCACCAGCAGGTCATGGCGACAGGCCATCTCGGCGATCTGCTCCAATTCATGTCGTGTGAAGACCTTACCGGATGGATTGCCGGGAGTGTTGACCACGATGGCCTTGGTCTTGGACGTAATAGCCTGTTCCAACCCATTCACATCCATCGTCCAATCCGGCGGCCGCATCGTCACATAACGGGGGACGCCCTCCACGGCGAGGATCGCCTGGACGTGGTAGGCATAAAACGGCTCAAATAGAATCACTTCGTCGCCTGGATCGAGCAGCGCCATGCAGGTGGCCTGGAACGATCCGGTCGCGCCGGCACTCACGGTAATATTGATCTCCGGATCCGCGGTGATTCGATTGTAGGCGGCTAACTTGCCGGCGATCGCCTGCCGCAGTTCCGCAATGCCGTCGAAACGAGCATAGATATTGTGCCCCTGCGCCATCGCCTGCTGCGCGCCTTGCACCACGACCGGAGGAACAGGAGTGTCGCAGACCCCCTGAGACATATTGATCCCCTTGACCTTCGCGCAGGCAAGGGTCATCGCACGAATATCGGATTGGGCCAGCCGGGCGGTACGGTCACTCTTCTTCATCACATCCTCAATGGCTACATCACCTGGTGGTTTGATGACCCTGGCGGGTCTTGGCACTTAAGGCAAATGTCCCTACCCCGTTCCGGCGGAAAATGCAACCGGCGAAAGGACCGTCATTGATTCAGGGAGAACCCGCCGGCATCCCGATCCCCATGCTTCGGGTCATTCCGGAGCCTGCGGCAGAGACCATAGTGGATGGCTGTCTTGGCGACGCGTCGTCACACGCGAAGGAAGTCGGCTGGTTCCGGCACGAAAGCGGTCATAGTGGCCAAGCACCCGATCGACGTAGAGTTGGGTCGCAGGGAGAGCCGGCGCGCCGATGGCCTGCCGCACCCGCGCTTCACCGAGATGGTAGGCCGCCAGGGCCAGCGACAAGTCTCCCCCGAACCGGTCCAACAGCCCGCGGAGCAGCGCTGCGCCCGCACGAATGTTGTCTTTCGGATCGAACGGATCGAGCACATGGAACGCGGCCGCCGTCAACGGCATCAGCTGCATGAGACCGATTGCGCCTTTCGAGGACACGGCGTCCGAATTGAAATTCGACTCGACTTTGATGATCGCCTGCAGGAGAGCAGGGTCAAGGGCGTATTGCTTGGCGTAGGTTGCAATCAGCGAAGCAATCGGTTCGTGGGAGGGCCGACGCGCAGCGTCGTTCATCACCGGATCGAATGCGACCCTGCTGGCCGGAGGCATGAGGACAATCAGGCACGCCGCCACCGCTAGAGGGAAGAGCGCACGGGCCACTCGACCCCAGCGAGTATTCCATTCAGGCTGCTGCATAGTGGGTACGGGAGCGGCCGAGACCTGGCCGGTTTTAGCGGCCATCCTCATCGAGGCTTCTGATGAGCACAGCGCGGCCGTGCCGATCGAACCACGATTGAATACGATCGCCTACATGGGCCGGTCGGTCGATTCTGGTGTTCTCGTCGTGAGGAATGCGGTGTTCCTGCCCCCGGACATCTCGGACCAGGTAAGCGCCCCCCTCAACGGCTTGCACCTGGCCGACCAAGGATGCGGCCGGCTGCTCACCGGAGGAGACGGCAGATCGGCTTTGCGCGCCTAACGTCCCCGAGACGATCCCCATGCCGAGGTCTTCCTGAGAAGAATGTCCCTCCAGCGCCGACTGTGCGCAGCCGGTCACACCGATCACCAAGGGAAGGACAAGCATCACACGGCGAAAACCAGCGAACAAACGCATCATGGCTGGAACCTCCTAAGGTGAATGGCGTGGGAAGCGATACAGGACAGGCGGAAACGCACCGTCATGTCACTATTCCATGGAGAGGCGGAATGCTCAAGCAAATGAGGGAAACCGACGCGTACCTGATGGGGAGAACCGAACGAAAGGAATGATCAACCGGAACCAGGGAGCGACCTGCGGTGGGAGTCCATGCTCACAGTGTCATGGTCCCTGGTTTTGGTTTTTCTCGCCGACCCATCGGTCATATTCTTTGAGCCAACAACGATCCATCACCACCTGTAATCCGGCCTGACGGGCGCGCAGGGCGGCCGCCTCATCGACCACCCCCTCCTGGAGCCAAATGGCTTTCGCCTGGATGCGTATCGCTTCGTCGACGATCGCTCCCGCCTCTTCCGATCGTCGAAAGACATTCACCAGATCGATTGGGCCCGGCACCGCCGACAACGAGGGATAGGCAGGCTCACCCAACACATCCGCCTCACGCGGATTGACCGGGATCACAACCTTGCCCTGCTGCTGCATGTAGCGAGCCACCCGATAGGATGGGCGCGCCGGATTTGATGACAACCCGACCACGGCAATGGTCCGGCAGTCTCTCAACAGACACGCGATCCCCTCTTGCGAAGACGCCTGATCCGTCACCGCGCACCCCAGACTTCTTCGAGCCGCTGCACGCGCCCGCAATTGAATTTATAAAACTTGTATCGGATCGGATTCTTCTTATAGAAATCCTGGTGGTACTCTTCAGCCGGATAAAATTGCGAGGCCTTGGTCAGTTCGGTGACGATCGGTTGCGTAAGGCGGTGGGATTGTTCAATCGCCCGCTTCGACTCCTCCGCCAAACGTTTCTGTTCCTCACCTTGAAAGAAAATCACCGCCCGGTACTGGCTGCCGTGGTCGCAGAACTGGGCGTTGGGCGTTACCGGATCCACGTTGTGCCAAAAGGCATCGAGCAACGTGGCGTAACTCACCTTGGCCGGGTCATACACCACTTCAACCGATTCGGCATGACCCGTGCCCCCCGCCGACACCTGCTCGTAACTGGGATTCTCCACCCGTCCGCCCATATATCCACTGACCACCGCGGTCACGCCGGGGACTTTCTCGAACGCTTCCTCCATGCACCAGAAACAGCCTCCGGCGAAATAGGCGGTGGCCGCACTAGACGGATCAGCCGCCTGACTCTCCGACACGAAAAATCCTGCCAGCACCATCGGCAGGACCCACAAGGCACCAATTCTCCGTCGTGTCATGAACTCCATTGGACGCCTCCCCTCTCAGAGCGGAACCGACTCCCGGTCATCTTACCAGAGCAAACGACCCTCGGCGATCAGGCCGCCTCAGCCCTCTTATCTCTTACGCGCATCGCACACGGTTGGATGGGTGTGTAGGATAGGCGGGAGGAACCAACCTTGTGCACGGGCTGCACTCTTGACCCTGCTGATCCTCCCGGTTGCGCCTCCTGGATGATGAAGGGCGAGCCACCGGAAGTGTTGGTGACGAATGTCACCCCCGCTGGAGGCCAGCGCTTTGAGCAGCGGCTTCAGGTGGATCTGCGCATCCGGAATCCAAATGACTTCGACCTCGCCGTCACCGGCATCGACTTCCGCCTGTTCAAAAAGTTCGCCCAGCAAGGCCGCAGCAATGCGAGGCGGCGAAGTCCACATGCTTCTTACCCACCCCGAGCCTGCCAAGACAGGCTCTTTGCCCGTATGCGGTACGTTGAGCCTGAGAGCGATGGGAGGACGAAGCTGGGAGACTGTTATCAGCCGCCTGCTAGACGCCCCAGGAGCGCGCGCCTTGAACCAGATCCGGCTGCTGCTGCTCGAATTGTTTCATCATGAGGGTGATGGCTTCTTCCGGACTTTCCACCGAGGCGATCAGGCGTCCGCCCAGTTTTTTGAAGAATTTCTCTTCCGTCGGCGTGGCTCCGACCAGAATGACCGGCTTACCCGCCTTTAAGGCCAGAGCGACTTCCGACACCGTGCCCGCGCCCATCAATCCGCACACGACGACCACGTTGCTGGACATGACGTTGACGTTGTTGCGCGCATTGCCCATCTCCGTAATGATCGCCAGATCCACATACTTCGACACGCGCTCGCGTGCAGAAGGCAGGACACCGATCGTCAAACTGCCAGGAACTTTCTTGGCGCCCTGACAGGCTGCGTCCATGACGCCGACATCGCGGCCGCCGGTCAGGACCACCCATTCCCGTCGCGCGATCAACTCACCCAATACCCGGGCATTATCGACATCCTTTTTCCTGGCCTTGGCCGGCCCCATGACTCCGACAATGTATCGCATGCCCTATCCTTGCGTGCTCCCGCCGCACTGCGGCTGCCACCAACCAGTGACGGCCACCGTCGCATAATAAATGGCCCAAGAGTCCGGATCATCGGCGAGCCGGCAATACTGCTCGATATCCGCCTCCGTCACCAGGCCCGTGGCCACATATCTATCCCGCAATTGTTCGGCGGATAATTTCATCAACTGCGCAATCGTCCCCCCGCCCGCCGACAAATGTCCCTCATGCTCCACCGTCAAATGACTCAGATCATGCTGTTGAAATAATGCGGGCAACTTCGCGCCCAGCGCATAGTCCATTCCAAGCGACGTGAACATCCGTTCGATCGCATCGGTGACCCGCGCGAAGGACGCCTTGGCCTCATCCGGCCCGGTGACGGCGCGAGCGGCTTGAAAATCAGGTTCTTCGATCACGACCCATCCGCCCGGCTTGACGCAGCGCAACATCCGCTCAAACGCCTTCCGGTAGTCGGCGATATGGATCATGACGCACCGCGCATGCACCAGATCGAACATGGCCAGCGGAAGCTCAGTGTCGCATATGTCACCTTGAACGATTTCAATGGTCGAACTGCCACTCCCCCGCAGGAAGCGGGGGTTCGTGTCGAGCGCGACCACTTTGCCCGATGGCCCGACGCGCTGCTCCAGCCACCGCACGATGGAGCCGGCCCCCGCTCCTACCTCGAGGCAATGCCAGCCGGTCGTGAGGCCGGCTGTCAGCATACGGCGTTGCGTACCGGCATCGAAGATGCGCTCCAGCATCTGCAAACGCTGTAATTCGCGCGCTTCCTCGGTGGCCTGAAACACATAATCCGTCTTCAACATCTCTTGTCCTTTGTTCGGCAGCATGATGCCACTCCCTGGCCGACAGACCGGGTGACCCTAAAAGCGGGACCCGGGCAGTGGAATGTCGGCCTGTGCCCAGGCGGTGCGCAATCGCGCACTCTCTGGGGCTCCATCTTTTTGCTGGGCCCGCAGACTGTGGACTAATCCGTGTAATGCCCATCCGTTTTCGGGATTGAGCCGTAAATCCTCGCGGTAGACGGACTCCGCTTCACTCGCCCGCCCTGCCAGCAGCAGCACCGCTCCCAGGTTGTGGCGAACCGGCTGAAACCAGAACGGCGGTTCGCTGTATGGCACCGTGGTCTCCAGCTGAACCGCTTCACGCAAGGCCTGAATCCCGGCTTCGAAATCCCCTCGACGCGCGGCTAATTCTCCCGCTAACACCCGCTCGGCGATCTTCAACAGGGTGCGGCTGATCTTGGCCTCGGCGGTCTTCGTCCTGGCCAACACCTTCAATGACCGTCTGAGATTCGAGAGCTCGCCCTCCGCGCTCCCGAACCGGGTCGTCGCCGCAAAAGCCAGACCGCGCACGTAATGCCACAGGCCGGTGGTGTACCGGAGTTCTTTAGGAGGTGGGGGCTGCCTGATCAACTCGCCCCACTGACCGAACCGGGCCATCGTCAGCAGCAGCGTCGGCGCATACCATTCCAGCGAGGGTTCCTTGACGATCTCGTCCACCGAAATCTTGCTCAAGAGATCCCGCGCGGCCTGTAAGGCTTCCGCGCTCCGCCCCTCCATCACCAAGGAGGCATTCAGAAAGTGAAGGTTGTGCGCATAGTATCCCGATGCGTAGTTGCCCTCAAGAGGGTGGTGGAGCAAATACTCATGATCCACTGTCGCGGCTTGTGCGTTCCGTTCGGATGCCTCTCGATAGAGTCCCACCCGCATGTAAATGTGCGCGGGCATATGCACGAGATGCCCCGCCCCCGGCATCAGGGACGGCAGGCGCTTGGCGCAAGGCAGTCCGCGTTGAGGCTCCTGCGACGCTTCGACAGCGTGAATATAGTAGTGACAGGCGCCGGGGTGATCCGGATGTCGGCGCAGTGCGGCCTCTAATGCCGTCAGGATGTCCTCGGTCCCAGGCTGCGGACGGCCGTCTGCCCGCCAATAGTCCCACGGACGGAGCACCATCAAGGCTTCGGCGAACAAGGTCGCCGCATCCGCGTCCTCGGGATAGTCGTGGACCAACCGTCGCATCGCCTTAACATAGGCCTCGTCCTTGGCTTTCCGGATCGCAGATTTTTTGATCGAATATCGCGCGGCCAGAGCCTCCACATAGGCCCGCTCCTTGGGAGTGGCATGCGCCAACCGTCCCGTCGCTTTCTGCACGGCCTCTACCGCTCGCGACTCCGATTTGGAATCCATCGCCGCATTGATATTCGGCCCCAGGCTCAACGCCACCCCCCAATAGGGCATGGGGGCATCGGGATCGAGACGGGATGCCTCGGCAAACGCCGCAATGGCTTCCTCATGATTGAAGGCATAGACCAGCCGCAGGCCCTGGTCGAAATATTTCTGCGCGAGGCTCGAGTTGCTGGTGATCTCATGATGCAGCACACCGAGATTCTCGAACAGCGGCACCTCCGCCCGGGCCACACTGCCGGACACAGGCAGCGCCAATCCTGCGATCATTAGGACGTACACCACCGCGCTTACGCACCGCCCTTGTACCATCGCGCTTGCTCCTGCTCGATTTTTCCTGTGTGAGACAGGCGATGCCGTCACCCTGCGACGACTCCACCGTCCCACGGAACGGCACAAATTAGCAGTCCTACTGAGAAGTTGCTAGTCGGAGGACATGGAGAAGGGAGAATGGTGAGGATCGCTAGAGCGCAGGACACTCAAATCGGTCGTCCGACGAAGTCGTAGCGGATGAAGGGGGGACGTATCCTTTGAAGTAGATTGAGACTGTGCACGATGGGGAGCAACACGAACGGTCGTGTTCAACGTTCTGCTCGATCGGCAGGTATCAGGCGTTGAGATACGGTACCTGCGAGGCCTCGGTCGACGCATCTCGTCGATCTCTCAAGGATTTCTTCTCTCGCTCGCGATAGGGAAGCGAGCGTGGGGGCACAAGTGACAGCTCCAGCTCTGCGGGTGGCGCCATCTCCATGTCCTTGCCCATGTACATCAAGACCTGTTGTTGAGACGTCACGAGGGCGCGCAAATCTTGTAGCTGCGCCGAGAGATCCTTCATCTGCATCTGTTGAGTGGCCACCTGCTCGCGCAGGTCTTGGAGTTCCGCTTGAGTGGATTGGGTATGTTGGATGACCCAGTCCTTGAGTTCACGCGCCTGCGCCGACAAGGCACGCTGCACAAATCCCGCACGGTCACGCAGCCTGAAAATGAGATCACCGACGGCGCCGTCCCAGCGGCGGGCGGGAACCAACCCCTGTTCTGCCTCGACCTGATGTTCGATATGACGCGCGACAGGAGCCCCCAGCCATTGCGAGACCCGTTGGCCCAATGGCTGTTCCGTCCGATCCTCAGAGCTGCCGTACTGGCACCAGTCCTCGAATCGCTCGGTGATATCTTCCAGCTTGACGAAGACCTTTCCGATCGCCGCGCGCAAGGGCGAGGGTGCAAACGGATTCACCGCCCCTTTCTCACCCTTGTCGGGGGCAAGTGTCAGGAGATGAACAGGTTTTTCCGCCAAACGCTGCTGTTTCCGCGTCATAGCCCTATCGAAGCCTTAGGAGTCTTATCGGTGAACTTCCTCCAATTCATTACTCTTTCCCATGGTCCGAGTCAATGGCGGGTGCGTGTTTTTTTCTGCCCCCGATCTCTCAAAAGGCCACCGATTCAGACAGAGGGTCTGAGCGATCAACCAGTTTAAAACTTGGTGACACTTGAGAAGTGAAAATCGTGGATCCGCATGGCGGGCACCAGAGCCTTTCCGGTTTCTGACGTCACTGCCTCCGCGGGCGCGGTATAGGCTTCCACCTGATTAAACGCGCGCAAGGGGCTCTCGTGAAAACGAAAGTTTCGGACGGCCGACGTGATCTCCCCGTTTTCTATCAAAAAGGTCCCATCCCGCGTCATACCGGTCAACGTCAGGTCGGACGGATTGACGGGACGGATGTACCAAAAATTCGTCACGAGGATGCCTCGCTGCGTCGTGCGAATGAGGTCGTCTACCCTGGTGCCGATGGGACGTTCCCCTGACAAGTGGGGCGACTCCAATGTCGCGAGCGGTTCGATCTGATGTTCCCGGGCGGTAAATCGATCGTGCAGAAGCTGCGTGAGCACGCCCGACTCGATCCAGCCGGACTCGATCACGGGCAATCCCTCAGGCGTAAAACCGTTTCCCAGGAGATCCGCATGGGCCGGGTGATTCAACAGGGAGAGGCGGCGATCGATGATCCGTGCCCCCAACTTTCCGCTGAACGGGCTGGTCCCTTTATAAAAGGATTTGGCGTCCAGCATCCAAATCATCCAACTGAGGAGTCCGGCGACGGCAGCCGGTTCCAGAATGACCGTATAACGGCCCGGCGGTAACTCTTGCGGCTCATCCGCCCCCCGCTTGGCCTTGATAATGGCAGCCAGGGTGCGCTCCTGCACATGCAGGCGGTCAATGGATCGATGAGCGGCAGCCGACCACCCGGTGGCTTCGCCGGCCTGCACGGTCAGACTGAACCGCGCCTCGGTGCGTTCCTCATAGGCTCGCAACCCCGTCTCCGCGGCGAGTCCCACCGTCGCCGCGCTGGACGACACCGTGCCGGCTGCGTTCAGATTCTCCATCTTGCACTGGCCGATGGCTTCCCGCGCATAGTCGAGGCGACGTGCCGGGCCTGCGGCACTCGTTTCCGGGCGGGAGGTTGGTAACGACAAATAGGTTTGCGCTCCAACCGGGGGGAGATACTCCGGATCGTCAGGCGAAAGACGGGCAAGCGATTCGGCCTGTTTGAGGGTTTCCCGTACCGCCCCAGCGGTAAAATCCGTCGTGCTCGCGGTGCCGTGCTGGCGCCCAAAGGCGACGGTGATCGACAGGGTGCCCCGCCGCAGATTCACATTCTGAATGATTTGGTTGTTGGCGAACCGCGTGGTGCCGCCGTGACCATCGCGCAATGAGAAGAACGTGTGATCCCCGGTGGAGTGACTCATTACGAGCTCCGCCAGGAACTCGAATTCCTGGCGGCTCGTCAGTTTCGGCCATGAGGACGTGATCGATGACGTCATGCGTCGGCCTTCGTTTGTCCGCTGATGACATCCACGCGCCGGAAGCGGGCGTGAGACGCGGCGTGGGTCATCCAGCCTGATTGGCCGGGCTGGCCTTTCCCACAGGTGATGAAGCCGTAACGGCGACGATGGGTGAGGTCGGCGACACCGTCGCAGCGGCCCCAGAATTCCGGGGTGATACCGTGATAGATGACGTCCCGCACCATCTGTGTCCGCCGGCCGTTCTCAATCAGCCAGAAGGCATCCCCGCCGAACTGAAAATTGTACCGCCGTTGATCGATACTGTAGGAGCCGTGACCTTCGATATAAATTCCCCGCTTCACGTCGGCCAGCAGCTCATCCAGCGTGGCCGTGCCCGGTTCAAGACCGATGTTGGCAATCCGCACCATGGGAACCGCCCCCCAGCTATCGGCGCGGTTCGATCCGCGTGAGCGCTCTTCCTTGATTCTCGGCGCCACTTCGCGGTTCGTGCAATATCCGACAAAGATGCCTTCTCGCACGATGTCCCACTTCTGGCAACTGACGCCGTCATCATCATACCCGGTTGCCGCCAGCGTGTCCGGCTCGGTGTTGTCGGCCACCAGATTGACGTGAGACGAGCCATACCGGTACGTGCCGAGTTTGTCGGGTGTGAGAAAACTGGTTCCGGCGTAGTTGGCTTCGTATCCGAGTGCGCGATCCAACTCGCTCGGATGTCCGCAGGACTCATGCATCGTCAGTGACAGATGCTCGGGATCAAGCACCAGGTCATACCGCCCCGCGTCGATCGCCGGAGCCCGCACCTTTTCCACCGCCTGCTCTGCGATGCGCGCCCCTTCACGGGCCCAGTCCAGGTCGCGCACCAGTTCATAGCCGGTACGCAGATGCGGCGTGTTGAAGGAACGGCTGGCAAATCGTCCGTTGTGAACGGCCGTCGCCGTGCAGTCACCTTGCATAGCCAGCAGATTGAACTCCAGATGCGAGCCTTCCGTAGAGACGAACAGTTTGCGATCGCGTTGAGCCCACAGGCTGGCGTGACTTCTCACCACGCCAGGGTGCCGCTGGATCACCTCCATCGTGTTCAGGAGCAACGCCGACTGTTCTTCCAGCGCCACGGCGAAAGGATCCAGGCGGCAGGGGGTAACGATCCGGTCCTGATGGACCGGCTCCGGCGCCAGGTGCACCTTGGTGATCGCAAGAGATGCCGAACCTTTCGCAATTTCTACGGCAAGATCGGCGACACGAGGAATTTCTTCGAGAGAGATGATGGAACTGGCAGCAAACCCCCAAGCGCCGCGATGCAGCACACGAATGCCGAACCCTCGATCGGTCGACTCACGAATGTGCGCGATGCGCCGGTCTTCACCGCTGATCGTCCGCGTGGTCGTGTCGAGCAGACGGATATCCGCATAGTCGACCCCGGCCGCGCGCACACGAGACAACGCCAATTCGGCCAACTCGTCCCACTGCGATCCACTCATAACGACGTCTTTCCCTGCGCCGAACGCACAGGCAGTTTCGCGTAGTATAACAAGATCGCGGGAGCTGATTCCTGCCTTTTCATCGGCAGACGGTTCCCCTACAATCACTAGGCATGCTCACTCCACCGCAGACCCCCCGGCAACGAATCATGATGCTGCTGACGGGCACTCTGTTATCGTCTCACCAGTTGGCCCAGCTCGTCGGGATTCCGGAGCGCCAGGTAGAAGAGCATTTGACCCACATTGTGAAAACCCTGGCTCGCAATGCGTCGCGGACATTTCTGCTTGAACCGTCACATTGTCAGGACTGTACGTACAGCTTCCGCGATCGCACCAGGCTCACGCGCCCAAGCCGTTGCCCTCGCTGCAGGAGTGAGGCGATCACTTCTCCGCGCTACGGCATCCGGGAGGATGCCGTCTCGTAACGATGCGGCCGTGTCTCCGCCACCCACTTGAAACAGGTGGGGGCATGGCACACACTGCCATGAGAACACCACGCGACCGATCAATGAAAGGACCGCCGTATGAAGAGATGGCGTACGTGGACCATGCTAGTCCTGCTCCTGAGCGTCTCGGCCTGCGGCCCGGACCAGGCGTCGCAAATGCTCGAAACGGCGCAGTTTGAAGAACGACAAACCAACAAGGCCCATGCGAAAGAATTATACGAGGACATCATCCGTCGCTATCCGGACAATCCCGCCGCCACAACCGCGCGCGTGCGGTTGGCCGAACTCTCCAAACCATAACTTCGACGAGTGATTCCCTATTGTCGCGGAAACCAGGGTATGAACGCGTTCGTGGTGCGGCGATAGGTGGCATATTCTTCACCCCGGCTTGCCATGGTCTGCGTCTCAGTCCATGGAATGCCGGTCACTTTCAGGAGCGCCCAGCCTATCGTGAGCGGGCCGAGCAAGGTCACACCCCAGTTGCCCAAGGGACTTGCCATCGCCATCACCACGTAACTCCACCAGTGCAGCCATTCGAAAAAATAATTGGGGTGGCGAGAATAGTACCAAAGCCCCACCCGGCACACGCGGTCCCGGTTCCAAGGTTGACGGCGGAAGGCCGCCAACTGCCAATCGGCCACCGCCTCCCCTGTCACCGCGACCCCCCATAGGAGCACGCCGAGCAGTTCTACGAGATGAAACGGCGGATGGGGATTCTGCATGACCACGAGGGGAGGAAGGGACAACCAGACGATCGCTGCGGCCTGCAGCTGGAAATACCAGAACCGGCGCACGGGACCCTGCTCGCCCCATTTCAGACGCAAGGCGCGATAGCGGCCGTCTTCCGGCTTGCTCCACAGCCGATCCACGAGCACATACGTGCCAAGGCGGAGGGCGTAAACGACAATCAACAGAGCCACCAGTCCCCGCCGGGCAGGTTCACCCGGAGCAGTAGTGGCATACCACAACACCACCAGAGCCAGCCCATAACACCAGCCCACATCGGCAATGGACAAATTCTGCAGGCGGCGCTCAAGTAGCCAGAGCGCAACCATCAGGAGAGCCGAAGCGGCCCAGGCGGTCAGAAGGAGGGACAGTGGGTCTGTCGCCGTCATGCAATCGGTGATCGAAGGTGAACCGCGAAGGCACAAGATTCACGGTACGTAGTCGAATGATTGTACTACGGTGGCCATCGCAACACACCAAGCAGGAGATCGAGTGGCATTGCCCTCGCTACGAGCGTATGATCGCCCACATCAGGGACAGGCCTGCTTCCCTTCACTGGAGGAATTCGTATGAACAGAGGATATGTGAGTACGGCGATGCTCGTCATGGCGATCGCCGGGGCATGTCTTATACAGTCGAACGCGAGCGGTGAGGTGACGCGGAAACCCGATCCTCTTGCAAAAGGCAAACGGCTGTTCAGCAGACATTGCGCCGGGTGCCATGGCTCTGAGGGAAAAGGGGATGGCTACAAGTTGCTCGGACCGGATCCGGCCAATCTGACCGCGCCTGCGACCAGGAAAAAATCAGACAGTGCGCTGCTCGCCACCATCCACGAAGGGAAACCGAACATGCCCTCGTGGAAAGGACTGCTCTCCGACCACGACATCCAGAACGTGCTGGCCTACATTCGCACGCTGCCGCATTGACCTAGCGAGGGACTCCGGAAGGATAGTCCCAAGGGTCAACGCCATCCGACGAACCATCAGTCAGCCATTGACCAAACCCCGGCAGGCGGAACGAGAGGAGTGCTTGCATCTTGTCACTGCGCATCGACAGATCGGGTGGCCGGGGAGGACCCTGGTAGTCGGCGACTGATCCCGATCGTATCGAAGATCGCAATTCCGGGAACCGCGCCGTCAACAGCTCTCCGATCTCCAAGCGGGACAGCCGTTCATCGCCACCTACATGATACAAACCCGGTCGGCGCTGCACGGCGAATTCCCAGAGGCCGCGCACCAGCGCACCGGCCGGCAATGGACAGCGATACTCGTCCCTGAAGAGCGTGAGCGTCATGCCCTTCGACGCGGCCCGCAACATATCCTCGACGAAACTTCGATCACGCGTCGGCGAGGTCCCGGCCGTCAGTGCGATACGCACGACCGCATGGGCAGGATTTTCCAATACCACCTGCTCGGCCTCAGCTTTCGTTTGCCCGTAAACATTTAAGGGATGCACGGCATCTGTTTCGACGTAGTGTCCTTTCGCACCATCGAAGACCTGATCGGTGGACAGGAAGACGAATGGCACGTCCCGCGCAAGGTCGGCCAGCGATCGAGTCGCTTCGACATTGATCAGCCCGGCCCGCGCGGGATCCTGCTCACAGAGACCGGTTCGGCTCAAGGCCGCGCAGTGGATGACCAGGTCCGGTCGGTGCCGATCCCAGAATCGCTGCATCTGCGCCCGATCGGTGAGATCGACCTCGGTTCTAGTCAGGCCGCGCACCTCCCAATCAGGCACCCAGCGCGATGCGCTCCTGACGAGATATCCTCCGATCAAGCCGGCAGCACCGGTAATGAGTGCAACCGGTTTCATGTCTCGCTTCGGCCCAGACGCCGGATTTCCGGTACCTCGATGACTCTCCTGTTCACCGGAGGGTGTTCGATGGACCACAGCAGCGCCGCGAGCATCTCCCGTATCGTGACCAATCCCAAGCGCATGGCTGCGTCTCTTGTAGCAGGCACTTGTTCCAATACCCGATAGACCGGCACCAGCGCGAACGGCCACCAATGACCCGGACCGAGAATGTACCAGGGCCTGAGGATGGTGGCGACCAACCCGGCCGCCGCAATCGCGGACTCACAGTCGCGGCGTACGGCGATATACTCCTTCATGATGGGCGCAGGATGGGCGACGCTGACGTAGACAATGTGGCGCACATTCATCGAGGCAGCGGCTCGAATCGCAGCCATGGCCGAGGGTCCGTCGATCGCTCGAAACTGCGGGCCTTTCCAGGGAGAAGGCTTGGGCACCCCGACCAGTTGCACCAGCGTGTCGCCTCCCCGCACAGCCTTCAGGAACGTCTCCGCATCTAACGGATTTCCGGTTACAACCCGGCATCCGGCGGGAACTTTCTTGAGCGATTCCTCGCGAACCAAGGCCGTCACGTCATGGCCCCGCTCAAGCAACAACGGAATGAGCCTGATGCCCAGATATCCAGTCGCACCGGTGAGGAAGACGCGCCGCTGGTTCGTCGCGTGGCTCATGGGAGGGATAACAGGGCGGGCTCAGTGTTGATGAAAGCGGCCCAGCCGGTTGTTCGCTTCATCTCCTCACGGCCTTTTGCCACGAGACGGCCCGCCGCCGCAATCAGCCCGGCCTGGTCCTCGGCCGACAAGCCCAGGTTCGTTTTGATGTGCGTGACGCGTTCGCCCAAAGGATCGCTCTCCGGTAACTGGCGCAACGCCACGTGCCAGAAGTGACAGGTCCCTCCGGTACCGTCTTGGCCCACTCGGAAGGTGCCGAGCATCGTTCGGTCTTGCTGCGCAGCGGGAATCCCGGAAAGCTCCAGCACATTTCGACGATGCCCTCTAAGCAAGGCTGCGGCCGCAGAGAGCGGTCGACGCGCCTCGTTCTTCTGGCGGCCCGTGGCATCGATGGAGACGATCAGACAGCCCTGCGGAAAGCGGTTCACCATCGGCCGCTCCAATACAGCGGCGTCCACCACCTGCATCAGGGTTCGAATTCCCAGGTTATCTGCCGCACCCCCGTCATAAGCCAGCACCGGTAGGGAACCGGAGCCGTCGCGACCTGCCTCACCGTTCGAGAGGACCAGAGGTTCCAACACACCGGGATAGGCCGCGGACATATAAACGGCGCGGGCGATACTGAAGGGGGCCAGCGGCACCCCCAACAAAGCAAACTGTTCATCGGAAACGATAAGGGGATCGCCCGTGAGGGCATCCGTTGCATTCAGCAGGAGAATCGGTTTCGCGGCATTCAGATCGGCGAAGGTTGCACCCTGAAATAACCTCTCATCCAGCGCCTGAATGACCTGTTCGGATGGAATGCGGTCCGTCAATGCGTACCGGAGCAGGTTGTGGGGAGCCACATACCAGGGCCCCGCCACTGCACCTTGAATATCACGGCCGATCTGTTCGACGAACCCGTTTTGAAAGCTAAAGTCGCGGTACCCCTCCAGCGCATAAGAGGCCGCCGGCAACGCGCCGCCCGACACGGCCGAGAGCACATCCACGTGGGATAACAGGCCGACCCGATCCAACTCTTTCATGACGGCCGCCCCGAAAACGGCCGCGCGGCTCCCGCCGCCGGAGAACGCGAGCCCCACGAACCGACCATCCCCCAATTCCTGTTCCCCCAAATGCAGCGTTGCCCTGGTCGGCGCAGGACGATGATCAGCGGAAAGGCCTTGATGAGGAGCAACGGTCGCACAGGAGGCGGAGCTGATCAGCAACGCCGCGAGCCAGGAGCCGAGGGAACGTCCCGATAGGATGCTCATGAGTGACTCTACGGTCGAATCGGAAAAACGGATGTTTCTCCGGGAAGAGTAGTGACACATTGAGAGCCGTCGCAGGCTGTTCAAAGGGGTCGTCCAGCAAGGCCGCAGGAAGAACGCTGACTGAGGCGCATCCTCCGGGTACGTCGCAGGGAGGCGTGCGACTGAGAACGCCGCTAGTGGCCCTTCTCAACAGCCTGCTAATTCCTGGTCAATTTGCGATAGCGTATGCGATGCGGCTGGTCGGCTTCTTTCCCGAGCCGCCGCTTCCTATCGGCTTCGTATTCGCTGTAGTTGCCTTCGTACCAGACGACTTTGCTGTCGCCTTCGAACGCCATGATGTGCGTCGCAACGCGGTCCAGGAACCAGCGGTCGTGACTGCTGATGACGGCGCAGCCGGCAAATCCCTCCAGCCCCTCTTCCAACGCGCGCAACGTATTCACATCCAGATCGTTCGTGGGCTCGTCGAGGATGATGAGATTGGCACCTTCCTTCAGCATGCGCGCGAGGTGCACACGGTTCCGCTCGCCGCCTGAGAGATCCTTGACCTTCTTCTGCTGATCGGTGCCGGCGAAATTGAAGCGGGCACAGTAGCCACGGGCATTCACTTCGGCTTTGCCCAGCATGATCGTATCTTGCCCCTCGGAAATGACTTCGTACACCGTCTTGTCGGGATCGAGCGTACGATCCTGATCGACATAGCCGAGCTTGACCGTCTCGCCGATGCGGATGCTGCCTGTATCCGGCTTCTCCTTGCCGATGATCATGCGGAACATGGTCGTTTTGCCCGCACCGTTGGGACCGACGACGCCGACAATGCCGCCCTTCGGCAGGCTGAATTCGACGTTTTCATAGAGCACGTTGTCGCCGAACGCC
>CAZKVY010000037.1:0-35119 GCA_964556305.1 uncultured Nitrospira sp. | reverse complement strand
TCCCGTGCTCTATTACCTGTGGATCGGTGGCCCTCGAAATTCATCTGCCGGCCTGATACCGAAACAAGAGCACACAGAGCTGCCACAGCCGGTCGTGGGAAGCCGACCGGAATGAGCCGGAGCTGATTCCGTCCCGCCGGTCTGCCGCTATCTGCCACAACCCCGCGAGGAAGCCTGTAGCGAACCTCCACGATTCGGCGCTAGGCTGGTCCTCGATCGACGACGATCCGCCCGTTCCATCGGCGATGATGCGGGCTTCGATGTCGCGGCGTTGGAGGGTGTCATCTTTGCACATCGAGACACGATGGACGGGGATGTCGGAATGGTCCGTCTGCCTGTTCACCGTTGGAAGGAGGCCCCTGTGAGGCGGTTATGGAGACTCGTCTTGTTGGTGCAGGCCTGCTCTGGCTTCATCGTCATGCCTGGGCGGCCCGGCTCGGCCGCCGAGCCGCCGGCCGGGACGCCGGAACTGCGGTTGAGTTTGCACGAGGCGATTCAGGCGGCCATCGACAATAACGCCAATGTGCGGTTGTTGAAAGAACGGATCGTGGCGGCCCAATCGGCGGCCAGTACGAGTTTGGGCGCGTTATTGCCGAACGTATCCGGATTCATGAGCGGGAGCAATCAAACGGTCAATCTCGCCGCCTTCGGACTTCCTCCCGACAGACTTTCCGGCTTGGGACTGCAGAGACCCGTGACGGAACCGTTCGATGTGTACAACGCGCGGGCCAACCTCGTTCAGAATATTTTCAGCCTGAGCCTGATCCAGCGCTGGCGGGCGGCAAGAACCGGCGTTGATGTGGCAGGGCTTGAGGCCGAAGTGACCAAGCGTGATGTCATGGCCACTGCGGGGCTGCTGTACATGGAGGCTTCCCGAGCGGAGGCAGCCGTGAAAGCGCGACAGGCTGACCTCGAACTCAGCCAACAATTGTTGAAGCTCGCGCAGGATCGAAAGCATGCCGGTGTGGCTACGGGCCTCGATGTGACCCGCGAAGAAGTCCAGGTTGAGAATACCCGCCAGCGACTGCTCGTCGCTCAAAACGATCACGAAAGCGCGAAGTTGAACCTCATTCGCACCTTGGGCATCGATTTCAATGTGTCCGTGATACTGACCGACGAACTCTCGTCGGCGAAGGTCGAATTCCAAACCCCGGACACGGCCCTCGCCATCGCGCGGGAGAATCGCGCAGAACTCAAGGCGCAGATCACCCGCCAAAAGCTCGCCTCACTCAGTCTGAGTTCCGTGACTAGTGAGCGGATTCCTTCTCTATCCTTGAACGGCGACTATGGGTGGATCGGGCTCAAACCGGACGAAGCCTTGGCGACCAGGTCGGTCGGTCTCATGCTCTCGGTTCCCATTTTCGACGGCGGGCAACGGGAGGGACGCATTTCGGAGAGCCGGAGTCGCGTGCGGCAGGAATTGATCCGAATGAAGGACGTGTCCGATCAGGTGACGCTGGAAGTGCGAAACGCGCTGTTGACCCTTGATTCCTCTACGCAACAAGTCACCGTCTCCGAGAAGGGGCTGGAATTGGCGCTGAAAGAACTCACGTTTGCGCGGGACCGGTTTGCGGCGGGGCTGGCAACCAACATCGAGGTCACGAACGCGCAGACGTCGGTAGCGCGGGCGCGGGACAATATCATCGAGGCACTCTTTCGATTCAACGCCTCACGTATCAATCTGGCCAGGGCGAAGGGGGAAATCGAGCAACTGTACTAGCAGGATGCGGAAAAAGTCCGCCAGCGGCGTGCTCGCATCGCTCAGCGGCTCACCGTACGGCAAGAGTAGGATTCGCCACTTCGCCCGCTACGGCCTTGTTGGACGGCCTTTTTGCGCATCCTGCGGCCGATTCTGATACCAACACGCCACGTGAGTTGATCGCGGTGGATTGCGCAATCGAGTTGTCCCGCAGCCTGGTAAGGATCCTATGGAGACTATGACATTCCCGCGTAAGCAGATCATCGTAGGCGCGCTGATCCTGGTTGTGTCTGTCGGGGCGTACTTCGCCCTCGACCGGTGGGTGTGGAGCACCGGTCTGCCGGAGGGATTGATTCAGGCCAACGGGCGCATCGAAGGAGATCACGTCACGATTGCGAGCAAGTTTCCCGGGCGGGTTCAGGAGTTGTTAGTCCGGGAAGGGGCCACAGTCCGGGCCGGTCAAGTGCTCGTTCGCATCGACGATAGCCAGGTACGAGCGAAGGTCGAACAGGCCAAGCAGGCCGCGGCGGGGCTCGAGGCGCAAGTGCAGGCCGCGCATTCAAACTTAGCCGTCTTGAACCTCGATGTGCCCCTCGCGATCGAGGCTGCGGAGGCGCAGGTCGCCCGTGCCAAGGCCATGGTGGAGAAGAGCCTGTTTGTGGAGGTCGAAGCGCGCAGCGACGCGCAACGGTTTCGGCATTTGGCAGAAAAGGACGAGGCCTCGCTTCAACAACGTGATCAGGCCGACATGAAAAAGGATGTTGCGCGGAAGGAAGTGGCGGCTGCTCGATCGGCACTGGCTCACGCGACCAAACAACTCGCTCAGGCCGAATTGGGGTGGAAGCGGATTCGCACGCAGGAATCGGAAGTCGCCGCCCTCGAGCGCCGTCGCGATCAAGCCTATGCCGTGTTGACCGAGGCGGAGAGCGTCCTGTCCGATTTGACGATTACCGCCCCGTCGAATGGCACGGTGACCACTCGGATGGTCGACATGGGAGAAGTGATCGCCGCGGGAACACCCCTCCTGGAACTCGTCGATCTCGATCGTCTCTATCTCAAGGTGTATGTCCCGGAATCTCAGATCGGCAAAGTGCGCCTGAACCTGCCCGCGCGCATCCATACGGATGCGTTTCCAGACCAGCCGTTCGAGGCCACGCTGCGCTATGTCGCGTCCAAAGCCGAGTTCACGCCGAAGGAAGTCCAAACGCCGGATGAACGGGTCAAGCTGATCTATGCGGTCAAACTCTATCTGACAGAAAACCCGGACCATCGACTGACGCCTGGTCTGCCGGCCGATGCGATCATTCGCTGGAAAGAGGATGTCGCATGGACCAACCCGAAATTCTAGCCCGTCCTGTCGAACAGGTTGTCCGCGTCACCGGCTTTGTGAAGCGGTACGGCAAGACTACGGCGGTGCAAGGTGTCGATCTGACGGTGCAGCGTGGGGAGATATACGGATTGATCGGCCCGGACGGAGCGGGCAAGAGCAGTCTCATGAAGTCGGTCGCCGGGGTGCTTTCCTATGAAGGGGGCACAGTCGAGACGTTCGGGATCACCATTGACTCAGAGTCAGCCGCCGAAGCGATCAAACAACGTATTGGGTTTCTGCCGCAAGGGCTCGGTCTCAACCTCTATCCGGATCTTTCCGTCGAGGAGAATATCGATTTCTTCGGACGCCTCAGACTGGTGCCCGAGAAGGACTTGTCGGACCGCAAGACCCGGTTGCTGGCCATGACCAGGCTGGAGAAATTTCGTGCCAGGGCCATGCGCAATCTGTCCGGGGGGATGAAACAGAAGTTAGGACTCGTCTGCACGTTGATCCATGAACCGGACCTGATCATCCTTGATGAGCCAACGACCGGGGTCGATCCCGTGTCGAGACGGGACTTTTGGGCCATTCTGGCGTTGCTGGTGCAGGAACGCCAGATGACGGCGCTGGTTTCCACAGCCTACATGGACGAAGCGGCCCGATTTCACCGGCTGTCCTTGCTGTTCGAAGGACGTGTCCTCGCCACAGGACTTCCTACGGACCTGCATGGACTGGCTCCGGGGAGCCTTGTGACGGTGGAAGCCTCCCCACAAATTGAGGCGCTCGCGCGGCTCACGGCGCACTTCCCACAGACAGAGGCCATTGGCCCGGCGTTGCGGACCTTCGTGTACAAGGCGGAGCCGTCGGCGGCGCGTGAGCAAGTCAACCGCTGCCTCGACGGTCTGTCGATCGGCAACATTCGGGCCGGTGAGCCGGAGATCGAGGATGTATTTGTGGCACTGGTCCGCCAGCAGAACATGGCGACGGCATTGCCACCTGCGTTGCCGGCCACGGGCACCGTCGCCCATCGAAATGAGATGGCAATGGAAGCCAAGGAGTTGGTGCGTGATTTCGGGAGTTTCCGGGCGGTCGACCACGTGAGTTTTCAGGTGAAGCAAGGCACGATCTTCGGGCTTCTGGGTGCCAATGGGGCTGGCAAGACGACGGTGATCAAGATGCTCACGGGGTTACTCCCCCCGAGCGCAGGGCAAGGGTGGGTGGCAGGCGCGGACATGCGAACCGCGGGCAGTCTGATCAGGGAACGGATCGGCTACATGTCCCAAGCCTTTTCTCTCTATCTCGATCTGACGGTCGTGGAGAACATTCGGCTGTTTGCCGGAATCTATGGTCTGTCGCGCACAGAGACCGAGGAACGGCTGCGCTGGATCGTTGAGATGGCCGGCCTCGACAGTTATGAAGTGGCTCTCGTCAGCCGATTACCCATGGGCGTCCGACAGCGTCTCGCACTGGGTTGCGCCCTGGTCCATCGGCCGCGCGTGCTGTTCCTGGACGAACCGACATCAGGCGTCGACCCGATCGGCCGGCGTCGATTTTGGGAGATTCTGCTCCGGCTGGCGCGTGAGGAAGGAGTCGCGATTCTCATTACGACTCATTATATGGGCGAGGCAGAACACTGCGATGAACTCGCATTGATGTTTGCCGGACGGATCGTGTCGGCCGGCTCGCCGCGTGAGATGAAGCAGGCCGTGGAGCAACAAATCGGTCGTTTGATCGAACTCGTGACGGATCGTCCCACGGATGCTCTTGCTGCGTTGGCCAAGGCAGGGGTGCCCAACGCCTCCCTGTTCGGCGCGAGGGTGCATGTGCTGTCTCTCCAGCCGGATCAGGCAGTGCCACGGATGCGTGACATTCTGGCAGTCCATCGGATTGAGCTGCGCACTGTGACCTTTCCTCCGTTGAGTCTGGAGGACGTCTTCGTCCAGCGCATCATGGCCCTCGAGCAGCAGGGACGCGAGGCAGTCGAGGGGGCGGTTGCATGAATTACCGACGCATCGCAGCCGTGGCCTTGAAAGAGTGGCGCGAGGTGACGCGTGACCGGATGTTTTTCCTTCTGGCCTTCTGCATGCCGGCGGTGTGGATGTTTGTCTTTGGCTATGGACTTGTCCTGGATGTGGAAAACATCTCCTTTGTCATGGTGGATCGTGACCACAGTTCCCTGAGCCGGGACTACCTCTACCGCTTTTACCAATCGCGGTATTTCAGCTTTCAAGGAGAGCTTGCGGGCGAAGGGGACGCCGACGCTTGGTTGCAAAGCGGGAAAGCACGAGCCGTGATTATTGTGCCGGAGAAGTTCGAAGAGCGTCTCCGATCGGGGCAGTCGGCCGATGTCCAGACCCTCATAGACGGGACCTTTCCTCTTCGCGCGGATATTACGAAGGGTTACATTATCGCGATCAACAATGCCTTCAATCTGGACGTGTTGGCGGATTATCTGGCGAGGACCCGGGCGCTGTCACGAGATCAGGCGCTCCGTCAAGCGCGTCCGCTGGGGCTTGAAGTGCGGTACCTCTACAATGAGGAGGTTCGCAGCACGTGGTCGACAGTGCCCGCGCTCATCATGTTTTCGCTCATGGTCTCGTCTCCTCTTTTAACCGCGCTCGGCGTGGTGCGCGAGAGGGAAACCGGCTCGATCTACAACATCTATAGCGCCACGGTCAGCCGGCTCGAGTTTCTCGTCGGTAAGCTCGTCCCATACGTCGTGATCTCTGCCGTCAATGTCATGCTGTTGTGGCTGATGGCCGTTCTCCTGTTTGCCGTGCCGTTTAAGGGCAGCCTGTTGTTATTCCTGGCGGCATCTATGTTGTTCGTACTCACGAGCACCGGAATCGGCCTCACTGTTTCTTTACTGGTGAACACGCAGCAGGCCGCGCTGATCATCACGGTGGTGGTGAGTACGGTCCCCACGATCCTCTACTCCGGGCTGATCGTGCCGGTATCTTCTCTGAGCCAAAGCGCGCAGTTCCAGGCACATCTGTTTCCGGGTATGTACTACACCAACATCGTCAGGGGAACGTTTCTGAAGAATGTCGGGCTCGCGGTCTTATGGACGGACGTTTGTGCCCTCGCCATATACGCAGCGGTGCTCGCAACCATTGGATATCGGCTGTTCACCAAAAGGCCGAGTCTATGAGAGTGTCCGATCACCTCACTGTCTGGTGTCGACGGGTCGCAGTAATGACTCACAAAGAGCTGCTCCAGCTGTTCCGCGACATTCCGCTGATGGGATTTCTCATCTATTCGTTCACGTTATCGGTGTATGTCACCGGGAACGGCATTCAGACGCAACTGAAGAATGCCGGTCTGCTGGTCTCCGATACCGATCGAAGCGTCTCTTCTCGCGAATTGCTCTCTCGGTTTCATCTCCCGTATTTTCGTTTCGACGGCGTACTGATCCATCCGGACGAAGGATTCCAACGGCTGGACCGAGGACAGTCCATGGTGGTGTTGGACATTCCTGCTCGCTTCCATGAGGCACTGATCGCGGGAGAACCGACCGTCGTGCAATTGCTCGTCGATACGACAAACTCGCCGCAAGGGCTTTCAGCGGCCGGCTATGCCGCACGTATCGTGGGGGAGTTCAGTCAGGAACTGGTCATGAGGCGGACCGGCCGGATCGGCCCGTCTTCGGCGAGTGTGCCGATGATCCGGAGCGACCATCGCGTCTGGTTCAATCAAGATCAGAACGAAGCCTGGTTTGAGTCCATCTCGCACCTGTTGCGGATGATCACGATTTTTGCGGTGCTGTTGCCGGCGGCGGCATTGGTGCGAGAGAAAGAGCGCGGCACGGTGGAACAACTCCTTGTGTCGCCCCTGACCCCGGTGCAAATCATGTTGCCCAAAGTCGTGGCGATGACGTTGGTGATTCTGGGCGCAGCGGCGGTGGCCTTGTTTGGCGTCATGCTTCCGATATTCGGGGTGCCGATCAGGGGGAGCATGGCACTGCTGTTTTTCTTGACGGCGCTTTTCATCGTGGCTACGGCGGGGATAGGGGTATTCGCCGCGACGGTCACGAAAAATCAGGCGCAGGTGGGGATGATGACCTTGCTTGTGGTCGCCCCCATGCTGTTGCTGTCCGGGATCTTCACGCCATTCGAGACGATGCCTGCCTGGGTGCGCGATCTGATGGCGTTTTCCCCGCTCCGATATTTCATCGAAATCGCGACCGGCATTCTGTTGAAAGGGATAGGACTCGATCTGTTATGGCCTCAGGCTCTGTCGATGATGCTGTTGGGGGGCTCGTTGTTCGGTCTCGGTATGTGGCGTTTCAGACGACAGTTCCAATGAAGAGAAAGAGGGGGGACTCGATGTGAGAGGGGGGCGAATCTTCTTCTGGGTCTTCATTCTGACAATCGTAGGAGCGACCCAGGCTTTCGCGGAAGAGAAGCAGGACGCAAAGGCCAAGACCGTACTTGATTGTCGGTATGAGCACACCACCGAAGGCGCGACCACCTCGGCATTCCCCACAGACGACGTCTTTCGACCCTTGATGGCGGATCCGAAGCAGCCCCAGTTCTTTGCGAGTGCGTTGGCTGCCCGGGTCAGAACGGATGGAACCCATGCCAATATCGGGTCAGTGGGGTTCGGGGAAAATTTCGGATTCTATACGAGGCGAGAGGGTTGCAACGGATGGCAAGTCGGTCTCCTCGCCGGAGTATTTTCCCAGTTTAACCTGAGCGCAGCGTCGTCAGATCTCATCAACGCGGACTATGTCGTGGGGATTCCTCTGTCATGGCGCTCCGGGGCATGGTCGACGCGAGTCCGCCTCTACCACCAGAGCAGCCACCTTGGTGACGAGTTCCTGTTGGGGCGACCGGGGTTCAATCGGGTGAATCTGAGCTTTGAGGAACTGGAAGCCATCCTATCGTACGACTACCGATGGGCCAGGTTCTATGCTGGTGGGGGGTATTTGCTGCATCGCGAGCCTGCCTCGCTCGATCGCAACCGTGTTCAGTGGGGCATCGAGTTGCGGGGCCCGGCGATGGCATCACCGCTCCTAGGATCGATGCTGGCGGGTCTGCGCATCACGCCGGTGCTCGGGGCGGACTTCAAATCATTTGAGGAACTGAATTGGGTGGTCAACAGCAATGTCGTCGCAGGCGTCGAATGGTCGATGGACGGGTCGAGCCGACGCTTTCGATTCCTGTTGAATTACTATCATGGTTTCAACCCCTATGGACAATTTTTCGCGCAGGAAGTCGAGACCGTGGGATTTGGGCTCTACCTGTCGCTGTGATGCAATGGGGTAGCTGCTGCTGAATGACCCGACGTTTTTCCTGCCCCTTGCTTTGCAGCGGGATGATGACCTTCAGTGATGATCAGCAGTTGCCGGAACGATCCGTTCTTCACCGTCTAGTGTCCTGTCTCTGAAGTTCATGGAATAAGTCTGGAAGGACTTTTCGAAACGGAACCAGAACGGGGTCGTCGGTCGCTTGGCTGACAAGTGAAACGGTGAACGCGACAAGATCTTCTCAATAGGTTGCTGAAAACGTATACTCACCTTCCGCGGGGACCATGAGCATAGCGTCGGAGCGCCAGAGTCCCATCTGCAAGATGTCCAACATGGTTGATCTCCTTACCTGCCATGTTTGAAACATTGATTAGCCGATGCTATCGCATAAGCTACCGGTCCTTAGTATGACATCGCACACGTCGTGGATGCCGGATGCGATTTCTACCGATATGTTGAATATTCCGTGAAGCGTCGAGTGAGTGTTCAGAGGAGGAGGAATGAAACGGGAAGGGCAGGATGGGCTGGAGTGGTGGAATCCGGTGGCGCGTCAATATCTCGAAATTGCGCTCCTGGCGCTGGTCGGAGGCTGGGCCTATTTTGCCAACCTTCATCTATCGCTCTTGGAAGGCAGCGAAGGGCTTTATGCCGGTATCGCCAGAGAGATGGGCAGGCGGGGGGAATTCTTCGACCTGACCTACCAAGATGAACCCTATTTCAACAAGCCGCCGTTGTTTTTTTGGTTGCTGACGCTCTCGACATCGATCTGGGGGGATCACGAAATTGCGTTGCGCCTGCCCGGCTCCTTGGCCGCAGTGGGCACCATCGTCCTGACCTATGTGCTTGGAGCGAGGTTGGTGTCTCCGACTGCGGGATTCTGGGGGGCGCTGGTCGTCGCCACCAGCCATGTCTTCCTCTGGTATGGACGTCGCGTGCTGTTCGATTCAACTCTCACGTTTCTGGTCACACTCGCCCTCTTCGCGTGGATTCAGGTGCAATTGCTGGGGCGAAGCTCACGCTGGTATCTGCTCGCCTTCGTTAGCATGGCTCTCGGTGCGATGTTAAAAGAGATGCACGGGTTTTTTCTGCCCTTGCTCGTGATGGCGCTCTATGCCGCCATTCAGCGCGATACACGGATGCTGAAAGATGGATACTTCTGGGCCGGTTTGGCGGTGGCGGTGGCGATGATTGGAACATACGCGCAGATGCTGGGGCCCGGGTATCAGCACCATTTTCGGATCGGCAAAGCTATCGAATCGACCTGGAATACCGGCGGCATCGGCAACGCAGGCCCGGCTGCCGACGGGCACCCCCTCTATTGGTATCTGGGTATGATGTGGGCCGATTTTTTCCCCTGGTGCGCGCTGCTGCCATCCGCCATCCTGTTGTTGTGGACCCAGCGGCCGTTGCGCTCGCATCCGACGGAGCTATTGCTGCTCGTCTGGGTGCTTGGACTCTTCACGGCGTTCAGCCTGGCGACGCTCAAACGGGAGCCCTATCTCACGACGATCGTGCCCGGCATCGGCTTGATGATCGGCTATTTTTATCACCGCGTAAGCTCTTCCTCGGAAGCTTCTCGGCCGATGTCTCCATTGCTGCGAGGATTTCTGGTCATCCTCGCCCTCGTCTTCATCGGGGGAATGTTCTTCGGCGCCGCCCCTCTGCGCCGGCGTTGGCTGGTGTCGGCTCCGGTCGTGTCTCCTGCATTCGTGGTGACCATGGTCTCCCTGGCCGGGGTGCTTCTCTACGCCGCGATCACAGCCCGCCTCCAGTTCGCGCTCCGTATGGTCGGCGTACTTGCGGCGGCCTATGTGGTGCTGGTGGTGAACTATGTGTTTCCTGCGATCGATCAGGCGGCTTCACCGCGGAAAGCCACGGAGGAGATCAAGTCCATGGCAAAAGAAACGGGACCGGCCATGTTTCTCTACATTCCCGGTTGGCCCAAGAATGAAGATGCCGTGTACTACCTGAAGCGGGACTCAGTGGTGCGCGATTTGCCTGATCAGGAAGCTGTGCAGCACGCAGTCCGTACCCAGGGGCCTATCCGGGTCATTACCGAAGAGTCGCATAAGGTGTTCCTCCAAAAACAGGCTGGATTGGTCGTCGAAATACTCCAGGAGTTTCGGCAGCCGGGTCGTAAGCATCTGTATCTGCTGTCCGTGCAAGCCCAAAGTTGAGAACGGTTCGAATCCGCCTGATTTGTTGCATTCTGCCACAGGCACACAGGCTCCCTCTGTAGCAGACCTCCCCGATTCTGACAACGCGCCAGCAATGTCGGATTGTAACAGGGTTCGTAGGATATACGGGTGACCCTCCTCAGACCATGACGCAGGTCAGGGCGTTATCCTTGCACTTCCCTCTATTCAAAGTCGGTCCATCGTTCTGGAGTGCGACGCGTCTGGGTCGCACCATGATGCATCGAGGCAGAGGCAGCTCTCGTCTCGGCGGTTGATGCGGACGAGGTTGTCATGGATGTGTCGTGAATGGAGGAGGGCATGCATCCTATTCATCCGATGGTTGTGCACTTTCCCATCGCCCTGCTTTTGGCGAGCCTGCTCTTCGATCTGGTGGCCCTCCGATGGCGAGGGGCAGAATTTCGCGCGACGAGTCTCTCGTTGCTGGCGCTCGGAGTGCTGGCCGCCGTAATGGCCCTGCTCACCGGTCATCTCGCGGAAGACGCAGTGGAACACAGCGGGAAGATTCCGAAACAGGCGATCGAAACACATGAAGAGCTGGCATCCGCGGTCTTTTGGGTATTTGCCGGCCTTCTGGGACTGAAGATGCTCTCTTATTGGGGCTGGATGCGGGAGCACTCTCTACTAGTCCTCTTCCTCGGTGTGGGAGGCTCAGTGTTGCTGCTCGTCGCCAGTTATTACGGCGGTGAATTGGTCTATCGCTACGGCGCAGGAGTCCTCGCTCGATGACCATCACGGGTACCATCTCCCGTATCGTCCTCATCACGGTGATGGGGCTGGGTGCGGAACCCGTCTTTGCGGAGAAGTCCGAGGCCCGCTCGCCGCTGGGCGAGAGAGCGGTGTTGCGGGCGGGACAGGTGGTGCAGGGCGATTACTTTGCATTCGGTCCGCACGTTGAAATCTCCGGTATCGTCAACGGAGATCTGTATGCGGCGGGTGGTGAAGTGATTGTGGATGGCGTCGTTAACGGGGATGTGATCGTAGCGGGTGCAAAGGTACTCCTGTCCGGTACGATTGCCCAGGATGCCCGTGTGGCCGGTGCGCATGTTATTGTCCGAGGGACCATCGGCAGAAATGCCACCCTCGGCGGTGTCGATGTTCATCTGACGGAGCAGGCGACGGTGCGGGAGAATCTCGTCGCAGGCGGCGGCTATGTACAGCTTGCCGGAGCGATCGGCCGCGATGCCAGAATTGGCGCATGGCAAGCCACCTTCTCCAATGCCATTGAGCGCGATGTCATCGTGGCGGCTGAGTCCGTGCGTCTGACATCGAAGGCCTCGGTCGGGGGTCGGCTGCGATATTGGGGTGAGGTTGCCCCTTCAATCGACCCGGAGGCCATCGTTCGCGGATCGATCACACGTCGTCACTTGCCCGAGGGCTGGAACATCGAACGGGCTCGCCAGGGCCTGATCCAGATGCGCTTCCTGGCGGCCTTCGTCAGCTTTCTCTCCACGTTGATTCTTGGGTTGATCTTCCTGCGACTCTTCCCGCACTTTGCCGGCCAGGTCACGGAAGCTCTTCGCGAGCGTCCCGGGCCCTCTTCGGGATGGGGGCTTGCCGCAGCGATCGTCACCCCTATTGTTGCGATCAGTTTTATCGTCACCGTGCTGGTGCTGCCCGCGGGGGTCATTCTGCTCGCGCTGTACGGCGTGATGGTGTATCTGGCGAGAATCTTCGCCATCACTTGTGCGGGACAATTCCTGCTGCGCCGACCGGCCGACTCGTCCTCCCTTGCCAAGCCATTCGTGGCGGGGCTGCTGGTATATTCACTTCTGACAATCGTGCCGGTCATCGGAGGGCTGGTGACTGTCGTCACCGTGATTCTGGGAGTGGGCGCATTAGTGGTGGCCGGGAGGCACCGTTTCGCGGTGTCACAGGAACAAGACCCGATGGAACGCACTTCCTGAAGCAGGGTATGAACCGTCCTGACACAACTGGGGCAGGGGGCCGGGCGGCTGCGATGACCTTTGTGGAAGGCCGAACCCTGCGTTGTATCGGCTCGTGGACGATGTCCGATGTGGGGCAGGTCGAGCGGGCGCTCAGACTAATGGAATGGCCTGTCGGGGGTTCCCTGCGATTTGAGGGAAGCGGGATTCAGGCATTCGATACGGGCGGGGCAGTGGTGTTGTCCCGAGCGGTGATGGAAGCCCGGCGCCGCGGCTGTGAGGTGACGGTCGAAGGGTTACGGTCCGAATATGCGCAGCTCATGAGCCTGGTGTCGGCCCATTGGGACGCGATGATGGCGCATGTGGCTGCGCGACCGAACGGAAAGGCGCGGTTCCAAACTTCAATCAGAAATCTCGTCGACCGGCTCTTGCGTGGATTGGACTTTATCGGCGAGAGTTCGATTGCCCTGCTGCGTGTGTGTGCGTCGCCTGCTCGCCTGCGCTGGCGGAGTGCCTTGAACAGCCTTCGCCTCGATGGAGTGAATGCCCTGCCGATTACGGGGCTGCTGACATTTCTCATCGGAGTTGTGATCGCGTATCAAGGTGCCGAACAATTGCGGAAGTTCGGCACCAATATTTTTATCGTGGACCTGGTCGGGATTTCGCTGCTGCGGGAAATCGCGCCGCTGATCGCGGCCATTTTGATCGCCGGACGGTCGGGGTCGGCTTACGCGGCGCACATCGGCACCATGAAAGTAACGGAGGAGCTGGATGCGTTGCGAACGTTCGGATTGTCGCCCACCGAGCTGCTTGTCTTGCCGAGAATGTTGGCGCTGGTCGTGGCGTTGCCGTTACTAACCGTCTACGCCGACGTCCTCGGGGTGTTCGGAGGCATGTTGATCGCCTCGAATCAGTTGAACGTGAGCTTCACGGCCTTTCTTTCGCGGTTCGAGGAGGCCGTGGCAGTACGGCATTTCCTGATCGGCATCGGCAAGGCGCCGTTTTTTGCCGTCATCATTGCGCTGGTCGGATGTTATCAGGGTTTTCAAATTCGAGGCGGAGTGGATGATGTGGGGCGGCATACGACGATCAGCGTGGTGCAAAGCATTTTTCTCGTCATCATTTTTGACGCCCTGTGCAGCATCATCCTGAATTGGTGGAACCTGTAGGCAGACGTACGACAAGGCTGCAGGCTGCCCCACACCATGTCCTGGGGTTTCGCTTTCATATGGGACGGTAGGTGTCATGTCTCTTGCCGGGCACACCGAGACGCCGATTATCGAAGTGCGTCATGTCTCGACGCAGTTCGGGCCGGCGATTGTGCATCAAGATGTGAGCCTCACCGTTGTGAAGGGCGAGGTGTTCGCCATTGCTGGCGGCAACGGCTGCGGGAAATCCACGCTCTTGCGCGAAATCATCGGATTGTTGAACCCGACAGCCGGTACGATCACCCTGCTGGGCGCCGACAGCCGCGAGCTTCAACAGGCCGATGGGGGCTCCCTGCATCGCCGCTTCGGGGTCATGTTCCAACATGGCGCGTTGTTCAGTTCCATGACATTGGCGGACAACGTCGCCGTGCCTTTACGGGAGCACACCGCGTTGAGTGCCGGACTCATCCATGACATTGTGGCGTTAAAAATTGCCCTGGTCGGCCTGCCGCCGGACAGCGCGTTGAAGTTCCCGCGCGAACTCAGCGGGGGTATGAGGCGGCGCGCCGCGCTGGCCCGTGCCATTGTGATGGACCCTGAGCTGTTGTTCCTTGACGAGCCCACGGCCGGCTTGGATCCGATGATCGCCGCCGGCTTCGATGATCTGGTGCTCGATCTGAAGCGACTGTTGGGATTGACCGTCGTGATGGTTACCCATGACCTTGATTCGTTATGGCGCATCGCGGATCGAGTCGTGGTGCTGGGGGAGGGACGTGTGCTGGGAATGGGTACGATGGAAAACCTGGCGGCCTCGGACGATCCTGCCGTCCGGAATTATTTTCACGGTCCCCGGGGGCGCGCCGCTCAGCTGAATCACAGCCGTGGAGCGTTCCATCGCGATTGAGAGGTGCCGGATGGAACCGAAGGTGAACTACATCGTCGTCGGCGCATTCGTCCTCTTGCTGGGCGCCATGGTGCTTGGTGCGGTTCTCTGGCTGGGTAAGACTGATTACCGCGGCGTCTACGATCGTTATTATGTCTACACGAAGGAGTCCGTCGCCGGGCTCAGCGTCGATTCGACTGTCAAATATCGCGGGGTGGATGTCGGGCGCGTGAAGGAGATCATCCTCAACCCTGAGAATTCCGAGGAGGTTCGGATAACCTTGGACATTGTCGGAGGGACACCCGTCAAGACGGACACGCAAGCGGTGCTGGTGACACAAGGGCTTACTGGATTGGTGACCCTGAATTTGACGGGAGGCACGAGAGAGGCGCCGCCGTTGGCGCCTGTTGCAGGGCAGATGTACCCCATCATCACAAGTGTCCCTTCCTTATTCGGCCGTCTGGACGGAACTCTGGCCAAACTGTTGTCAGAGCAAGGCCTATCGAATCTGGTGGCCAATGTGAATGGCCTCGCGCAGAATGCGTCTCTGGTGTTGGATGAGGAGAATCGCGCGCAGTTCAGACAGATCCTGAAGGACCTGGGAGAGATCACGAAGGTGCTGGCGGCCCGGAGCGGTCAGGTTGATCGTGGAGCGCAGCATGCGGCGGAGGCGGCAGAGCGGATGGCGCGCCTGACTGAGCACCTTGGAACACAGTTGCCGGCGCTCTTGGATCGCATGGGAAAAAGCGCGGCGGCTTTACAGCAGATGACGGTGGAGGTGGCGCGAACGAGCCGTGAAGTCGGAGAGATGGTCGGTGCCAGCAAACCGGGTATTGAACAATTTTCACGACAGACCCTGGCAGACGCAGGGCTCCTGGTCAGTGAATTACGGCAACTCACGGCCACGATGAATCGGGTGGCGCAACAAGTCGAACGTCAGCCGAATGTGTTGGTGCTCGGCCGACCGGGTCAGTCCAAGGGCCCCGGTGAATAGAGGACAAGTCGTGCGGCTTCGTCGCGTGATGACATGGTTGGGACTGGTGATGATGGCCTTGGCAGCCACCGCTTGTGTGCTGCCGAGATCGGAGGACAATTCGGTCCGTACCTTCGTGCTGATGCGCGAGGGGGTAGATCGTGAAACGGTGCCCCACGGCGCGCCGACCGGTGCCCAGGGTGTCTTAGTGGTGGGGGTGCCCCAGGCAGCAGCGGGATTTGAGCAGCCACGCATGGCTTATCTGCGGCGGCCGTCTGAAGTGAGTTATTATGCCACCCATGTGTGGGTCGATACTCCGTCGCGCATGGTGATGCCCTTATTGGTTCGATCTTTGGAAACGACGGGATTGTGGCGGGTCGTGGTGCCGATGCCCACCGGGGTCAGGGGTGACTACCAGCTGGATCTTTCCGGCCTGCTCGTGCAACAGGAATTTCTTCAGCAGCCGAGCCGGAGCCGCGTGCAGGTGCGCGCGCACTTGATGGATGTCAAAGCGCAACGTGTCCTGGGCGCCAGGAATTTTGAGGCACTGGAGGCAGCCCCGACCGAAGATGCGTATGGAGGGGTGCTGGCCGCAAATCGTGCGGTAACGACGGTATTGGCCGCAATGAATGAATGGATCACCTCCTGTCTGCGAAGAACGGCAGGGGAAATCTGTTGAGCGCCAGCGGCCGGCGAGAAGGTGATTGAGGAGTTCAGGATGAAACGGTCTCGGGTATGCGCACTGCGCTGAAGGTCGGGTTCAGTTTCGGACTGACCTCCGGCGTGATCACTACGCTTGGCTTGATGGTCGGGCTGCACGCGGGTACCCATTCCATGCCCGCGGTGCTGGGCGGGATCCTCACCATCGCGCTGGCTGATGCCATGTCCGATGCATTAGGCATCCACGTGGCCGAAGAATCCAAGAACCATGGCAATACGCAGGACATCTGGGCGTCGACGGTGGCGACGTTCGTGGCCAAGTTCGTCATCGCCGCGACCTTCGCCGTTCCCGTGCTGCTCATGCCGTTGGATCTTGCCGTGGTGGCCAGTCTTTTCTGGGGGCTGACTCTCTTGGCTGTGCTCAGTTATGCCCTGGCGCGCGCGCAACGAGTGCCACCCTGGAACGTGATCGGGGAGCATGTGGTCATCGGCCTCTCTGTCGTGGCCATGACACATTATCTCGGTGAATGGGTACGCCTTACGTTTGGTTGAAGTACGACAATGAATCAAGGAGATTCGGGCAGCATGGACATACAGACGCACTTACCTAAAGTGGGAATCGGCCGCCGTTGCGGGGCGATCGAATCCAATATCAGCGGGTACCGCAGTCTCATGACCGATGAAGAGTATGAGGAATTGACCTCGCTGGCAAAGAGTTTACAGGGCGTGAAGATTTGCCATGTGAATTCCACGGCAGCGGGTGGAGGCGTGGCGGAACTCCTGGCGCGATATATCCCCATGCTGCAGGCGCTCGGCGTCCGGGCTGACTGGCGCTTAATCCATGGCGAGCCCGAGTTTTTTTCCATCACCAAAGCGTTTCATAACGCCCTGCAGGGCGGACATTATGGGTTGGGAAAGACCGAGCAGGACCTCTATTTGAAAGTCAATGAACGCAGTGCCAAGGCCTTGGGCAACGATTACGATCTCTACATCGTCCATGATCCGCAGCCCGCCGCCATACGCCACTTCGCGGGGCCTCGAGATGCAAAATGGATCTGGCGTTGTCACATCGACAGCTCGGCGCCGGACAAGGAGGTCAGCCAATTTCTCCGGCCTCTGTTAGAAGAGTACGAAGCGGTCGTGTTTACCATGAACCAGTTCGTACTGCCGCAGTTGGCGGCCAAACGAGTAGCCTTCATTGCTCCGGCCATCGATCCGTTGGCCACGAAGAACATGGAGTTGCCGATCGATCTGTGCCGCCGCGTCATGGCCGATTCCGGCGTGGATCCCGCCAGGCCGCTACTGCTCCAGGTGTCGCGGTTCGATCCCTGGAAAGATCCCCTCGGGGTGGTGCGCGCATATCGGTTGATCAAGGAAGATATGCCGGAGGTCCAGTTAGTCCTCATCGGAGCCATGGCCGGTGACGACCCCGAAGGATGGGAAATCCTCGATCGGGTGGAAGAGGAGGCGGCCAACGATCCCGACCTATTTGTTTTTACGAATCTGGCCGGGGTGGGGAGTATGGAGGTCAATGCGTTTCAGCGCGGCTGCGATGTGGTGATTCAGAAATCGTTACGGGAAGGGTTCGGACTGGTGGTGTCCGAAGCCCTCTGGAAAGAAAAACCGGTCGTCGCCGGAAACACGGGCGGCATTCCCATGCAATTCCCCGAGCCCTTCCAGCAGAATCTTGTCGCCAGCGTCGAGGCTTGCGCCGAGCGAGTGCATCATCTGCTACATCACCCCGGAGAGCGCGGGGAGTTCGGGCGAGCCGGACGCGACCATGTGCGCCGGCATTTTCTGATGCCCCGGCTGGTGCGCGATGAATTGCGGCTGATTAAACAGGTCTTAGCCGCCCCATGATCCATTCGAACATGAGAGCCCGGGTCGCCTACTTTTCGATGGAGATCGGCCTCAATCCCTTGATGCCCACCTATGCAGGAGGACTGGGAGTACTGGCAGGCGACACGATCCGTAGCGCGGCCGACCTGGACGTGCCCATGGTCGGAATGACGCTCCTGCACCGACGCGGCTATTTCTATCAGCGTCTCGATCGGACCGGATGGCAGTCGGAGGAGCCGGTCGCATGGGCGATCAATGATTTTGTGGAGCCGTTGGAGCCGCGCGTGTCCATCGAGATCGAGGGTCGGACAGTGCAGGTCCGTGCCTGGCGGTATCTCGTAACCGGCATGTCCGGCCATACCGTTCCGGTTTACCTGCTCGACACGGATCTTCCGGAAAACAGCTCCTGGGACCGAACCATCACGGACTCGCTCTACGGGGGTGATGCGCATTATCGCCTCTGTCAGGAAATGGTACTCGGGCTCGGCGGGTTTCCCATGCTGCACGCCCTGGGACATGATCACATCTCCCGCTACCACCTCAACGAAGGGCACGCGGCCTTACTGGTGTTGGCCTTGATCGAGGCCGAATTCGGCGCGGCGCCACCAAACGGCGAGGTGCCTCCGGGGGTGATCGAGAAGGTGCGGGAGCGCTGTGTGTTCACCACCCATACGCCGGTGCCGGCCGGCCACGATCAATTTCCCGCCGATCTGGCGCACCGAGTATTGGGAAGCCGTCGCTGCGACTTGGTCCAGGCCTGTCAACATCAAGACGCGTTGAACATGACGTTACTGGCCCTGCGCGGGTCGCGATTTATCAACGGCGTAGCAATGCGGCACGGCGAGGTGTCCCATTCCCTCTATCCCGGCTACCCGATCCATTCGATTACGAATGGAGTGCATGCCGTGGCCTGGGCCGCTCCTGCCTTTCAGAGTCTCTATGACCGCCACCTGCCTGACTGGCGGTACGATCATCTGTCGCTTCGTTACGCGATCAGTATTTCCGGGGCGGAAATTTGGGCCGCCCATCGGGAGGCCAAGCTGGCGTTGGTCGATGAGGTGAATCGCGAGACCAACGCGGGCTTTGATCGAGATGTGTTCACGATCGGCTTCGCTCGCCGAGCTACTGCGTACAAACGGGGAATGTTAGTGTTCCGGGATGTCGAACGGTTGCAGCGCTTAGGAAAACAGGTGGGGCCGATCCAGTTCGTCTTCGCGGGCAAGGCGCATCCGCAGGACCAGGACGGAAAAGAGATGATCCGGCGCATTCATGCCATGCGCGGGCAACTCTCGCTCGCCTATCTGTCCAATTATGATATGACCTTGGCCAGGCTGTTGTGCGCGGGCGTGGACGTGTGGCTGAACACGCCGCTCCCGCCGATGGAAGCGTCAGGCACCAGCGGAATGAAGGCGGCGATGAACGGCGTTCCAAGTCTGAGCGTTCTGGACGGTTGGTGGGTCGAAGGGCATATCGAAGGGGTCACCGGCTGGTCGATCGGAGAGAAGGTCGAGGCCTGCGCCTCCCCCTCGGAGAGTATGGAGGCCTGCCATGCGGCTGCGCTGTATGACAAACTCGAACAGCACGTCCTTCCCTGCTTCTATAAAGACCGAGACAGATTTATCGATATCATGAAGCACACGATTGCGATCAACGGGGCGTTTTTCAACACGCAGCGTATGGTCGGACAATATCTCCGCAATGCCTATCGATTGGTCGATCAGGCCGGGAATGGAATCTAACGTCATGGCTCAGGATCGGGACAGCATGCAGTCGGAGTACGGTCACCTACTGACGCTCTGGACATCCGGCGTCCGGGACTATCACAGCATGTTATCGGATTATCTCACGGCCAATTCAATCTTCGTCGCGGTGATTGGCCTCTTGGTCTCGCGAGAATCGGTGGCCCTTCCCTTTACCGTCGTCATTGCATTGTTGAGCGTGATCGGGATTCTCATGAGCGTGCAGATGGCAATCGTATTGGGGCGGTTCTCCGCGCAGAACGGCTTCTGGGAGTGGCAATTGCGAGGAATCGAAGCCATGCCGGAATGGAGGGAACGTAAGCCGGTGAGCGGTCTCTACCGAATACGAGAGCATCGTGAAACGATTGTGGATGAGAGCAATGAGCCGCGCATTTTCGAGCCGTCCTGGGCGTTCCGGCAACATCGGCAATGGTGGGCGCATCGGGCGGTCAGTTTTCCGTGGTTTTTCGGCACGGTCTACGGCCTCTTTCTGTTGTGGGGCGTGACGCAGATCGCGAGGTCGAGCATGATGATCTGGTAATCCTTCAGTCTTGCGCCCTTCTGTATGCGCTGCCCCCTCCGATCTGCCGCGCCCCTCATCATCGCTCGCCTTTTCTGCCTGATCCGCACATGAGACAGGGATGAAGACCGCATGAAGAAGTCTTCATGGGGGGAAACCGCTGCTCTCTCCCTGATATGATGGCGCTGTTCGATGGGACGATGCCCCGATGCTCGGCCTGTACGGTTGCGACTGAAACGAGGCACGCATGCGAATTCTGGTTATTGAAGACGACGTCGACCTGGCGCAATTTCTTCGTAAGGGATTGCAGGAAGAGCGGCATACGGTGGAGATGGTCGCCGACGGCGAATCAGGGCTCATGCTGGCCGTGGATGAAAGTTACGATCTGTTGATCGTGGACGTGATGCTTCCCAAGGTGGACGGGTTGACGCTGTGCCGGCGCCTGCGTGAACGCGGGAACCGTACGCCGATTCTCCTGCTGACCGCCCGCGATTCGGTAGAGGATAAGGTGGCCGGCTTGGACGCCGGAGCGGATGATTATCTGACCAAACCGTTTGCGTTTACGGAGCTGGTCGCACGCATCCGAGCGCTGCTGCGGCGAGGCGGGCCGCACATCGGCAGCCGGCTGAAGGCGAAGGATCTTGAGATGGACCCGGCCTCTCGGCGGGTGTGGCGAGGAGGAAAAGAGATTACGCTGACGAGCAAAGAATTCTCCCTGTTAGAATTTCTTCTGCGGAACCGCGATATCGTGCTCACCCGCACGGCGATTCTGGAGCGTGTCTGGGGGCTGAACTATGATCCGATGACGAACGTGGTGGATGTCTACATACGGTCCTTGCGCGTCAAGATCGATAAGGACTTCGCCATTCCTTTGATCGCCACGGTGCGCGGCGTGGGCTACAAGCTGGAGGCGAGTGAGTGAGCAGCTTTCGCGCTCAGTTCCGGCTCTATACGGTCGCCTTGATCGCGGTCCTGCTGGGCGGATTCAATGTGGTCGTCTACACGGGATTTCATAGTCTGCTGCAGCAATATGTAGACGGCCGATTGTTCGGCTTCGCGGATACCCTGGCCGAGTTGATCGAACAACGACCGGAACTTCTGAAGCGATCGGACCATGAGATCGTCGTGCCGCGCGGCGCACAGGTGGCCGACGACCGGATGAAGGAACTCCGCGAGGTCTCGCACTCCGTCCATATCCTGGCGCTCGATGGCACGGTGGTCTGGCAGGGGAGCGCCGTGGTGCCCAGGCCGTCGGTAGATGAAGCGGTGCTGGCGCGTGGGAAGCGGGGCGAGGTGGTGTATCAGACCCTCGAGATGGAGTCGGGGGTTTCGGTGCGCCAGGTGTTTGTCCCGATTCGGCAACAGGAGGAAGTGCGATACCTGCTGCAGGCCGAAGAATCTCTGGCGTTTTTTCGCAGAACTCACCGAAGTCTCATGGGTCTGCTCATGCTCGGATCGGTGGCCGTCCTGGCCACATCCTGGTTCGGCAGCGGGTGGCTGGCCCGGAAGGTGCTTGATCCGGTGGAAGCTTTGAGCCGCACCGCCGAAAGTATTTCCGAGTCAGCCCTGCGCTCGCGCGCCAATTTGAATGCGCCGTTTGAAGAATTCGAGCGGCTGGCCCAAGCGTTCAACGCGATGCTGGATCGGTTGCAGCGGGCGTCCGAGAGCCAGCGACGGTTTACGGATTATGCCGCCCATGAGATGAAAACCCCGCTGACTGTGATGCAGGGCAACTTGGAAGTCGCGTTGCAGCGCTCGCGATCAGCCGAAGACTATCGCGACGTCCTGGTCTCGAATCTCGATCAGGTGCAGCGCCTCATCGTCCTGACCCGTTCGCTCCTGACGCTCGCGCGGTTTGCCGGCGAGCGGCCGCCGGTAGAGCTGTCAGTCCTGGCGCTCCAGCCGTTGCTGAAAGAATTGATCGATGACCTCACTCCGGTCGCGGAGGACCGGCGTCTGACATTGGTCCTGGAAGAGGAACCGGTGCAGCCGGTCTTGGGTGATGCCGAACGGCTCAAGCAAGTGTTCATCAATTTGCTCGATAACGCCTTGCGGTATACCGATCCGGGAGGAACTGTCGCGTTATGCCTTAGCGGTACGCAGAATCAGGTGCAAGTTGCGGTTCGAGATACCGGGCAAGGGATTGCCCGCGAACACCTGCCGCATCTCTTCGAGCCTTTTTACCGGACGGACCCCGCTCGCGCCAGGGATTCGGGTGGGCATGGCCTCGGCCTCCCTATCGTAAAAGAAATTGTGGAAGCCCACCATGGCGCCATTGCCGTGGAGAGCGAAGTGGGTAAAGGGTCGGTCTTCATGTTGACGTTCCCCGCCATTCAAACATAGCAGGTCGTCGCGAGCGCCGCTGTCCGCAGACTCGTGCCTTCTCCGATTTCAGGCATCCCTTCTCGCATCGAAAGCTCCCTTCAGCATGAAGAATTCTTCATGCCCGGTTCATCGGCACTTCATCTTGTCCGGCTAGAGTGAGGTGGCGATTGGAGTCGATGGAATGCCTCCGATGAATCAGATGAGGAAGGGGTGATGCGATGAAACAGATCAGGATCTTGGCGCCGGCTGCATTGCTGATGGTGTTGGTCATGACTGCGATTGGAGTCATGATCTTCTGGGGCCTGTCTCTGCTCGACTTGTCCCAGTAAGACATTCAATGAACGGGAGTGATGTGAGCCGCCACCGGTAAGCCCTCATGAAGGACTGGGCGCAATGCGCGTGGCGAAAGCTTCGTATAGGACCAGGTAGGAGGTCATGATGCGTGAAAGAGAAGATCAATTCGGACGGCGGTGGTCGATCGTCCTCGCGGGAGGAGACGGAATCCGGATGCAATCGGCCGTGAGGCGGTGGTTAGGCCGGGCGGTTCCGAACCACTACTGCCGGTTTCTCGGAACGAGGTCGGTCTTTCAGCATACCCTCGACCGCACGGTATGCGTCACGAGCCCTGCTCGCACGCTGGTGGTGGTCGGGCGTGGTCATCAGGAGGCCTGGGCGCAAATTGGCGAGCGGAATCCGGGCATGGTCTTGGTGCAGCCGCGTAATGTCGGCACGGCGGCCGGATTGTTCCTGTCTTTGACCTACATCCGCGCGCAGGATCCGGAGGGAACGGTGTTGATCTCTCCTGCCAATCAGTTTGTCTATCCCGAGCAACAGTTTCTCGGGGAGACCCTCTACGCGATCCGAGCGGCGGAGAAGTTGCCGGAAAAAGTGGTTGTGCTGGCCGCGCGCCCGGATGGGCCGGACGGAGAGTATGGGTGGGTCAAACCTGATCATGAACTGATCCGCCTTGGCCTCCGCTCGGTCAGGGCTGTCACCACCTTCCTACACAAACCGGAGCCCGCGATGGCGCGGTTGGCGTATGCTTCGGGAGCCCTGTGGAATGCGTGTGTCATGGCAGGACATGTCGAGACGCTCTGGCGCCTGGGTTGGCGGGTCCTGCCGGATATGATGGTCCTGTTCGAACAACTGGGCAAGGTGATCCATACCCCGAAGGAGCCGCACGTCCTTCGCGACATTTATGAGCGCATGCCCGTCCGTAGCCTATCGCGCGATCTCCTGGCTCAGGTGCCCGGTTCGGCAGCGGTGATGGAAATGCAGCGAGTGTGGTGGAGTGAGTGGAGTAGTCCGGAACACGTCATGAAGACGCTTGTGCGGCTGGGGCGGGATTCGGCGCCGGTGATGCCCCATCTGAGGGCTGCGGCGGCTGAGTCCCGGTCGGCGCAGTCCCTCGATGTCGCCATGGCGCAATATTCGACGCACGATCAGTAAAGGCCTATCTGTGCTCATGTAAATGGATGGCCGCCAGAATGCCCGCAGCCCTCCTCGTCCCATCGGGGTGTATCGCCTCAGCAGGCGAGGAGGTGCTGCTGCAAATGGCAACAATTGGACAGGATCGCGGCCGGGTGGCCTCGTAGCAATGCGGACTCGATTGTTGGACTTCCATCCAGATGAGACTGAAAAAAGATGTGGCACTGGTCTTGCGTGAATAGTCCGTCAAGTATTCGACACTGTCTCTCCCATTGCCCGTTCAGTCCCGCGCTCCGTTTGGGCTTCGGCCGGCGTCCCCTTCACTGGAAGTCTCCGGTCGTCCCAAACAATCGTTCAACTGTTTTAAAGGAGCAGCCATGACGCCCCCACTATTCACACGCATCCTATTCGCCACGGATTTTTCGGCGGATGCACGCCGCGCTCAAGAATATGCAATCCGTCTCGCCGGCGCCTGGGATGCGGAGCTGGAGGTTTTGCATGTGATCGAGGCGCCCCATGAGGTGAGCGCGGATGCAGAGTCTTTCGCCATGATGGAGCGATCACGGACCGCTGCCGCGCAACAGTTGGAAGAGGTGCGGGACGACCTGGCGCGCCGGGGTATTCCAGCCAGAGTCCGGCTGCTGCTGGGGATCCCGGGCGAGCATATTCGCCAAGCCGTCAGAGAAAAAGATATGGACCTTCTTGTGCTGGGCGTACAGGGACGTCACAACCTGCTCTACGGACTGATCGGCAAGACGGCCGAGCGACTGATCCATGAGGGACCCTGTCCGGTTCTGGCAGTGCCGGGGGCGCACAAAGATGCCGTCGAGTCTCTGCCGTCCGACAGACCTGCGGTGATTCGCCAGGTTCTCGCGCCATTGGACTTTTCGACGCCGTCTTTGGATGCGGTTGAATATGCCGTTCATCTGGCACAGGGCGTCGGTGCTGCACTGACGCTGATGCACGTACTGGAGCCAGCCTGTTATGACCTGGACTGGGGACTCGGGGCAATCGAAGGGGAAGCCTCGAAGCGAGACTATTGGAACCGGCAGCTGATGGAAATCCGGAACGTCGTGACCGCCTTCGGAATCCCGGTTGAGGTGGAAATCTCCGCTGGCCTGCCTTCCGATACCATTCTGGCCAGCGCCTTGCGGCATCGCACCGATCTCATCGTGATGGGGACGCATGGACGACGCGGAATGTCGTCGAAGGAATGTGGGAGTGTCGCAGAGGCGGTGTTGCGCCGGGCAACCTGTCCCGTGTTGACCATAAAGACGGCGAAGTTCGAACCCGGGCACCGCCGGGTGGTGCCGCACGTGCTGGACCGACCAGCCATCAAAGGAGAGGAATCATGAAACCCCGCGATATTTTTATGACGGCATCCGACCTGTCCCGCCTGAGAGATGTGTTGAAGGCTCGCGCTCGCGTCGGGCGTGATCAGGACCATGTGGATAGCCTGGAGCAAGAGCTTGATCGCGCTCACGTCGTGGAGGCGTCCGCCATTCCCCATGACGTCGTGACGATGAATTCACAGGTCCGGATCGAGGATGTGGAGACCGGCATGGAGAATATCTATACGGTCGTCTTTCCTTCAGAGGCCAGCATCCCTGAGAAGAAAATTTCCATACTGGCGCCCATCGGGACAGCGTTGTTGGGGGCCCGGGCGGGTGCGACGGTAGATTGGCCTGTGCCGGCGGGCAGGCGAACCGTGCGCATCAAGGATGTCCTGTACCAACCCGAGGCCGCAGGCGATTACCATCTGTAGGCAGTCGATGATGAAGGCATCAGAGGGGCTCATTCCATGAAACGGAACGGAAGACGTGGAGAGACCCTTCGTGGCGCCAGGCGAGGAGAATTCCGCGAGTCTCGACTCAAACGTGCACCAAGCCAAGGTCGGAGGGATTCATGGAAGTTCGCAGTAAGGTGTATACGTATCGAACGGCGGTCAAATGGTCTGAGCAGAAGAAGGGGACGATCACCAGCGAGGGCAAGCCGGAGATTCAGGTCGCGACACCTCCTGAATTCAAAGGGCATGCAGGAATCTGGTCGCCGGAAGATTTGTACGTGGCAGCGGCCAACATCTGTCTTATGACCACATTTCTGGCCGTTGCCGAGCGGGCTGGTTTGGCGTTCACCGCGTACCACTGTGAAGCGGAAGGTCGCGTGGAACTGGTGGAGGGAAAGTTTCAGGTCACGGTGATTACCTTGCGTCCGCACATCGCACTTTCGTCAGGAGATGATGCCACCAAAGCCAGGGAGCTCATCGAAAAAGCGGAAGCCAACTGCCTGGTCTCCAATTCGATGAAGACACGCATTGCCCTTGAACCTGTCATTTCGTAATGCCCCGGGTTGGGGCATCTTGCGCCAGCCGGGATCGGGTGGTGGGGTGATTCTCTCCACGGCTCGCCCGGCTCCGCATTGAGATTTTTCGCGAACCTGCTATTCCTCGCGCGTTTTCCCTCGGTATCCCTCCCTGTCAAACTGGCATGAGGATCGCATTCTCATCATCGTAAGTGGGAGATGCGGGTGTGCGGCAACTCCTTGCAAAGGAGAAGACCATGAACGCCAGAGTCAACGGTCCGGTTCTCCTGTTGCTGCTCTTCGTTGCGGCAGGGGGTAGCGCTTCCCAGGCGGCCGGTGGAAATGTGGCCCAAGGCAAAGGGCTCTTTACCAATCTCTGTATCCGTTGCCACGGAGTCGATGGGAAGGGCGATGCCTACATGAAGTTTAATCCTCCGGTCGCCGATCTCACCTCTCCGGCCGTGCAAAGTAAGTTGGACGGTTCTCTGATGAAAGCGATTCACGACGGACGGAAAGATACAGCCATGGGGGCCTGGAAATTTGTTCTCTCCGATGAAGAGATTCGTGACGTGACAGCCTATGTACGAGTGCTGGGGAGTAACGCCGGTCGCAAGCTCCCGTAAGTGAATGGAAAAGTTTGCATGATGAATTGGCGGGTCCTCGGGTTGGGCACGGCGGTGCTCTGGATAGTCACGGTGGGCGCGATTGTGGCGTTGTTTGTCCAGGGCCACACCCGGCCCGGAGCCGACGGGCGCACCGAAATTCTCCTGGCGCCGTCGGAGCGGGATATGATTCTGGCGGAGATGCGGCAATTGCTCAAATCGGTGCATGGAGTGGTGACGGTATTGGGAAGCCCGGACCAAGACCTCAAGGCCGCAGAAGCCGCCGCCCGCTCGGCCGGCATGGCGATGGCCGCAGACGTCAATCCCGCCGTCATGTTGAAACTCCCCCTGCCGTTTAAACAAATGGGGATGTCCATTCACAAGGATATGGATCATCTGGCAGACGGGATTGCGCAGGGAGAATCCTCCGTACAAATTCTCAATCGCCTTTCGAGCATGACGGCTCGATGTACCACCTGCCACGATATGTATCGCTTTGGGACAGCAAAGTAGCGGTCGGCTGTCGGCGATCGGCCCGCAGGTTATCCGGAGCGAATCCTTTTTACTAAGGCTGACTCTTACCGAGTAAAGCTGATTTGGCGCAGGGGTGAGTGATCGGTGGAGACAGCCAAGTGGCGCTGACAACTGGCGGCTTCAACTGACGAAGGAGGTGCTGTGATGGCATGCAATGTTGGTGGAATCGAGCGGCCGGTCCGGATTGTCCTCGGGATCCTGTTGATCGGCATCGGTGCCTTTGCCGGGCTACCGCCGATGGGCACGGGGATTGCGCTGGCAATGGGAACGATTGCGCTGGTCACAGGCGCCATCGGGTTTTGTCCGGTGTGGACGTTGTTGGGGATTAATACCTGCCCGCTCAATGCGGGGAAAAAGTCGTAAGCATGAGGCGGGTCCCGTAGAAGACGGGAATGAGTTGTGAGCCATCCAGAGCAGGCTGATCAACAACCGAGCGGCGGGTTCTCAACGCCGGTCGGGTCGAGGAGAACGTTTTTTCATTGGGTCACGCTCGCTGCGGCCGGACTCGTCGGACTGGGGCTGTCGATTCCTTTGCTCAGCACGCTGATTTCGCCGGCCTTCCAACGGCGTCGTCGTGCGTGGGTCGATGTCGGGGCCGTCGACGAACTACCTCCCGGTCACCCCAAGCAGTTGGACCATGTGACGACGATTCGTGACGGCTGGTTGGAGACCACCTCACACAAGGCGGTGTGGGCGGTCAAGCAGCCGCAGGGCGACATCACGGTCTTCTCGCCGATTTGCACGCACTTGGGCTGTGGCTATCGGTGGGACGAAACGGAACGCAAGTTTCTCTGTCCCTGTCACGGAAGTTCGTATGACGTGAACGGAAAGGTGTTAGGAGGACCCGCTCCGCGTCCGCTCGATGCGCTTCCTTCCAAAGTAGAAGGAGGGCGGCTGCTGGTCATGTACAAGGACTTCAAATCGGGCCTCCCGCGCAGTGTGGAGATATGAGAGTTCCGTGGTGAGTTGCAGTCATACCTGTAGCGGATGCTCACAATGCACCACTCGCGATTGGGGTTGAATGCCTTCCCGCTTGTACGATTGGCTTGATGCTCGCCTGAACCTGAAACCGGTACAGCGCACTTTGCTGGATGAACCGATTCCGGGAGGGGCCAGCTGGATCTATGTATTCGGCTCAGTGACGCTGTTCCTGTTCGTCCTCCAGGCGGCGACCGGCATGTTTCTCGCGCTGTATTATGCGCCCACCCCTGACCATGCGTACGATAGCGTTCGATTTATCGAGACCGAGATCTCCTTAGGATGGCTGGTGCGAGGGCTTCACCATTGGGGCGCATCGTCGATGGTCGTGGCGATCGGTCTCCACATGCTTCAGACATTTCTCTATGGCGCCTACAAAAAGCCTCGTGAAGTGATGTGGATGGTCGGGGTGGTGCTGTTTCTCGTCGTGATGACCTTTGCCTTCACCGGCTACCTACTGCCCTGGGACCAAACGGCTTATTGGGCGACGCAGATCGGCATCAACATGGTGGGCACCGTTCCGCTCATCGGGGACGTTGCGTCTCGCGTCCTGCGCGGCGGCGAAATCCTGGGCGCGCTGACACTCTCACGATTCTTTGCCATCCATGTGCTGTTTCTTCCTGCGATCCTCATCGCGGGGATTGCCGTGCACCTGTTTGTCCTGCGGCGGGTGGGGCCGGCAGGGCCATGGACCGACGATCGGGCGTCATTGGGCACCGAAACCTTTGCCCCGCGCCAGGTCTACATGGACGCCGTCGTGATCGCCGGCGTATTTCTCGTCGTCTCGACGTTGGCGTTCAGCATACCGTTGCCTCTCACCGACAAGGCGAACCCTTCGGATACGAGCTTTGTACCGGTTCCTGAATGGTATTTTCTGTTCTATTACGAATTGCTCAAGTACGTACATGGACCGCTTGAACCGGTGGCGACCTGGGTGCTGCCGCTCTGTGTAATTCTGGTCATGTTGTTCTGGCCGTTTATTGATCGCAATCCGGTGCGAAACCCTATCAGGCGGCCTGTGGCCCTCGGCAGCGGCCTGCTGTTCCTGCTTGTCGTGTTCGGGCTGCTGGGTATTTCGATCAAGAATCTGTATGCGGTACCAAGGACAGATCCGGCTGTGGCAAAGGGGCGCGCCGTCTATGCGCAGCTCGGCTGTGTCGGATGCCACCGGATTCATGGAGAAGGAGGAGCCGTGGCGCCTGACCTGTCCACGGTCGGGGACACGAGGCCTGATCGAGAGTGGCACCTGAAACATTTTCGGGACCCCCAATCCGTGTCGCCGGGGTCGTTTATGCCGAAATTTCCTCTCACCGATCAGCAGCTGAATGACCTGACGAGTTATATGCTCAGTTTAAAACGAGCGACCTGACGCGTCTGTTTTTCGAGACCTGAACGCGGAGAATCGTTATGCGAGCAAAGGTCAATCCGGGGTTTCTCGTGTGGCTGCTGCTGGGAGTGGTTCCGATCAGCCTGGCTGATCCGGGGAAGGGGAATCCGGCGGCTGGGCAGAAGCTGTATCGAGAGAGTTGTCAGAACTGTCATGGGCCGGAGGGAAAAGGGGATAGTGACATGGCCGCCTATCTCTCGCCGGCGCCGGCCAATCTCACGGCCAAAGCGACCCAGGAGAAAACGGATGCCCAGTTGCGCCAGGTGGTTCAGGAGGGTCGTCCCGGCACGGCCATGACCGGGTATGCCGTGGCCTTTGATGAGGGAAAGCTGGAAGATCTGATTGCCTACATCCGCTCGCTCAAGCCGATCGAACCGAGACGACTGCGCGACTGATCGTTTTCCTGAATCCTTTTCCTCGCACCAGGCCCTAATCAACGAAATCCAAGACCGTCTGTGTAAGAGTGTGCTGTGGCACGATGCCGCAGGCAGGAGGGGGGACTGTAGCTTTAGTCGCCAAAGGGACAGACGCGCATTCTCCCCACACGCATAGCGAAAGCCAATTCTTTTAGGCGGGTTCGTGTCGACGTGGTATGTAGTTTGCGAGGCTCTCTACGTATGCGGCACCTCTTATCCGGTATTATGCTCCTCGTCGGGTTGATGACTGGCTGTGTCGAATCGAAAGACACTCGAGGCGGCACACAATCGGCTGTGAGCCAATCTGAAGGCGCCAGGCTCGATGCGCTGTTCAGCCATCCTTCCCCCGATTCTATTCCCGGCGGACAGCGCGGCGAACAGATCCGCTTGGGATATGAACTCGTCGTCCATACCCAGCAGTTCGCTGCACCCTACGTCGGCAATCGGCTGACTTGTGCGAATTGCCATTTGGATGCGGGGCTTGACCCGAATTCGGCCTCCTACGTCGGTCTCTCGCGGGTTTATCCGGAATATCAGGCCAGGGCAGGAAAAGTCCTGACGCTGGCTGACCGTATCAACGAATGTTTCGTCCGTAGTTTGAACGGCAAGGCGATTCCGCAGGAGAGTCACAAACTCCAGGCGATTGTCGCCTACATCGACTGGCTATCGAAGGACGTGCCGCCGGGAAGCCGGATGGCGTGGCGCGGGATTCCGTCTTTGCCGTCAACCAAAACGCCCGATCCCGTGAATGGAGCCAAGGTGTTCACCTCGCGCTGCGCATTCTGTCACGGCGCCGACGGGCAAGGCTCGATGGCGGCGCCTCCAGTGTGGGGCGAGCACGCCTACAGCATCGGTGCGGACATGGCCCGTGTGTCGGTAGCCGCCTCCTTCATCAAGTCGAACATGCCACGCACTCGTGGATGGGCCCTGTCGGATCAGGATGCCTACGATGTTGCTGCCTACATTAATTCGCAACCGCGGCCGGATTTTGCGGGAAGAGGGGGCGATTGGCCGAAGGGAGAGAAGCCGGCAGATGCCGCGTACTAAGACAGACAGAGGAGACCGGGGATGAAGCTCAGCGTCGTCTATCAAGGGGGAACCCGCTACGACATCCTGAGCGATCGCCATCGCGTGGTGACGGATCAGCCGGCGGACGGAGGCGGCACTGATGCGGGCATTACGCCGGTAGAATTATTCGTCGGTTCCGTGGCGAGTTGCGTCGGGTATTTCGTCGGGCAATTCTGCGCGCGGCACGACATCTCTCGTGAAGGCTTAAAGGTAGAGGCCGAGTGGACGATTGCCGAAGCGCCGCATCGTGTCGGACAGATTCAGTTGGCGATTCGTCTGCCGCACCGCGTGACGCCCGAGCAGAAAGAGCGGCTGTTGAAGGTGGCCCATGCCTGTACGGTGCATCAATCGATCGTGGTGCCGGCTGGGATCGTAATCGATTTGAATCCGCATGGTCATGCCACTCCACCCGGAGGCACGTAGGATGGCAAGCGTTTCTCGTCGCGCATGGTTCACGACATTGGTGAAAGCAATAGGGGCGGGCATTATCGTGGGCCGTGGAGGGGCGACGCGCGAAGTCGCTCAACAGGTAGAGGCGGCGGAAGCGGTCGGTCCCCTGACGGTGCGGGTCATGCGGCCGTTCGACGCCGAAACCCCGGTGCGCGAGTTTACCTCCTGGTTGACCCCCAACGAACGGTTTTTCGTCCGGAGTCATTTCGGACCGCCTCCGGCAGAGGTGATCCAGCCCGATACCTGGCGGTTGACCGTCAAAGGTCTCGTCAAAGAAGGGCTGAGCCTCACGCTCAAGGAACTGCAACAATTCGAACCGGTGTCGCTGACGGCCGTGCTGCAATGCAGCGGTAACGGGCGCGCCCACCATCGCCCCAAAGTGCCGGGTGTGCAATGGGAGCGTGGCGCGGTCGGCAATGCGCAATGGACCGGCGTACGTCTGCGCGATGTTCTGGCGCGGGCCGGAGTCAAACCGCAGGGCCTGCATGTGCAATTTCAGGGAGCAGATCGTCCGGCTCTGCCGACCGTGCCGTTGTTCACCCGCAGCATCCCCGTTGTCAAAGCGCTCCATCCGGATACGCTTCTCGCCTATGAAATGAATGGCCGTCCGTTACCGCTCCTTCACGGTGCACCGTTGCGCGTGATCACGCCCGGTTGGATGGCGGAATCCTGTATGAAATGGCTGACTGAGATCATGGTGCGGGCCGATGAGACGCCCGGTTATTACATGCAACAGGCCTACCGCATGCCGGAGACGTCGATTCAGCCGGGGTCGGGATTGCCTGGGAGCGTGATGGTTCCGGTCGAGGAGATGGTCGTGAAGTCACTGATTGCCTCGCCGGGAGAAGGTGACACGCTGCAGACTGGTCCGGTGACCATTCGAGGGGTGGCCTGGGGTGGTGAATCCTCGGTAGCGAAAGTGGACGTCTCGTGTGACGACGGGAAGACGTGGGAGCAGGCTCGCTTGCTGGGAGAAGAACAACCCTATGCCTGGCGGCAATGGCAATACCTGTGGAACGCACGTCGGGTCGGACCGACGGCGATTCTCTGTCGGGCCACGGACGCACGGGGGGACCAACAGCCGCCGACCAGCCCTTGGAATCCAGGTGGATTCCTCTGGAGTGGATGGGACCGCCTGACCGTGACGGTGGCGGCATGAGCATGCCGCAGCGGGTCTCCTCCCTCATCCTCGCGACAGTGCTGTGCACGACTGTGGGCCTGGTCGTCATCACGGCTGCACAAGAAGAGGATCGAGCGTCACTGAGTCCTGCACAGGCCCGTCTGGCTGCGACCTTGATCATGGCCCGTTGTGCGGTCTGCCATACGACCGACCTCATCTCTCAGCAACGGTTGCCTGCAGATCGCTGGACCGTCACCGTCGAAAAGATGGTGCATTGGGGCGCGGAGTTGTCCAAGGATGACACGGCGCTGGTGCTGCGATATCTGATTGTTCGAAACCATCCGGGTGCGCCCGACGACCTGCCGACCATCGAGCAGGAACTGGCAATGAGTGAACCGACTCCCAATCAGAGTGTCGCAGCATCCGACGGTCCGCTAACTGGTCTCCCCGCGCGGGGCGCAGGGTTATATGCGCATAACTGTCAGGCCTGTCATGGAGAAGGGGCGGCGGGCGGCGTAGGGCCCACATTGGCGCGCAATTTGATTCTGAAAAACGAGGGCGCGTTTTGGGAAACCGTACTTCATGGCCGAGGCCCGATGCCGGCGTGGGGTGCGGTGCTGAGTCATCAGGACATTGCGGACATTCATGCCTGGCTCGCCACGCGATAGGCGAGCCTCACGAGCGGAGTGTACGAAAGGGGGGCCTCATGGGGCGAAGACGGATGGTGATGGTCGGGTGTGCACTGGTCGCCATGGTGGGGTTGATGTCGTTTCCGCGCCTGTTGCTGGGGAGTGACCAGAACCATGTGAAACAGCTGATCCAGACCAATTGCGCCGGATGCCATCGGTTGGAGGGCACGGCGGATTCCCGGTTTAACCTGAAGGCGCCCGATCTGATCTGGGCCGGGAGTAAGTATCAACGCACGTGGTTGCTTCGTTATCTGACAGGAAAAGAAGCGCCGCTCTATCCCAAGGGATATCGGTGGGATCTGGCTGAAGGGCCGATGCGACATCCGGTCGTGAACGAAGACGACGCGACGGCAATTGCGGAGTATTTTGCGCAACACAACAAGGATCCGCGGGTCACCGTCGGGGCCTTTGACCTCTCGAAGGTCAGTAAGTTCGATGCCACGTTCGGCGGTATGGCCTACAAGGCGCACGCCTGTCTCGGCTGTCACCTGATCGAGGAGAACGGTCAACTCATCGGTGGACCGCAGAGCGCATCGCTGGTGACGGCCGGTCAACGGTACGACAAGGACTGGCTGTTCCGGTTCGGGTTGAATCCGCAGGACTTCGTCCCCCACAGCGGCGAGTTTCTGGCCGACGCAACGGAATCGCAGCTACGGGCTGTCATCGGGTTTCTCATGGTCCAGGGAGTGAAGGACTTTAAGTATTACGAGCCGTGGACCGCTCCGGAGTTCGGGATGGCGAGTGTCGATCGCGGCAAAGTGATCTACAAAGAATATTGCGCGCAATGTCACGGCGCGACTGGAAAAGGGGACGGGCCGGCCGCATCCGGACTCAATCCCAAGCCGGCGATTCATGCCAACATTCCCTTCGACAAGGTGCCGACCGAGTATCTGTACAACGTGATCAATCATGGCGGCGCGGCAATGGGGAAATCGCCCAACATGCCCTACTGGGGCCTGACCATCGGACAGCAAGGTGTCGCGGATGTCATGGCTTACTTGAAAGCCACCTTTAAGGGCGGGGCCGACGTGGCGCAGGCGGCCATCAGCGGTGAAGGCCCTAGTGGTGTGTGCCCGCAGCCGAGGAAAACGGCGAAAGCGCCGGCCGAATTTCTCTCCAAGACCAGCCCGTTGTCGCACTCGGACGCCACGATTCAGGCAGGCAAAACGCTGTTTCTGCAAACCGCTCAGCCGGTAGCCTGCGCGATGTGTCATGGTGAGAAGGGAAATGGACAAGGATTCATGGGCGCGGCGCTGATTCCGCCACCGCGAAATTTCACTTGCGGGTCGGTGATGAAGGATCTGCCCGACGGCCAGTTGTTCTGGATTATCAAGAACGGTTCGCCGGGCACCGGCATGATGTCATTTGCCGGGTTACCGGACGAGCAGGTGTGGCAGTTGATTGCCTATGTAAGAAGTTTGGCCAAGTAGCGGGGACGAATACGCAGCAGGTGGCGCAGCCTCTCGATTGGTGCACCACCTGCATTGATGGAGGATTAGATGGCAACGTTTATCATTTCCGGCAGCCGTGGCACGGACGATCCGACGATGGCTACCCTGCCGTTCATGGCGGCGAAGAACGCCAAGGAGCAGGGCCACGAGGTGGTGTTGTGGCTGTGGAACGAGGCGGTGACTGTAGCGCGCAAGGGCTCCGCGGATCATGTCGTGGGCGTGAATTTGACGCCGCTGAAAGACCTGTTGGCAGCCGTCCAGGCCGCCAACA